>CAYMKL010000006.1:0-92765 GCA_964390805.1 uncultured Anaerolineae bacterium | reverse complement strand
GATCTGCTGGCCTGCCGTCACCGTGATGGGCCCCGTCTTGTCGAGAACCAGGTCAACCAGGCCGACGACGGAAGTATCGGCATCGTCGGAGTTGTTAGAGGCATTACTATCGGACGTGTCAGAGCCAACGGTGGCGGTGTTCTCCAGGCTCGTGCCAGGCTCTACGTCGTTGGCCACGGTGACTACAATGGTGTAGCCCATACTGGCGCCGTTGGCCAGGCTGGCCAAAGTACAGGTCACCACGCCGCTGCCGGCTGCGGTCTCGGCACAGCCACTGCTGGCGCTGCTGAAGGTGACGCTTACCGGTAGCGTGTCGGTGATGCGGACGGTCTGAGCATTCGACGGGCCGTTGTTGTAGACTGTCAGGGTGTAGGTGATGTTTTCGCCAGCGTTGACGGTGGGCGTCGCTGTCTTGACCAATGCCAGGTCCGCGCCTGCGGTCAGAGACGTGGTGATGGTGTCGCTAACAGCCGTGCCGGGTGGTGTGGTACTGCTGACTGTGGCTGTGTTAACCAAGCTGCCGCCGGCGCCGGCCGAAACTGTGCCGTTGATAGTAATATCAGCGTTGCCACCGGCCACGATGGTCCCCAGGTTGCAGGGCAGCGACGCACACCCGCCCTGGCTGCTGGTCACCAGGGCCAGGGTGAAATCGCTGGGCTGGGTATCGGTCACAGTGACGTTGTCGGCGTCCGACGGGCCGGTGTTGGTGACCAGGATGGTGTAGGTCAGGTCTTCGCCGGGCGTGCCCGGGTCTGGATTGGCCACCTTGCGTATCTGCAAAATGGCTTGCTCGGTCACGTTGACCGGCTCGCCGTCGGTGTTGTTGTTGGGATTGCTATCGGGCGACGCGCTGCCGACGGTAGCCGTATTGATGTAGGTGCCGGTGATGACGTCGGAGGGCACCTCTACTACGAGGGTGATGGTGACGATCTCACCGTTGGTCATCTCATCCAGATCGCAGGTCACACCGCTGTTGCAGGTCGAGCCGTCGCTGGCGGTGGCCGACACGAAGTCGAACTGGCGTGGGAAGGCGTCCACCACCTGCACTGCGTTGGCCGTAGCCGGCCCGTTGTTGGTGATGACCAGGGCGTAGGTGAAGCTTCCGCTGCCGGCTACCGCGCTGGTGGGCGTAACTGACTTGGTCAACTCCAGGTCGGCGAGGCCGCCGGTTTTCTGCAGGTAGGTGGTCGGCTCGCTATCGCTGAACATCGTGCTGGTGGTACTCGTCGTGGCGGTGACGTAGTTGGTGGCCGTTGTGTTGTTGACTGTGTCGCTGAGCACCCGGGTATTGATCAGGTAGTCGCGCTGCGCGCCAGCAGTGAGCGTGCCCACAGCGCAGGTGACCACGCCGTTGGTCGGGCTGTCGTCGTGGACACAGCCAGGGCTGGCGCCTTCGAAGGTGACATAAGCAGGCAACTGGTCGGTGATGACCACGTCCAGCGCGTCGGACGGGCCGGTGTTAGTGATGGCAATCTCGTAGAAGTAGGTATCGCCGGCGTAGACCGGGTCAGTCAGGTCGGTTTTGGCAATCTGCAGCGTAGTGCCGGTGTTGACCGTGCTCGAGGCCGTGTCGCTGTCATTCGCACTGCTGGTATCGGACGTGTCGGCGAAGACCTGGGCGGTGTTGGTAATGGTGCCGGTCACGTCGCTACCCACTGTGGCGGTGATGACCATGGTAATTACATTGCTGGGGGACACGGTGGAGACATCGCCCAGTTGGCAGATGCTGCTGACGCACGTGCCCTGGGTGGACGTGCCACTGACGAAGGTCAAGCCTGCCGGCAACAGGTCCTTCACGTCCACGTCGCGTGCCGTGGAGGGGCCGCTGTTGCTCAACACAATGGTATACGTGACCTGCTCGCCAGCGGTGACGGTGGCAGGGCCGCTCTTGGTCACGCCCACGTCGGCCTCGGTGAGTACCTCTGTGTCGGTGCTGTCGCTGTTATTGACCGTTGAGCCGTCTGACGAAGTGACGGTGAGTTCGGCCTGGTTGGTCAGGTCGGCGCCTTCGGGCGTATCGGGGTCTACTGTGCCGGTGGCAGTGATATTGGCGGTGACACCACTGGGTATGCTGCCCATATTGCACACCACAATGTCGCCGGAGGCGTCCAGTGTGATGGTGCACACTCCACTGCTCGTCCCGGGCACACTGTACGTGGCCGTGATGGTGTCTACCTGGAGTGGCATGGTGTCGGTGACCACGGCGTTGGTGGCCGTGCCAGGGCCCAGGTTCTGCACAGTGATCGAGTAGGTGATCACGTTTCCAGCAGTCACTGTGAGAGGCCCGGTCTTGTCCATCGTCACTTCGCTCAAGGACACAGTGGCGTTAGCAGAGTCTTCGTAGTCATTGATACCACCGCTGCCATCACGCTGTTCATCGTAAGTATCGGTGAGCACGCTGGTCCAGGTAGTGGTGATCGTATTGGTGAAGATCGAACCCAGAGCCGCCGCCGTTGAGATCACGGCGTTGTAGCGCAACCGAATGGGGTTGGCCTGAGTCGTGGTGGTTGGGATGACGTTCCAATTGGCGGTCAGCGTCGGCGAATTGCTGTCGTCAATGGCGCTAGCACTCGGACCGGCAGTTTGGTCCCACGAGTTGGAGATATACTCCAGCCCGGTCGGAACCACGTCAGTGACCAGGACGTTGTAGGCCGGCACGGTGGAGGTGGTGGCGTGGTAGAGCTCCATCTCGAAGAAGACAGTATCGCCCGGCGTGGCCGAAGTCGGGTTTGCTGATTTCTCGGTGATGAGGGTTGGCTCTAGGATGTCTACGTGCGCCGTATCGGTGGCGACGTAGGACTGGCCATCATCAATCCAGGTTGCCGTCAGGACGTTGGTACGTCGCAAGCCATCCTGGTTGGCTGCTTCGTTCAGAACCACCGCGGTGATGGCAATCGTGATCCGCGCCGTGCCGGTCATGTCGCCCAGTTGCCAGACCAAGTCGCCATTTCCCTTATAGGTAGGGCTGATGGCCGGCGTGACACTCCCACTGACAGGCCCACCGCTGCTACCGTCACCGTCGAAGACATAAGTAAGCGTGGACGTGATGTACCCCAGGCCCGACGGCAGGGTGTCGGTCATGGTCGTATTCTCATACAAGGCGTCCGTATCGGGTGCATAACCGGTTACTGTGAAGACCACAACGCTGCCGATGGTGTCGGTTTGCACGTCAGGGGCCTTGTCGAACACAGCCACCAGGGTGACGTAGGCGATGTCGCTGGTGGTCGTGTAGATGCACCCGGCAAGGCAGGTGCCGTTGACCTCCACGGTGTCTGTGTTGGTTCCGGTGTCTTGCACCGTACCCGTGACCGTTGCCGTCCAGACGTCACCCACCGGAAGAGTGATGGCCGGCGTCCAGGTGATGGTGTTGCCGGCGATGATGGGCGAGTTGCTACCCCCACTGTAAGTGCCATCGGTTGCACCAGGGTTGAGATAGCCGCTACCCACTACGTCGGTGACGACGACGTTGGGCGCTATGGCCGTGCCGGTATTGGTGACACGGATCGTCCAGGTCACCACACGACCTACATCGGAGTTCTGCTTTTGGGGTGATTTGTCCACAGCAAGGGCAGGGCTGTCCACCGTGATGTTGGCGCTGCCGGTGGCGGTGTAGGGGCCGGTGGTTGTGCACAACTCGTCATATTCGACGTCTACCTGGTTGGAGATCGAAGTGCCAGGGTCCGTACACGAGCCACTGGTCTGATCGTTGCGCACGCGGAAAGCGAGGGTGCTCGTACCAGTGGGTAGACTGACGGGAATGGCCCATGTCCACGTTGGCACAGACGACCCCGACACGGGCAGCGTGACAGGCGCCGTGGTGGAGTAGACCGTTGATTCGTAGACAAAACCACTGGGTAAGGTATCCGTCAGAATCACGTTTTGCCCGGGCGGCCCATTGTTGTTCAGGGTAACGGTGATCACCCCACCGCAAGTGCTTAGATCCCCGACGATGGATTGCACCTGGAAATCCGGCTGGGTTTGCAGTCTGGCCGTATCAGACACCGGCGCACTCAGACAGATATCCGTGGTGCTGCACCCGAAGTTGGCCTGTGCAGTGTTCGTCGCCACGAGGGAACAAGCGACGCCCTCGACCGTGCCGGTAATGAGGAAGGTCTTGGTATCACCCACGTCGAGCACCGGAGTGGGCGTGGTGATGACCCAACTGACCTCGTCGCCGACCACGCTGGCCGTGACGGGGTTCGTCTCGGTGATGGTGAAGTTGCTGGGCACGGTGTCGGTGACGAGGAGGTTGAGCACGCGCTGGTCGCCGATGTTGGTCACCTGAATCTGCCACACCACCGTGTCGGTCACACTGGCGTAGGTGAGTTCGGGAAGGGAGCCGCCGGTGGTAGCGTTGCTCCCCGTCTTGGCGATGGTCAGCTCAGGCGCGTCGGTGATCAGCGACACGCTGTCCTCTTCAAAGGTCAGAAGCACATCGCACACGTCTTTGGCTCGGCCAGTGGACTGCACCTCGGCTGCCGTGCCAACGCAGGCTGTCCCCACTCGGAAGGTGATCTTGATCACGTCACTGGCGTCCCGCTCTGCCAACACATCGTACTGCGGCGTGCCGCTGGCGAAGCTGGTGACGGTCCAGGTGACGGTGTCCGTATTGCCGATTGTGGTGACGGTGGGGGTAAACGGTATGTCCTGAAGAGGGACGCCTGAAGTGGCTCCGGTCACCACGTTGCCGGCCCGGTTCGTGACCGTAACCCGCGCAGTCTGGGTGACAAAGGTGGCATTGGTAATGACGTCGGTGATGGTGAAGTCGAACTCATCGGACTGGGCCGAGGTGTTCTTGATGACCAGCTCAATCAAACCCTCTTCACACAGGGGCAGGTTGGCTGTTTGGTCGTTGCTGCTCAGCAGCGAGGTAGCTCCCTTAACGAACTGAACGATACATTCGTGCCGTCCGCCGCAGGTGCCCGCCACCTTGCCACATTCCTGGAACAGCGCGATATCCACCTGTGTGGGAGAGGCACAACTGGCCACGGTGGATGTGACGTCAAACTGAATGCGGTCGCCTGCCTCCAGGCCCGGTGAACTGGGGATGGTGAACGTGACCACTTCCCGCCCGCCAATGCTTCCCGTGACATAAGTGATGGAGTTTAAGGTAGGAATGGGGGAAGTGGAGCTCCTGACCGTGTACGTCACTAAGCTGTAGCCACTGGGCAAGGTGTTGGTGATGCTGACTTCGCTGGCGGTCTGATTGCCGCCGTTGCTCACATAGAAGCGCCAGCGGGCCGTCTTTTCGTTCACCACGTACTTGTCGGGGGTGGCGAAGAGAGTGACGTTGGAGCTGGTTGTTGATGTGCCGCCGGTGGCGCCATCAGTGCGGCTCACATCGCAGCGGTCCTGAAAGCTGACACGCGCCCGAAGTTGACTGCTCACTCCACAGGGACGGAAGAGGGGGAACGAAATCGTGCCGTTCGCGTCCATTTCCAGAGTGATGGCGAAGGTGAAGGTGACCACGTTGCTCACCTGGGTGACGGTGACAGACTCGCCCGCGAAGTCGCCGCCCAAGGTTGGGCTGGTGGGCGTGAATACATCCGACGCATCCGCAGTGAAGGTGACCACCACGTTGTCAGTTACCGTGTTGGGGTTACCACCCGAGACCGTGATCGTAATCGCATTCTCCTGACAGGAGCTGAGCGTGGCCGGCGTCAGCGTAGCGGTGAGATCGCCGCGTCTCAACGTGATATTCGTTCCGAAATGGCCGGTAGTGCCGCCGCCGCAGGCCGTACCCGATCCACCCATGGTGAAATCGGAGAACAGGAACTCCGTCTGGCTGACTGCATCACCCACGATACTGCCGACGGAAGCGGTGACTTGATAAGTGATAGTAATGTCCGTGGTGTTGCTATAAGTGCCGATACTGCTGAAATCAATCGTTAAGGTTGGTGCCACCGTGATGGTCACGTCACTGGTACGGACGATACCATCAATAGTCACCTGAGTGGTGCCGGAAACAACGTTCAGTGGCAAGGCGAATTGCCCCTGGCCTAGCGTATCGGTGTAGACGGTGTTCGTCCAGGTGATGCCATCGCGGATGCTCAGCACAGCGGTGATCAACTGGGCGTTTCCCGGCCCGCACAGTTCGATGGGAGATGCCGTCTTGGTAAAGACGTTGTTGGCTCCCAAGAAGTCCTGGATATAGGTGAGCAGGCTCTCGCTGTCGTCCAGGGTGCATTGTGAGCAGACATCGGCCACGGCATCGGCCTGGTTGGTGAAGCTGCTGCCGGCGCCGCAGGTCCCTCCGCCGAGCTCGGGCACCGTGACGTTGATGTACAACTCCTCAGTGTAGAGACCCGTGTCGGTGATAGGAAGAGTCCAGGTGATGGTGCTGTTCACGGCGCCGGTCACACCGCGGGTGGCATTTGTGCTATTGGTGATCAGTTGCGAAGGGACCACATCGGTGACTACAATCCCATTTGTGCCGGTGATGCTCTCCTGGTTGTCGCCAGAAACGGTGACGGTATAGACAAAGTTATCACCAGCAGCGACCACATCTGGGCCTGATTTCACCAGGTTCAGCGTGGGAGCATTCTGCCCCACGTTCACAGATGAAGTGTCTGCTGTGCCGCTGACATCCAACGACAACAGGCAGGCGTCATCATAGATGGGCGTGAAACTGACGCTGGCCGTATCACTGGCGCAGACGTTGGTGCTGGTCACCTGAACTGTGAAGGTGATGGTTTCGCCACTGCGGATGGCATCGGTGACCGGCGTGCCCCCCTGGTAGGTGAACAGGTTGCCTGCCCGGGCCCAGTCGGCATCGAGATTCGTGACACTGACGTTCGATGTGCTCAGGCTGAGACGCAGGTTGCGCGCCGTTGCTCCGGAGTTGGTCACTGTCACCGGCACCGTGGCGTTTATCGCACCGCAGTAGTTCACGTTCGGCAGAGGGCCAACCTGAACCGTCACGTTGGGGTCGTCGAGCAGGAACACGATGTCCACATTGTCCTGCACCGGGTCGCTGGCGGTGCCCGTCCCATCCTGATTGCCGATGGACCAGGAAGCCTCGACGGTGTTGGTCAGATTGTTGCAGGAGGCGATGGTCGCCGTGACGGTGTAAACCTGGGATGCCTCTGTTGTCAGGGTGATAGGAGCGAAAGGGCTGATGGTTGGGGTCGCGGAGAGGCCGGTCAAGCCGCTGCCCTCGGTGTCGGTCATGACAGCGCTGTAGACCGTGCCCAGGCCCGTGTTGCGCAGCGTGACTGTCCAGGTCACGACGTCGCCGAAGCTGCCGTCCTGAGCGGCTGGCGTCTTTGCAATCACCAGGTTGCCGCGCACCGTGGGCACGTTCTCTTGAGTGGTCTTGCACTGAACGGTGGGACTATCGCCGCTTTGCAGTGTGACAGACAGCAATTGACCCGACTTGGCGTCGGCGTCGGTGGCCAGCTTGAAGGTGAAGGTGATCGTCTCCCCTGGCGACAAGGTAGAGTTCGGAGTTGTCAGGGTGATAATAGACGGTGCGCCCGGTGAACCCGTACCCGTGTCGTTGTAATTGATTGAACCATCAGGGCTGCTGGTCACAGACGCAGAATTGCCCAGGTAGTAGAAGCCAACATTGGGGTCAATGAGCAGGCTGACCTCGGTGGTGTCCACGCTGCCGTCGTTGCTGACGGTGACGGTGTACACGTCGCCGTTCACATTGCCCCGGCTGACTGCGTCGGGTGGCACAGTCAACTGCATACTCAGATCCGATTCGGGTGTACAAGATCCGGCTGCCAGTAGCCTAATAGGGCCCCAAGGGCCTGGCTCCCTATTTGCGTCGGACGTGCTGTCCACGGTAGCAAACCAGACCGGCAATAGCTCCGTCCCCAGTTCCGTGTCATCGTTCTTAGTAGGCGTGTCCTCGCCCTCGGCCACTGGTTCGGTGGCCAAGTTAGGTAGCTTTGTCATCACGGATTCGCTGACACCATCCAGCCACGCCGGCAGCAAGCTATCGCCCAGCTCCAGTGGATCCAAGGTTGCTCCAAGGGGATTGCGTGCAACCTCGGTTGCCTCCCGCTTTTGGCCTGGATCTGGCGATCCAGGCCGAGCAACATTGGATGTGCTGAGTTCCGGCAGCGTGGGCGTAGACGATTCCTCGCAGGTCCTGGTTGGCGTGTCGCAACCGCTGGTCTCCGCCATCCAGGCCGGCAGCAGGGAGTCCCCCAGCTCTGGCGGGGCAGTGGTTTCCGCATCGGTGCCGCTGGTCACGTTGAGCCAGGTCCGCAGCGAACTATCGCCGGGCGCTGGCGGGGGAGCGGACTTGGCCCCTAGTATGTCGGTCTCGCTAAAGGCAATCAAGAATGCCGGCAGCCAACCATTCCCCAGGACTGGCCGGCGGGCAGACTGCGCCCTTCCCGCTGCGTCGGGCGCCGGCGCTGCCGCCGTACGCGGCGCCGTCGCAGTCGCAGCGGACACAATGGCCGGAGTCACTATGTTGAGCAGCAGGCCCACGGCCATAAGTGCATGCAGAAATCTGCGGATGCGATCACGCGTACTGAGTGTGAACTGGGGGCGAATTGAGTGCATGGCTACCCTCCTCGCTCGTGCCTAAGGGCTTGCTTCAGCGAGCAACTGTTGCAGATAGCTTTCCACTTGCTCTGACGAGAGCGAACCCACGTAGCGGGCGATGACGCGCCCTTCTGCGTCCAAAAAATAGGTGGTTGGGAACCCGCTGATCCCGTAGCGGCTGCCGACCTGACCGTCGGAATCCAACCCTATCGGGTAACGGATGTTGTTGGACGTGACATAGTTCTGCGCCTGTTGCTGGTTTTCCTTAACATTGATCCCTACGAACTGCACACTCTCGCCGTGGCGGGCGTGCGCGTCCACCAGCACCGGGGTCTGACGCCGACAGTAGCCACACCAGGTGGTCCAGAAGCTAAGCAGCGTTGGCTTTCCGACCAAGTCCTCTAGTTTCAGGAAATCAGCCGCCGGGTAGTTCAGAACCGCTAGTTCGAACAGCGGTGCGTACTGACCCGTGCCGGTGCCTCGCACGACGTCGGCCATCGGCGCTGCGGTCGGTGCTTCGGTTGTGGCTTCGGATGCTGTAGTGGCGCCCTGCCGGGTGTCGGGTTGTGCCTGAGCCAATGCGGCATCTGCCGCCGGGCCGAAGCTAATGTGGGCTTCGCTCTGCAACTGGCGTAGATACTCCGATACCGTCACGTCTTGGGCCTGGGCCTGAGTTCGGGAGAACTGATCTACCAGCAGAAGTTGTCCAAAGTAGGCCGTGAAGTCATCCGTGCTCAGATCATTGGCCGCCAGCGCCGACTCCAGATCCTCCGTGGATTTACCCCTGGTCGCCAGGAAGTCCTGCAACTGTTGGGCGATGTGGTCCTCTTCCAGCGCAAAGCCGTCCGCCTGGGCTGCCTGCCGCACCAGCTCAACGTTCACCAGCCGGTCCAGCACGTCATCACCGACTGTGAGAGGCTGGTCCAGCAGTTCGGTCATAGCTCGGTCGGCGGCCTGCATAGCCTGCAGCGCCTGTCGACCGATGGTCTGGTCATTGACCTGGGCTACGACGTCGGCTTCTGGTGACGGTGCCTGCGTCGGTGCAGGTTGGCTCGTTGCCTCTTCTTGAGCTTGTGGCGTGGCGGTGGGCGAAATCGGTGTGGTCTCAGTCGTCACGGTCGCAGTAGCCGTTGGGTCTGCTGACGATGGTTTTGGCTTAGACGACGAAGACAACACGACTACGGCAACGATCAGCAACAAAAACCCAAGGCCAAGTGGCAACGCAAGGAAGAGCAGACGGATAGTAGGCCGTTGCTCGTGGACATTGCCTTCGGCTCTATTGCTACTTAGTGAGGTCTTCATGGGGCCGGTGGTAGCAATAACGCCAACCGTCAAGACACAGCAACAGCGTCTCTTGGTTGGCGCTGAACAAGCAACAACAAAATCAGGCGGGCGCGGAATAGTCTGAGAACCCTCTCGGTTGAGCAATGGCACCGTGAGATCCGAGTCAAGCTGTCCGTCCCTCCTATTCATGTCCGAAGAAAAACCCTTCGGCTGCAGCTCACTACGACGAATTCGGTAGGTTCAGGAGACTCTCTCTCGTTCTTGGTTACCCTACAAGTATTATAGCATGGATTCCTTGAAATCGCAATGGTTCTATAACGACGCAAAAAAGGCCAAAACCGCCTTTTTGCCAATGCAACTACTGATTACTAATCACACCCGCCGACCGCCTTTGAGCTCGTCTTGCAGAGTCTCAAGCGCACCCCACTGACCAGTAGCCGCTAGGTTGGCCTGCTCGGGCCAGGTGGTAGGATCTGCCAGCGCGCGGAGGCCGGCCTCCGCTATGATCTGCTTCAGCCGACTCACGTCGGTCATGGCCAGTTGAGCAAAGGTCATAATACCGGCTGCCTGAAGAAGGCTGGATATCTTGGGGCCAATCCCTTCGATGCGCTTCAGATCATCGGGTGTTGGCATTTCGACCTCACTCGGGACAGGCGCCATGCGCCTTGCTATACCCTCCGGCGTGTCAACGACGTGGGAGGGGGCTGCTGCCTTAGGGCTGATGGTGTGGGCTGCTGCCTCAAGTTTGGCTGGCGGGGCAGCTTTCTTCTTAGGCTCGCTGAGCCACAACCACAGGAACAGGGCGGCCATCACCACTATTATCACCAGCCAAATCCACCAGGGGATGCCCTGGGCCTGCCTGGCTTCCTGAACCGGGCTGGAGCAAGCCGTTTGCACCAGGCCGACTACCAGTAGAACGATCAAAATGCTGTATTTGCGGAACATGGCTTTTTGCCTCCTTCTTTGATTGAGATGATGCTCACGTGATGCGTAAGACGTGAAACGTGAAACGTGAAAGTTGACTCGTTGCTCCTAAGTCCAAGCCGGCATGCGGTCGTGGGTCAGACTGCCACGGGCCGAACGATAGCCGATCTCCCAATGGGGGGCCCAGGCCAGGGCCACCACTTCGACCTGCACGTCGCTGCGACGGGGTTTGACGGGGTAGGTTTCGATCTCGTCCAGGGTTGCGGCCCACTTCTCGGTGATGGCCACGGCCTCCTCTTCCATGTCCCGGCGCATGTCCTCGATCTCGTCCTGCAACCGAGCGATCTCTTCCTCGGATTCCGCGATATCCGCCTTGGCCCTGGTGGTGAGCCTGCGCTTGGTAGCGGCGCGCGAGAGGCCGGTCGTGCTGCGGCGGCGCCCGATTCCAAACAAGCTGGCCAGGCTTTCGCCAGCGGAGACCAGTTCCTCGCGTTTGCGGGCCTCGTATTCGTCCTGGTCTTCGGACAGCTCTCGCTCCTCGCGGGCCAAACGGGTCTCCAGGCGGCCAAGTTTCTGCTCGTATTTTCGGCGCAGTTTCTCGACCTCAGCGTCCCGTTTCTCACGGGCGATTTGCTGCGCCCGGACCTTGAAGTCGCGCTCCGATTCGCCAGGCTGGCCGTAGAGTTTCAGCACCGGGTTGTAGTACAGGTTCAGCGACTCCTCGTGGTAGAGGTAATCGCTGAAGTCTTTGCCAAAGGCTTTGAGCCCGGAGGCGGTGTTGAGTTCGGATGGGATGAGACCGAAGAGGGCATCGGCTTCAGGCTGATCCTCCAGATCGTTCGGGTCCAACTCGATGGGGTCGGCGTCCTCCCAGCGGATGACAGTACCCACGTCCCCAGGCAGGACCAGGAGACCTACCTCCTTGCTCTCGTTGACGCGGCGTTTGCGGTCAACGAAGCTGACACTGCCCAGAGCCAGCAGGCAAGGTTCGTAGACCAGGGCCGTTTCCTCGGCTTCCAGGCGCTGATCCAACTCTTTCTCCAGGCGGGCAAGGGCGCGGTTGGGGGTGAGGATCAAGGGCAGGAAGCTCTGGGGCAGGTTGGGGGGCAAGGTCGGAGGGGCGTTGCTATAACCAGGTAGCTGGTCCGGGGCGGTGGGTGACGGCGCGACGGCGGGGGCAACGTCACGTCGCACAGCCGAGCGAGCAGGCGCGGGCGCCACCCCCTCGACCCGGGCCTCGGCCATCAGTTGGCGCACCTGGCTGCGGGTGAGGGGCCCGCGCAGATAGCTCATGGCCCAGCGTGTTTGGAAGATGACGGGCCGGTCTTCGTGGACGTTGTGGAGCAGAAAGACGCGGGAGTCGAGGGCGGAAATGGTGCGGTCGAGCTGGCGGCGATCCAGTGCGCCGCCAGCCTCGGTGGTGGCCGATTCCAGGCCATCTAGCACGCGCATTTTGTCTCGCTCGGTCTGGAGCTTGCCGATGAACCAGGTGCCGGCGTTGGTCAGACCCTTGTAGTCGAGGTCCACCGGGTTCTGGGTGGTGAGCACCACACCGAAGCCGAAGGCGCGTGCCTGTTTCAGCAGGGTCAGCAGGGGGCGCTTGGAAGGCGGGTTGGCCACAGGCGGGAAGAAGCCGAATACCTCGTCGAAATAGAGCAGGGCTCGCAAGCTGGTGGTGCCCGATTGCTGCCGCACCCAGGTGATGATCTGCTCCAACAGCAGGGTGACGAAGAACATGCGCTCAGGTTCGCTGAGGTGGGCGATGTAGAAGATGCTGTGCCGTGGTGTGCCGGCTGGGGTGTAGAGGAGACTGGAGACGTCCAGGGGTTCGCCTTTGATCCAGGCCCCAAAGCTGGGGGCAGCGATGATGCCATTTAAGGACATGGCCAGGCCAAACCGGTCCTTTTCGGGGAAGAAAGTATCCACGTCGAAGACGCCCAACTGCCGCAGCGGCGGCGATTGGATGGCGTTGATCAGGCGGGCCATGTCCATGTCTTCGCCCTGCCGCCAGAAGTGCTCGAAGATGTTGGAGAGGAGGATGTGCTCGCGGCTGCGCAGGGGGTCGGCCTCGACGCCTACCAGGCCCAGCAAGGCACTGACTGTGCCCTGGATTTGGTCGCGCAGCAGTTCCTCGTTGTCATACCAGCTCAGGGCGGGCGCCTTAAGGGAGGCCAGGATGGAGATGGGCAGGCCAGCGTCGGAGCCGGGGGTGTAGATGCGGAAATCCGCGCTCTCCTTCAGCATGCGGATGCGCTCCGGCCCTTCTCCCCAATCGGCCAGCCCTTTGCGCCAGGTGTCGGCGATGTGGCGGGCGTATTCGCCGACGCTCATGCCCTTGCGACGAGCATCGTCCACGTTTACCCAGGGTTCGAAGTCTTCGGGGCGCAGGTCGGGGAAAGTGAGCAGGAGGTTGGTGATGTCCCCCTTGGGGTCTATGATGATGGCGGGGACGCTGTCTATGGCGGCCTCTTCCAGCAGATCAATGCACAGGCCGGTCTTGCCAGAGCCGGTCATGCCCACGCAGACAGCGTGGGTGGTGAGGTCACGGGCGTCGTACATGACCAGGTGGTCGAGTCGCTTGTCCGAGACCACGTCATACTCCCGGCCCAGGTAGAACGCGCCGAGTTTCTCGAAGGGTTTCATGGTATCACCTCCTCAGGTATTGCAGCCAGAAATTGGCCACGAGCCAATGTGTCGTCTGGGGCGATTGTGACTATAGAGAATTATACCACGACTGTCAAAATCATGCCAAATGGCTTCTACATCATGGTGCTCTCTTACCACCATTTGCACAATTCAGTCCAAAAGAGAAAACAATCCTTGACAAATCATCTGCTTTCCGTTATAATATCTCCAGATTATCAGCCTTTGTGCAGACTGGTTCTGGTTCCTAATGGTAGGACGAAAAAAGACAGCCGCATTTTGCTCACTTTCGTGTCCCCAAGACGACGATGGCTTGTGAGGTCAATACCACCGCCTAAAACATGCCGTCTCGACTTGGGGACTCTTTCTTGTCCGCATAGTGACTGCTCAGGCTACCCTGTGCCGCGATTGAAATCGCCGGCATCGTTTCATCCAGCCTGGAAATGACCAGAGATCGCTTTACACTTTTTCCGCGATTATGATCCAAACGGAGCGCAAAAGGCCCCCAAAATGGCCTCCAGAGGGGCAAAATGGCTGTTTATGTTCACTTGGGTCTGCACTCCACCAAAAAAGTGTAAAGTTGCTATTTTGGCGATTTGAAACGATGCCAAATCGCCTCTCCAGGGCTTTCAGCCGGGCGTCCACCTGCGTGGACGTCGCTGTCCACGTAGGTGGACAGTCAGCTTTAGCTCTCCAGGCGCGGTTTCAACCGCCAGCCTGAGTAGTAACTCCGCATAGAGCTTATCTTTCAGCGTTGACCCAGATTTGACAAGATAGCTCATATCTGATATGCTTAGCTTGGGTGAATCGTGATCCTCGCTTTGGACCTCTGGATTCTTGAAGGTGTATGACTTGAAAGGAGTTGATCGGGCCTCAAAACGCCTCTGCATGAAGGTGTCAGTGAGCTGTAGGCAAGCGTGGGGTTAGGCACCCTTGATAGGTTAAGAGTCCTTGTCAAGCTTGTGGAAGGTAGCTTGACACCAAAAGCCAAACTTAAGGAGGAAAGAGCAAATGAAGTACAGTAAAGTTCTTGGTATTCTGATGCTGACCGTTCTGCTCGTGGTTAGCTGCACGCCGAAAGCGGCACCCTTCGAATGCAAGGACGCCATCGGCTGCGTCACCTATGCACCAGACGACCCGATCCGCATTGCCTCGGCTCTCGTGATCTCCGGCCCGAATATTGACCTCGGTACGGACTCACAGTACGGCGTAGAGATCGCCATTGATTTCAAAGGTGAAGTTCTGGGCCATAAGGTCGAGCTTCAAGCCGAGGACGATGGCTGCAGCGCCGAGGGCGGGCAGACGGCTGCACAGAAGATCGTCTCCGATCCGACCATCATCGGGATAGTTGGCACCAGTTGCTCTGGCGCTGGCGTCCCCATGGCAGAGGTCGTCTCGGACGCCGGCTATCTGATGGTCTCACCCTCCAACACCTCACCGACACTTACGGATCCAACCATCGCCTGGAAGCCCGGCTACCTGCGCACCGCTCATAATGACAACATCCAGGGTGCGGCCATGGCCGACTACGCCTATGACGAGTTGGGCGCGCGCTCGGCCGCCGCCATCCACGATGGCGACCCGTACACCGAAAGCCTGGCGAAGGTGTTCGCCGATTCGTTTGAGAAGCGCGGTGGCGAGGTGGTGATGTTCACCGCCATCAACAAGGGCGACACCGACATGCGCCCAGTGCTAACTGCGGTCTCCGCGGCCGGGCCACCCGACGTTATCTACTACCCGATCTTCACCGCCGAGTGCGGCTTCGTCACCAAGCAGGCCAAAGAGGTCGCTGGACTGGAGAGCACCATCCTGTCAGCCGCGGATGGCTGTATCTCCGCCACCGCTGCCGAAGCCGTTGGCGAGGCGGGCGAGGGAATGTACTTCTCCGGTCCCGACACGGATTTCTTAGGTGGCACCTACAAGAAGTTCCTGAATGCATACGTGGAGAAGGTCGGGTCGGCCCCGATCTCTGTCTTCCACTCCCATTCCTATGACGCGACGAACTTGATCCTGGGATGCGTTGAAGAAGTAGCCGCCCAGGAGGACGATGGCACGATTCACGTTGGTCGCCAGGACATGCGGGATTGCTTGTACGCGACGGTCAATTACGAGGGGATCACCGGATTGCTCAACTGCAATCAGTTCGGCGACTGCGCTGATGCCAAGATCGTGGTCAAGCAACTTACGAACGGGATATATATCCCGATCTGGGCTGCTCAGTAAAGGCAGTGTCCCAAAGCCAAATCACATCGGTCACACAGAGCTTACGAACGGGACGTACGTCAGGATCTGGCTGTAGGTAGCGCCTGTCGGCACGATGGCCGTTGTGATCTGACGAACTAGGCTCTTTGGGATTTCGCAAGGTCACAGTGTTGGACTCCCAGGCAACCGCAGGTTGCACCTTGTTGAGGGTGTGGCGCGACAAGCCCCAACAAGACTTCGGCGAGCCCTCGGCGTGAGTTCGGTCGAACGCTCAGTCGAGCCGTTGGGGACTCCAACCCATTATTCATGCTAACTCCCAAAGACTCACGAACTATAGGGGAGTGTGGACCCAGAGGATCGCCTTGGGTCCACACCCCCTGCTTCTTGGAGAGAAACAATGCTACGTCGCCTTCGGGATATTGATTATATTGGGCTCGTTCTTTGGATTCTCAGGGCCATCATTCTCGTGTTGGTTATTTGGGGCACGATTGCCACGGTCCTGGACAATCCCTATACGACGCGCCAGTGGACAGATTTTCTCATCTTCGGCATTGCCCAGGGTAGCATGTATGCCCTCATCGCCATTGGGTACACGCTGGTCTACGGGGTGCTATTGATGATCAACTTTGCCCACGGCGAGTTTTTTATGTCCGGCATCACGGCGGCTACCATGCTTGTGGCGATACCCATGGGCGCCTCCGGGTTCCTCGACCGTCAACCCGTGATTGGCCTGCTGGTAGTCATGGTGCTTGCCGTGGTAGTCTCCGTCGCCGTAGCTCTACTCACCGAGCGCGTCGCCTATCGCCCGCTCAGGAAGGCGCCGCGCCTGATCCCCTTGATCACCGCTATCGGCGCCTCTTTCTTCTGGCAGTACTTCTTTCGAGGCCTGTTCGGTTCGAACGTCATTGCCTTCCCTGAGGTCCAGGCTTTGAAAGGCTCTATTCCCTTCCTGGGAACGGAATTGCTGAAAACTCACCTGGTGGTCATTGTCGCCACGATCGTGATACTCATTGGACTGAACTTCTTCATCATGCGAACCAAGACTGGTAAGGCGATTCGGGCTGTGTCTGAGGACAAAGACGCCGCTGCCCTCATGGGGATTGATATTGATAGAGCAGTTTCCATTACTTTCGCCACTGGGGCCGCTATGGCTGGTGTCGCTGGCGTCCTCTTTGCGATTGTCTTCCGCCAGGTACACTTCTTTATGGGTTTCGTTCCTGGTATCAAGGCTTTCACTGCCGCCGTCCTCGGCGGAATCGGCAGCGTACCCGGAGCGGCGATTGGCGGCTTGTTCCTGGGGATCTTTGAATCTGTTGGTCCGAGCCTCTTCCTGGAGGGTTTGGGCATCCCTGCCCCTCACCAACTGAAGGACGTCATCGCCTTCACCATGCTTGTCTTCGTGCTCATCTTCCGACCCCAGGGGATCCTGGGGGAACGACTGTCTGAAGAGAAAGCGTGAGGTACTGATACTATGACTGACTCTTTTCAAACTGACCTACGGCTGTCGCTTCGTCGTGCAATTCAGCTTGGTCTACTCGCCGGTGTAGTTGCGCTAAGCTTAAGCATGATAGGGATGGTGGCGCTCTTCGGGAAGCGCTCCCTCATCGTTGATGTACTGACACTGGGGCAACTGCTCCTCTACGCCACAGCAGCCGCGATGGGTTACCTTGCCGCCCAGGGTGCGCCCGAAGGTAAGCGAGGCGTCAGCATTGTCTACGGATTGGTTTGTGGCCTATTCGCTGCCATACCCATCATCGTGCTTGTTGTGCTTGCGAATGCCTTCGATCTTCGGCAGTTCTTTTTCAACGTCTCCCCTGCCCTCATAGAAACGTTGACCTTCGGCCAGGGCACGGTCGTTGGTAGCCTCTTGCTTCTTGGCGCCATGGTGGGCATCAGTGTGGCCGCTGCCGGATTCTACCTTCTGCCGAGCCAAATCCAACGGCCTCTCTTGACAGGGCTAATAGGGACTCTCGGGATCGGTCTGTTCTCGGAGATCCTCAGCAACAGGCTGCGAGATTTCTTCGGTTCAGCCATTTTGAGGGTTATCTTCAAATCCAAGGCACTCCTGCCCTTCACAGCCCTGGTGCTTTTCATCCTCATCGCTGGTGTATCAGCCCTGTGGAGCAGACGCGGTGATCGCGTTGGGAAACGGATCGCCGCCCGCCCCCCTAAGCAGCAAGAAACTCTTCGTCGGATCAGCATCGGCTTGGGAATCATCTTGCTGCTCATCCTGCCGCGTCTTCTGGGCACCTACTTGTCCGAGGTGGCAAACAACGTGGGCATCTACGTGCTCATGGGCCTGGGGCTGAACATCGTGGTGGGCTTCGCGGGCCTCCTGGACCTGGGCTACGTGGCTTTCTTCGCCATCGGAGCCTACACGATGGGCGTGCTGACCTCCACTACCGAACTAGGTATGGGTATGTCGTTTTGGGCCGCCGTGCCTTTCGCGGTGCTGATTGCGGTTTTGGCGGGCGTCATCCTGGGCATACCGGTGCTGCGGATGCGGGGCGACTATCTGGCCATCGTCACACTTGGATTCGGCGAGATCATCCGTATCCTGGCGCTCTCAGACCTGTTGAAGCCGGTGATCGGCGGCGCGCAAGGTATCCTGAAGATACCTAAGCCTCAGATCGGCTCCCTGGCGCTGGTCAAACCCGAGCTGCTATTCTACGTCGTTCTGGCGGGTTGTCTCCTGGCGGTCTTCGTGTCCTGGCGTCTAAGGGAATCACGGCTGGGTCGCCAATGGATGGCCATGCGAGAGGATGAAGACGTGGCCGAGGCGGTGGGCATCAACCTGGTCAGGACCAAGCTGCTAGCCTTCGCCATCGGCGCCGCGTTCTCCGGATTATCAGGCGCGATCTTTGCGAGCAAACTCACCTCAATCTTTCCCCACAGCTTCAATCTGTTGGTTTCCATCAACGTGCTGTGCCTGATTATCGTCGGGGGCATGGGGAGTCTCCCCGGCGTGGTTGTGGGATCCCTGGTTCTGGTCGGGTTGCCGGAGCTGCTGCGCGAGTTCGCCGAGTACCGCCTGCTGATGTACGGCGTGCTGCTGATCGTGATGATGCTGGCTCGTCCGGAGGGATTCTGGCCCTCTGAGGTCAGGAAGCGCGAATTGCGTACCGATCAGGAACCCGTGCTAGCAGGCTCCGTCGTGAGCTCAGCCGAACGGTGAGGGGAGCTGAGTGAGCCTGGCTCAGTTGTGTAAATCGTAGGGGGATAAACTTCTATGGCTATTCTTACTTCCAAGCAAGTCACCAAGAACTTTGGCGGTCTGACGGCGGTCAGTGCTTTTGACTTCGACGTCCCCGAAGGCGGTATCGTCAGTCTCATCGGACCGAATGGGGCGGGGAAAACCACTTTCTTCAACTGCATCACCGGCTTCTACGGGTTCGATGAGGGCGAGATCGTTTTCGAAGGCCACATTCTGAACGGGCGATCGCCTGACCACATCGCTCACCTGGGTATCACCCGCACCTATCAGAACATCCGTCTCTTCGCCAACATGACGGCTATCGAGAACATTCTGGTCGGCATGGAGCCGCAACTGAAGCGCGGTTGGATCGGAGCCATCATTGGCTTGCGGAGCACACGGGAGGAAGAGGAGCGGGCAGTGGAGGAAGCCAACGAATTGCTCCAGTTTGTTGGACTAGGAGGCAAGGGGGATCTCCTGGCAAAGAACCTGCCCTACGGCGACCAGCGGCGTCTGGAAATCACTCGCGCCCTGGCTGGTAGGCCCAAGCTGCTGCTTCTCGATGAACCGACGGCGGGCATGAACCCGCGTGAGTCCGCGGAGATGATGCGCTTCATCCGGAGATTGCGCGATGAACTGGGGATCACGATCCTGCTGATCGAGCACGATATGCGCGTGGTCATGGGTATCTCCGAGAGGGTAACGGTCATTGATTACGGGGAGAAGATTGCCGAAGGGACGTGTAGCGAGGTTCAGTGCGACTCCAGGGTGATCGAAGCCTACCTCGGGCGTGGCGCTGCTACCGGCCTGGCCACCAAAGACGCAGACCCTAAAGGTCTCTGAAACCTTTAGGGTCTTTGAGGAGTAATCTCTATGCCGATGCTGGAAGTTCAAGACATACATACCTACTATGGTAACATTCACGCCTTGAAAGGCGTCTCAATCACCGTCGAGGAAGGTGAGATCGTGACGCTGATCGGCGCCAATGGCGCTGGCAAGTCAACCACCCTGTGGACGATCGCCGGGCTGCTTGAGCCTCGACAGGGCCGAGTCCTCCTCGAAGGTGAGGATCTGGCCAGCTACAAAGCCCACGAAATCGTTTACAAGGGTGTGGCCATGGTGCCCGAAGGGCGGCGCGTCTTCTCTAAGCTGACCGTCGCTGAAAACCTGGATATGGGCGCCTACCACCGCAGCGATCAAGCAGGCATCGCCGCGGATATGGAGCGTGTCTTCACCCTCTTTCCTCGCCTCAAGGAGCGGAGGAGCCAGGTAGCTGGAACGTTGAGCGGAGGCGAGCAGCAGATGCTTTCCACCGCCCGCGCTCTGATGGCACGGCCACGATTGTTGCTGCTGGACGAGCCTTCGATGGGGCTGGCGCCCGTCCTGGTGGAGAACGTCTTCGAGACAATCCAGGAGATAAACCGCGACGGAACGACCATCCTGCTCGTCGAGCAGAACGCACACATGGCGCTCCAGGTCGCCGGTCGGGGCTACGTCCTTCAGACAGGGGAGATCGTGTTGAGCGACACAGCCGATGGACTTCGGCAAACCCCGATGGTGCAGAAAGCTTACCTGGGAATGGAGTAGCCACTTGTCCGACATAGGTCGCGATTTGAACCTCCGGACCCCTGAAGCTGTATGACTTGTGAAAGGAGTTGATTCGGCCTTAGAATTTCATCTGCGCAAAGGAATTAGTGAGTCGCAGTCAGGCGCGGGGCTAGGCGCCCTGGGCAGGTTAAGAGTTCGTGTCAAGTCACTGAAAGACGGCTTGGCGCCAAATACCCGAGAGACCAAAAACAAGGAGGAGGCAACAAATGCTTAAGAGAACGTTTACCAATTTGATCTTAGTGTTCGCAATGCTGTTGACGATGCTGGGTGTGGCCAGCGCTGCTCCGCCGGCTCAGGAGGAGTTGACCTATACGGTTAAGCTGGGAGACAACCTTTGGACCCTGGCGGAGAAGTACCTGGGGAACGGCCCGGCCTACTGGGCCATCGTCGAAGCTACCAACGCCAAGCATGCCGAAGATTCCAGCTTCGCCAGCATCGAGAACCCCAGTCTGATCCATCCTGGCTGGAAATTCATCATCCCCGGCGCGGAGGCTCCAGCAGGCGAGGATCTCCTGGACGAAATACTGGCGGCCGGCGTATTGGTTGGCGCCAGCGATGCCAACTACGCTCCCCAGAGCTTCCTGGACGACGATGGGGAGATGGTTGGCTTTGACATTGACGTCTACAAAGAAGTCGCTGCCCGGCTGGGCGTCGAGTTGGAGCTCGTGACTCCCGATTGGGACCTCATCACCGCTGGCAGTTGGGGTGCTCGCTGGGACATCAGCATCGGCAGCATGACCCCTACGGTGGCACGGGGGGAGGTGCTGTGGTTCACTGATCCCTACTACTACACGCCGGCTGGCTTTGCTGTGCACGAGGACAATACCTTCACATCGGTGGACGACCTGGCAGGCAAAGTCATCGGCCTGTGCGGCGAGTGCACCTACGAGTACTTCATGAACAAGGATGTCGAGATTCCCATCGCGGGGTATGAGGTTAACTACGTCGCCTGGGAGGCTGGAGAGCTGAGGACCTATCCCACTGACGCCAATGCCATCGAAGACCTGCGCTTGGGCGACGGCGCCCGACTGGACGCTGTGATGTCGGCCATTCCCACCCTGCAAGGCGCCATTGATGAGGGTGTGCCCATCAAGCTGCTGGGCGCTCCGGCCTTCTACGAGCCCCTATCCTTCGCGCTGGACAAGTCGCGTGGGCCCAGTGCAAGGCTGCTGGCCAAGCTCAACGACATCCTGGCGGACATGCACAGCGATGGTACCTTGACCGCGCTATCCATGGAGTGGTTCGGTGAGGACATCACCAAGGAGACTGCGGATGAGTTGGCGTCCATCGTGGCTCCCGATTGTGACTATGGCGGCAAGATCAAGGAAATCGCAGCTCTTGACCGCTACACTGTTCAGTTCACAATGTGCTCACCTGACCCAGCTTTCCTGGCCAAGGTGGCCTTTATCCCCTTTAGCGTCCAACCCAAAGAACACATCGAAGCCACCGCTGCCTCAGGCGAAATCCTGGAGAATTCCATTGGCACCGGCCCCTACATGCTGGAGTCTTGGAACCGCGGGGAGAGCATTGTTCTCAAGCGCTTCGACGACTACTGGGGTGAGCCGGCCATCGCCGAGACCGCGGTCATCCGCTGGGCGACGGAAGGCGCGGCCCGCTTGCTGGAGTTGCAGTCCGGCAATGTGGACCAGATCACCAATGTTAGCCCGGATGACTTCGAGACCGTCAAGAGCGATCCCAACTTGCAGCTTCTGCCAGTCCCCAACCCCAACATCCTGTACCTGGCGATGTGCAACTTGAAGGAGCCCTATGGCAACCTCAAAGTTCGCCAGGCCATCGCTATGGGGATTGACCGCCAGCGCATCGTAGACAACTTCTACCCCGAAGGCTCTGTCGTACCCACGCACTTTACACCGTGCAGTCTGCCCAATGGCTGCGCCGGCGATCCATGGTACGACTTTGACCCCGAAGCTGCCCGCGCGTTGCTGGCCGAGGCGGGATTCCCCGATGGCTTTGAGACCACGATTACCTACCGCGACGTGTTCCGCGGCTACTTGCCAGAGCCTGGCTTGGTGTCAGTTGAATTCCAGGCCCAGTTGAAGGAAAACCTGAACATTGACGCCGAAGTGATCGTGATGGAGTCTGGGCAGTTCATTGACTTGTCAACGACTTGCCAGTTGGATGGCTTCTACCTCCTGGGTTGGGGAGCGGACTATCCGCACGTGACCAACTTCCTGGACTTCCACTTTGGCAGGAACACCCAGCAGTTTGGCGATCCACACCCGGAGATCTACGAACCACTGGAAGCAGGCGCTCAGATCGGCGACCCGGCAGCGGCCGTGGAACTCTACGTCGAGGCTAACAACGCCATCCGCGAGCTGGTACCGATGGTGCCGATTGCTAACGGCGCTTCAGCTCAAGCAGCGCGGGCTGACATGACTGCGCATGCTCGTCCGTTTGGTGCGCCCGTCCTCGCCAAGCTTGATCCGGGCAAAGACACCGTTATCTGGATGCAGAACGCAGAGCCCATCAGCATATACTGTGGCGACGAGTCCGATGGCGAGTCGTTGTCGATCTGTGAGCAGATCGTTGAGCCGTTCCTGAACTACAAGCTTGACTCCGGCGACACCATCCCTGCGCTGGCCACGTCGTGTGAGCCGAACGCGGACTCCACCGTGTGGACCTGCTATCTGCGTGAAGGTGTCAAGTTCCACGACGGCTCAGACTTCGGCGCCGAAGACGTGCTTGCGTCCTGGGAAGCAGGCATAAACGCGGCTAGCCCGTATCACGTCGGCAACACAGGTACCTTCCAGTACTTCACATACCTGTGGAATGCCTTGATGAATGCTGAAGAATAAGGCATTCTGTTGCCAGTGCTTAGCTTAACTTGAGCGTGTGCTAACAACAGTGCGGGGTGGCTTATCTGCCTCAATGATTGGCAATATGCCACCCCGCACCATTGCCTGGGAACGCAGTCGTCCCTCAACAGCAGGTGTAAGGTACTGCCCCTACAGAACTCAACCCATTACTTATTCTTGATAACAGTTTTTCTATACTTTGGGGGAACCCTATGATCAAATATGCCATTCGACGCATTGTGGCCTCATTGCCTGTTTTGTTTGGTGTTTTGCTGGTCACTTTTGCTCTAGCCCGGGCGATTCCTGGTGACCCTTGCAAAGCGATGCTGGGAGAAAAAGCCACCGATGAAGTTTGTGAGCGTTTCAATCGCGAAAGGGGGTTTGACAAGCCCATTCTGGTTCAGTTTGGTATCTATATGAATGAGTTAGCGCATGGCGATTTCGGTAACTCGATTCGGTTTCGTCGTCCTATTACCCAAATCCTGGTCGAGCGCCTGCCAATGACGATCGAACTGGGTTTTGCCGGATTGCTCATCGCTTGTTTAGTCGGCATACCCCTTGGCATTGTTTCGGCCCTGCGCCATAATTCTGCCGTTGATGTAGGTACGATGGTATGGGCAAATGTCGGGGTTTCGATGCCCGTATTCTGGCTGGGTTTGATGTTGGCCTATGTCTTTGCTTTGGTGTTAAAAGGTACGCCCTTACAGTTGCCGCCCTCGGGGCGATTGTCGGCGGGATTGGCAGCGACGCCTTTCTATGAGGTATATGGTTGGGAACTGACAGAAGGTGCGTTGATCGCCAAGTTGTTGGAATTCGTTGGCAACTTCTACGTTTTTAACTCCCTGATCACCCTCAATTGGGAGGTTCTAAAGGACGCGATTACGCACCTGATCTTGCCTGCGGCGGCGCTCAGCACTATTCCCATGGCAATTATCGCGCGTATGACTCGCTCCAGCATGTTGCAGGTATTGGGGTTAGACTACATGCGTACGGCCCGGGCCAAGGGGCTGTCTGAACGATGGGTAGTGATGAGGCATGGTTTCCGCAATGCGCTTCTACCAATTGTGACGATAGTGGGGCTTCAACTGGGTGTGGTCTTCAGTGGGGCGATTCTCACAGAGACGATTTTCAGCCTGGCGGGGGTAGGGCGAAGCCTATATGAAGCAATCACTGCACGCGACTTTCCCATTATTCAGGGTTTCACGGTTGTAGTTGCGTTAGGGTATATCGTCATAAACCTGGTGGTAGACCTATCGTATGCTTTCCTCGATCCCCGCATTAAAATGAGCTGAAAGCAGACAGTAAAGAAGCTCCTACTCCGTTGGGCGAGGGTCTCTGACCGAGCCCAAAGGCGGCTGCGGTCAGGAGACTTTGCCGAGCTTTCGAGAAACGATTAATGCAGACTCTATCTACAGATTTCCGAAAATACTCACGCTCTGAGAATTTGTGGTTGGTGGCCCTTCGACGCCTCTTTCGACAACGATCAGGAATCGCCGGGATGATTCTCCTGGGGTTCTTGACCCTGGTGGCGATTTTCGCCCCCATCATTGCACCCTATGATCCGATTCAAGTTCTAATCGGAGTAGAATCGGTTAAGAGACGGGCAGATCCGTGCATTCACCTGCTGGGTTGCCCTGAAGACCAACCCCAGCACCTGATGGGCATTGATGGCAATGTGCGGGATGAGTTTAGCCGCATCATTTATGGCACCCGTATCTCCCTACGTATTGGATTTGTCACCATTGGCGCCGCCATAATTGTGGGGACAATCCTGGGGGCTGTAGCTGGCTATGTCGGAGGATGGGTATCAGACGTTATCATGCGTGTCCTTGACGTGGTGCTGGCCTTTCCCTTTCTACTGCTGGCCATTGCCATTGTTGCTGTTCTGGGGCCGGGTTTGACTAATGCGATGATGGCCATCGCTATCATCAATATTCCAGCGTTTGCCCGAGTTATCCGTTCCAGTGTTCTGTCGGTCAAAGAGGAGGAATATGTTTCGGCGGCCCGGTCAATTGGGGCTAGTCCATTGCGAATTCTCTTCTTGCACGTCTTGCCCAATGCCATCTCTCCGATGATCGTGCAGGGCACATTGGGTATTGGCAGCGCCATTCTGGAGACGGCTGCGCTTTCGTTTATCGGGATGGGCGCGCAACCCCCTGATCCTGAATGGGGATCCATGTTAGCCAGCGAGCGGAACCAGGTCTTCAGTGCGCCGCACCTGGTGTTCTTCCCCGGCTTGGCGATCATGATCACAGTGCTAGGCTTCAACCTGCTGGGCGATGGTTTGCGTGACGCGCTCGACCCGCGGCTGCGCCTATAGCACCTGCCCTGGACCTGCGAACCTGATATGGAGGTGATCCAATGAGTACTGTTGCATTATCTCAACCGTCGGCTGAGGCAGAGCGCAATATGGCCGCCCAGCGGGGCAAGGTGCGGAATTTCGTCATCCAGTTGGGCGTGGTATGGGTCGGCATCTTCATCGCCCTTGGAGTGGGGGTCAAGCTTCTCAAGTTCGACATCAACTTCATGTACGACAGGCTGGGCTTCATTGTCCAGGGGATTCAGTACACGTTGTTGGTGTCGGTGGCCGCCATCATCGTGGCCATCATTTTGGCGCTCTTAGGGGCCCTGGGGCGGCTTTCCAAGAATCCCATCGCCAACGGCATTTCTGGCTTCTACGTCTCCTTTGTCCGAGGCACGCCCTTGCTGGTTCAGGTCTATATGTGGTATCTTGGTCTACCGCAGATCGGGCAACAGTTGGAAGACTTGGGCTTGACTGGGGCGCAGAAGCTCCTGACATTGCCTGCCATACCGGCTGGCATCCTGGCCCTGGGCGTGTGCTATGGCGCCTACATGACAGAGACCTTCCGGGCCGGCATCCAATCCATCAGCAAAGGCCAGACTGAGGCTGCCTATTCTGTGGGTATGACGCCAAACCAGACAAGACGCCGCGTCATCTTGCCCCAGGCCCTCCGCGTCGTCATCCCCCCCATCGGCAATGACTTCGTGGCCATGGTCAAGGATTCGTCTCTGGTCATGGTGATGGGGGTCTGGGAGTTGACCTACCGGGCCACAAAAATGGGTCGCCGCTACTTCCGCTCCCTGGAAACACTGACAGTGGCCGCGATTATCTACTGGATCATGTGTATCGTGTTGCAGGCATTGCAAGGCCGCCTGGAGACCCACATGAGTCGGGGCGAGAGGAAATGAGGTGATATGGAGCCTATCATCAAAGTTCGGAAGCTGGAGAAATGCTTCGGCGGGCTCTACGTTCTGAGAGGCTTTGATCTAGATGTAGAAGTGGGCGAGGTGTTAGTGGTCATCGGCCGCTCCGGGTCGGGGAAGAGCACGTTTTTGCGCTGTTTGAATTTCCTGGAGGAGCCAACGGCGGGCACCATCGAGATTGACGGGGTGGTGATCCCAGCGGGGGAGCCCAGTCGCGAGCACCGCGTTCACATCCAGCAGATCCGGGCCAAGACCGGCATGGTCTTTCAGCACTTCAACCTCTTCCCCCACATGACAGCCCTGGGGAATGTCATTGCGGGGCCAGTGACGGTCAAGGGGATGTCCAAAGAGGAAGCAACCGAAATCGGCGAACGGCACCTGGGCTGGGTGGGTCTGATGGACAAGCGCGACGAGTACCCCGCGCGCCTCTCCGGTGGGCAGCAGCAGCGGGTGGCCATCGCCCGCGCCTATGCCATGGAGCCCAAGATCATGCTCTTCGACGAGCCAACCTCAGCCTTGGACCCCGAGCTGATCGGCGAGGTGCTAGACGTGATGAAGCGCCTGGCGCGGGAGGGAATGACCATGATCGTGGTCACCCATGAGATGGGCTTCGCCCGTGAGGTCGCCCATCGCGTTATGTTCATGGATGAGGGAGTGTGGGTTGAGGAGGGGACGCCACAGGAGATGTTCGATAACCCCCAGGACCCGCGCACGAGGGATTTCCTGCGACATATTTTGTAGCATGCGACATTGTCCTATACCAATCGGCAAGACAAAGAGGAGTCAGCGTTGACTCCTCTTTGTGGTTCTTGTCTGGTTGAAGTGATACTTAGCCCCGCTCTGATGGCCCTACAACTCTGGCAGGGGCGGCAATTCATCCACACCATACTGCTTCGCAGCCCTAGTCATAACGGCCTTCAACTCCTTACGGACCTCAGCGGGCACTTCAGGGGGCTGGTACTCGGCGATCAGGGCCACGGCCCGTTCGCGGGCGCGCTGCACGGCGTTCTTGTTCCCGCGATTCTCCCAAATGCTTTGGGAGGCGCGGTCAATGACCGCTGAGGGAATGTACTGCTCCTCTCTGAACCATCTACGAGTGTGCTCCGTGGCCAGGAAATTGCCCTGGTGTCCCACTTCCCGCATCAGGGTCGTAGCCAGGCTCTCCTCACGGGCTTCGACTCCAGCGAGCAGTCGTTTGGCCATGCCGATCACCTCGGCGTCTATGACCACCTTCTCGAAGCTCGACCCGCTCTCGAAGTCGGACATGCCGGCCCCGCAGATGAGGTTGATTCCAGCCAGGGCCCCTAGAACCGACCCCATCGCCGACTCCAGGCCGGCCTGCGCGTCCACGATCTTGGCGTCGCTCAAGCCCACGTAGCCGTGAGTGGGCAGGTTCAGGTATTTGCCTACCTGAGCGTTGGCACAGTTGATCATGACAGTTTCGATGGATCCCATGGGCGTGGTGCCCTCACGCATGTCAAACATAGCTGGCGAGCTGCCGTAGATGATGGGTGCACCCGGGTTCACTAACTGGTGGATGACTACGCCGCTCAGGGATTCGGCAGCGTGTTGCACCACCGTACCCGCGATGGTCACTGGGGCGGTGGCTCCAGACAGGGGCATGGAGATGAGCACCGCCGGCAGGCCCCATTTGGCGCAGTCCATGAGGTTCTGACAAGTGATGTCGCTCCAAAGAAGGGGCGGCGATGGACAGATGGCCATAGTATTGACGGGCTTGGCGGCGATGGCCTCCTCGCTGCCGAAGTAGGCCGCCAGCAGGTCCTTCATGGGATACCAGCCCTCGATGCTGAAGGCCCCGCCGCAGAGGGGTTTCGTGCCATAGAGCAGCATCAGGTAATAACGATAACTATCCGAAACCATCTTGGGCACATCGGCGCACAGCAGCGAGCCAGCCTGGGCGTCAATCTGGGGCAAGCCCTCCACCATCTGGATGAAGCGCACCAGGTCTTCGGTGACGGGAGGACGGTACTCGTCGGTGACGGGGTCTATGATCTGCAGAGCGGTAGCGCCGGGGTAGAAATACGTGTTGTCCTGCCCCAGGCGCAGGCGCAGCTCTCCCTTCAGGTCGTAGACATCCACGCTGGCCGGGGCAGTCTTGAGGGCCTCGTCAATCTTATGCTGGGGTATCTTGGCGGTCTTCTTCTCGAAGTCCACCGTGGCCCCGCCCTCGGCCAGGATTGTCAGAGCGCGCTCTCGGTGCACCAGCACACCGGGGTCCCACAACAGCTCGTAGGCCTCGCCCACGATGCGTTCCACTAGCTCATGTTCCAGGAGTTCCAGCTTGGGTCGCATGGTCTAGCTCCTTGCTCTTCAGGCTCTTTGGGATTTCGCGGGGTCATGGTGTCGGAGTCCTCAACTTGTTGAGGTTGCGGTGCGGCAAACCTCAACAAGTTGAGGACTCCGGCCTGCTATTCACGTAAATCCCCAAAGACTCCCTACTTCTCCATGATAGCAATGATCTTGGATAGTTCTTCCTGCAGCCTGGGTTCCAACAGCTCTGGGCGGTGATTAGCCAGGATCCACCTTGCTTTCTCGTGGGCCCACTCCCTCGCCCCTCGCCGGTCATCTTTCTCCCAGGCTCTATAGGAGCGGCGATCCACCAGGCTTGGCACCCATCGCTTCTTCATGTGCTTCAGTGTGTGTGTCTGGTCCAGGTAGTGTCCACCCACACCCACGGACTTAATGACCTCCAAAGCCAGGGTCTCGTCGCTTACTTCGATGCCCCGTGCTGTGGCCTGGATAAGGTCGTAGATCTCACAATCCATGAGCAATTGCTCGTAGGAGAGGATGCGCGAGCCATAGAGCAGGCCTGCACCGGTCAGCATGTCGGCTCCGCTGAGGACGGGCATCAGGCCGGCAAAGGCGTTGTCCAGCGCCGCTTGCCAGTCGGGCTCTTTTGCGCCGCTGGCGAAGGCACCCATGGAGAGGGGGATCCTGTAGAAGTCAGCCAGTTGGTTGGTGGCTGCTCCGAAGAGGTAGTCCTCCGGCCCTCCACCGGTATAGGCCCCCGTGCGGAGGTCCATGGCCGTCTGAGCGGCGGCGTAGAAAATGGGCGTGCCTGGGTAGGCCAGCTCAATGAGGGCGGAGGCGGCGATCACCTCGGCGTTGCCCACCACCAGGTTGCCGGCCAGCGTGGCTGGCCCGGTGGAGCAGCAACTGGCCATGGTCATGAAGCCCACTGGTAGGCCCGCTGCGGCAGCAACCAGAGCGGCCTCCAGGCTGCCCCCATCCTGCCCTAGGGGGCTGATGGTGCACTGCATGATGGAGAGGATGGGGCGTTTTCTCAGCTCGTCGCGCCCGCCGACGATGGCCGCAGCCATCTCAATGGCCGCTTCGGCTTCCCTGGCCGTGATGACGCACTCGGTCTGGACGTGCTTGGTGGTATTGTTCCAGGCGGCCTCCAGTTCGTGCAAAGAGCGCGTTTGCGGGGGACAGTCCTGGGCGGCTACTATAGGCCAGTAGAAAGCGATCTGAGGCAGGTAATCGGCCACCAGTGCTGACTCGGCCACGTCCTGCCTGGTCGAGCGCCGTCGCTCTCTCGTCTCGATGTCAATGACCTCCACGCCACAGCCGTCGGTGGACAGATAGGAGTGCTCACCGTCCAGGGGCAGATCCAGGGCGGGATCGCGGGCGCAGAGCACATACGATGGCGGCGCGTTGGTCAAAGCCTCGACAATGAGCTGGCTGGGGAGGCGGGCGATCTGGCTTTCTCGATCCACTATCGCTCCCGTCTCCTCCAGAATATCAAGGGCCCAGTCCGAAGGAAAGCGCACCCCAACCGTCTTGATGACCTCCAGGCTGGCCTGGTGGATGCGTCGCACCTCGTCCTGGCTCAGCACCTCCAGGCGCAGTTTGGGGCGTTCAATTTGACTCATCCCCTCGTTACTCGTTTCCCGCAATAGATCACAGTGGCGGTAATCTCTCTAGCCCCTGGGCTTTGGCTGTCCGCAGGGTGATAGCCACCAACTCCTGCTCCACCCCTTTGGGCAGGGGCTTGGGTTGGTAGGCTGCTACCAACTGCTCAACTCGTTCATGCGCTCGCTGCACGATGTCCTTAGCACCCTTGTTCTCCCAGGCCTGACGGTAGTCGCGGTCAATGACGGGGGAGGGGATAAACTGCTCTCGCTTGAACCAGCGGCGGGTGTGTTTGGTGGCCAGGAAGTTGCCCGCATGGCCGACCTGGCGCATGATGACGGTGGCCAGGGGATCCTCTGAGGCGTCAATGCCCCGCACCAGGCGGCGTGCCATGCCGATGAGCTCGTTATCAATCACCAGCTTCTCCAGGCTGAAACAGCTTTCGAAGTCCATCATGCCGGCCCCAGAAACCATGTTCACCCCGGCCAGGGCTGCCATGATGTTGCCGATGCCGGACTCGAAGCCGGCCTGCGCATCTACGATCTTGGCGTCGCTCATGCCCATGTAGGCGTGGGTGGGCAGTCCCAGGTACTTGCCGACCTGAGCATAAGCACAATCTATCATCATGGTCTCGATAGCCCCCATGGGGGGTGTCCCCGTGCGCATATCGAAGGCGGCAGGTGAGCCACCCCAAACGATGGGAGAACCGGCTTTGGCCAGTTGGTGAATGGTGATGCCGCTCAGGCACTCGGCGGCGTGCTGCACCACCGAGCCAACCAGGGTAGCGGGGCCCGTCGCCCCGGCCAGGGGCATGGAGACCAGCTCGGCTGGGATACCCGCGCGGGCGCAGTCAATCATGTTCTGGCAGGTGATCTCGCTCCACAGCAGGGGGGGCGAGGGGCAGACGTCGAACACCGCGATGGGCTTGGCGGCCAGCGCCTCGTCGCTGCCGACCACAGCGACGAGCAGGTCTTTCATGATTGCCAAAGTCTCAACGGCAAAGGCGCCGGTGATGACGGGCTTCCTGGCGTACCTGAGCACCAGGTAGAGGCGATAGAGATCAGCCATGCTCTCCGGCACGTCCGAGCAGACCAGAGCCGTGCTGACCGCGTCTAGCTCTGGCAGCATGTCAGCCAACTTGATATAAGCGACAAAGTCGGCCGTGATTGGTGTGCGCGACTGGGTCGCTCCATAATCCAAAAATTCGATGGCTGCCGAGCCTGGGTCAAACTGCACGTCATCGTCGCCATAGTGTACTACAGGGTTCCCCTCGAAATCGTGGAGGTGAAACGAGGAGGGCACCGTTTCCACAGCCTTGTCAACTAGTTCGGCTGGGATCCGAGCCACTTTGCTGTCGAAATCAACAGTGGCTCCAGCATCAGCGACCAGCTTGAGGGCCTCGTCGCTATGGATGCGCACGCCGGGGTCCCACAGCAACTCGTGGGCTTCCGCCAGGATGCGCTCAATGGTTTCTCTGTCGAGTAGTTCTAGCTTGGGCCTGAACATTCTTCTCTCCTTTGCGTTTTTTGGACAAGCCTTGATGAGCGGCGTAATGATAGCACGTAGCCGGGATTTTGTCAAAGAGATGTTCCGCCTGGCCTGCCAGAAAGCCAAAGTCGGCTTACCTGTCAAGGAACAGGCAAGCCGACTTCCTGGAGTTTGCTACCCCGGCTCGTTGTGCTATAATCTACTAGCTCGCCAGCTATAAGCAGAGGCGGCTCCCACGCCTGTCCTGAGCGTCGCTCCGCTTACGGCCGAAGGGCCGCCGAAACGCGGGCATTGGAGCCAGCTCATCTTCGCAATTGCGATGTACTGAATCTAGTAGCTCAGACGCCGCTCGGTGCCGGACAGCAAGCGGATTATGTTGCGACGAAGGGCCAGGACAACAATTGCGCCCGCTAGCAGGCCGTAGATGGCGTGCCGCAGGGGATGGTGAGCGAAGAGGGCCAGGGCAAGGAAGATGGTGGGGGCCAGGATGGCCACCGCCAAAGAGGCTACAGAGGCATAGCGGGAGACAACCACGACCAGGAGCGCGGCTACGATGAGGGCCAGGGCCACCGGTAGGGATAGCGCAGAGATCACACCCAGATTGGTGGCGGTGCCAGCTCCGCCCCGCCAGCCCAGGAAAACCGACCAGTTATGGCCTACAACCGCCGCTACTCCTACCAGGACTTCGCCAACTGAGTTGCCCAGCACAGCTCTGGCGATCAAAACAGCGCTCATGCCCTTTAGAAAGTCGCTCACGGTGGTGAGGAGGGCTGGCCAAAGGCCAGCAGCGCGCCAAACGTTGGTGCCCCCTGAGCGGCCGCTGCCGTGTTGGCGTATATCAGTGCCCTTTGCCAGCTTTACTACCAAGTAGCCAATGGGGATGGAGCCCATCAAATAGCCGAAGGCTATCATGATCGCGTAACGAAGGATCTCCATGGGAATTTCCTCCTACTCAAACCGGTTTACTGTTTACAACACCGAGACTGTAGTGAAGTTGCGCGCAATTGCTCGAACATATCAAGGAGGTTGGAATGGCGAAAAAGAGTGAGGCCAGCATAGTCTACTATGCCAGTGCGCGGGCCACCAAGTGGGACTACAGGTATAGCCTGATCGCCACACTAGAGGAGCTGATCAAGCGGCTGGAATTCTCTCAGCGCGTCGAGCCCGACGACTATGTGGCTGTGAAAACCCATCTCGGGTCCGAGGGAGCCCATCGTATCGTGCGGCCTATTTTCCTGCGCAAGATCGTTGAAGGGGTCAAGGAAGCCGGCGGCAAACCCTTCGTGACCGATAGCACCCGCATCAGGGGCTGGGACTACCTGGAGGTTGCCAACCAACATGGCATCAATCCCATGTCCATGGGTGCTCCGGTGATCCTGGCCGACGGCATCTTCGGTTATGACAACGTGCCGGTCAAAGCCGGCCCCATTTTGGGTGAGATCAGTGTCAGTTCGGCCATCCATGACGCGCCAGCCATGGTGGTGGTCACCCACTGCAAGGGGCACATCATGTCTGGTTACGCCGGCGCGATCAAGAATGTCGCCATGGGCGGGGTCAGCGGCCGCCATCGCAGCGGCGATTGGAAGCGGGCGCGAGGCCACCTGCACGTACCGGGTGAGATGGACATGGTCCGCAATCTGGAGCTGTGTAATATGTGCCTGCAGTGCTACCACGTGTGTCCCACCGGGGCTGTCCTGTTCGACGGAGTAGACATCTCCTTCGACGAGGACAAGTGTTGGCGCTGCGGACGCTGTGCCCGTGTCTGTCCCGAGGGCGCTATCTACAAGGGACGCGAGTTTACCGAGTTCCAGCGGGGTCTGGCCGAGGCTGCCCAGGCGGTGCTGAGCACCTTCGCGCCGGGGAAGGTGCTCTACTTCAACTTCCTGCTGGAGGTGCAGCCTGAATGTGACTGCATGCCCGTCGCCGACACCCCGCTGGTACAGGATCAGGGCATCCTGGCTTCCACCGACATCGTGGCCGTCGAACAGGCCAGTTGGGATCTGATCAATCAGGCTGCCCCTCTGCCGGATTCGCTGTCGGCAGACAAAGGGCTACGCCAGGGCGACCGCATTCTGGCCGATGCCCTGGGCATTGATGCTCAGGAGCACATTGATGCGGCGGCTGAGTTGGGTTTGGGGAGTAAAACCTACGCGCTGATAGAAGTGGAGAGCAAGGCGTAGGGGGTGTTGGATATTAGATATTGGGTATTGGAGGTAGAGACGTGCGGGTTTTGATCGTTGGAGCGGGGGCTATTGGGTCGCTGGTGGGGCACGGGCTGGCGAGGGTGGGGCACGAGGTCACCCTGGTGGGTCGCCAGCCCTACGTGGCCGCCGTGCGAGCGCGGGGCTTGGGCCTTGAGGACGGTGGCGGGGTCACAAGGATGGACGCGCGGGCGGTGACGAGTGTGCTGGACGTGGCCGATGAGCCGTTCGATCTGGTTCTCCTCACTGTGAAAGCCTACGATGCAGCCCAGGCCGCGGCTCAGGTCGAGCCTTTGGCCCGGCGCGGCGTTCCCATCCTCGTCCTGCAGAACGGGGTGGGAGGCGAGGAGGCGGTGGCGGAGGTTGTGGGTGAGACCACGATTCTCTCGGCGGTGATCACCCTGTCGGTCAGGGTGCTGGAGCCCGGGTTGGTAAGCCAGGCCACGACGCGGGGCGGCATCGGCCTAGCGCCAACCCTTCCTAGTCAGTCAATTGCCGAGTTGGACGAGATGTTTCAGGAGGCTGGTTTCGGGACTTCAGTGTATCGAGACTACCGGGCGATGAAATGGACCAAGCTACTCCTTAACATAATCGCTAATGCTTCCCCGGCCATTCTGGACATGCCTCCGGATGAGGTCTTTGCCGATGACCGCCTGTTTGCCCTGGAGCAGGTTGCCTTCCGCGAGGCGGTGGCTGTGATGCGGGGCCTGGGCCTGCGACCGGTGTCCCTGCCCGGCTACCCCGTGCCCCTCTTCGCCTGGGCCATCTGCTCCCTGCCCGCCTGGCTGCTGGGCCCCATTCTCCGAAAAGTCATCGTTCGTGGCCGGGGGGGTAAGATGCCCTCCTTGCACATAGACCTGTCCAGGGGCAAGGGCAAATCGGAGGTGGAGTACCTGAACGGCGCGGTGGTCAGGTGCGCCCAAGAGCTGGGGCTGGACGTGCCCGTCAATCGAGCGCTGCACGCGGTGTTGATGGGCATTGTGAAGGGGGAGATTGCCTGGGAGGAGTACCGAGGCCAGCCGGAGCGTCTCTTGCTCGCGCCGCCGTGAACAGGCGGCGCTGGTAGAGCGCATCGAGCTGATCCCGTTGCTCATCTCCTACATGCAGGTCAACCAGGCCACAGGGGACGCCTTCGACGAAATCGCCGAGCGCATACGTGGCCTCTCGGTAGATACGTGGCCTCTCGGCGGAGATGGGGACGGAGATCGAGCAGGAGGGGGATCGTCTGGTTATCGAGGTGGGGGAGTAGCCTGTCATAACTGGTGCTGGAGGCGATTGGGGACTTGCAGGCTTGATAGAGCTATGGTATACTTCTTGTGCGGGCGCAGTGACCTGGCCTACTCAGAGATCAAGTCAGGAGGTGTTAAATGGATGTTCAAGCGTTGACTCTCGAATTGAGCAACACGTTGGCGATCTCGGAATCCGAACTCATTCGAAAAGGGTTACTGCCTTCATCGAAAAAGAGATCCGCTTGGCGGAGTGGGAAATCGCTCAGATCCGCGAGCGATACGACGTGTTCTCCAAGGAGTCACTGCACCAGACGATTCAAATTCGTTGCTTCATTCGTTGACAGAATGAAAGTGTCAACACCAGGGCGATCCTGTACGAGGGGTTATCACTGGTGGAATGTCCGGTGCCGATGCTCAAAATACGGTGAAGGAGGAAGTGATATGGCTGTCTTAGAAGCTCAGTTTAAGGAACTGGTCAAGCGAGTGGAACGCCTGGAGACGGGAGTTCACTGGCTGGAAATCGCGATAGGGCAAGGAGTGACTCCAGCGACTGAGGTTGCGGAAGCAGAACTGGGCGAGAAGGAGCGGGGTTTAGCTGCGCTGCGCCGGGCCGGCTTGCTGGTGGATCCCCCGCCTCACATCCTGGCTGCAGCAGAGGAGTGGCGTCAGATTCCCGAAGAAGAGCGCCGGGAAATTCAGGCTGAGTTAAGAGCCTTGCGTCTGGACCCGCCGTTATCGCAAATCATTCTTGCGAGCCGTCGCTAGGAGATTGTGCCATGGGCTTCTTCTATTATTGGGATTCCAGTGTGGTGGTCAAGCGGTACGTAGACGAGCCAGGTAGTGCCTGGGTGCGTTTGCTGGCAGCCGACCCGGAAAACGTATTCCTGACCAGCGAGATGACCATCGTGGAGGTGTCAGCCGCCATTGCCATCTCTATCAGGGTGGGCAAATTGACCAAACGGCAGGGTCAACATGCGTATCGAGACTTCGCCAATGACGTAGAAACAGGTGCCTATCAACTCTTGGCTGTGACCCGACTGCTCATTGACCGTGCCGCCCTTTTGCCCCGAGCACATCCACTGAAAGGCTGCGATGCAGTACACCTGGCTACCGGGTTGGAAGCTGCTCGCAACCTGGCCGATCAGGAGATCATACTGGTCTTCGTCAGCGGCGACGATCAGATGTTGCGTGCAGCTAAAGCAGAGGGCCTGATGACCGACAACCCCTTTTTGCATGTGGACTTGAATAGGGTTGAAGGGGGAGCAGAGAAGCGTGGCTGAAACTTGCCCGCCACACGAAATGGAGGTTTTGCGATGATAAGAAACAAGCTAGGGGCCTTGCTGGTGGCGATGGGGTTTGTCCTCGCCACAACAGCCTGTTCGCGAATTCCAACGCTTGCACGAGCTACGCCAACATCACAACCTGTGCAGGAAACTCCAACCCTTATCCCGCTGACGGCTACCGCTACCACGCCGATGCCGCCTGAAAGGACTCTTGCCCCTGTAACGACGACTCCCATGCACCTTATGCCGCCGCTTCATCAACATATGTACGAAGCGACAGCAACGCTCCCACCGCCCACTCTGACGCCTGCCTTGCCTACGCCTACGCCGGTGATCTATGTGGTTCAGGCTGGAGATACTTTGGGCGCCATCGCCAAGGAGTTCGGAGTTACCGTGGAAGCCCTCCAGGAAGTCAATGCTATCTCCGATCCCACACGTTTGCAGATAGACCAGGAGCTCGTCATTCCTCAGAGGCAGGTAGAGGCTACAGTCACATCAACCTCCGTCTCACCGACCACCGCGCCTGTGATCCACGTGGTTGAGGCCGGCGACACGCTGGGTGCCATCGCCAAGCAGTACGGGGTTACAGTCGAGGCTCTCCAAGAGGTCAACGCTATATCAGATCCCAATCGGCTGCAGATAGACCAGGAGTTGATCATCCCCCAGGGTGGGACGATAGCGCCCACCAGCACCGCAACTGAAGTCAGGGCGACGGCAACCTCGACCCCGCCGACTCCGCGCCCCGCGGTAGAGGCGGCCATGATCGCCATCCCTGCTGGAGAGTTCACCATGGGCAGCGATGTCGAGGACGAGAGGCCGCCTCATGCGGTCTTCGTTGATGGCTTTGAGATGGACAAGCTTGAGGTAACCAACGAGGACTTTGAGAAGTTTGTCGCGGAAACAGGCTATGTCACCGATGCGGAGAAGGCAGGTGACACGTCCTGGCGGTACTATGCTAAGGACAAGGCTCAGCATCCCGTGGTGAAAGTAAGCTGGAACGATGCCAAAGCTTTTTGCCAGTGGGCGGGGAAGAGGTTACCTACCGAAGCGGAGTGGGAAAAGGCGGCGCGGGGCACCGATGCGCGCAGCTATCCCTGGGGCAACCAGTGGGATGCAGCCAGGGCCAACGCGAAGGAGGCAGGTCATCGCGGGACCACCGCTGTAGGGAGCTTCCCTGCCGGGGCCAGTCCTTATGGTGCGATGGACATGGCGGGCAACGTATCCGAGTGGACGAGCGACTGGTTTAAGGCCTATCCTGGCGGTGACTTCTATTCCCCTTATTTTGGAGAGAAGTACAGGGTGATCCGAGGGGGCGGCTGGTTCAGCGACCAGAATCTGGTGCGCACCACCGAGCGGAGCGCTAGCGCCGTTGAACTGGCCAACGACGACGTCGGCTTCCGCTGTGCCCGGTAAATTGTCGCCAGGTGGTAGCCGCCTGGCGATTGAGTCCCGATGCCGCGCCGATAGGAGGGACGATGAGCGAACAGGAAGAATACCGCTACGACGTCTTTATCTCCTACAGCCACGCTGACAAAGCTTGGGTACGGGGAACGCTACTACCGTTTCTGGAGGCAGCGGGGTTGGAGGTCATCATGGACTACCGCGATTTCGAGCCCGGCGCACCCAGCGTCACCGAGATGGAGCGGGCCGTGCTGACCAGTCGCAAGACGCTACTCGTACTGACGCCCGCCTACCTGACCAGCGCCTGGACCGAGTTCGAGACGTTGATGCTCCAGGTGCTCGATCCGGCCAACCGTGAGCGCCGGTTGATCCCGCTGCTGAAGGAAAGGTGCGATCTGCCGCTACGTATCCGCTACCTGACCTACGTGGACTTCACCGACCCGGAGGAACGCGACCTCGCCTGGACGCAGCTCCTTACTGCCTTGGGCGCGCCGCCCATGCAGGAAGCACCAGAGCCACCCCGCCGGGAGGAATGGTTCCTGAAGCATCCCTACCCCATGCCGCCCAACTTCACCGGGCGGCTGGCCGAGCGGGAGATGCTGAGCCGCTGGCTCCACGCCGACAGCGGTCACTCCCTGCTGGTGCTGCGTGCGCTGGGTGGCTTCGGCAAGTCCGCCCTGGCCTGGCACTGGCTGCTGCACGACGTGAACCCCGCCGCCTGGCCTCGCGTCGTCTGGTGGGGCTTCTACGACGAGCGGGAGTTCGACTCCTTCCTGCGGGAGGCGTTGGGCTACCTGCAGAGTGCAATGCACCTGCGAGGTGCGTCCCGCCTGGGCCCCCGCCAGCAGGCCGACGAGTTGCTGCGGCTGCTGCGCCAGCCCGGCACGCTGCTCATCCTGGACGGCTTCGAGCGCGCCCTGCGTGCCTACAGCAGCATGAACGCCGCCTACCTCGGCGACCACCCCCTCTCCTCTCCTGATGTTGGGAGAGGGGAGGGGGACGGGGGGAGGGGTGAGGGCCAGCGCGACTGCATCTCTCCCCTCGCCGAGCACCTCCTGCGCGGCGTGGCCACCCTGCCGGGCATCCGCGGCAAGGTCCTCCTAACCACCCGGCTGCTGCCCCGCATCCTGCAAGTCCACGGGGGCGACCTGCTGCAGGGCTGCTGCGAGGAGGAGCTGACCCAGATGGGGAAGGCCGACGCGGTGGCCTTCTTCCGTGCCCAGGGCATCCGCGGCGCGCGGGCCGAGATCCAGGCGGCCTGCGCCCCCTACGGCTACCACCCGCTGAGCCTGCGCTTGTTGGCCGGTCTCACCGTGCGTGATCCACAGCAACCCGGCGACGTGGCCGCCGCCCGGCGGTTGGACGTGAGCGGCAATTTGAAGCAGCGCCAGCACCACGTGCTGGGGCAGGCCTACAGCAACCTGACGCCCGGACGCCAGCGGTTGCTCAGTCGCATCGCCTGCTTCCGCGGCGCGGTGGGCTACGAGGCCATCGCCGCCATCGGTAGGGGCGAGGTTCCCTCGGCCCCATCACCCCCATCGCTCCCATCGCCGCAAGGGGCGGGGTTGCCCCGCCCCTACGGATTGGATGCTGACCTGCGCGACCTGGTGGCCCGTGGCCTGCTGCACCACGACCGCCAGAAAGGACGCTACGACCTGCACCCCATTGTGCGACGTTACGCGTACGACCGGCTGGGCGATCCCGAGCGGCAGGCCGCCCACGGCCAATTGCGGGACTATTTCGCCGCCGTGCCCCCGCCGGACCAGGTGCACTCCCTGGACGACCTGGCGCCGGTGATCGAACTCTACCACCACACCGTGCGCGCTGGGTTCTACGACGAGGCGTTCAGGCTCTTTCAGAATCGTCTTCACAGCGCTGCCTATTATCAGCTTGGCAGCTATCAATTGCAGATTGAACTGCTAAGTGTCTTATTCCCTGGGGGAGAAGATCAACCGCCGTGCTTGGAAACCAAGCGTTCCCAGTCATGGGCTGCATGTGCTCTGGCCAACTCCCACTCTCTCTCAGGACAGCCAGGTCGTGCTGTGCCACTGTTCCAAGTTTCGGCGGACCTGGATGAAAGCGAGGGTGATAGGCGGAATCTCGCCATCGACCTGGGGAACCTGGCAACGCAGCAATTGGTCATCGGTGCGCTGCGGGCGGCAGAGGCCAGCCTGCGCCGCCGTATTGCCCTCTGTCGGGAGATTGAGGATGAGTTCAACGAGGCGATTGGGCATTCGGAACTGGGGCGGCTGCTGGCCTACTGTGGCGCGTGGGCCGACGCGGAGAAGGAGTTACTGACGGCCCAAAAGGTGTTCGACGAACTGGGACCAGGACAGACAAATTACGGATCTGTGAACTGGGCCTATCGGACGCTGCGCGCCCTGCTGTGGGTGCGGGCTGTAGGGGCAGAGCACGCTGCGCCCCTGCACGCTGAGGGACTGGCCGCCGCCCGGAGGGCGCTGCAACTGGCGGACGAGACGGCCCGAACCTGGTCCCCGTACGAGCGGGACTACGTGTGCGCCCACTGGCTGCTGGGCGCGGCGCACTGGGCCAGCGGCGACCCTTCGACAGGCTCAGGGCGAAGCCTCGACGATGCCGACCGCCACCTGACCGAGGCCCTGACCCGCTGCCGGGGCATCAACATGGTGGATCACGAGGCATACATCCTGCTGGACCTGGCTCGTCTGCGCCGAGACCAGGGGCATACCGACGAGGCGCTGCGCCTGGCCGGGGAAGCATTGATCATCACCGAACGCAGCGAGTACGTGCTGCAAGGCGCCGACGTGCACCTCTTCCTGGCGGAGATGGCGCTGGAGAAGGGGGATCGAGAGGCGGCGTTGGCCCATGCGCAGCAGGCCCGCCACTTGGCCACCTGCGACGGCCCGCCGGATTACACCTACCGCGTGGCCTACGACGAGGCCGGTGCTCTGCTGGCCCGGTTGGAGGAGTCGCTGTGAGCAGCGCCCAGCATCCCCAAATCAGCGAATGGCAAAGGGCGTCGTTCGCTGATTTGTTTGTTTGTCTCTGCCAGCGGACGATGCCGGAGTAGCACTTGACTCCAACGTCTCTCTGGTGTATAATCAGATTGTGCTGGAAATCAGATGAAGCAGAAATGCGGACGGGAGACGATTCTATGGACATCACAGTACAGGTGCGTCAGCGGGGTACGCTGACCTTACCCGCTCGGTTGCGCGAGCGTTACAGCATCAAGCCGGGTGACACCTTCCGCCTTGTGGACCTGGACGGCATCTTCGTGCTGACACCGATGACGCCCATGGTGCCCGAGCTGGCACGGGAGATCGAACGGGCGCGCATCGAAGCGGGACTGAGCATGGAGGAGATGCTCAAAGGGCTGCGCGAGCAACGCGAGCGGTACACGGCGGAGAAGTACGGTGGCCAGGATACGTAAGCCAACCGTCTTCCTGGATGCCGACGTCATCTTCGCTGGAGCAGCTTCACCCTCTGAGTATGGCGCCAGTCACGTTGTGCTGCGCATGGGCGAAATCACCCTGATCGAGTGCGTCACCTCTCAGCAGGCCGTGACCGAGGTGGAGCGCAATCTGGCCGACAAGTTACCCACGAAGCTGCCTGAGCTCCATCTGTTGGTCAGCCGCTGTCTGCGCGTGGTGCCTGACCCGGAGCCAGATGATCTCCTCCCTCATGCCGACCAAGCCGACTCCAAGGACTTGCCCATCCTGGTTGCGGCGCTGCGGGAGAGATGTCCCTATCTCCTGACTTTCAATGTACGCCATTACTCTCCGCCTGCCCACATCATCACCGTGCAGCAACCGGGTGAGTTTCTGCTCACGGTTCGCAGTCTGCTGAGCCAACTGAGCACAGAAGAAGCAGAGAGGTAGAGTTCTGACCATAATCCCAGAGAGGAGAACACTCCAATGGTCAACGTCGAAATGAAGATCGAGGGCAGCATCCTCACCATCAAGGTGGACCTGAGCAAGACGGCTGGGCCAAGCGCCTCGGGCAAGAGCATCATCATTGCCTCTACCAAAGGCAACCAGCCGCTACCTGAGCCCCATTCTGATGTGAAAGTGGGGCTGAACGTGTATAAGGTGCGCTCGTAGGTGTCATCGCGAGGAGCGGGTTTTGCGACGAAGCGATCCCCAATTCGCTGGCGGGAGATTGCTTCGGCAAAGAAACGCCTCGCAATGACACGGCTTGAGCAGTTACCCCAGCGGAATCCGAGGAAACACCATGGCCAAACGAAAACGACGCCGAAGGAACAAACTGCTTGATCTGGAAGCCTTCACCGCCCACATGGAGGCGGCCACGCGGCAGGCTGGCTACGAGGTGGTCAAACGCGAAGAGGGCGTGCTGCACATCGTGGTGCACGATGAGCCGATGCGCTGCAAGCTGGATATCAGCTACCAGGCCTACCTGAACTCTCCTCACCGTCTGGATGACATCGTGCAGGTGCACCTGAACGCCCTGGGCAAGGTGCCCCCAACCCCTCCACCTCCGACCGAAGAAGAGGCCGCCGAAGCGCTGCTGCCGATGCTCAACCGGCCTGCATTGCTGGAACAGATGCAGCAGCGAGGTGCTCTCCCACCAGTGCATCGCCCGTTCGTAGCTGGGCTGGTCATCAGCTACGTGTTCGATTTCCCTGACTACCGCGCTTACGTGAACGAAAACATGCTGGCCGAAATGATGGCTGGCCCGGAGACCACCTTCGACATGATCCACGAATACGCGCTTCATAACCTGCGCCTGCGCACCACTAGCGACGTCTATCACACGCACGGGCTGCGCGACAAGACCATGGTGGTGTGCGATACGCACGACGGCTACGCAGCCACGCGCGTCCTGCTGCCCGATCTGATGGACACCTGGGCCGGACGCATCCCCGGTCGGATGTTGATCGGCATCCCTAATCGCGATTTTCTGATCGCCTTCAGCGACCGCGACCCGGCCCAGGTAGCCGCTATCGCTGGCCAGGTACGTCGCGACGCAGCGGAGCGCGATCACGCCCTCTCCGCGGACCTGCTTCTCTGGAAAGACGGACGGATAAGAGAGTATCACCTCAAAGATTGAACTAATCCATATTCGCCCTTGCAAAAGCCATCACGGAGGAGGTGGGCCGGCGGCTTTTTGACTTCCAGACTGAGTGGTTGCCAAAGAGATGAAGTTGTGGTAGAATTGGGTTCAACAAATCAGCGAATGGCGAAGGGCGTCGTTCGCTGATTTGCTTGTTCGTCTCTACTCAGCCGTTGCCAGGGAGGGAGATGGTGATGAAGCAAGGGGGTTCTATGCCTGACCGAGATCTATTGCGTCAACTATCCAAAGAAGAGCTGATCGGCTTGCTAGAGGACGCGGCCAAGAACTGGCTGGCTCACGACGGGCTTTGGTTTTTGGCCGTCGAAGGGGCTTTCGGCATGGAGGCGGCCATCGAGCTGGATGCTAAAGCCTGGGAGAAGTTCACCGTCGTCGAGGCCAGGCGCATCATGCGGCGGCTGGGTATCGAGCCCGGTGGCGGGATTCCCGCTCTGAAAGAGGCGCTGCAGTACCGTCTCTACGCCCTCCTGAATGTGCAGGAGATCATAGATGTGGATGAGCGCACCATTGTCTTTCGCATGAATGAGTGCCGGGTGCAGGCGGCGCGTAAGCGGGATGGTCGCCCGGATTTTCCCTGTAAACCGGTGGGCCTGGTGGAATACGCCAACTTTGCCCGCACCATTGACCCTTGCTTCCAAACTCGCTGCATCGCCTGCCCACCCGACCCGCACCCAGACGAATACTGGTGCGCCTGGGAATTTACGTTAGTTGAGGAGGAAGAGTGATCGAGAAAGCGAACGTAGTGATCATCGGCGGTGGGGTGATGGGCACCAGCACCGCCTACCATCTGGCCAAACGGGGCTTCCAGGACGTGGTGCTGGTGGAGAAGAAGCAAGTGGCCTCCGGCTCCACGGGCCTGTCAGCCGGCGGCATCCGACTCCAATTCTCCTTGGAAGCCAACATCCGCATGTCCATGGAGAGCCTCCAGGTTTTTGAACGCTTTGCCGAGGAGTTCGAGGCGGAGATAGATTTCCGGCAGCATGGCTACCTGTTCCTGGCGACCGAGCCTGGGGATTGGGCCGAATTCCAGGCCAACGTGGTGATACAACAGCGCATGGGTGTGCCGGTGCGACTGCTATCGCCAGCGGAGATAGGCGAACTGGCGCCCTATCTCTATGTGGACGACGTGGTGGGCGGTACGTTTTGCCCTCGCGATGGCTACGCCGATCCCTACAGCGTGGCCATGGGCTTCGCCAAGCAGGCCAGGCGGATGGGGGTGAGGATCCGCGAGGAGACGGAAGCTCTCGACATAAAGGTGAGGCAGGGGAAGGTGCGGGCGGTGGTGACCAACCAGGGCGAGATAGCGACCCCGGTGGTGGTCAACGTCGCCGGGCCGTGGGCAGCCCAGGTGGGAGACATGGCTGGCCTGGAGTTGCCTGTGCTGCCCTATCGTCGCCAGGTCTTCGTTACCGCACCTTTCGACGAGCTGCCTAAGCAAACCCCTTTGATCATTGATTTCGCTCCCAGTTTCTACCTCCGTCGGGAGGGAGCGAGCATCCTGATGGGCATGACTGATCACGAGGAGCCCTCCAGCTTCAATACCAACTTCGATCTGGAATTCCTGGTCAAGGTGGCGGAGAAGGCATCGCACCGCGTACCAGTCCTTGATCGAGCGGACTTCATGCGTGGCTGGGGCGGCCTCTACGCCATCACCCCCGACAACAACCCCGTCATCGGCCAGGACATCGGCGGGGTGCAGGGCTTCTACTGCGCCGTGGGTTTCAGTGGTCACGGCTTCCAGCAGTCACCCGCTGTGGGGCGGATCCTGGCGGACCTCATCACCAGTGGCCAGACGGACTTCGACCTGGGCCCCTTCCAGTTGGAGAGATTCGAAACCGGGGAGTTGATGGGAGAAAGCCGCGCCGTTTAGCTTTGCCGGGTGCATGTGTCATTGCGAGGCACGGTTTCTGTGCCGAAGCCTGTCCTGAGCTTAGCCGAAGGGCAATCTCCAATTTGCGGGGTGGGGATTGCTTCGCCTCCGTCTCGCAATGACAAACAGTCTCTATGGTGCCACTGCTGTCAACGGAAGAAGTTTGTTTGACATCCCAAGAGGATTGTGATAGAATCGGTCTGCATCTCTCAATGGCGAGAAGCGCGCAGCGGAAGCGCGTCCAATCAAGGAAGAAGACGTATGGCGGACTATCGTATTCGTGAGCATCCTATCCTCCCCGTCGAGGATCAACCTACGTTTGAGTTCACCTGGCAGGGCCTAGCGATGGTGGCGCGTGAGGGAGAGACCATCGCTTCGGCCCTTTTTGCTAAAGGGGTGCGCATCTTCGGGCACCACCCCAAGGATGGTGCGCCCCAAGGCATTTTCTGCGCCAATGGTCAGTGTGCGCAGTGCCTGGTGATGGCCAACGGTCTGCCCGTCAAGTCCTGCATGACCCCGGTGGAGGCGGGAATGTGGGTCGAGCCGATGGACGGGAAGCCGGTGCTGCCCGCCGTCGAAACGGTGCTCGATACACAGGGGATCCATGTCGGCGATGTCGAATGTTTGATCATCGGCGCTGGGCCGGCGGGGCTTTCGGCGGCCATCGAGCTGGGCAAGGCGGGCGTGCGTACGCTCATCGTGGATGACAAGCACTGCCTGGGCGGCAAGCTGGTGCTCCAGACGCACAAGTTCTTCGGCTCCATCGAGGCCTGCTACGCCGGGACGCGCGGCATTGACATCGCCAAGAAGCTGGAACAGGAAGTGAGCGGCTACGAGAACGTCCAGGTCTGGCTCAACACCACGGCGCTGGCCGTCTACTCCGATCGGAAGGTGGGGCTTCTGCGGGAGGGGCACTACGTTCTGGTCCGGCCTCACATCCTGCTGGTGGCGACGGGCGCGCGAGAGAAGTCGCTGGCCTTCAGGGGGAACACGCTGCCGGGCGTCTACGGCGCGGGGGCCTTCCAGACGCTGGTCAATCGGGATCTGGTGAAGTCCTCCGACCGCTTGTTCATCGTCGGCGGAGGAAACGTAGGGCTGATCGCCGGTTATCACGCGCTCCAGGCCGGCATCCAGGTCGTCGGCCTGTGCGAGGCCCTGCCCGAGTGCTCTGGCTACAAGGTCCACAAGGACAAACTAGCTCGCCTGGGTGTGCCTATCTACACTTCACATACCGTCCTCAGCGCCAGCGGCACGGATGAGGTTGACTCGGTCACTATCGCCCAGATAGACGAGAACTGGCAGCCCATCCCCGACACGGAGAAGACGTTCGAATGTGACACGGTGCTCGTCGCGGTGGGACTGGATCCGGTGGACGAGTTCTTCCAAAAGGCGGAGGAGTTTGGCTTGCCGGTCTACGCAGCGGGCGACGCTGAGGAGATCGCTGAGGCGTCGGCGGCGATGTTCATGGGTCGCATCCGTGGCTTGGAGATCGCCAAAGCTCTGGGGCGGGACGTGGGGGAAGTGCCACCGGAGTGGCACCGCACCGCCGAGGTCCTCAAATCGCGGCCTGGCGCGGTGGTCACCGAGGACATCCCGGAAAAAGAGGAGGGGGTCTTCCCGGTGCTGCACTGCGCTCAGGAGATCCCGTGCAATCCCTGCATCTCCGTCTGTCCGCAAGGCTGTATCATCATCGAGGAGAACGACATCCGAGGTCTGCCGGAGTACATCGGCGAGGATTGTCTTGGCTGTGAGCAGTGCGTCGCCATCTGCCCTGGGCTGGCTGTTACGATGGTGGACTATCGGAAAGACGTCGAGTACCCCACCGTCACCATCCCCTACGAGTTCCCCGAGGAGACCATTGATGAGGGGGACATCGTAACGGTGCTAGACACGGAGGGGAAGGTGTTAGGCAACGTGAGGGTGGTGAGGGTGCGAAAGACCAGGTTCGCCGACCGAGCGCTGTTGGTGCGGGTGAAAGCGCCCCACGAGATCGCCAAGCGCATCGCCGGCATCCGTGTGCAGGATCCCTGGGTAACCGAGCCATTGGAGCGTGCCGTCCAGCACATTTCCAGCGACACGATCATCTGCCGCTGTGAGCGGGTGACGGCAGGGGAGATCCGCGAACTCATCCGCTCTGGTGTGCGAGATATGAACCATCTCAAGGCGGTGACGCGGGCCGGGATGGGGGCCTGCGGTGGCAAGACGTGCACCAACCTGATCAAACGTCTCTTCCGCGAGGAGGGCGTCTCACTGGAGGAAGTGAGGGAGAACACGCAGCGTCCGCTCTTCATTGAGGTGCCGCTAGGGGCCTTCGCTGGCATCGCCGTCGGGGAGGGGCTGGCCGAGGAGGTGCCGGTCACCCACGCCACCGACCTGCACGAAGGCGGACTGTAAAGCAAGTTGGCAACTTGCTCTACGAGAAGGACTGTAGGGCAAGTTGCCAACTTGCCCTACCAGAGGAAAACATGAGCACCCTGGAATACAAGCTGTTTTACCGTAGGCACCTGCCGCACATCCAACCGCCCGGTGCTACGCTGTTCATCACCTTCCGCCTGGCGGGTTCCATCCCGGCCGAGGTTCTGCAGCAACTGCGTGTGGAAGCCGACCGGGTCGAAGCAATCCTGGCCTGCATCCCCGATCCCCAGAAACGCGCCGAGCGGGCCTACCTGGAGCAACGCCGCCTTTTCGGCAAATGGGATACAGCACTGGATATGGCCCGGAGCGGCCCCTTCTGGCTTCGAGACCCTCAGATCGCCGACCTGGTGGCTGAAAGCTTGCACCATCGTGACGGTCGGGTCTACGACCTGGTGGCCTATTGCATCATGCCCAACCACGTCCACGTGGTTTACACCCCACTACTTAAGGAAGATGGCACCTACTACGCCATGTCCGCTATCATGCACTCCCTCAAACTATACACTGCTCGCGAGTCCAATCTGTTGTTGGGACGTGAAGGGCAGTTCTGGCAACACGAGAACTACGACCACTTCGTGCGAGATGAAGCGGAACTACGTCGGATCATCTGGTACGTACTGAACAATCCCGTCAAAGCCGGCTTGGTTGAGTACTGGGAAGAGTGGAAGTGGAGCTATTGTAAATATCCCTTGTAGACAAGTTGGCAACTTGTCCTACTCCTCCCGCCACAGTAGGACAAGTTGCCAACTTGTCCTACTTATGGAGAGGTATGCATGACCACCCGGGTCTACGACGTCATCATCGTCGGTGCAGGAAGTGTTGGGCTGCCGACTGCATTCTTCATGGCTCAGGCTGGACTGAAGCCGTTAGTCATTGATCAATTCGCCAGCCCCGGACAGGGCTCCAACAAGGCGGCCATCGGCGGCATCCGCGCCACCCACTCGGCACCATCGAAGATTCGCCTTTGCCTCAAGTCCATTGAGGTGTTCTCCACCTGGGAGGAGACCTACGGGGATGACATCGAGTGGGTTCAGGGCGGCTACTCCTTCGTCGCCCATCGCGAGCGGGAGGAGTTGGTCCTCAAGGACTTGTTGAAGATTCAGCAGGCTTATGGCTTGGATATCCGCTGGCTGGATCGGGATGACCTGTTGGGAGTAATCCCAGATTTGCAGCCTGAGCACCTCATCGGTGGGACTTACTCGCCTGGGGATGGGGCTGCGTCGCCCTTGCTGACTGCGCATGCGTTCTACACCCGCGCGAGAGAGCGGGGAGTCGAGTTCCGTTTCCACGAGCGGGTTACCGGAATCATTCGCCGTCGAGGAAAGGTGGTCGGAGTCCGCACCGACCAGGGAGGCTACGCCACGGAGACGGTGATCAACGCTGCTGGTCCTTGGGCGCGAGCGGTCGCCCAGATGTCCGGGTTGGATGCGCCGGTGGCGCCAGATAGCCATGAGGCGGGCATCACCGAGCCGGTGGCGCGCTTCGTGGAGCCGATGATCGTGGACATCCGCCCCGCTGAGGGCTCTAAGAACTACTACTTCTACCAGCAAGGGACCGGCGCGCTTGTCTTCTGCATCACGCCGGAGCCGCCTATTGTGGGCACCGACCGCCGGGAGACCTCGGAATTCCTGCCGATGATCGCGCCACGGATGGTGGGCTTGATGCCCAAACTGGCTAACATCCGGGTACGCCGCACCTGGCGGGGGCTCTATCCGATGACGCCTGATGGCTTCCCTATCATTGGGTGGGTGCGGGAACTGGCAGGATACATCTACGCCGTTGGCATGTGTGGGCAAGGCTATATGTTGGGACCGGGGGTAGGTTCTCTGTTGAGTCGCATGGTGCAGGAAGAGCTGACGCCGGAGGATGAGGAAACGCTGGAGGAGCTGAGCCCGTATCGGGAGTTCGGCGGGGAAGAGAAGCTGAAGTAGGATGTGGGAGGGCAGCGGGGGCGATTCTGCCCTGCCTTATTGACTGGAGAATGGGAGGGACAAATGAAACTACGAGTGCTCTCGAAGCAGGACGTCCAGCAAGCCGTCCCCATGTGGGAGGCCATTGAGACCGTCAAGGGGGCCTTCGCTCAACTCTCGGCGGGGAAGGCGGTGGTGCCCCTGCGCACTCAACTGCCGGTGGATAGACACGAGGGAGTGGCTCTGTTCATGCCTGCCTACCTCTCGGAGAGCGACGACCTGGGGGTGAAGATCGTGTCTGTCTTTCCCCGCAACCTGAAGATGGGATTGCCGACCATCTTCGCCTTGGTGGCCGTGGTGGAGGCATCTACCGGACGGCCGGTGGCGGTGATGGACGGCACCTATCTCACCGCGCTGCGCACCGGCGCGGCTTCGGGCGCGGCCACCGACCTCCTAGCCAGGAAGGACGCCAAGGTGGCGGCCATCTTCGGGGCGGGAGCCCAGGGGCGCACCCAGCTTTTGGCGGTCTGCGAGGTGCGGGACATTGAAAGAGCCTGGGTCTACGACGTCAACCCCCAGACGGCGGAAAGGTTCGCCCAGGAGATGGGGGGAAAGGGGAGGGTGCCCGCAGACCTCCGGGCCGCCTCCTCCCCGGCGGAGGCCGTCCGTGAGGCCGATGTCTTATGCACCGCCACCACCTCCAGGACGCCTGTCTTCGCCGATGCGGACCTCAAGCCCGGTGCCCACATCAACGCCGTCGGCTCCTTCACGCCGGAGATGCAGGAGGTTCCCGAGCAGACGGTCCGCAGGGCGAGAATCGTGGTGGGTTCACGGGAGGCAAGCCTGGCCGAAACGGGCGACCTGATCATACCCATCCAGAAGGGTCTGATCGCCGAAGACGCTATCTACGCCGAGCTGGGGGAGATCGCTGCCGGGACCAGGCCAGGGCGCGAGACTGCTGGGGAGATCACACTCTTCAAGTCGGTGGGCAATGCCGTGCAGGATGTGTCGGTGGCCTGCGCGGTGCTGACGCGGGCCGAGACGCTGGGGCTAGGCATCGAGGTGGAGTTGTGAGGGTGGCTCAGGAGGCGTACCTGAGAAGCAGCGCCAGGCCGATCAGGGCTACCACAGCGAACTCGACGAGGATCCGTCGGCTGAGGAGTTTCAGGAGCCCCTGCCGGGCGAGGCCGGTGATGAGGTAGAAGATGAGCAGCAGCAAGATGGGGAGGGTGTCCCGTGCGGTCAGGCTGTTCATCTTCGAGTAGCTCAAGGTCCAGACGATCTCGCCCATGACCAGACCGACGATCAGGGCGTAGAGGCTGGTTTGTCTGAGGCCCTGTTGCGCGCCGTGCAGCAGATCCAGGGCCAGTAAGCCACTCCCGACCAACGCTGCCGTGGCCATGAGCAGCCCAGGAGCCTTGCTCCCGTTGATGAGGGCGAAAAGGACAAGGGCCATGAGATAAGCGATGAAGTTCAGGCCCAACCGGGCTGTCTTGTAGCCAGGGGCGCTCGTATCAACGGTGCGATATTCGGCGGTGATAATCAGCAGGAGAAGGATTCCCATCACAACCAGTCCGCCCAGGGTGTAGATTCGGTCTGGGGCTTGAGGCAAGAGGATCGTGACCAGCAGCATCGCCAAGCCGGGGAGAATCCAGAAAACGAAAGTACGGGGGAGTTTACCTTCCTGGGACAGGGGATGGAGACGCATGATGGAGGCGGTGCCGACACAGGCCATGCTGGCCAGTAGCCCAGCCGCCAGCCAGTTCTGAGAGAGTGGGACCGTCAGAGTTGAGCCCAGAATGGCGAAGGAGAAGGCCTCCGTCGGTAAGACGACCATCAGGGAGAGGGCCAGACAAAGCAGTATCACACTTACCACAGCACTTAGTTTGTCGTAGGGCATCGTAGGCCCATTCTATAGCCACTCTGTGTTTTTGTCAAGCGATGGCCAACGGCTTGCCCCCGAGACAATGCTCGGGGGCGAGGGTTATGGTGCTTTGCTAGACGTACAATCCGTACTTTCAATTCACTCATTTCAGATTGTCGCTCTCTATCGTTGATTCGCGGCCTCTTTTTTGACAAGCGGCTGGCAAAGGTGTTATAATTGGCGGAGAACCTCGCTAAGGAAAGATTGCCAGGAGCTATGGAAGATGAGCATTGTAGAGCGAATCGAGGAGCTGCGCAAGGACATACGTTACCATAATTACCGCTATTACGTGCTGGACTCCCCCGTCGTCAGCGACGCCGAGTACGACAGGCTGATGCGGGAGCTGCGGGAGCTGGAGGCGGCCCACCCATTGCTGGTTCCTCCGGACTCGCCCACTCAAAGGGTGGGAGCCGAACCGCTGGACAGGTTCGAGAAGGTGCGCCATCCAAAACCGATGCTCAGCCTGAACGATGCCTTTGACGAGGAGGAGCTGCGGGCCTGGTTGGAGCGCATCAGCAAGCTCTTGCCGGAAGGGGTGGGGCAGAAGGATTTGCAGTACGTGGTGGAGCCCAAGATTGACGGCCTGACGGTGGTGCTCACCTACGAGGACGGGCGCTACGTTCAAGGCGCGACGCGGGGCAACGGCGTTGAGGGGGAGGATGTCACCGCCAACATCAAGACTATCAAGGGCGTTCCCCTGCGCATCCCCGTCTCGCCCGACGGGCCATGTCCTGAGTCTATCGAAGGGCCACCGCCAGCCCGTTTGGTGGTGCGGGGCGAGGCCTACATGCCCCTTGCCCAGTTCGAGGCGTTCAACCGCCGCCAGGCGGAGCTGGACCAGAAAACCTTCGCCAATCCCCGCAACGCCGCCGCTGGCTCGGTGCGCCAGCTCGACTCCCGCATCACCGCCTCCCGTCCCCTGTCCATCTTTACCTACGCCGTAGTGGACAGCGCGGGACAACCTCCCGGGGTCACCGTCGCCACTCAGTGGGATGCCCTCCAGTACCTCAAGGGGATGGGTTTCCCCGTCAATCGCGATAGCCGCTTGCTTCCTGACTTCGAGGAAGTTGTGGTCTACTGCCACGAGTGGATGCAGAAGCGGGATTCTCTCAACTACGAGGTGGATGGGGTGGTGGTCAAGATCAACTCCCTGGAGCTTCGGGAGCATCTGGGAGCCGTGGGTAACGCCCCCCGCGGAGCTATCGCCTACAAATTCCCTGGCCGGGAGGCGACGACCAGGCTGTTGAACATCGGCATCAACGTCGGTCGCACCGGCACCCTGAACCCCTTTGCCATCCTGGAGCCAGTGGAAGTGGGGGGCGTCATCGTCAGGCAAGCATCTCTACATAATGAGGAGGACATCCACCGCAAGGACATCCGCATCGGCGACACCGTCACCGTGCGGCGGGCTGGCGAGGTCATCCCCTACGTGGTCGGGCCCATCGTGGACCTCCGCACTGGGGAGGAGAGGATGTTCGGCATGCCCGACCGCTGTCCTGCCTGCGGCGAGCCGGCGGTGAAGCCTGAGGACGAGGTGGCCCATTACTGTGTCAATGCCGCCTGCCCCGCTCAGTTGGTGCGACGAGTGGAGTACTTTGCTTTCCGGGGGACTATGGACATCGAGGGCTTCGGCTCTCGAGCGGCCGAGCAGTTCGTGAAAGAGGGGCTGCTCAAGGATGTGGCCGACTTCTACTATCTCCAGCGAGAGGACATCTTGCCCTTGGAGGGCTTCGCCGAGAAGAGCAGCGACAACCTTGTGGTCGCTATCGAGGCCTCCAAGGATCGGCCTCTCTGGCGCCTTTTCACCGCCCTGGGCATCCGCTTCGTGGGGAGCACCGTGGCCCAGCTCTTGACCGAGCACTACTCGTCCGTTGATGAGCTGATGGCTGCTACTCAGGAGGAATTGGAAGCCATCGAGGGCCTGGGGCCTAGCACAGCGGGCAGCATCGTGGAGTGGTTTGGGCGGGGGCGGCACCGGGAGCTGATCGAGAAGCTGCGGCGGGCTGGGGTCAGGATGGAAGAGAGGGGGGAGGTTGGGGAGGAGATACCCCAGACCCTGGCGGGCTTGGCCTTCGTCATCACCGGCACTCTGCCCTCTATGAGCCGTGACGAGGCCAAGGCGCTCATTGAGCGCTACGGTGGCAAGGTTACAGGATCCGTCTCTGGCAGGACCGATTATCTGCTTGTAGGGGAGGCCCCTGGCGGCACCAAATACAACAAAGCTCGTGAGCTGGGCGTGCCTGTGATTGAGGAGGCAGAGCTGCTGGGCATGATCGGGAGCACGCCTGGCGCTGAAGCACTGGGCTGAAAGGGTAATAAGACTCAGCTTCGTCTCTGTTGGCTCCGTCGGTCAGGAAACGATGACAGCGCAGGCGCGCTGAACAAAGATAGAACAGCAGGAGGGAGAAGAGTTAATGAGACGAAACACGGATGGCAAATCCGGCCTCTGGGGCATCCCCATACGGGGACCGTCCGTGGTCCTGTTGCTGAGCCTCTTGTTGCTGGCGGGGCTGGCCGCACCCGTGGGGGCAGTGATCAGCCAAGTGGGGCCGCGGGAATTGCTACTGGACCCCGTCGCCGGACGGCTGTACACTTACCTGGCCTATGACAACCGCATCCTGGCTATGGACGTGGAGAGCGGTCAATTGGTGAGTATCATCGCCGACGTGGGTGTTCCCGGCCATCGCTACGAGGGTATGGGCATCCGGACGCTGGCGTTGGACGAGCAGGCTGGACGCCTCTTTGCCATCAACAGCGTGGGGCGAGGGCCGGAGGGGCACCACTGGACGCTGTTCGGTATTGACGCTGCCCAAGGCACCATAGTGCAGCAGATTCCCCTGGGTGTCGTCTATCCGTACATCCAGTTGCTCGCTGATCCAGCACACGGCAAGCTCTACGCCGTCGGCGAGACGGACACTGTAGTCTACGACACGGTCACGCTGACAGAGCTGGGGACGCTGCCTGGCGGCCGTCGGGTGCTGCTCGACCGCGAGGGTGGCCGGCTCTATCTAGCGAGCGACGAGAGCGTCGCCGTGATCAACACAGCCGATGACGCGGTGCTGGCGGAGCTGTCCCGGCCAGAGGGGTATCTCTTCGGGATGGCGGTGGACCCGACGCGTAGGCGCTTCTACCTGGCCCTGCCAGACGCGATCCACGTACTGGATACCGCTAGCCAGCAGTGGCTGGACCCACTGACGAACGTGCCGTCGAGGCAGCAGTACACCCTGGCGGTTGATCCCGCCGACGGCGAGCTGTACGTCGCTGGCGAGAGCGACGGCGCGATGACTTTCCATGTATTCGTCTTGCTGCCGGAGACGAGGGAGCGCAAATTGACCATCACCTTCCAGGAGCCGACTCCGCCGGAGGGGGTCAAGTGCAGCGAGGTTCTCCTGTTGGTCTATGTGAACAGTCTGATGCCCATCCCGGCCGGTGGGCTGATCTATGGCTCTGGAAATGCCATGTCGCGCTGCCGCCCTGAGGCTCACCTGGCTTTCGTCTTGGACACCGAGGCGGAAACGCTAGTTGAGTGGCTGCCGCGCTTGCCGTGGCTTCCCGAGACCGGCGGACAGTGGGTGGGTGACCGCTGGCTGCTGTTAGCCGGCATCGGATTGCTGTTGTTTGGTATCTTAGCGTCGAGCTTCAGCTCGGCGCGGACCTGAGCACCTTCTGCACAAGCTCCCTTGCCTTCTCGGTCACGTCGAGCTCTCCCAGCTTCTCTTAGCTCACCCAGCGGGCATCGCCGATGTCTGAGGCCGCTGCCGGTTCGCCGCCGACGTATTTGGCCAGGAGGTCAATGAGGACGTAGTGGAAACGGATGCGGCCTGCCTCGTCGCGAACGATATTGTCTACGATGGCCAGGATTTCGCCCGGTTCGATCTGTAGCCCACACTCCTCCTGCACCTCCCGCTGGCCGGCCTCCCGCACCGTCTCCCCCAGCTCCACCACGCCGCCGGGCAGGCTCCAGCGGCCCCGACTGGGCTCGTTCAACCGCTGCACCAGGAGAACCTCGTGGCCTCGTTTCACCACCACGCCTACCGCGACGATGGGGGCTTCAGGGTATTCTCTGTGCATGGATTGTCTTTCCTTTCGCTGCCATCAATTGTATCATCCTTTAACCGGCTTGGCAAGAGTGACACTTCGGCTCGCGACGGATTGCCAAATCCGTCGCTCAATGGCTGGATCGCCAGATCCAGCTAGAGCAATTTGAGGAGTGACATGGCACGAGTTGTCTTGAAACGAGGCCGTGAGAAGCCGGTCCTGAACCGACATCCCTGGATCTTCTCCGGAGCCATCAAACGCATCGAAGGAGAGGTCGCCGACGGGGAGGTGGTGGAGGTATCTGACTACCGGGGGCGCTTCCTGGCCCGGGGTTACCTGAACCGCCGCTCTCAGATAACGGTGCGCCTCCTCACCTGGGACGAGGGCGAAGTCATCGGAGGGGACTTCTGGCGGCGACGGCTGGAGCGGGCTTTCGCCAGCCGGCAGGCCCTGGCCGATGATCCGTTCACCGACGCCTACCGCCTGGTCAACGCCGAATCCGACCTCTTGCCCGGCCTGATTCTCGACCGCTACAGTGACTATCTGGTGGTTCAGTTTCTGACGCTGGGGATCGAGCGTTGGAAGGCTGAGTTGGTCGGCTTGGTGGCTGATCTGTTGAAGCCCAGAGGCATCTACGAGCGGAGCGACGTGGAGGTGCGGAAGAAGGAGGGATTGGCTCGAGTCAGCGGCCTTCTGCATGGGGAGGAGCCGCCCGACCTATTGGAGATAACGGAGAACGGTCACTGCTTCTTGGTGGACATAAAGACGGGGCACAAAACCGGCTTCTATCTCGATCAGCGGGAGAACCGTCAAAAGCTAACCAAGTACTGTCCAGGTAAGGAAGTGCTCAACTGCTTCGCCTACACCGGGGCTTTCGCCGTCTACGCTGCCGCAGCCGGAGCCGGGCTCATCACCAACGTCGAGTCCTCGGCCGAGGCCCTGGAGTTGGCCCGGCGCAATATGGCTCTCAATGGCTACGCTGATCGCCATGATGAGTACGTGGAAGGGGACGTGTTTCAAGTGATGCGGGAGTACCGCGCTCAGGGGCGGACCTTTGACCTGATCATCCTTGACCCGCCGAAATTCGCCTACTCTCAGCATCAGGTGGAATCGGCCTGCCGGGGCTACAAGGACATCAACCTCCTGGCTATGCACCTCATCGCCCCCGGCGGCATCCTCTTCACCTTCTCCTGCTCCGGTTTGGTGAGTCCCGACCTCTTCCAGAAAGTGCTCTTCGGAGCCAGCGTTGACGCCGGTCGCGACGTGCAGATCATTGAGAAGCTCTCTCAGGCCTCCGATCACGCCATCCTGCTCACGTTTCCTGAGTCGGAGTACTTGAAGGGGTTTGTGTGTCGCGCGATCTGAACACGTAACTGGGTGATAGCAGCCTGGCCTAACAGACGTTCAAGAAGCCACCTATGCAGTTGACAAGGGTGGCTTTTTTGGTGTCACCAGAACTTGTCAAAATGAGCACGTTATGCTATAATAATCTCAAAACAATGTGGAAACAAGTGAATTAGCGCGTCAGAAGTAGAAAGCTATTGCATCTAAGGTTTTCCCGAAGCAAAAGCGATACCATTGTGCACAAGAGAGGTGAGTGGTGAAGTTAGCTGTTCCTGCGGGTCAGAGGGGGACAAGCCTGGTCGAGGTGCTGTGTGCGGTTAGCATCCTGGCCGTTGCGCTGACTGCCTTCGTTTCAGCCTTTTCCACAGGCAGCCTGGCGACGTGCCTGGCTCGCCAGCGAGTGGGTGCAGAGAACATGGCCCGCTCCCAACTGGAGTATATGAAAGAAACTGCTTTCATTGATGACACGGATTTCTACACCCCAACCATTTCCTCATCCACAGGACATACTGCTCGGATTTCTGCGACAACCGTCTATACCGGCGTCCAGCTCATAACCGTCACAGTGTTTCACCATGACAAGCCCATGTTCACGATTCAAGAGTATAAGGTAGACCGATAATGGGGGACCAAAGGGGAAGGACCATAGTCGAGCTTTTGGTAACTCTCGCTATCACCGGGCTGATGGTCGGAATGCTCAGCACGGTGATGTACCAGGTCGGGGATATGAGCGCCAGGGGCAACAATCAACTGCGTGTGCAACACGACCTGCAGAACGCTGCCATCTGGCTAAACCGTGATGTTCTATGCGCTTCGCCCCCTGCGGCCATCAGCGGCACGCGGATGGTACTAACCTGCCCTGATCTTGTGAACAACAGCTCGCATACCATAACCTACACCTTGGCTTCACCTGATCTCGTTCGCTCTCATTCCAATGGGTCAACGCTTACAGTGGCCAGACACGTAATCTCTGTGGACTTCACAAGCCCGGTGAGTTCCTGTGTCCTGATCACCATTACCTCACAGGCGGGCGATGTCAAAGGGAACGCTCCATTGCGCCTCGACATGCGGCCTACCGGGTAGGCAGGGAGGGGACGGACCGTATATGTCGAATCCAAGAGCCTCTGGCCAAGAGGGACGGGTTCTTGTTCTGGCCCTCATGGTTCTGGCTGTGAGCAGCCTCCTTATTCCTCCTTTCCTCTCCCACCTCACTGTCAACCTCCGCGCCACACGCGGCATCGAAGAGGCCATGAAGGAACAGTATGCATCAGATGCCGGGGTGGAGTATGCCATCGGGCAGTTGCTCCATAACCCCAGTTTCTATTCGAGTATGATCACCACTGGGGTTACCACAGTCATCACCGTCCCCACTTCAGTCAATGGCATCTGGCCCATTAGCGTGACTATAACTAGCCGTGGACCAGTATTCGGCGAAGGCGGTACTGGCAATGGCTATGTCATCTGGGCCAATAGCCCTGATTGCACCACGTGGGGCATTGACATTGATGTCACCGACGTGAGCCTCGTGGGTGATGTTCATACCAATACTGACATAAAGATCAAGGCAGATACTGCCGAGATAACGGGGACATTGGAATACGTCACCACATATGATCTTCCAGTGAACATGAGATTCAACCCATCTGGAGATAACCCGCGCAGAGTGTCGGTTGCGCCACAGCCTCCCATAGAGATCCGTATCGAGGATTACCGGCCAGGTGGAGAGATGGCCAGTCGCGCTCAACAGGAAGGGAAGTACTATCACATCGAGTGGTGCCCCCCTTCGGATTGCTTGGACGAATTTGGTGTTGTCAATGGGCATATTCCTAGCGGTCTCTACTATGTGGAGAGTGGGGATGTTAAACTACCACATTCCGCCCTGACGGGAACGGTGACCATCGTAGCTGAGCAGGGGATGATTGATGTGCGTAGTGATGGTGCGTATCTGTCTCCTTATTCCAGTGATAACGTTCTGCTCTTTTCCTATAAGCAAACTGGCATACCCCCCAAATGCAATAGGGACGTCATAGAATGTGATGGTAAGGACGCTACGTGGAAAGGAATCGTTTATGGCCTTGGGGGGCGGGTCCGGATAGAAGGGACGGGAGGGCACTCCGTCAGTCTCATTGGCAACACTGTCTATTTCAAGGGCAAGCGGGCCGAGGTCAGGCAGTTTGCCACTGGTAGCAGCGAGCCGTGTCAGGTCTTTGATATTATCTCTGTGGCCGATGACTCAACCACCACCAGCCAGGTTGTGTTCTGTGAGGGGGCAGTTAACATCTCCTCTTGGTGCATGCGATGATTTCGTGGTGAACGAGAAACAAAACCAAGCCGCCGACTCTTGCACTCATCGGCGGCTTTTTCCTTCTCAGGTTCCCTTTCTTTTGGGTGCTAGATGAAGAGCATGTAGGAGGATGACGTACATGGCGTGGGACCAGAGCAGGGGGCGGGCGATGGGGCCCCACTTCTCGACCCAGGGCTGAAGCATGGATGGGTCATTGAGGGTCTGAGGGATCTGTTCTGGGAGGTTGTCCTCCCCGTCAGCCTGGGCTTCCACCCAGGCCAGCAACTCTCGCGCCCTGGCTTGTTCTCCAATCTCGACATAATACCAGCCCAGCCAGGTGGCCAGCAACACCCATTCACCGCCGCCGTAGTAGGTGTCATCGGCGTAGCGGTGCAGCCCTCCAGCTTGATGGCGCAGGTCGCCCTCGATCCTGGCTACGGTGGTGTGCATGATTGGATCATCCGGCGCCAGCAGGCGGTAGGGGGTGGCAACGCCCACCAGGCTGGCGTCAACAGCCTCGCTTCCCACATATTTCACTAGATGGCTGCCCTGCACGCCGTGCTCCAGCACGAAGCGGCGGATCTCGACGGCAATGGCAAGCCAGCCCGCGTTGCCGGTCAGCTCACCGATGGCCCGCAGGCCCGCGTAGATGGCCGCCAGGGTGTAGGGGTGGATCTTGTCCGGATGCTCTTCCCAGAGGTCGAAGCAGGGGAAACGCCAGAGGGCAGCCAGATACGAGCCGCTGAGGTGGGCGGCTTGCTGCCAGTGGGAGGGGAGTGGGTCGGCTGTCAGGCGGAGGTGTTCGGCCAGGGACCACAGCCAGGTTCCGAAGCCGTCCAGTTGGAAGTTGGGCCAGTCGTCAGTGACTTTGTGACCGTCCACGGTGTAGTGGGTGTGTAGGTAGTCATCGCCCAGGGGCTTGCCTCAGAGCACAATTCCAATTGAAGTGAGCAAGGGTCAAAACAAAGCCGCCGACTGTTGCGCTCAGTCGGCGGCTTTATTTGGGAGTGACCGGTGCTGGACATAGGTCTCCCACTATTGGGCGATTGCGGCCTACGTCCGATATGTCGCTGTTATGGGAACCTGCCTCTCTATCGTGATGGGTCTAACCAACTGGTACGGCATCTCTCTCCAGCGTCCTAGTGAAGACGGGGCATCTCGCCGGCTCTAATCAAGCTACGGCTGGCGTCTCCAGCCCCAACGGTTGGCCACTTGTTGGATATCCACGATATCTATGTCCCCATCGTGATCGTTGTCGTAGACACTGCCCGGTGGCTGTGGTTGGCCCCACTGGGCTGCCACGGCCATCACGTCAGCGATGTCCACGTCGTCGTCGCAGGTGTTGTTCAGCAAGTCGTGGGTGGCGTCTGGCTGTACATCCGCCCAGTGGCAGCCCAGGCTGGCGGCCACGTCCGGCTCGCCAGACCCAAGTTGTCCAGCGTAGTCCGGGTTGAGTTCATCCAACCCGTGGACCTTGGACGCTAACTGCCCTTCGATTTGGGCCAGGGTCAGCCAGGGAGCCAGCGAGCGCAGCAGGGCGATCTGTCCACTGACAAAGGGCGTGGCCATCGAGGTGCCGCTCCACCAGCCATAACCATCAATCGGGTAGGTGCTGTAGATGCTCTCTCCCGGCGCGGACAGGTCAACCCATGATCCATAATTGGAGAAACTGGTCTTCAGCCGCTCCTCGTCCAGGGCAGCTACGGCAATCACCCCTTCGTCGCCGGCAGGGTACTGAGGTTCGGTGCTATTCAGGTTGCCGGCTGCAGCCACGACCATCACCCCTGCCGCACGGGCATAGTTAACCGCTTCCGCCAGCACGCCGGATTGAAGGTTAGTTCCCAGGCTCATGTTGATCACTTTGGCGCCATGGTCGGCGGCGTAGATTATGGCCTCGGCTAGTTGGAAAACATTTCCTATCCCGTCGCTATTCAGAACCCTCAGGGGCATGATCTGGCTCTCGGAGGTCACCAGGAGGACGATGCCAGATACGTGGGTACCGTGTCCAACGGCCTCGTCAATCAGGTCATCGCTGTCATCGTCGAGGCCATTCCCTTCATCGGCTGGTACGATGTCGTCGTCCACGAAGTCGTAGCCGGTGACCAGATGTGGCGACAGGGTGGGATGGTTCAGTTGGACGCCGGTATCCAACACGGCCACGACCACGCCGCTGCCGGTGCTCAATTCGCGGGCCAGGGGCAGGGCCAGGTGTTCGTTGGCGTACTGAGCCAGGGCTGGCGCGGGATCATAGCCGGCCCACGCACCGATCTGATAAGGGTTGGCCTCCGGCATCTCTCCAAATAGGTTGGGCTCGGCGTATTCGAAACGCGAGTCGTTGCGCATGGTGTCCACGGTATCTCGCTCATTGGTTCCGGGCTGCAGGCTTAGCAGGTAGATCCGATCCAGCAGATGGTCTAGAGTCAATGCGTTATAGTCGCTATGGATGCCTGCTACGTCCGCCTCGGGTTTCAAGCGAGCTATCACTTGGTCCGACACGTAGTACTTCTTGGTCTCGATCTTGTCAGCATAGTTGATGCCATCTAGAACGAAGTACGTGACCTTGACATAGGCTCGTACTTCCAGCGGCCCGTGATTCTCTTCAAAGTCGGTGCTGGCCTCGGCCACAAAGGTGGCTTCAACGCCGGAGCTGCTTACTACTACCCAGATGCCGATGAACTGCCCGTCAGGATCAGGATCGGGCATGCTCTTCACAAAACCATATAAGTGACGCTCATCAAACTGGACATGTTGCCAGGCCTTCTTGTAGTGATCAATGGCCGTGTCATACCTGTCGTTGGCCATCTCCTCCTCGGCCTTGGCCATTTCCCTCTGGGCCTGGGCAATCCTGTGCAAGAGCCTTTGGCACTTGCTGTCATAACTGTCTGTGGCATAGCAGCCGGCTGCCTGGGCCCTCGCGATAGCCTGCTCGATGGCTGTGTAGGCCAGGGCCCGGTCGGCTGTAGTTAGATACCGGATGGCCGCCAGGGCGCTGTTCGTTATCACGGGATCGGCATCGGCTGCCTCCCGAATCTTCATTAATATCTCAACAGCCGCCTTCTCTTCGTCGAAGACCGCCTTGCCCTTGCTGGTTAAGCTCCAATCGGTCTCCCAAAGCTCGTCCTCCAGACTCTTCCTGATGTGCTCAATGGCCTGCCTGATGGGATCGTCAAGCGAAGTATACTCCGGCGCGATATGGCCTTCTAGGACACGTATGGCCTCGTATTTGAGGTCCTTGGGGCTGTCATCGTTCTCATCCTGAGCGTAGGAAGCTGTCCCCAGCAACGCCAGCAGCGCCAGCAGAATACCAAGCACCTGCAGTAACTTACTACGTTGAAACACGATCATCACCTCCCACACATCAACTCAACTCTGTCCCACCAGTACGAACGGGGCCCAGTAATAAGGATGGCTCTTGGTGGCCAGCAGTGCCCGTTGGGCGGCCCGGAGGGCCGCGGCTTTGGATTGACCGGCCTGCAAACAGCGATAGAATTCCTCCATCAGGCGGGCAGTGCTGGCGTCGTTGACCAGCCACAGGCTGACGATCAGCGACGCTGCCCCACTCCCCAGAAAGGCTCGCGTCAATCCCAGTAATTCATCGCCTTCTACTACCCGACTGCGGCCGGATTCACAAGCGCTGAGAGTCACCAACCCGGCCTGCAGCTCCAACTCGGCTGCCTCGGCCACGGTCAACCAGCCGTCCCCCAGCCGTAGAGCGGAGAAAAGAGGGCTATCGGTCCGGAACAGCCCATGACAGGCCAGGTGAAGGAGATCCCGACCCGGCGCCGTGGCCCGCAGCGCAGGTATGGTAGCTTCTTTCCCCTGCAGAAGCTGCGCCTGGGGGAGCAGGGCTGCCACGGTCTCTGCCTCCTGGGCGACGTAAGGGATGCCGGCATCGGGGACGCCGACCACTAGCGCCTGTTCCAGCGGCTGATGCGGCCGGGCCTGGCAGCGCGCCATGACGGTGGCGCTGGTAGCATAGGAAATCTCGTAGCGCTCGATGAGATAGCTCTGGCCGTCGTACAAGGCATGGAAGGGAACCCCATGCAGTGGTCCATAGGGGACGATGATCAGTTGCTCGCCATCCAGGTCATTGGCCAGTGGACGCACCAACTGGTCGTAGAGATCGGCCAGGGCAGCATGGGCGCTCTGCTCCAAGGCCGCCCGATGGCGGGCCACGTACTCGTCACCGAGGCGAAAGCGATTCCACTGCATCCCCAGCCGGTCCAGGGCTGGCGCCAGTTCGCTGGATGGGGTCAGCCGACGGTAAACCCTCATGTCTGAACGAGGGCTGACGACGAAGGCCAGTAGTTCGTCGCCGACGATGTAGTAAGCCAGCAGGCGTGCCCGTTGGGGCAGCGTGGCCTGGATCGCTTCCAGCGAGAGCGGGCGAGCCACGTCGAGGTAACCAGGGCCAACGGCCTCCAGGCGCAGGCGCAGGCGGGTGATCTCCTGCTCGTGCTGGTGCGCCTGACCTCGGAGCCGGGCCAGGCGCGGGCCGCGCTGATCGTCCTTTGCGGTCTCGGTATCGGCAGCCAACAGCTCGTTGTAAATCAGGTCCAGGTCGGCCCGCATTGCCTCCAGCTGCTGCCGCAAAGTCGCCTGGGCCTCGTCAGCTTCAGCGGCCTGGAGCCGGGCATCAATGCTAACGGCCAGCAGGTCCAATAGGGCTCTCGACCGGGCTCGCTCGGCCACGGCGAAGGCCTGTCGCAATCCGTTCTCATCACCGATGGCCAGGTACAACTGTATCAGGTTCTCGTAAGGGGCCAGTTTGTCCCGCAGAAAGGCGGTACGCAGCGTCTCTTGGGGCAGCGTGGCCCGCAGGCGCTCGATTTCCTCTATTGCCTGCGTTAGATGGTACAGGGCCTGGTCAGTTCGCTCCTGGAGCCGATACAGCCGGCCCAGTCGGGCGTGGGCCCGATAGCGCAGTTGGGGCAAGGCCAACTTCTCGGCCTGGGTCAGGGCTTTCTGCAAGTGAGCCAGTGCAGTCTCGTGGTCCTGCTTGGCCAGCAGGTCGGCCAGACGCAGGTGGGCGTATGTGCCTTGCACAGCCTGGCCCAGGCGTTCGCAGAGGGCCAGAGTTTTCCGGGCAACAGTTAAGGCTTCATAGCCGCGCTCCATTGACTCCCAAAGGGCGGCCTGTTCCAGCCAGACGATGGCCAGCCAGGGTTCGTTGCCCAGCTCGCGGAAGATGGTTTCCGCCTCCGCCAGGGCTGTTTCGGCTGCGGCTGGCTGCCCCAAGGCGGTCAGGGCCGCCGCCCGACGGACCAGAGCTTGGCCTTGCTCATATGGCATGGAGGCGGCACGGAAGCTAGCCAATGCCTCGTCGCAGGTAGCCAGTGCCTCCGGATAGAGATTGAGAGCCAGATACGCGGTGGCGGTGTCCAGGTCCAAAGTGCCACGCTCGACGCTTGGCTCCAGTGCTTCAAAGGTCCACCGTGCTGTCTCGAAGGCTTCCAGCGCGGTGCGATGGTCGCCCATCAGCGATAGGGCTGCGCCGCGATTGGCCTGGGCTTGAGCGGTGAGGAGGGTTAGGCCCCTAGCAGCAAAGATGGCCTCTGCTTCCTGGAAGGCCTGGACAGTCTCGTCCCCTCGGCCCAAACTGAGGAGCGTCACGCCGCGGTTGTTGTGGACGTGGCCGAGCCGCTCGCTTTGATCCAATGCGGCATAGCCGGCGGCAGCACGGTCGAAGGCGGCCAGGGCATCGCTGTAGCGTCCCATTACATTGTAGATCAGCCCTTGGTTTTGAACCACTAGGGCGGTTATAAAGGGATCTGCTGTCTCAGCGAGGGCTCGCTCTCCAGCAGCCAGTGCCTCTGGGTAGCGGCCCAGGCCGGCGAGGGCGTGCATCTCGCCCACGCGGGTACGGATGGCCTCCTGCAGACGGCCAGCAGCCAGGAAGCCCTCACGAGCGGCAGTAATGAGGGGCAGGGCTTGAGTCCACTCGCCAGCTAGGGCGTGGGCCTGGGCGCGGAGGTAACGGGCCTGGGCAGCAGCTAAAGGAGCTGGCAGCGCCTCAGCCAGCTCGACCACAACCTCTGCCAACAGGGTGCCACGGCTGGGATCATCCCGCACCAAAGCATCGCCAGCCTTGGCTAATGCTTCCAGCGTCTCAGTGTCGTACTGCCCCCGTTGGCGTAGGAAAGCGACCCTGGCCTCAGTGTCCGGTTGAGCCAGGAGACTGTCAAGCAGCTTAGCCAGTGGTGAGGTCAACGCACTCAAGCTCGATCTCCCCCTCTTCACTCACCAGGACTAGCGTGTAGTCACTGCCAGGGATAGCTTCGAAACTAAACTCGCCCAGTTCGTTGGTGCTGGTCAGGCCGATCTCTCGCTCCCCAGCCAGCAATTGCACTGGACAATCAGCCACATCCAGTTCTGGGTCACGGGGCAAAGCCTGACCCAGGATGCGTACTTGGTCTGGCCCTGATGGCATGAGGTGAAGTTCGATGTCCATCCGGTCGGTGGTGTAGAGCAGTTGGCCGGGCTCGGACGGACTACTTCGAACGCCCACCAGAGCCGGCTGGAGCCGGCTGTCGAAGGTCAGTTGGGCCACCAGCCGCTCAAAAAGGCCAGGCTGTCGGCGACTCTCGGCCCAACGGCGGAAGTGGGCGCACAGAGCTGTGCGCACCTGCTCTGGTGGGACTTCGAGGGACATCGTCTGGCAGATGGAGGTCAGGGCTTCCAGCCAGGCCAGGTCCTCCAGGGTGCGTGAGTCGGCGTTGGCCAGCCGGCGCCTCACTTCGACCGCTTCGCTTTCCGAGAGGCGACCGTCCACCAGGTCGGCCAGGGTTTCAAATGGAATCCGTGTCCGTGCAACCATCTCTCTCCTCCTAGAGATTGTGCAGGTATTGTCACTTAGTTATGCTTTTACAGGGGACAAGAAATACATCTCAGCTTTCCTCTTCGAGTAGGGCCTTGAGCTTGATCAGGCAGCGGGCGCGGGTGGGGCCGATGCTGCCCACAGGCATGTTCAGCCGGCAGGCTACCTCAGCATAAGAAGGCTCGCTCGGGTCGAAGTACAGGGCCAGCAGGAGTTGCCGGCAGCGCTCGCCCAGGCGGTTCAGGGTCTCGTGTACTGCCTGCAATGTCTCCCAGCGGTCAATGGGGTCAGGGGCTTGGCAGCCGAGCAGGATGGCGCTCTCGGCGATGTTTTCCTTTTCGCCGGGCAACTCTCGCCCTAGCCGAGTCATGGCGCGCCAGGTGTGACGGCGGGTCACGGTGGTCAACCAGCCGCCCAGGTTGACGTCGTCCGGCAGGCGGTCCATGCTTTGCAACAGGATGATGAACACCTTCTGCGTGACGTCGGCAGCGTCGTCCGCAGAGAGCCCATGACGGCGGGCGATGGAGAAGACGAGGCGCTCGTAGCGACCAATGAGGGTCTCCCAGGCGCGCTCGTCGCTCCGGCGACAGGCGAGGATTAGTTTCCGGTCGGTATCAGACATGGCACAATGGCTAGATAATAAGGGTTGTTCGATACGTACGAATGGGACGCGGCTGACAAAGGGTCAGGGGTCTTTACTGCACCTGAAGTATACCACAGGTAGCAGGGAGAGGCAAGGGGACCTCTGGGTATCATTTCCGTAAACTTGATGCTCGAAGGCCCGTCCTCGGGCCGCCCCGGGGACGGGGCTCGGAGCCTGGGTTTACGCTGATGCTCTGGGTATGTATTTCTCGTCCTCCTCAAGGGCATAACCTAATGAGCCTATCGTTCTATCTCTTTGTATGTCTGACGCAGCGTTTCTCGCCACCTGGCCGAGCAGCAGGCAACCGTAGAAAAGACGCAGTGTAAGCACAAGGGAAACTTCAAGCAAAGCATATGCAAACATGATAGAATGGTGGGCATGTCGGCGCTCTGATCGTGGTGTAGGTTGTGGCGGTCATCGGTGGGACCAGCTACCGTAGACAGCGGCGGGCCACTGCCTAGACCTAGAGGGAGCAACGATGAGACCTGCCCGCACCAACAAACCATGACGAAAAGGAGAATACCAATGACTAGAAAGACAAATCTACTACTGATTTTCGCCTTAATGCTCATCACGATCCTCGGCTCGTTCTCGACTGCCGGGGCTAGCGGCAGTGTTGCCGTAGAGGAATTGGTGGAGTTGCCGCAAGTGGCAACTCCCTCTGAAACCGACGAGCCAGAAGAGGTGGAGTTCAGAGGCATCATCAGAAGCATCTCCTCTGGAACTGACTCGGTTACTGGCACCATCACCGTCGAGACCGTAAACGATGCAGCATCCCTGACGCCCGTCACGCCGACCACGTGGACCGTTCACATCAACGCCAACACGCGCATCCGCATCGGACATGAGCGAGAGGAAGGCACCATCGCTGATCTGGCCGTGGGTCAGCGGGTCGAAGTAGAGGGCGTTCTCCAGAACGATGGCAGTGTCCTGGCCCGCAAGATCCACGTGAAGCAGACCGACGATGCTCAAGTTGGTTTCCGTGGCATCATCATTGCCAAGTCCGACGAGGTCGCTGTTACACCACTTCCAACTCTGACGGTGCAGATGGGATCTCGCACTCTCACCGTGGTCACGGACGAGAACACGGAGATCAAGGACGCCGATGGTAACCCCATTACGTTTGGCGACTTGGAAGTGGGCCAGGAGATAAAGGGCAAGGGCGTCCTTCAAGAGAACGGCAGCATCCTGGCCACCGAGATCGAAGTGCTGGAGGACCACGGGCATGAATGGGTACGCTTCGAAGGCAGGATCACCGACCTGCCGGCCGGGTTGATCGGCGAGTGGACGGTGGCAACCACCAACTCCACGGCTGTCACCTTCTTGGTCAATGAGAATACCGAGATCAGACCACCCGAAGTCAGGCCGGAAGTGGGGGATTGGGCGAAAGTAACCGCTGTCCGCCGGGAGGACGGCACTATCCTGGCTTTGAAGATACACATTCGGGATGGAGATCATCCACATGAGGTGGAGTTCCGTGGTACCATCGTAGAGATGGAAGGAAACCCTCCAAGAAAGATCGTGGTGAACGTCTGGACAACCACCGATTCCGCGGCCGCGTTGGTTGATGTGTTCATCAACGACCACACCCGTATTGAGGGCGAGCTACGAGTGGGCGCCCACGTGAAGGTGCAGGGCTTCCTCCTGGACAACCGCTCCGTGCTAGCCAAGCTTATCGTGGTCAAGTACCCTGAAGTCGAATTCAGGGGCCGTATAGAGAGCATTGAGGATGATGTGTGGATTGTCGGTGGCGTGACCGTGCTCATCACCCATGCCACTATTATCACAGGCGCCACTCCGCGAGTGGGACTGCTGGCTGAGGTCAAGGGTACGAAGGTAGGGCCGCGGATTGTGCGCGCCACCGAGATCGAGGTCAAAGACCCCAGCCTTGAGCCAGTGAGGATTCGCGGCATCATCGCGGAATTGCCGGGGACCGTGAATCACATCGGAATCTGGACCATCACTACTGAAGATGGCAGCAATGTTTCGATCGAGGTCACGGCGGACACGGCGATAGATACCCAAAATGGCGAGGTCGAACTCGGCGCCCTGGCTCGCGTCACGGCCTTGCTCCAAGACGATGGCACCCTGGTAGCCCATCGCATCAAGGTCTTCGAGAGTGACTGATGCATCGAGTATCCCTTCTCGCCATTACTCTTTGCTGTGCTATCGTGATCGGGGCATCCTCAGCCGCCGCTGGGGATGCCCCCTTGCCTACCACAGTGCCTTCTACGGTCGCAAGCGCACTGCAGGAATGGGCCACACCTGAGAACTTGGCTAGCACCGCCACTGATTCCAGGGCGCCAAGCTTGGTGGTCACGGGGAGCGGAACCGTGTACATGGTGTGGGAAGAGGAAGAGAGCATCTACTACACCAGCGGCAGCAGTGGCTCGTGGACGACGCCGGTCCAGGCGGTGCTGGGCGACAGCCCGTCGTTGGCCCTCGATAGCAGCGACGGAGTGCACATGGCCTTCGTCTCCGAGATTGGGGGTGTGTTCGATGTCTTCTATGCTCGCTGGGATGGTGGGGGGTGGACATTGCCGGTGAATGTCTCTGCCACCTCTGGCGTCTCCTCTTCGCCTGTCATCGCCTTCGTGCCCGGCAACAGCCTGCACATCATCTGGGCGGACAACACGGGCGGGGCAACGGCTCTCTACCACGGGCAATCGAGCGATGGGAGCGCGTGGTCAACGTTCCCCATTCCCAATGGGACGGGCAGTGCACCGGCACTGGCCATTGGCTACGACGGCATCCTTCACCTGGCCTGGCAGAGTCCGGACGCGGACACTGGCCTTAACGAGATCTGGCATACGCAGTTGAGTGGTGGTTCCTGGTCCCTTCCCGAGAACATTTCCGCCACGCCAGATGAGACCTCGACGGTCCCTTCCCTCGCTGTGGCACCAGACAACACGGTGCACATCGTCTGGCAGGAAGCGCTCGGTTTCAACACGGCCATCTACCATGTGTCAGGGAAACCAGGCGATTGGGCGCAAGCCGACGACGTGTCAGGCACGTTGGAGAGCGCCAAGTTCCCGGCGCTGGACATCAGCTCGGCCGGCAGTGGGTTTCTCCTCTGGGATGAGGGCAGCGTCATCATGGGACGCGAGCTATACGCTGCCACCAGCACGTGGTCTGCCCGCGAGCCAGTGGCCAGCGACGTTTTCGGCATTTCCGACCCGGCGCTGTTTGTCAACAACGGCACGGTCCATGCTGCCTGGGCTGAGGAGGTCTCCGCTTTCAACTGGGACATCTTCCACAGCACGCGACCTGCCTGTGTCCTCCCTGCCGACGTGGATGGTGATGGCGATGTGGACATTGTGGACATCATGCTCGTTGCCAGCCGTTGGAGTACCTCATGTGAGAACCCCGATCCTGACAGCAACCCGGCTACGCCCAGCTACGAGGCTCGCTACGACCTGAATGGCGACTGTCGTATAGACATCGTGGACATCATGCAGGTGGCGGCGAATTGGGGAGAAAGGTGTGGCTGACTCCCCCGCAATGGGATGGGGTCATTATCTGATCACAGTGCGCGGGGTTGTGTAAGTACCACTGGCGGGGCTCTCGCCTGGGCAGGGCAAGGTGAATAAGCGACAAAGCAAAGCCGCCGACTGAGCGCGAAAGTCGGCGGCTTTTTCCTTCTCTGGTTCCCGTGAAAAGAGTCATCAGGTTGGTCCGGGTGCCGGACAAAGAGCGTGAAGAAGGATAAGGTACATAGCGTGGGACCAGAGCAGGGGGCGGGCGATGGGGCCCCACTTCTCGACCCAGGGCTGAAGCATGGATGGGTCATTGAGGGTCTGAGGGATCTGTTCTGGGAGGTTGTCCTCCCCGTCAGCCTGGGCTTCCACCCAGGCCAGCAACTCTCGCGCCCTGGCTTGTTCTCCAATCTCGACATAATACCAGCCCAGCCAGGTGGCCAGCAACACCCATTCACCGCCGCCGTAGTAGGTGTCATCGGCGTAGCGGTGCAGCCCTCCAGCTTGATGGCGCAGGTCGCCCTCGATCCTGGCTACGGTGGTGTGCATGATTGGATCATCCGGCGCCAGCAGGCGGTAGGGGGTGGCAACGCCCACCAGGCTGGCGTCAACAGCCTCGCTTCCCACATATTTCACTAGATGGCTGCCCTGCACGCCGTGCTCCAGCACGAAGCGGCGGATCTCGACGGCAATGGCAAGCCAGCCCGCGTTGCCGGTCAGCTCACCGATGGCCCGCAGGCCCGCGTAGATGGCCGCCAGGGTGTAGGGGTGGATCTTGTCCGGATGCTCTTCCCAGAGGTCGAAGCAGGGGAAACGCCAGAGGGCAGCCAGATACGAGCCGCTGAGGTGGGCGGCTTGCTGCCAGTGGGAGGGGAGTGGGTCGGCTGTCAGGCGGAGGTGTTCGGCCAGGGCCCACAGCCAGGTTCCGAATCCGTCCAGTTGGAAGCTAGGCCAGTCACCCGGCCCTTCCTCTCCGTTCGGCGTATAGCGCGTGTGCAAGTAATCCTCGCCCACGGGTTCACCCCGTTCGACTTTCTCAATAGCTCGTTTGGCCTTGTCCGCGTGGCCCAGGATGGTGCGGGCTGCCCAGTCGTGGAAGCGACGCGCGCTTTCGTGTTGGCCGACCGTGTTCATGGCGTGGGCGATGAAGGCGCCATCGCGAAACCAGGAGTAGTGGTAGGTGGGAAAACTGGGTGAGGCGATGTAGGCCCCCGTGGGGGCTTGATTAGCCAGAATAACGTGGATGCTGTGCTGGAAGAGGTCGACCATGAAACGTTGGTCCTCCTGAAAATGAGTGTTAAACCGGGCAGGGGGCAATTGTCAGGATTCAACCAGGCCAGAGTGAGAGGCCCGGCCAGGAAGCGTCCAGGCGGCGGTAGACAGGAACTACGTCCAGTGGAGCCGGTCGTGTGATCCATTGGCCACCGGTCAGGCGAGTCCCATCCCAGAAGTCTTCCCACTTCCCCGCGGGTAGGTAAAGGTGTCGCTGAGTAACGCCGGATTCGACCACCGGAGCCACCAGCAATGCCCGCCCGAAGCAATACTGGTCGGCAATCTTCCATGCCACTGGGTCTTCGGGCCAATCCAAGAATAGCGGCCGCATCAGAGGTTCGCCTGTAGCCCCGCAGTGGGCGGCCTCAGCCTCGATGTAGGGCAGCAGTTCCATGCGCAGTTGGGCGAAGCGGCGATATAGTTCGATGACCCTCGGCTCACCAGTGCGCTCGGCGATGTTCCAGGGGGTGCGGTCTCGGCAGGGCTTGCGGTGTTCGTTGTACTCTGAGTGGTACTGCATGATGGGACAGAAGACTGCCATAGCCGCGGCCCGGAGATAAAGCTCGGCCGACGGGATTTCTCCGCTGAAACCGGCCAGGTCCCAACCCCAGAAAGGGATGCCTGAAATGCCCGCGCTCAGCCCGGCCAGGACGGAATAGCGGAAAGCCTCCCAAGTAGAGTCCTCATCTCCAGCCCAGTGGCAGGGATGAGCTTGCGCTCCGGTGAACCCTGCTCGACTGAAAGTGATTCCATCGCCCTGTCGCTTGTCCTGGACAAAGCGGTAGTAAGCATTGGCGTACAAGTTTGGGTAGAGGTTCCAAAGCTCGTCTCCCCGCCGGCCATCGGCAAAGCGGAGGTCTCGCCCCCAGAGGTGTTCCCCCCCGTCGGTCTTGAAGCCATCCACTCCCAGGTCGTCCAGAAGGTAGGCGCGTTTGCTCAGCCACCAGCGCACCGCGTCGGGATTGGTAACGTCCAGCAGCAGACTGCCGTTAAACCAGAAGGGGCGCACCCGATAGGGTCGTCCATCAGCCTCATGGACGCAGTATTCCTTCTTGATCATGTAAGCCTCGTCCGCATCGTGCTGAGGATGTGGTTCTTCCAGCTTCTTCATGACCGGAATCTGCCACAGCAGCACTCGGATCCCTAGGCGATGCAATTCATCTATCATGCCTTTGGGATCAGGCCACTTGCCATCAGGCGGAAACGCGAAGTCATCATTGGAGAAGGCATCGCTTCCAGGCTTTGGATCATGTTGGGCGTCATTCCAGATGTAGAAGGTGGCTTCATCACTCCAGGCTTCAATGACCAGCACTGTGGCTGGGATGCGATGCTCCAGGGTTTTCTGCACCTGCTCCATCACCACTGCTTGGCTGTTCCATTCATTGCCGCTCATCCAGGGACCGAAGGCCCATTTGGGCGGCAGCGTGGGTTTGCCGACCAAGTCAGTGAAGCCAGTGATGATGTGCTTGGGATCTTCATCAGCGATCAAATGGTACTCCAGGTTTGCGTCCGGCCCCAGTTCGGCGTCGAATGACCATCGGTCGGGACGAGATGCAGCCAGGTCATAAGCTACGTTGCGATTCGTATTCAGGTAAAGGCCGTAGGGCCCCAGGGATGAAAGGAAAAAGGGTATCGGAAGATAAGTCCGTTTGTCTTGGCCTTTGTACTGGTCAAATACTCGAACATCCAGGGTATTCCCCCTCTGGTCGAGGGCATTGTAGCGCTCACCGAAGCCGTAGAATCCCTCACTGGGGGGGCTGCTGAAGGTCTGACGCACTCGCAGTGGGTGGTTCGATTCTCCCATCAGCCACGCCATGGCCTCCGTTTCGAGCAGAAGGGGTGTGCCGTCCCGTTTGTAAACCTCAAGGCGGAGGGGCTGGAGGTTAATCCGACACTCTATCCTCTCTGTAACCAGGGTAATGTGCTTGAGCGTTTCTTCCATCACCCGGAACGGGGCGTGGCGCCCAACATCCTCCGGAGGAGCCGAATCCAGACCCGCCAATCGCAGGCGCAATGTATTTGCCATAGGGAAGCATATCGTCACGCGAGGCCGTAGAGTTGGATCGCCCGCTTTGCACTGGAGTACAAGGTGTTGGGGAGCGATGCGGTAGCGGACAACTTCTTTTGTAGGAGACCAGCCGTTAGCGACAAAGGAGAAGTCCTCAGTGGATATACGTCGTCCGCCTTGCTGGGTGTGCAAGCGGTAGGCGACTCGCTCTCGATGGCCGAAAGGCGGCAGTTCGATACGCCAGTAGCTTTGACCTTGGGCGTCTCGCTCCCAACGGCCCTCGGCTCGGCCTTCCTCAGGAGATGACTCCCTTTGCCAGGTGGCCCACACAGCTTCGGCGGTCTCGGCTGGCCAGGTCGCCACTCCTAATGCGACAGGTTCACCAGCCATCGGATGACGCGGGAAGCGTTCCGTGGGTTCCTGCTCATAGGGATGCTCAAGGCCGTGAGGATTGTGAAGCAGGCCCTGAAGAGTGGCAGCGGAACTCATTGACTACATCGACCTTTCTTGAGGGGTAAAGAGCAAGGGGCAACTCCAAGTTGCCCCTTGCCCCTTTCTCAGGTTACTCTCTACCTCATCAGCTCTTCGATCTGCGCCTTGGCTTGATCTAGCGCTTCCTGCGGCGTGAGCTGTCCCAGCTTCACCTGATCCAGAAGCTGATTGACGATGTCCTGCATCTCGTTCTGGCGCTCGATCACCGGCGGCACGATGGCGTGCTCCAAAGACTGGAAGACGGCCGTGCGGTTGTCGGGCGGACTCAGTTTCAGGTAGTCCTCGACATAAGCTGGGTTGTTGAGGGCCGGCAACTCCCATCCCGAATCCACGCGGATCTGTGCCATCTCGGGGCTGCTGGTGAAGAACTTGACCCACTCCCAGGCTTCCTGAGGATGCTTGGTAGCGGCGAACACTGAGACCGCGTTGGCGAAGAAGTGAGTGGCTTGCTGCTTGAGTCCAGGCTCCACCTGAATGTCCCATTCGAAGGGTGCATCCTCGAAAGCGGCGAACATCCAGATTCCGGTGACGGCCATGGCGATATCGCCAGCCTTGAACATATCTCCATCCGACACGCCACCCATCTCGGCGTCGCTGGGCATGACCTTGTCTTTGGTCACGAAGCCCACCATCGTCTCAAGTGCTTCGACACACTCGGGAGTGTTGATGGTCACTTCGGTCTGGTCCGCGTTGAAGAATTCGCAGTCGTTCTGGGCGGCCTTCTTGTAGAACTCCCAGAACTGGGTAGGGGAGTAGAGACCCCATACGCCCGCGTCGGCGTCAGTGAGTGCCTCCGCGGCTGTTACTGCGTCCTCCCATGTCCAATCGTCGGCTGGGTAGGCCAGGCCAGCTTGGTCAAAGAGGTCTTTGTTGTAGAACAGAACCACCGTTGAGAACGTCTCCGGTAGGCCAAGCTGCATACCGTTGAAACTAAATGCACCTTGCGCCCGTGGATAGAAGACGTCCGGGTCGAACGAGGCGTCGGCCTTGGCCATGGGATCCAGATTCAGCAGCACTCCCTTGGAGGCGAAGCTGACGAAGTTCTCGTAGTTCAGCTCGAAGACATCCGGTGCTGTCCCGCCGGCGATGAGCGTCGGCAACTTGGTGAAGTAGTCACCCCAGGATGCCGTTTCTACTTTGATCTTGATGTTGGGATGAGTTTGCCCAAAGATCTGAATCATCTCATCCAGGTCTTCCAGGTGATCTGGGGCGGCGGAGAATGTGAAGTGGGTGAGGGTCACCGGCTCAGGCGGCACCGTCACTTTCACTTCCTTCTCCACCACCACTTCCTTCTCCACCACCACGGTCTCGACGACCGATTTCTCAACGATCACTTCTTTCTCGACCACCACGGTCTCCACGACCGGCTTCTCGACGACCACCTCTTTCTCAATCACCTCAGGCGCCGCCTGTGAGCAGGCCGTTGCAAACAGGGCCAGTAACAGGGCCCCCATCAGTAATACAGGCAAGTGCTTTTTCATGGTTGGTTGTTTTTTCCTCCTTGGATTTGTTTGGAAAGTCATGTGTAACACGAAGCTCGTTGCTCAAATTTTGTTTCCTTGTTTAGCCACCTCCTTCCAAGTTACGGGACCTAACCCTTGATACCGCTCAGGACAACGCCCCTGACGAAGTATTGCTGGGCCAAAAGATACACGACCAGCATTGGTAATACGGTAATAACCGTGCCCGCCATGACCAAATTCCACTGGGTGAGCCAGCGGCCATGCAGGGTGGCCAATCCCACGGGCAAGGTCATTAGCTCCAAGTCTCGAACGACGAACAAGGGCCACAGGAAGGCATTCCACGACCCCATGAAAGCGAACACCCCCAGTGTGGCCAGGGCCGGCTTGCCCAAAGGCAAAATGATGTGCCGGTAGATGGTCCAATGGGACGCGCCGTCAATGAACGCAGCCTCTTCCAATTCTGGGGGGATGGTCAGAAAGTTCTGTCGCAACAGAAACGTGCCGAAGGCGCTGAAGACGCCCGGCAGGATCAGGCTCTGATAGGTGTTGATCCATCCCAGGTGGCGCATCAGGATGAAAAGCGGCGTGATGGTTACTTGGGAAGGGATCATGAGAGTTGCCAGGTAGAGCAAGAACAGCGCCCCACTGCCCCTGAACCTCATGCGGGCGAAGGCATAGGCTGCCATAGAGCTGGCCAGAAGCTGGCCCAGGGTGGTCAGCACGGCCACCAACAGGCTGTTGAAGAACATGCGGCCGATGGGGAATAACTCAGTCAGTCGGGTGTAGCTACTCAGAGTCAACGGACGCGGGAAGAACTGTGGCGGCATGGTCAGCACGTACTGGTCTGCCTTGAGCGATGTGGAGAGCATCCACAGAAAGGGCACGATCATGAACAGCGCGCAGACAACAAGGATAGCGTACAACAACCCTTGACGGGCGAAGTGGAGCAATCCGGTGACAGATTGTGCTCTTGGCCTGGTCGCTGTCTCAATCATAAGTCACCCAACGTTTCTGCAGGCGCATCTGGAAAGCCGTGGCGGTGAAGACCAGCAGGAAGAGCACCCACGACAGGGTGGCGGCATAGCCCATGCGGCTGTAACTGAAGGCATTCTTGACAATCTGTTCCACCAGGACGCTGGTGGCCCCGGCTGGCCCCCCGCCAGTCATGATCCACACCTGATCGAAAACCTGGAAGGAGTTGATGAGCGAGATGATCAGAGCGAAGAAGGTGGTCGGAGAGAGCAGGGGGAGCGTGATGTGGCGAAATCGTCGCCAGCTACTCGCGCCGTCAATGGATGCTGCCTCGTAGTACTCTGTGGGGATGCCTTGCAGACCGGCCAGGAACATCACCATGACGAAACCGATGTCCTTCCACACGCTGGTGATGATGACGGCTGGCATGGCCCACTGTGGATCGAACAGCCAGGCCGGGCCCTGGATGCCTATCAACCCTAGCAAGTAGTTGACTATGCCGAACTTGGGGTTGAATATCCATTTCCATAGCAGCGCGACAGCCACCCAAGCGGAGACCACTGGGGTAAAAAGGGCAGCGCGAAAGAGGATCACGCCCCTGATTCTCTGATTCAAAATCACAGCCACCCCCAGGGAGATGATCATCACCAGCGGGATGTAGCCAGCGATAAACTGCAAGGTGTGGCCCAGAGCCGTCAAGAAATTTCGGTCGCGGATCAGGCGTTGGAAGTTGCCCAGGCCGACGAACTGGGGTGACGTGAGCAGATCCCACTCGAAGAGGGTCAATCCCAGTGAGGCCAGAATGGGCAAGAGAGTGAAGAGCACCAGCCCGCTCAGGCTGGGGAGCAGGAAAAAACAGATCCAAGCGTATCTGCGAATCCCTTTCTCACCGGCCATCCATTTCCTCCATCAGCTTGCTTCATTTGGCGAAATAAGTTTGAGCAAAAAAGAAAACCGTCAAGCCATCCCAGCTATCAAGTCAATCTTCTCTCCTGTGTGCACCGGTGACTTGAATATCTCTCCCAGTACCACGCAGGCCGCGCCCCGCGCCCAGGTCTCATCGCCTGAGGGCTCAATGATGATCTGCAAATCATCGGCCAGGCTGTCGAAGGCGTGTTCGTGGATAGCCTCCCGCATGGGGCCGAAACGCCACTCCCCGGCCCGCACTCCCTCGCCTCCCACGATCACCATCTGGGGGTTCAGAACGTTCACCAGGTGAGCGATGCCGATCCCCAGCCAATGTCCTGCGTCGCCCAGCAGTCGTCGGGCCAGCTCGTCCCCCGCCTCGGCTGCTGTCACAATAGCCTCCAAGGTCAATGGCTCGGCCTCAGCCAGCGTCGTCCGCTCCCCCAGCGTGATGGCCACCCTGGCCTGGCGCACCATCGCCGGATCCGAGGTCAGGGCCTCCAGGCAACCCCTCTTCCCGCAGCCGCAGGGTGGGCCATTCTCTTGCAGGGTGATGTGCCCCAACTCCCCCGCCCCGCCCAGGGCTCCTCGGTAGAACTGACCGTTGACCACGATGCCGGCGCCCACGCCGCGACCCACCGTCACCACCACGAAGTGATCCACTCCGTGGCCGTAGCCGAACCACTGCTCGGCGATGGTCAGGGTGTTGACGTCGTTCTCCAGATACACAGGCAGGCCGAAATGATCAGCCAAGGGCTGGGCGAATTGCACATTGCGCCAACCGAAGAAGGGAGAGTAGCGGCACACCCCCGCTTCCCCGTCCACCACCCCAGCCAGGCCGATGCCAATCCCCAGTACCCGCTGACGTTCCACCTCCGACGCAGCGATGGTCGCTTCCACAGCAGCAGCGATGACCTCCTGTACGGTTGCCAGGCTACGCTGGTCTTCCAGGGGAGTTACCTGATGATGAAGGACCTGGGCGTCCAGGTCGGTGAGGGCACTGGCAACCGCCTGCTCCATGAGCTTGACTCCCACCACGAAGCCGGCCCGGTAGTTGAGGCGCAGCAGCACGGGCCGCCGGCCGCCGGTGGATTCCCCCTCACCCAGCTCGTGCACCAGGCCGCTGGCGATGAAGTCAGCGGTGATGCCAGACACGGTAGCCAGGCTGAGGCTGGAGAGACGGGCGATGTCAGTGCGGGAGATGGAGCCGCGGCTTTTTATGAGGTTGAGCACCAGATTGCGGTTGATCTCTTTAATGAGGTCGCGGTTGCCCCTGCGCAGACGGGCCAAGAGAAGTACTCCCAGGTTACTTTCTTCACTGAAGCAAGTTTATTATACCACATCGCCATCCCTTTGTCAAGAGCAAATCCAACCCACCTACCGTCCAATCGAGAGCAGCCGGCCGCCGCTCCGACCGAACACCTCGGGGAAGTAGAACTCGTGAGCGACCGTGGGGATCACGTGGTAGTCGCCAGGTAGCGTGGCCCGCATGGTGTAGGAGTACTCGTAGGTGCCCTTGGGCAGGTAGTCGGCGAACAGGACGACCTTCTCGTCGCGCAGCTCGCTGCGGCTGTACCAGTTCCACCACCAGTAGAACGGATACCAACGATCATCCTCCGGCTGCCGGCTTAGACTGGGCTCCAGGGCCAGTAGGCTGGTCGTCGCCAGGCCGGTATCAATGGCCTCGGCACCGGCTGGCAGTGGGTCTTCTACCACCACGTAGTACAGATCGTTGGGCGCGATGATGGTCAGGTCTACGCGGATCACGTCACCGAGCGCGACCTCTTGCACATCGGTACAGGCGGTGTCCTGAGCTTGTCGAAGGGCTGCGCCATCCTGGCAACTGGCCAGCGTGTAGCGGCGCTGCACGATGACGCCTCGATCCTCGGGCTCGATCTCCTCCACGGGCAGGTACACCTTGAGGTGTGCGGTGTAGTACAGCCGCCCCGGCCCCTCACCACGAGCGATGGTCAGGCGGTTGCTGGCGAGCACCAGATCGGCGATGGCTATCTTCTGCTTCACACTCTCCTGCACGTTTTCCAGGGTGGCCTGGCCCAGCATGATCTCGCCATCGTTCAGCAGGGCGGTGTAAGCGTAGTTGGCCTCCAGTTCGCCAGTGACGCGCATCCAATCGGTCAGGCCGATGAGGGCCCAGGCGGTTTCATAGGTCGTCTCCCAGATACCGTCCCGCCGGGCGACCATGAGCCAGCGCACCACGTTGGGAATCAGCGCGTTGTCCAGGTCCAGCCGCGCCAGGGCGTCCAGGATCACCGCCGTGGAGCGCGTGTCGGTATTCATGGCCCACCAGTCGTAGTTCTCCTCCTCCCAGTGGGCGCCGGTGGCGCTGAGGATGGCGGCGTTGTTGATGTCGGACAGCAGGGTGTCAACGCGCCCCTCGGCCTGGTTTGTTAACGACAGGGACAGGGCCAGGAAGGCGCGGCCGTAGTGACTGAGCTTCTGGCGATCTTCGTACAGGGCGTCCAGGTCTTGGGTCGGCGCCTTCCCATCCTCGGCCAACACGTACAACAGGAAGGCCTGCTGATTGGCTTGACGATAGCTCTCGAACTGGCGCGTTTCCTTCACCTGGCTCAGCAGGTACGACTCACCGTTGCTGATGGCGTCGGTTCTCACCGGGAAGCCGGCCTGGCGAGCCTTGAGGATAGCGAACACCACGTAGGCCGAGAGATGAGGGTTGCTCTCATCGTCAGCCCACCAGCCCCAGCCACCGTCGGAGTGCTGCTGGAGATACAGCTTCTCCAGCCCCTGTTCCACCAGCCCCGGTAGCTTTTCGGCCAATTCTTCGTCTCTGATGCCCAACTCGGTCAGCGCCCGGTAGGTGAGCACGTTGGGTAGGAAGCGGCTAACGGTCTGCTCGGTGCACTCGTACGGGAAGTGCTTCAGGTAGGTGAGCCCGTCGCGCATACCAGCCGCCAAACTGGGATCGAGCTGGATGCTGAGCTCGCCCTGGCGATCATCGAAGCGCGGCGGCAGAGCGACGACTTCGGTTCGACTGCCGGCCTCGATCAGTTGACCGCCCGTGCCGACGATGTCGGGGGCGGAGTAGCGCAGCACCAGCAGCGAGCCTTCGGGCCCCGTCGTCAGGCGAGGCTTGCTGGCATCCGAGTACTGGTCGGAAACGGCGGCGAAGATCAATTGGGACTGAGGGACGTCCTGAACGGTCACGTCCCACGTCACCTTGGTCTCGCTGCGAGCGGGGATGGTCACCGTCTGCTCGGCCTCGCTCTGCAGCGAAACGCCCTCCGCACTCAGGCTGACCCTGGTCTCCAGCGCAGTATCGGTGTTGTTGCTGACCAGCGCTGCCAGCTCAGCCCGGTCGTCCACCACGAAGAAGCGCGGCGCCACGGGCCGGATCAGCAGCGGCAGGGTGGCGACTACTTCCGATGTGCTTTCACCGACCTTCAGCGGCGAGATGCCCTGGCCTGTGAGCCCGACCCCCCGCATCACCCAGGTGGTCAGGTTGTCCGGCAGCTTCACCGTCACTTCGGCTGCGCCGCTGGCGGGATCGGTGGTGACCACCGGATTCCAGTAGGCGGTGTCGGCAAACTCCTCTCGCAGCTCGACGCCCGGCGGCGCTGCTGCCCGAGGAGCTGCTTGAGGTGCTTCAAGGGCCATCTCTGCCTCGACCACTACCTGCTTCTCAACAACCACCGTCGCCATAGGCTGCAGGGCTGCCTCGTCCCTGCCTCCTAAGTCCTCCTCGATCTCCTGAAGCAGGCGATTGACCGAAATGGCCAAGGCGCTGGCCGTCTGAATGCTCAGACCCTGCCGCCCATAGAATGTCTCTTTGATGGCGCTGGGCTGCCGAGGCAGTAGGCTCAGAACAGCCTTGTCCACCAGATCCAGCGACAGCTCGGCTGAGACCGGGTTGCCCTCGGCGTCGGTGGTCTGGACGACGTAGGTGACTTCTTCGCCGGGCTGGGCCTGGGGCCGGTCGGGGCTGACGGAGACGTTCAGTGTCTGGGCGCGCGGGGTGACGTCCAGCGGCAGGAGGCCCACTTTGTAGTCGGCCAGAGGCGCGTCGGCGGTCTGTCCCTTGATCAGCACCACAGACACGTAGACGTTGGGCGCGTCGCTGTCCTGGATGGGCAACCGGTAGACCTGGCTGTTGCTGGTGATCGGAACCACCTCGTGGCGGATGATGCGGCCACGCTCCACCGTGACCAGCGCCCAGTGCGGGCCGGCGAAGGGGGACGGAATGAGAATCTCCGCCATTTCGCCCGGCTCGTAGCTGTTCTTGTCGGAGATCAGATTGATGCGGTCGTGGTTCTCGCGCCGCCAGGAGACGTACTCCGCACCGCTGACCCACACGAAAACCGAAGAGCGAACGTCGCTGGCGGGATCCGGGTCCTCGGCGACGACCTTGTAGGAACCACTCTGAGGCGGGACGAAGCTGGCCACTGCCTCACCCAGTTCGTCGGTGGTCACGGGAACGGTGTCAACCAGCGTGTCCTCGGTCTCGGTCTCCCAGATGCCGCCGCCGACCTCGTTCTCCACGAAGACGTTCTTCCACTCGCGGCGGTAGAAACTGACCTCGATCTCCCGCCCCGGCAGGCGTTCGCCCTCCCAATCCACGGCGATCAGATCAATGGGAAAGTCATCGCCGGCTTCGCCCACGTAGCGCTGTGGGCTGAGGCCGACGTACCACTGGCCGCGGTGGGCGATGAGGCTAGAACGACCGGAGATGACCTGGTTGTCGCGTCCGGTGGCGGTGGCTTCGATGGTCACCTCCACGCTGCCTTCGGGCAACTTCTCTCGGAGCTCCGCGCCCGAAAGCTCAATGACCAGTTGGCCCTGCGCATCGGTGGTGCCGCTGCCGCTCAGGATCGGTGGGCGATATTCCTCGCGGCGATACCACCAGCAGTCGAAGCAGATCCAGGGATCGTCGGAGTCAGTGAAGCTGTAGCGACCACCCCACGGCGGCTCAAAAATGTAGGTTTCTGCCAGCACGTTCCATTCGACGGGCACGTCGGCCACGGGGCCGCCGAAGAAGTAGTTGACGTGGACAGTGGCTTTGATGTCCTGACCCTTCAGGATTTCGTCGGGGCCGGGATCAACCGTCACCTTGAACTCCGGCGCGCGATAGGCGGCCACCTGGAATTCAGTCCAAAAGTGCTGATTCTGAAACTGCACGCTGATGCCGTAATTCCCCAGGGATGCACCGCCGCCCAGTTCCAGTTGGTCGTGGAATGTGCCGGCCTGGCTGACGTCCAGGGATTGGTTGTAGATTTCCTCGTAGTTGGCATCGTGCACAATGACCTGGACTTGGCCCAGGCCCTGCCCTGAGCCTATCGAAGGGTCGGGTGGGGTGTAGCTGACGTCATCCTCGGCGCGAATGACGCCCTTGAAGTACACCGTCTGGCCTGGGCGATAGATGGGCCGGTCGGTGTAGGTGTGCACGCGGAAGTCCGACCAGCCATAGCCGCCTTGCAGTCCAAAATCCCACGGCGACGTGCCCCGCCCCCACTCCGCGGACCCGGCGGTGAAGGGCTCCTCACTGTAGACCATGATGGGGCCATAGGGCTGAGAGGCCAGGTCGAGTCGGGCGACGCCATCGGCATCCGTCTTGGCGCTGCCCAGCAGTCCGCCTTCTTGTGCCGCGAAGGTCAGTGGTAGGTCGGGCACCGGCTCTCCGCTGGCCAGATCCGTCGCCCAGGCCAAGTGATCCCGCGGGCCGGACTTGACGGTCAGGTTGATGTGGGACACGACCAGAATGTGTCGCCGGCCCCAGTAGCCGCGATCAATGCCCGGCGCATCGGTGTCGAGCAGGTAGAGGCCGGGCTCGAGACTGCCGCCGTCCTCCGCCAGATCAATGGGCGCGTAGCTCCGCTCGTTCAACGGGGCTTCCAGCGGGAGCTCCCACTGGCGGATCGGGCTCGCCTCTGCCGGCAGATTCTCGATCAGGCGATAAGTGGGCTGGAGAAGGGCATCGGCGCTGAGGCGATACAGGCGCAGGTTGATGCGGTTCAGGTTCACGTAGGACACGTACAGCCGCGCCGGATCGTAGGCATTGTAGGTGCCCACGATGTCGGGCACGTGCAACCGATAGTCCGGCTCCAGTGCTGCCGTTCGGAAACGTACCGTGCGCCCCTCCTCGATCTCGTTTCCGTAGGGATCGGCGATCCCGGCCTCAATGCGCACTTCGTAATCGCTGGACGGCTGGGCTCCGAAGGAGAAGAAGAAGCTGTTGTCCCAGTGCGAATAAGAGGTGTACACCTCTGTTGCCTCGAGAGGCGGGGTCATGGAGACGTGGGGCATCACCGTGGTCGGATCTATGGGGGCGTTGAACTGGATCCGAAAGCCGGTGTACGGCCAGGCGTTGCGCTCACCGTCTCGCGGCTCGGTATCAACGATGCGCGGGAGGGGGACGGTGGTGAAGCGCCAGGTGTAGGCTTCGCCCATGCCGGCGCCGCCCGCCGCCGAGGTCACTCCCGGGGCAATGGTGACCTGGTAGCTCTGGTCGAAGGCCAGCCGTGCATCCGGCGTGAAGGTCACGGTGTCACCGTCAACTTCGATCTGGCCGGACACGGCCTGGGAGCCCACCTGAAGACCGAAAGTAGCTCGGACCGAGTCAGCATCAACGGGCTGGTTGAACTGGACCGTGATGGCGGTGTCAACGTCCACCAGTTCAGCGTCGTCCGCTGGCTTGACCCACACCACCTTGGGCGGGGTAGTGACAAATTGCCACGAGAAGTCTTCGGGCAGCAAGGCATCGCCCGCGGCATCGGTCAAGCCGGCCTTCACCTGGGCGGTGTAGGTGGTGCCGCCAGCCAGGGGTTCGCTGGGCCGCAAGATGTAAATGGACGTGTTCAACCACTCACCGTCACCGACGATGGGCGGGTCGAAGACCACAGGTTGTGGCAGGTCTTTTTGCTGCCCCAGCGTCGTCAGGGGAACCACCGGACGATTGAAGATGACGGTGATGGTGCCGTCGGTCTCCACGTCAGTGGTGCCATGGGCGGGAATGACCTGAGCCACTTCCAGGAAGCCAGTGGTGAAGAAACGAAACACGAAGGGTTCTGCCAGCGGCGTGCCGTCCGCGTCGGTGGCATCCTGGGTCAGCACCACGTCGTAAGCGGTGTTGAGGGCCAGGGACTGGCCTGGCTGAAAGCGCATGGTCCGGTTATCGGGCCAGGTGGCCTCACCGGCAATGGCTTCCCCGCCAGCCGGTTGAAGGGTGAAGGCTGCCTGGACAGCTTTCGCATCCATCAGCCGGTCGAAGATGATCTCCACGACACCCTCAGGTTGCAGGGTTGCCCCTCGGAGCGGGGTGCGGTCCACGACGATGGGGGACACCGCAGCCTCGGCCACGGGAGTGTATCGCACCTCTGGAAGCGACGGCAGAGGGGTGGGTGTCGGGACGGGCGTCGGTGGGATGAGGGTGGGCGTAGCTGTCGGTGGAATGGGGATAGGCGTAGCTGTCGCCGGGACAGGTGTGGGTGTAGGTGTAGCGGCGCGGCACCCAACCAGGAAAGACAGGACCAACACTGTGCGAATGATGCGCTGTAGCAACTTATGGTAACTCATTGTCTACTCCTTTCAAAGTCTGTAGGCTGCTTCCGAGCTAATGAATGTTGGCAAATTTCTTTCAGCACTCCCTTTCATACAAAACAAAAGCCGAAGGCAAAATCCTTGCCAATACTAAGGAGATCATCGGCAGGATTCTCTTGACTACATTATACCAACGCCAGGTTCAGCCATCACATCTGATTGCTCTGCTCTTCCGACGAGCGTTCCTCTCTCCGGCTGAGCGGGCGCAGACGGACGCCAAAGGCCCGCAAGGCCAGGACGATCAGGATGAGGAAGATGAGGAAGGGCCCGCACACCACTGATGTCCAGATAGCCACATCTACGAGCCGCCGCAAGACCACCACGGTCAAGAACTCGGAGGCCTGGCTGTAGGTGTCCCCTGGGCTCCAGGCCGCCACTGGCGTCGCCGTCGGCGTTGGAGTGACCGTCACCGTAGGGGTAACGGTGGGCGTAGGCACGAGGGGGCGCAGGTCAACGGTGATGGTGGACATGGCAGACCGCTCTGCCAGAAAGGTCAAGGTCCCCTTGATGCTCTCGATCTGCTCCTCGATTTGACTGAGCTCCCGGTTAACCTGCAACGCCTCCTCGACATCGGTGGCCTTGTCCAGGAAGCTACGGATGCGAGCTTCAGTGGCCTCCAGATTGCGCAGCCGTGACTGCAGGTCCACGTATTGATCCGTCACGTCCTGGCCCGAGACAGTCTCATGCTCCACCTTGAGGGCAATGCCTCGCAGCCGTTGCAAAGCCTGCTCGAAGAACTGGACATGGACGCGGAGTACGACGGTGGCGTACTTGTGGTCGCCCTCGTACCAGGTCCGCAAATCCAGGATGAAGCCATCGAACTCCACAGCCACGCCGGTGATGCGGTCAATGGCGGTGTCGGTGTCTTGCACCAGGAGGTCGACCTTGGCGTCCTTGATAATCTTGCGCTCCAGCCCGCTGACCGTCTTGCCCGCCGTGGCGGGCACAGCACTGGCCGTCCTAGCCATAGCCTCCGGCATCACGGTTGCGGCAGGGGCTGGAGTGGCCACCATCTCTTTGGCTACCTCTTTCTCGACCACCACCTCTTTCTCGACGAGCACCGTCTCCACAATCCTTTTCTCGACGGGCACTTCCTTCACGACCACCTCAGGGGTCGCTGATGGAGCGCAGGCTGCGAGCAGCAGGGCTACTAAGACCAGCGCGTTCAAAAGCATTTTCCCTTTCATTCTTCTTCTCCTTTACCTTCTTCTCCTTTACTTCGCAAGACTTAGCAGCTCCATTAAGGCAGCTATCAGCGACAACAGCTTCTTCATCCCACTCTTCCCGTCCATCACTCTAAATGAACATATTGTATCAAATTACATAAGCTTTGTCAATAGGCTCAGGGGATAAGAGCCAGCCACCTGGGCGGTTGACGGGAGCGGGGGCCGGGAGGCCCCTGCCGCCCGTAGCTGGTCTCTCACCGCACGCTCTGCGTCAACGACTGCCAAAGGTCCCTCAGACTATGCGTCTGGCGGCTGTTGTAGCTCATAGATCAAGCGAGCGATGTTGGTCTCGAATTCATCATCATCGGTCATGTCGAGCCAGAGACGGGCGCGTATGTCCAGGCGTGGCTTGCAGGGCTCACGCATGACGGCCAGCAGACGGCGCTGACTCTTCTCCAGCCCTAGATGTTGGGCCAACACATTCTCCAGCTCAGTGAAGTTGCTGGCCAGATAGGCAGGGGAAAGGACAGCCAGAGTGTAGCGGCTTTGCTCCACGGCGCGGGCCATCTCCAGCACCAGCGGCGCGCCCAGGCGAAAGTCTCGATAGTCAATGCAAACGCGCAACCCCTCAGCTTCCAGGCGGGGCAGCAAGGTCTTGCGTACCCACGTTTTGTCCGGTTCCTGGTGACGGTAGCTTATGAACACATCGTACGCAAAATCATCTGTAGGCATGAGGCTGTTTCCTTGCTATGTTTTGTCCGTCTGCCTTTCTCACTCCTCTTCCCGTGGCCACTGTTCGCAGCTCAATCGCCATAGATGGCCAGTACTGTCCCAACTAAGCGCGTACTGGGTGGGGTCTGGTCGTCTCACAGGAACCGCACATTGGCCGGCTGGTAGCCGCAGTGGTTTGGATCAATCAGCAGGTCGTAGCTGACCTGGGTGTCCTTGAGGACGGCCGGTGCTAATCTGTTGATGTGCTGGTAATTGGCGATGCCGATCACCAAGGTGTGGGTATTGTCCATGGGGGACACACGCTAAGCTCCTTGTGCCTGAACTCCAGCAGGCGCGGTGCGCCCAGGGTGAAGGCAGCCTCAGAGTGGACACGCACGCCCGCCGCCTTCAGTGCGTCCAGCAGGTAGCCTTCCACCCAGGCGCGGTCGGCTTCGCTGAAGGAGATGAAGAGGTCGTAGAAATGCTCGGATTGCGTCACGTTACTCGCACTTGTGCAGAAAGCGGAATTGCTCTTCCGACGCAGATTCGGGCGGGTTCCACTTCCCAGACTCAGCTCATATCCTCACTTAGGCTTTCGCTCCCCCAGAGATCTACCGACGCCACGGTGGATATTCGACATAGTACCTAACAAGGAGTACTAGAAAGAACATCAGAATGAAAGCCACAAATAGAAGCAAAGCCGCACCTAGAGTCGTCAAGGTCCGTCCATGCTTGCGCCAGAAAAGACTACCCTCGGTGTACACATAATCTGTATCCGAAAGCCACTGTTGGCATGTTTGGCGATAGTCTTGATTGCTCAAGTACTGCCGCCACTCATTGCGAGTCAGATTGCGACCAGCCATGCGGCAAGCAAGATCAGGTAGGTCGATCGTTTCCTCTTGCCATGAAGACCGCAACCGTATCGTAGTATCTTCACTGCCACTGATCAGCCAATGGCTGTCGGGGCTTACGGCGACAGCAGAGACGGTTCCACTATGATCTTGAAAGACAATAGGTGGTTTCGTTGGATTCATCAAATCCCAACGGCGAACAGTGGCATCCTCACCGCCAGTAATCAACCATCGACTGTCAGAGCTGATAGCAATATCGGTGATAGAACCCTCATGACCGTGCAATGATACCGGCTTACTAGATGGATTAGTCAGTTCCCACAAGTGAACAGTTGAGTCCGAACCCACTGCAGCTAACCAGTGGCTATCCGGACTGATAGCAAAGTGCGTGATATAGCCCTCGTAATCAGGCAAGACAACAGGCTCAGTTGACAACCCTGTAGGAGACAGGTTCCATAGCATGACAACAGGCTCAGATGGAAACTTGCTATGTAGCTCGGGAAGACGTGCGTTCCCTGCGACCAGCCAGCGGTTGTCAGGGCTGAATGCAATCCTGTTGGTACGCTCCGGCAAGGCAATAGGCATTGGATTCCTAGCACTCAAGTCCCAAAGCTGGGACTGACAGGGTTTCACGATAACTCCGAACTGGCCCGAGTATTCGGGATATACTTCTCCACCACATCCAGCGGCAAACCAGCGTTTGTCGAGACTTATTCCAAGAGATCCAATTATAGTGCCGTCTCGTCCTGGAAGCTCATTCAACACAAGAGGCTGATCAGAGGAATCGAGATCCCGCAACTGAATAGTGCTCCAGGTTCCAGAAAAGCCGGCGAGGTCCATGCTGTCATCAATAGCAACGGCCAACCAGTGGTTATCAGGACTCAAAGCTATAGCATCAATGCGAAACCTCGGAAGATTGTTTATGGTAATGGGCTCCGCCGCTGGGTCAGAGGCGGTCAAGTCCCACAGTCGAGCCTCTGTAGGCCAAAGGGTATCATCAAGACTGCCGCAGGTCACCATCCAACGGTTGTCGTTGCTGAGGCTTACAAAGACGACGCGGCCTATGTGAGCGCGGAGACTTAGGGATAGAGCATTCGAGCTTGTCGATAGATCATAAAGGCCGACAGTGCCGGCAGTGTCTCCTGACACCAACCAATTTCCATCATGGCTAACAGTAAGATCAGTGATACCCCCGCTGTGACCACGCAAGACAACATATGAAATGGCAAAACTCCTAGGGTTTGTCAAGTCCCACAAGCGAGCGGTGTTATCACCACTACCGGTCACTAACCAATGGCTATCGGAACTGACAGCGACAGAAGTAATTGGGCCCTCATGGCCACGCAAGATGACGGGATTCGTACTCGAATCCTGTTCTATTAAGTCCCATAAGCGAACGTTATTGTCATCGCTACCTGTCACCAGCCAGCGATTATTGGGGCTCAGGGCAATGGAAGTAACGGTGCCCTCGTGATCAAGTACGACTACGGGATTAGCGACTGGATTCGAGTCGGTCAAATCCCATAGTCGGCTAGTCCCATCTTTGCTGCAGGTCACCAACCAATGGTTATCGGAGGTAATGGCAACAGCAGTAATTGAATCTTTGTGGCCACCTAGAGCAATGGGCATCATGCTCGAACCCACAACATCCAAATGCCACCAGTAAACAGTGCCATCACTACTACCGGTCACCAACCAACGACTATCGGAGCTAACAGCTGTGGTAGTGATCGAGTTCTCATGACCATGCAGGACAATGGATTCACTAGCCGAATCCAAAGCTGTCAAGTCCCATAGACGAACAGCCCCACTTGTGCTGCCGGTAACTAGCCAGTGGCCGTCAGGGCTGACGGTAATGGTAGTGATGAAGCTCCTGTGGTCCTGCAAAATGATAGGAGTGGTTGTCAGATCATTCAGATTCCACAGTCGGGTAGTCTCATCGTCGCTTCCAGTGATTAGCCAGTGATTGTCAGGGCTGATAGCAGCAGCGGTGATCGAATCCTCATGGCCTTGCAGTGCAATAGACGCAGTGATCGGTTCCGAGGCAGCCAAATTCCATAGATAAGCAACGCCATTGGCACTGCCGGCAACCAACCAACGTCCGTCGGAACTGATAGCAATAGCGGTAACAGAGCCACCACTGCTATGCATTACGGTAGTCGTAGTAGCCGGATCCTGCGTAGTTAAATCCCACATATGGACAGTACCGTCTGTGCTCCCAGCAACTGCCCAGTGATTATCGGCGCTGATAGCGACAGTGGTGACAGCACCTCCATGACTGCCCAGACCTCGCCCGCTTGGATTTGCCAGTGCTCGTAGCAAAGCCTCTTCAGCAACTGGGATATGCGCTGCGTTCCTTGCTTCGATAGCCAAAAGCAAACTGCGTTGGGGATACTGATCAAGTGCGGCTTGTGCATGCGCTGCCAATGCACTTGATAGAGCAACGCGACTTTGCTGACGTTCCCGGACACCAAACCATAGGGCGAAAACGGCCATCACAAGCGTCATGATTCCTACCACCATAATGGCCCGGTTGCGCATTAGCAGCCTACGAGCTGCCTGTGCTTGCTCTTCAGCCCGTCGCTCTTCTGCTTCGGCTCTGAGCCTTTCTTCCTCAGCCCGTCGCTCTTCTGCCTCGGCCCTGAGTCTCTGCTCTTCAACCAAAGCGTGTGCCCTTTTCAACTCTCGCTGGCGGGCGGCCTCCTTCGCCCGCTCCACCTTCTCAATGGCCGCCCGGCTGGCCTCTACCAGTGCCGGCAGCGTATCGCCATAGCCCAGGTCGTCGGCATCGCGGCTGGTCATCCAGTGCTCCGTCTCGAGCAACTCGACTTCGTCCAGCAAGCCGCCGCTACCCCGGCCCAGCCGCATCCAGTCTGCTACTCTGGCTTCCAGCCGCCGCCGGGTCTGCTCCGCCTCCCGCCGGTCGGCCACCCAGTCTTGCAGGGTAGGCCAGCCAGCGATGAGTGCTTCGTGGGCGATGTCCGCTTGCCTGTCGGGGTCCTCTTCTTCACCGCTGAGTGTCAGCAGCCGGTTGTCCGTCAGGTGACGCAACGTCTGCTCAAACAGGTGCGGTTCGTCACCAGCGGCATGCAGAGCAGCGACGGGCTGCTGGCGACAGGTGTCGGGCCGCCCCTCGCCGAACTGCACCAAGCGCAGGAAGATACGGCGGGCAATGGTCTTCTGTTCATCTGAAAGATCGGCCAGGGTGGCATCCGCTTTTGTGGAGACCGCCACCGCCAAGCCACTGCGCCCCTCGCTGCCCAGTCGCTCATAGGCGCTGAGGGGCAACAGACGCCGCTGCTTTTCTCCCCACAACAGCACCAATGTCTCCTGCAACATGGGGAGCACGCCGGGCTCATCGGCGGCATCCGCCAGCAGGCGCTCCAAAAGCCCTGCCTCCAGGTGAACCCCCACGTCCGCCGCTGGCCGCTGGATGGCCTGGCGCAACGCCTCACCCCGCGGGGGGGCGATTTCCAACCGTTGACTGGGATGCACAGGCCAGAGATCGGAGTTCATCAGGTCTGGGTAGAAGTCGGCGCGCATGGCGATTAGCAGAGCGCAGGTTTCCACCGTGCGCAGGGCTTGCAGGGCGGCGATGAAACGGCTTTGCTCAGCTCGTTCGGTCTGGGTGAAGAGTTCCTCAAATTGATCAATTGCCAGCAGTAGGCGCTGGGCCGGGGGGTGAGCGGCCAGCAGATCGGCAAGCACCTGGGTGGGCTGTCCAGGTGCGCCCCCGATGGCCTGGACCAGGGCTGGCAAGGGCTGGCCGCCGGGGCGCATCTCCCGCACCAGCCAGAAGCCCTGGGGGAAGTAGTTGCTCTGGACCAGTTTTGGCAGCAGGCCCGCAAGGGCCAGCGAGGATTTGCCGCAGCCGGAGGGGCCGATGATGAAGAGACAACGTTGATAGCGCAGATGGTGGAGCATTTGCTGGACCTCGGCATCGCGCCCGTAGAAGAAGCGGGCATCCTCGGCGCTGAAGGGCACCATGCCGGGGTAGGGACAGGGGATGCGCTCCGGCGCTGGCTCCGGTTGATCCACCAGGGCACGCAGGCGGGCGGTCTCTCGTTCCCAACTGATCTCATCGGTGCAATCCAGGCGCACACGGAAGTCGACGCGTAAAGGCAGAGTGCAAGGCTGCAAGAACAGTGGGATCAGGCGGTCGCGCTGCTCCGCCACGCTGGTGTGCGAGACTAATAGCTCTCCGAAAGTGGCCCACTCGTCGGCCAGGTAGGCAGGGCTGAGCACCAGCACCGTGTAGCGACTGTCCGTGACGGCGCGTTCGAACTCGGTCACGACTGGCGCGCCGAGGCGAAAGTCCTGGGGGATAATGACACGCTCAGGAGGCAAACCAAGCCCAGGCAGCAGGTAACCCTGCACCCAGGCGCGGTCGGCCTCGGTGTAGGAGATGAAGAGGTCATAAGTGTAGTCAGCCTGCCCAGTCATTGGAATTCTCCTTACCCAATTGGCTTAAGAACACATAGGGCTGCCAGGCACACCACCGTTGAAGAGGTTATCTTCTGCGAGCAAGCCACTCAACTGCTCCCAGGGCAAAAAGCTGGTTATCTCCCATGTTGATGTCCCAGGCAAATGCGGACCTGCAGCCGATGGCGATGACCTGGCCCTGATTCGCCTCGGCAGCCACCGCCATGGGCGGTTTGTGCCTGTAGTAGTCGTTGTGGGCATCTTCCTCACCTGTCACGAGGACCGTGATTCTCGGGTCATCCGCGTTGATGGGAGTGACACTGAAATCGTCATCGTCGAATATGATTCTCCCAACCCCAGCAGTTGCCGGATGAGAGTTGATTTGCTCCGTGAAAAGACGGCCTCCCTCGGCTTCATTCTCCGGGTCTTGGATACCGCTGTCATCTACTCTGATACCCACCACAGACGCCAACACGGCATTGGCTGCCTCCCGCCAGCCCTGTCCCGAGGGGTTGTGCGCGGATCCCCAGAGGATGTGAAGAAACAAAGCCCCGCCACCTGCCTGGATCCAGCTCTTCAAGAGCGAAACCTCACCGTCTCCAAAGTCCACGCGGTTGCAGAATAGGATGACTCCGTATTTTGACATAGTGCCCGGGGTCAATATTCCCTCCAAGGCATGGACGGTGAATCCAGCGCTCTGTAGGGTATCAACCAGACTGTTCAGGCTTTCATCCATGCCGATTACGAGAACGCTGTCATAAGAGCCAACGGAGACGGATAGCGTGGGCAGTGGCATCGGTGTGGGTGTGTGTTCCGCCGTCGCTGGCGTGGCTGTGACTACTCTCTCGATCACCCGTGTGACCTCAACAGTCTCACGAACTACCTCGGCCGTTGGCTCGGGAGCACATCCTGCCAAAACTAAGGCGGCGGCCATAAACAGCAGTGCTGCTGATGTTGCGATCCTGTTGCTGTGTGGCATGTTGTTCTCTTTTTCTGATTTGTTGGCTTATTCGTCTCACGGTCAACCCTCTTCTGTGATTCCTTTTCTGTTTGGCCGCCGAGCATACTATACCATATCTCGGCTCGTTTGGCAACAAAAAAGCCACCGTACGATTGACGCAGGTGGCTTTTTGAGTGAACAAGACATAAAACGAAGCTGCCAACCTTCACGCTCAGTCGGCGCCTTTTTCTTTACTTGGAGTCCTTTTCCTTACTTGTCGTGTAGCAGTGAAAGGTTTACACCAAATCTAAGCGCATATTTGTAGCAGTT
>CAYMKL010000005.1:23059-95333 GCA_964390805.1 uncultured Anaerolineae bacterium | reverse complement strand
ACTCGAATTTGTAAAGGTGTTTTCGCCCCTGTAGGGAGAATTCTGAACCATGCCCTTTTTCGTAACTACCTCGTAACCACCTCGTAACCAGCTAAACCTTGTCCAACCCTCCCTATTCATCGGGGCTGCTTTTCTGACTCGCTACTGAAGACGGCGGACTGGTCGTAATTCTTATGAGTTTCAATCCCCTATTCATCGGGGCTGCTTTTCTGACCGTTTGTTGCTGCGGTCTACAAGGTGGCGAAGGATTCGTTTCAATCCCCTATTCATCGGGGCTGCTTTTCTGACTCAAGCGTGCGAAGGCGCGTCTCGAGGCGGGGATTGGTTTCAATCCCCTATTCATCGGGGCTGCTTTTCTGACCAGAGAGTGAACCCCCAGAAAGGCAAGGTTCTCTGCCTTGTTTCAATCCCCTATTCATCGGGGCTGCTTTTCTGACCATGTTCCCATCCGAGTGCCTCAGCAATCCCGTCAGCGTTTCAATCCCCTATTCATCGGGGCTGCTTTTCTGACGTGGAAGTAAAAAGAGTCTCGAAGGAGGACAAAACTAGTTTCAATCCCCTATTCATCGGGGCTGCTTTTGTGACGAGAAAGCTGTTGCGCCGAGTGGAGTAGTGCAGATCGTGTTTCAATCCCCTATTCATCGGGGCTGCTGTTGTGACAAGAAGTTCTACAGTTGTACCCGCTAAGCGTGAGCTCAAGTTTCAATCCCCTATTCATCGGGGCTGCTTTTCTGACTGTTCCTCTACGCCTGTTTCCTGTTAGGTGTCGCAGGTTTCAATCCCCTATTCATCGGGGCTGCTTTTCTGACCTGCGGCTGTGAGTGCAGACACACCAGTTTGCACGGGTTTCAATCCCCTATTCATCGGGGCTGCTTTTCTGACTAAGGTTCTATTGGAACCTGGCGGACCGATTCCGATTCGTTTCAATCCCCTATTCATCGGGGCTGCTTTTCTGACCCCAGAGAGGGAGCTTGGAAAGACAGCAATGTCTCTCCGTTTCAATCCCCTATTCATCGGGGCTGCTTTTCTGACGAGGGGGCTGGAACTACCGGCTGGTCACACCACTGCCGGGTTTCAATCCTCTATTCATCGGGGCTGCTTTTCTGACTCACCAGCGAGGAATCGTTGGATGAGCTCGAGAGGATAGTTTCAATCCCCTATTCATCGGGGCTGCTTTTCTGACATGAATGAAGAGAATGTTGTATGTGACACTAGTGATAGTTTCAATCCCCTATTCATCGGGGCTGCTTTTCTGACCAGGGATCAACGAGCAGGTAGAGGCATTTGCCACAGGTTTCAATCCCCTATTCATCGGGGCTGCTTTTCTGACACGTATCGTTTCGGTAGCATATTTGTTTGATCATACGTGTTTCAATCCCCTATTCATCGGGGCTGCTTTTCTGACCAGTTAGTGACAAGGATTACCGAAGGCAATACATTTCGTTTCAATCCCCTATTCATCGGGGCTGCTTTTCTGACCCACACGACGCGGTTGAATGTGTCCCGGCAACGTAAAGTTTCAATCCCCTATTCTGCGGGGCTGCTTTTCTGACTTTTGCGCAAATTACTACGGGAAGTTATTTACATCATGTTTCAATCCCCTATTCATCGGGGCTGCTTTTCTGACTGGTCTGATTGGTGGAGTACCCCGGGATGGGGCAATTTGTTTCAATCCCCTATTCATCGGGGCTGCTTTTCTGACGTGGTGGGATGTTGGGTAGGGATAATCGTTAGTGACCGGTTTCAATCCCCTATTCATCGGGGCTGCTTTTCTGACCAGGCGGAACACGACAAGGATCGCCCTAGATGTGGGTTTCAATCCCCTATTCATCGGGGCTGCTTTTCTGACGTTGGCTCATCTTCCGCAGATGAATTGGCCGAAAATTCGTTTCAATCCCCTATTCATCGGGGCTGCTTTTCTGACCGATGAGAAGTTTAACGATCAGGGTGGTCGGTTAGGTGTGTTTCAATCCCCTATTCATCGGGGCTGCTTTTCTGACCAATAAGAAGTTCTTCGCAGGAAATCCTGGGGTGGATAGTTTCAATCCCCTATTCATCGGGGCTGCTTTTCTGACATGGAGGATATGAGAAAGTGAAGAAGAAACTGTTTGTTTCAATCCCCTATTCATCGGGGCTGCTTTTCTGACGAGGTGGCAGGGCGAGCGCGTAAGGCTGAGGTCGATTTGTTTCAATCCCCTATTCATCGGGGCTGCTTTTCTGACTCGGATCGTTCGGGGGCCGAATCAAGGCACCTGTTGGGTTCGTTTCAATCCCCTATTCATCGGGGCTGCTTTTCTGACTTTCAGCCCGAAAAGGCCCTCAAGGTGGGAGGGAGTGTTTCAATCCCCTATTCATCGGGGCTGCTTTTCTGACGCTATCCTTGTAACAGAGAAAGGAGACTTAAATTGAGTTTCAATCCCCTATTCATCGGGGCTGCTTTTCTGACGAGTGCCGTTGAGCCGGATGAGGAAAGAATGGTTCGTTTCAATCCCCTATTCATCGGGGCTGCTTTTCTGACTATTCTCCTGGCACCGTCAAAGATGATGGTGTGCAGGTTTCAATCCCCTATTCATCGGGGCTGCTTTTCTGACGATGAAGATTGAATCGGGCACTCCGTCCGACGTGACTGTTTCAATCCCCTATTCATCGGGGCTGCTTTTCTGACATGTCCTATTCGACTTGCCATACCTGATACCAGTCTTCATAGTTTCAATCCCCTATTCATCGGGGCTGCTTTTCTGACCTTTGCACTTGGAATGGTGTTCCTAGACACCATGACTGGGTTTCAATCCCCTATTCATCGGGGCTGCTTTTCTGACTTGGAACACCGACGATGACGCTACCCGCGAAGAAGCTCGTTTCAATCCCCTATTCATCGGGGCTGCTTTTCTGACTTTCAGCCCGAAAAGGCCCTCAAGGTGGGAGGGAGTGTTTCAATCCCCTATTCATCGGGGCTGCTTTTCTGACGAGGGCTTCCGATGTGCGCCGACGACCGGCCAGGTAGAGTTTCAATCCCCTATTCATCGGGGCTGCTTTTCTGACCTGGCGCTATTCTAGGCCAGCCTATGTCGACTCTTTTAAGTTTCAATCCCCTATTCATCGGGGCTGCTTTTCTGACCTTTATAAGGCCTGATTGTTCCGAAGAAAAAGAGGCTCGTTTCAATCCCCTATTCATCGGGGCTGCTTTTCTGACCCGCTTCACGCCAAAGTTCTCAACAGGGAAGGTAATCGTTTCAATCCCCTATTCATCGGGGCTGCTTTTCTGACACGGGCAGTTCCACAATAACCTGAGGAGGTTTGTAAGTTTCAATCCCCTATTCATCGGGGCTGCTTTTCTGACGAGGCTGACGGAGTCGGTTGGTGGAAGGTTTCCTGGTTTCAATCCCCTATTCATCGGGGCTGCTTTTCTGACCCAGGAGGCTGGTGTAGTCAAGTCATCACGGGTCCGGGTTTCAATCCCCTATTCATCGGGGCTGCTTTTCTGACTCGAGAGCTTTTATTCAGTGGGGGGGCCGGACTTTGAGTTTCAATCCCCTATTCATCGGGGCTGCTTTTCTGACTGGGGCGGGGACGTGTCAGGAATGACACTAGGGCTAGTTTCAATCCCCTATTCATCGGGGCTGCTTTTCTGACTCGTCGCGCTCAGGCCCGTATGGATGAGCGCACCGAGTTTCAATCCCCTATTCATCGGGGCTGCTTTTCTGACCAAGCCCAAATGAGTAAGAATAATTCAACTGCTAATAGTTTCAATCCCCTATTCATCGGGGCTGCTTTTCTGACATACGCAACCAGGCAAGGCATCCAGTCCTGAGCGTTTGTTTCAATCCCCTATTCATCGGGGCTGCTTTTCTGACGCGCGGCCTCTTGGTTCCTGGAAATCCCAGGGGTTAGTTTCAATCCCCTATTCATCGGGGCTGCTTTTCTGACACGATGAGTTTCTCCATGTACAGTTCTACCGCTTCGAGTTTCAATCCCCTATTCATCGGGGCTGCTTTTCTGACCCATCAGGAAAGGCGTCTTTCTCTACCCAACGGACGCGTGTTTCAATCCCCTATTCATCGGGGCTGCTTTTCTGACGGGGCTGGCGAACGACCCATCGGAGCGCCATGAGCTGGGTTTCAATCCCCTATTCATCGGGGCTGCTTTTCTGACGTATCCGACGCGAATGGAATCGCCGATAGCTATCGGGTTTCAATCCCCTATTCATCGGGGCTGCTTTTCTGACCGGGAAGTCCCCCGCCCTCATCTATAGTCTCCTCCTAGTTTCAATCCCCTATTCATCGGGGCTGCTTTTCTGACAAAGGTTTTCCTGTTCGAGATCAGACCGAGGAAGAAAAGTTTCAATCCCCTATTCATCGGGGCTGCTTTTCTGACTGTCACACTCGCGTGGTGCATGACGAGTACTTGGCCGCGTTTCAATCCCCTATTCATCGGGGCTGCTTTTCTGACCATGTGCGAGGAGTATCTGGCGCGAAATGATGAGCTAGTTTCAATCCCCTATTCATCGGGGCTGCTTTTCTGACGAAAAGGAGATGAGAATGGACGAGTTCCTAAGAAAGAGTTTCAATCCCCTATTCATCGGGGCTGCTTTTCTGACTAAGAAGGCCGCGACCCCCAAGAAAATAGGGGACAAGTTTCAATCCCCTATTCATCGGGGCTGCTTTTCTGACGCGGCGGGGGACTCGGCGATGGGATAGAGAACTGTTTTGTTTCAATCCCCTATTCATCGGGGCTGCTTTTCTGACGAAAACATGCAAGCATTGCTCGAATTGCTTGCCAAGTTTCAATCCCCTATTCATCGGGGCTGCTTTTCTGACCCTAACAAGATAGAAGAGAGTAGCTCAAGCAAAGAAAGTTTCAATCCCCTATTCATCGGGGCTGCTTTTCTGACTCACCCTGGAGATGATCCGGGGGGGAGAGGTGACGTGTTTCAATCCCCTATTCATCGGGGCTGCTTTTCTGACGAAGAAGTGATTTATTTTAGGAGACCACCCTCTCCTGGTTTCAATCCCCTATTCATCGGGGCTGCTTTTCTGACGTATGCTCTGGGTCCATGTCCAGAGACAATAGGGCAGGGTTTCAATCCCCTATTCATCGGGGCTGCTTTTCTGACCGAAAAGTAAAGGCGCTAACGAATCATTGCTCTGAAGGTTTCAATCCCCTATTCATCGGGGCTGCTTTTCTGACTTAGCTGAAGCGAAGGTGGCCCGAGTGAAAGGTGACCGTGTTTCAATCCCCTATTCATCGGGGCTGCTTTTCTGACTCGGCGGCTTGATCGTCGGGGGAATCATCATCATCTCGTTTCAATCCCCTATTCATCGGGGCTGCTTTTCTGACTCGACCGCGGCACCGGCGGTCCTGACCGCGTCGTCGAGTTTCAATCCCCTATTCATCGGGGCTGCTTTTCTGACTTGTGGCTGGAGCACAGGCCGGAAGAGGTTGAGATCCTGGTTTCAATCCCCTATTCATCGGGGCTGCTTTTCTGACTGCAGTTTGTTTCACCCTACCTAATCGCCTCCATGCTCGCCTATGCTCCGCCATGCTCGGCCGTACAAACGGCTTGCGGGGCAGTCTTTCAAGGTCGCCAAAATCGTGCATTTTTGCCATGTTACGACCATCCTCACCCCTCCTTCCGTTCCCAACTAGGGGCACTCTCCTCGCCCAAGCTCGCCCATACCAGGTTTGCGGGGCAGTATCAAGCCTATGCGCCCCTTTTTGTCTCCTCACTGCTTCATCTCGTACCACCCGTTGCCGAAGACGCATGCCTTCCCCACGTGCACCAGCTCTCCCAGCACCAGCAGGGGCAGGAAAGGGTCTAGCTCCCCCTCATAGGTCGCCTTTCCCACCAGCCCGCCCAGGTTCATCCGCTGTTGCTGGCGGCGCGAGTAGCGCTCCCAATCCACCCACCCTGTCCGCACTTCAGCCAGTCGCACTCCCTGGGCCGCCTCGATGATGCCCCGGTAGTCCGTCTCCCATCGCTCTCCGCAGTGGAAGTAGGACAGAGAAGAAACGCGACGCAGGATGGCTCGGATGAGAACGTGGAACGGCGGGCCTTCCTGGGCCACGCGGCCGCTGTGCTTCAGGCGGGTGGGGGTGAGGAAATTCAAGGTAAGAATATCGGCATCGTCGGCGCTGATTGCCGCCGCCCGCTCGGCCACCATCCCATAATCTACCGACAACCCGCCAGCTCCCCCCACCAGCGCCCCACTCTCGTACAGAGTCACCGCTTCCCCGCCCCACGGCTGCAACTCCTCCACCCGCTCCAGAGCGTACTTGGCCCTCCGCACGCCGAGACCCGCCTCCCCCAACTGCTGGAACACCACCACGAAGTAGGCCAGCCGCGCCATAGCCTGTCCGATAAGCACCAACCGAAAGCTCAACCTCTCCTCTGGCTCGTAGCGAGAACGGCGGTCCAACGGTGGCTCGACGACGAAGGGCAGCGGGATGCTGGAGTAGGTGCGCAGCACTTCGGCGTCGGGCGGCGGGCTGGGCTCGAACAGCGCCGGGTAGGGGCAGTCGTGCTGCAGCATACAGTCCCGGCAACTCTTCGTCTGCGGCTGAAAGCAGACGGTGCGTTTGAAGACGTGGCCGAAGCCGCCCCGCAGCACCGCGCCCTTGTAGACGGGCAGGATCATCTCCTCCCGTGGACGCAGCGTGAAGCGATAGACGGCCAGGCGAAATTGATCAAGCATAGTGCTCACCAGTCTCTACTTGGCCTCTGGCCGGAGTGCAGAGTCCCCGAATTCGCCGCATCGTCAGAGCCAATGCCCCCAGGCCCGGCGATGGACTCCTCCCCCTACGAGGGGGAGGCTGGGAGGGGGTGGGCTCTCTGATTTGAATCAACGACCTTAGGCGAAATCCGGCTTGATCCCACGACGGAGGCCCCACCCTCCCCTGTCCCCTCCCTCCGAGGGAGGGGAAACATGCTACCATCTGACCGGTTACAGCCGCCCTACACCTCGACCCGCTGCAGGCTAAAACGCCCGAAGCCCCAGTGGTTCCATTCACCGATGCCTAGAACGGCAGCTAGCGCCAGCGCATCCCCGTCCACTGTTTCCGGCCACTCGAAGCCCAGACTGCTGCCCGGCCAGGCCACCAACTGGTTTTCGCGCAGGCCGCGCTCGAAGGAGAAGCGTCCCACAAACTCCGGCCTCAACCGCACGTCCACCCGTCCCACCGGCAAGGCCCCGTCCCCCTCGTGGCCAGCCTCGACTGCTACCCGGTCTATTGCCTGAGCAATCCGGCAGGCCAGCACTTCCCCTTGCAGAGCTTGCGGCTCCATCTCGCTTCCCAGGACGAAGGGCGTGGTGAAAACCATCTCTGCCCGTTCTCCTGCCTGTGGCCATCCAGTCATAGCATCGTAAAGTCGTTCGTCGAGCGTTGTGTGCTCCGGCTCCTCCACCAAATCGAAGCGCCCCAGGCCAATGCTGCGAAAGCCCCCGATGCCGCCGACTTCCACCACCTGCTTCACCGCTGCAATGACGTCGTCTACCACAGCTCGGGCCACCCCCAGTAGGCTGACCTCGAAGCTGAACGGAACATCCGGAGTGATGGCCTCGATAGTGAAGATGGCCCCCTCGCTCACTGAGAGCGTCTCCCGCGATAGCCCGATGCGGGTCATCATGCGGTAGTCTAGCTCCTTCTCGTCGAATTCGCCAAAGGAGAACCAGATCCGAGGTGGCCGGGCGAAGAAGGACTTGACAGGACACGTCTCCGGGCAATCCCGGTGCAATTGGGCGATGGCCTCCGGATCATCCAGCACCCGCAGGTGGCTGATCAATTCCGGCGGGCAGCGTGTGCGGATCAGCGCGTCGAGCAATGCGCCGCGCAGCGTGCTGCCCATGATGAATGGTGCGCACTTGACCAGGTTAGCGTATCGCTGCCGCGTCGTGTGGAAGGGACTGGTTGTCAGACAGTGGAAATGCAGAATTGTCCCTTCAAGCATCGTCTAGGCTCCGAACTTCTGCTGTGCGAAGGCTTCCAGGTATGGTCCCTTCTCAGCGGATGTAGGCTGCCAATCCGTGCCGTCGAAGCGCAATACCTCGATCCCCTCGACCTCGATCTCCAGGTCGCCGTAACCGGCGGTCTTCTTGGCCCCCATGCCCAGCAGTTCGACGCCCTCCAGGGCGCGGAGGATAGCCCCGACCTCCCACGGCTCAGCGTTGATCACTCGGATGTTGCCGCGGAAAGTCGCCCCGGCGTCCACTGCCTGGAGCGACATCAGCGAACCTTCCGACTGGGATTTGGTGTCGCGGGTGATGGCTACGTGGCTGCGCTCGATCAGTTCGTAGTCCACTCCCTGGGTCCCCTCGACAATGGCATCCAGAAACAGCGCCTTGCCCGAAAGCCCCGCCTTCCCGCCGACGGTGCCGAAGATGCTACACACCGGACAGGGATGCTCGATGTCATCGCAGGGCACCCGCCGCCCCAGCTTTCTCGCATACTTCTGCTGCTCCTCCCTGCGCCGGTAACGGCGTGGAATGGCAGCGAAGGGGATGCAGACCTTGTGGCCCAACTCAGCCAGCATGGCCTCCAGCGTGCTGCGCAGTCCACCCTTGAGGCTGGAGCCTGGGATGACCGGCTTGCCGCCCAATTTGATGACCGGCGACTCCATGATCTCCGCCGGCTGGTCCCCGGCTGAGATGGCCAAGGCGCTCACAGTCCTGTAGGCAACCTCCAGCACGGTAATGTCCTGCAATCGTTCAAACGTCATCATGACCTCCTTTTCTTCCCGCCACGTCTCGGTGGCCGGGCCATCTTAGCGACGTAGTCAATGAACTTAGCCCGCTTCGTCTGGGCCTTGCTCTCGTCGTCAGGCACCTTCAGGTCTCCCAGTGCCTTCTTCAACGGATCGATCAGCCGCCAGGGCAGTTTGTCCTGCCTGGCGCGCACGTCAACCTCCAGCAGCAACTCTGCCAGGTTGTGTGTCAGTGCAAAGCGTGAGAGGGCAATCAGTTGCGCCGACGAGCGCCAATCCCGTTCGGCGGTGCCTGCCAGGTCTCGGATGCTTTGTACTTCGTCAGATGTAAACATGACAATACTCCCTTCTGCTTCATCGTAATAGAGATCCTGTCCATCATAGATCAGAAAACCATCCATCAGGCTCCAGAACGGCGTCTTGGGCCCGCACAGCACAGCTCGCAGACCGGTAGGAAAACGCAGCCTCTTGCGCTCCTCGTTCAGGAAGCCCAGGAACCGCCAGTAGAAATCCTCGTGCACCAGGTAGACCATCTTCGTCGGTAGGCGGAGGAGCGTATAGGCATGGGGCTCTTCAATCGCCTTCTCCACCTGAGCCTGGAACTCGCCCATGGCTATGACGGCCTGGAGGTACTCGAACCCCCCGCCCCGGGTGGGCTCCAGGATGCGCGACTCGACCATGCGTTGGTTCATGAACTTGCCCAACAGGTCAGCCGCCACCTCCCGCGCCTGCTCGTAGAGCGGTTCTTTCACGGTCAGAAAAATAAACCCTACCTTTGCCTTCCCTCCATCACTCACCTTGTGGATGTCCACCACCCTGGCCCGCCTTTCCCGCCGCTCCTTCAGGCAGGAGGAACACAGCAGGTCGCCGGTGACGTCCTCTGTTAGCGTCTCCTCCGGCTGACCACACACCTGGCACCGCTCCAGGGAGAGGGGAGGGTATTCCAAAACCTGGGCCGAGAGAAGGCTCCAGTTACGTGCATGTGTGTCTACATCAGTCGGTTCAAAATAGAACCTTTCTCCTTCATCCTCCTTCTTCCACTTACCGATCAGATGGAAGTCGGTCTGCTCGACCTGAAGTGAGCGGAGGAACGGCTCCTCATCCAGGATCTTCTGAAGAGCATCGGTGATCTTCTTCGGTTGGTCGTAGACGAGCACCAAGCCGCTGCCGCCGTCGAAGAACTCGAAGGGGTTTAGAGTGGGTGCAAAGCCAGGCAGGGCAGCCTTCTTGTCTGCCAGGAAGACGCGGCGGAAAAGTTCCTTACGCAGCGTCTCCACGACCCGCTTGTGTGTGTCCACGTCCCGCAGCCGGTAGAAGAGCGCCGCCGGTTCCGGGCTGACGGTCAGCACGGAGAACCGCAGGTCGAGCGGCGGGAAGCCGCCATCCGCACGACGTATCAGGAAGTAGAAGAGAAGCGCGGTAAAGCGATGGTGCAACGCTAGCGAAAGATGGGGAAGGTAGGAGGTGTGAGGATAGTGCAGGAGACCCTCTTGCAGTTCCAGAAGGTTGCGCAGAGATGCCTGCTTCGAAGCCGCTCTGGTGAGATTGTCTATGATTGGCGCGGCCTTTGCTTGATTGTAGCCTTCTTCAACGCGTCCATAATAGGGATAGAAGGCAGGGTGTTGCTGCAGTCTGCTTAGCCGCTCATCTTTCTCCAGGTGTTCAGTCTGGTGCATTGCTTTCTGGAAGCGATCGGCCATGATAAGTGCCACCGCCTCTGGCGAATGCGAGCTAGCCTCGAAGTCTACGTTATCATGGTGAAGCCTGACCCGACTGACAATATCGGTTGGAAGCCAGCTGCCAAAGGGCTTCTTGTCTAGTTGCTCGTGATCTGTCCACTGTCCACTTTCGTCCAGGACTGTCTTGCCCAGGTCATGCACCAGGGCAGTAGCGAACCATTCCCAGATTGAAGACGTGCTCATAAGTAAACCTCCCCACATTTGGCAGAACAGTCTACATCTCTTCTAAAATGTAGTCCAAGAGTCAAGCTCTCCCTCCTTCCCACGACGTTTCATCTGTCTGCGAAGCCAACGTCTATCAGTGTCACCCAAGCGTTGATGAATTCTCCGACACAATGCCCGAGCGAGTTCCAGCCACTCCTCCCTTTCACTACTCAATCTAACTTTGTCGCTCTGCAGATCTTTGATCTCATCAAGCAACTCTTTATCAACCTCCTTGCGCTCTCGTTGCAGTTGTACTACGGCATCCCGTAGCTCCTCCTCAGCGTTTTGCTTTGCCTCTTCCAACTCCATCTCAAGGCTCTCAATACGTTCCTCCTGAGCACGGTTCACCAGCAATCGAATGTTAGTCCAATTCGCTGGCTCAGACACACCGCCGATGCGACGGACAAATATCTGACTCTTGCTGAGTCTGCCGATGCCTTCGGCAATGACATACGGTCTTTCGTCCCATCCTCCCAACCATCCCTGAATCTCTAGAACTCCCAGCGTCCTTTTCAACTCTGGATGCTGAATTTCGAGATAGCGAACACCAAAAGCAGGGGCCACGTACTTGCTCACGAGGTGGCTGATTGTTTGATTGATTGAATCCACATCACCAGCTTGCACCCCCTTTATGTAGCTGGCTGCGTCAGTTCTATCTTGGCAATGCCTTGCATCCCACACACCACATACGATGTAACGCCTGTCCCCATGTCCCGATAGGCTGTTTGCCATAGCACAGACATCTTTCAGGAAATCTGCCTTTCCAGGCTTATCACCCAGATGATACCATTCGGACTTGAGATCAACCTCGCCGTTCTCGTTGCCGGATTCGACGACATCTTGGATGGCTTTCCAAGTCTGCACACTGTCCATGAGTCGCTCCGTCACGCGGCATTACGCCTGCAGCAATCAGTCAACGAACAAGGCAAACGGACCTACACAACTACCGCTCACCCACCAGCCTGACTCTGCTGGCTTGCAGCCAAGGCATCCACCTTCTCCTCCAGACGTATCAGCGCCCGCTCCCGATCAATGACCAGGAACACATCCCACCCCAGGTGATTGCGCAGATAATCCACCAGGCCCATCAACCAGAACACGTGAGTGCGTAGCTCCCTGCGCCAGGGCGGCCACAAGAAACGCCAATTCTTGAATCTGATCTTCAACTGCACGTGGAACAGCGCAGGCAGCGAGTGCTCGTCCCCCCGTAGTTCAAGCCGCTTGGCCAGAACACGCCCCGTCTGAGAGTATCGCGCTGGCTGCCGCCAAATCTGAGAAGGGGTGATGGTTAGTTCTCCGTATCCCTTGTTTCTGAGGCGCAGACACCGAATAGGCTGTCCCCCATCCTCGGCCACAAAGCCTTTCGTCGGCAATGGCTCCACGCTCATGTCCACATTGAGCGGGAAACGAAACACCCAGTCCTTGAACTTCGGATCATGTTGGAAGATAAAGTTCTGGACCAAAATAGTCTCGGCGATCTCAGCCAACGTGCGGCGCTGACTCAGGATCGGTTCGGCCAGATCCCCCCCCAACGCAAACTTGGCCTTGCCGCCCAATGTGAGTTGGCCATACCTTCGGACGTACTGTAGGATCAACCGTTCGACGATGTCATACGTGCAATCAAGGGCAAAACCTGTCAATGGCCGCCGCCCACGATCTTGCTGGGATGCTTCCCACGAGGCGCGGAAACGCTCCAGGCTCCCCTCCTCACGACGAAAGGCCAAAGCTAGTGGAGCGGCAGCCAATCTTGTAGGGTGATAGCGTTCAAGATATGGGATTTTTACATCGCGGGGGGCGATCACGAATGGCACGAGCACTTCAAAATCCACCGTTTCCTCAGTCACCATCTCCTGCACGAAATAGATGCCAGCACCAGTCGAGACAACAATCACGACCAGAGCAACTATCGCCTGAAGCCATTGCCAACCGATTTGATCTTCAGGCCAGAGCCACTCGAACAGGATACTGCTGAGGTAGTTGACCGCCAATCCCAAAAAGACCGCGGTGATCAGCAAACCGATGAATAGCACAAACGGACTATTCTGTTGGACACTCCGCCACATCTGGCTCGCAGAGTCTCGCTCAATGCTCATTTTCGTATTCGTAAACCAAAAACGCCAACGCAAGGACGCACTGTCCCCTCACGTTGGCGTAGGCAAGTCGAAAAACGGGATGCTCTTGAACTGGGATCCGGGTTGTGAACAGTCATGATGCTGCTCCCGGAACAACTACAATCGCTATGAGACCTCTCTGCACCACCCGCCGCTCAAAGGTTGAACGTCGAGCAGGTATCCCAATCAATCAGGTGTTATTGTCGCACAGGACTCCAGAAAGGTCAAATCGCTAGACCACTTCCCACACGTTTTGAAAGGACGGTTATCAAGCTATCAAGCAGGTACGGCAGTCAAGTTATGTACGATAATCCTCGGCTCAGCGCCGAACCCAAAGACATACTCCGAGACATCAAGAACCTCAATCCCCACGATGCGACCATCCGGGGCATAGTTGACTGCAACATCCTCGGAAAGACGCTGTGTTGTGACCTGGATCGGTTCATCGAGAAATCGAATGTACAGCGCATCCACTTGCGAATCGTACATGATCTTCATTGCTTGCTTCCTCCCATCTCCTACCACCCCACAGGCGATTATACTGGAAATTCTTCCGATACCCTTGCCGACCACGCTTAGCAGGCACCCTTTCCCCAGTATGAATCGTCTCGATCACTGCGTCTTCACTGGCACCCCGCTCGAGCATCTGCTCGCGGGCATGGTGTGAAAATTCGATGGGCTTCATACCCTCGCCTTATTGGCCCCACTCTAGCACTATTATCGCACAGGATTCCAAGAAAGTCAACCGATACGCCATACTGCAGACTAAACCGTGAATTCTGCGCATCCGCGCTCTCAAGAAACAAGGGGGCTGTGAGCCACGATCCCCTCAGTCCCCTCCACCCCACCAGTCCACAGTAGTGTCAACGTCCGCAGTCTGATTTCCATGAACCTCACCTCCCTGCTAATCAAACCCTTGCTACCTGAAAGACATAAAACGCCAACGCAGGGACACGCCATCCCTCACGCTGGCGCAGGCAAGTCAAAAAGCGACACATTCTTGAAGCAGAGTCCGGGCCGCAAACATTCCTCACAATGCTGCTCCTGACTAAAAGCCATCCAACTTCGGAGTCGCGAGCCTTCTCTGGCAGGTTGATTCACTATCATAATTATACCAAAAACCTGATAAAACCGCAATAGGGAAAATCCCTAATTTGACTTCCGAAAATCCTTAATCTGGGCCAGGCGCAATTAAGGAAAAGGCTACGTGGTATTAGGGAAAACCCTAACGTGTGTAAGGAAAAGGATGGCGCTTTGGCGCTCGGTATTAAGGAAAAAGAGCACCAAATATGCGCGTTTGACGCAGGGGGCTTTTTGTACTATACTATCTCTCGTCGGGTAAAGATAAGGAGGCGCCAAAGACATGGATCGCAAACGAGCTTGGACTTTGCTCACCGAGTACACCAAGAACGAGAACCTGCTCAAACACGCCCTGGCAGTGGAGGCGGCCATGCGGGCCTATGCTCGCAAGCTCGGCCAGGACGAGGAGAAGTGGGGCGTCACGGGGCTCATCCACGACTTCGACTACGAGCAGCACCCCACCGCTGAGGAACACCCGGCCTGGGGAGCAAAGCGGCTGGAGGAGCTAGGCTGGCCTGAGGACATCGTCTACGCCGTCCGAGCCCACGGCGACCGCCTGGGGCTGCCCCGCAACAGCCTGCTGGACAAGGCCCTCTACGCTGTGGACGAGCTAACAGGGCTCATTGTGGCCGTGGCTCTGGTGCGGCCTTCCAAGAGCATCATGGACGTGAAGATCAAGTCTGTCAAGAAGAAGTGGAAGGACAAGGCCTTCGCCCGAGGGGTGCATCGAGAAGCGATTGAGAAAGGGGCCGCAGACCTGGGCGTAGATCTAAACGAGCACATTACTACAGTCCTTTCGGCCATGCAAGGCATCGCCGACGAACTGGGCCTGAGCTAGACGGCTGCCCAGACTTCGGAAGTCTCCAAAAACGCTCTCGACGAGTGCGATTGAGGCTGGATTTGAACTCGTTTGGGCTATGGGCATCTTGCAGAAGACTTCCGAAGTCTATTTTGAAAGTGAGCTAGGATGACGGAGGAGAAAAGATTCTGCCCCACCTGCGGGGCACAGGTTTCCCTGAGCGCCAAAGAGTGCCTGATGTGCGGCGCCCCTCTAAAGAGGCCCAAGCCCAGAAGACGGTTCTCGATCCCGCTCTTCATTCCAGCGGCGTTCCTGGCTGCCATCATCTTGACGGGCCTGGTGGCCGTGTTGGTATTGTGGTTTCAGCGCCATCCAGAGGAGATAAGCGTAGTCCCAACCCTGACCGTGACACCGACGGCCACAACCACGTCAACAGCCACCCCGACAGCCACCCCGACACCAACCTCCACCTCTACACCTACCTACACCTCCACACCTACATCCACCCCGACGCCTACCCCGACACCGACCCCGACGCCTACCCCGACACCGACCCCGACACCGACACCAACACCAACATCTACCTCTACCTCTACCTCTACACCTACCTCTACCCCGACACCCACCCCTACGTCCACAGCCACCCCTACCCCGCTCCCTACCAACACCCCCGCGCCAACCCCGATCATCTACACTGTGATACGTGGCGATACCCTTTCCTCGATAGCAGGCAGGTATGGCGTCACGGTAGAGGCCATCTTGGAAGCCAACGGCCTGAGTGCATCAACCATCCTGAGCATCGGACAACGATTGATCATCCCCTCTCCTGGGCCTATAGGCGGAATCCTTCCTGAAATGGCCAGGATCTCCGAGAGTGGCGTGATCACCTACGTGGTCCAGCCCGGCGATAATCTGTACTTCATCGCCACTCTATTCGGAACCACAGTCGAGGCTCTCATGATGGCCAACGGTATCACCGACCCTGAGCTCATCCGGCTTCGTCAGGAACTGATCATATCTACAGGCTCGCCCACTCCGACAGTGATGGCAACATCCACACCATCACAACCAACACCGACACCCACGTCAGAGCCCACATCCACGCCACAACCGACTCCTACGCCGACGACAACGCCGACGACAACGCCGATGACAACGCCGACGACAACGCCGACGGCAACACCGACGACAACGCCGACGACAACGCCGACCTCCACTCCCTCGGCCACGCCGCAGCCCACGCCTACCCCCACCACGTCGGCGTTTCCCTACCCGGCTCCAGCCCTGCTCGTCCCCGCCGACAGCCAGGTCTTCCAGGGGATGGACGCGGTCATCGTCCTCAACTGGGTCTCGGTAGGCATCCTGGCCGAGGACGAGTGGTACGTCCTGAGGCTGCGATATGAGGCCGAAGTGGCCGCCCAGCCGCCCAGTGTCTGGACCAAGACCACGAGCTGGCGAGTGCCGGCCGACATCTATCCCTCGCCTGACGTTGAACCTCGCCTCCTCCGCTGGGACGTGGCCGTAATGCGACAGACAGGCACTGGGCCAGATGGGACGGCGGAGGGCGTTGATATTAGCCCCGTGAGCGACACTCGCGGTTTCTACTGGCATTAGGGGGGAGAACAAGGCAACGAGGAATTGAGGAATGCAAAAGCCCCTCCCGATGGGAGGGGCTTTTTGAGTGGCGGCGACTGGACTTGAACCAGTGACCCAACGATTATGAGCCGTTTGCTCTGCCATCTGAGCTACGCCGCCAGTTGGCTGATAGCTTATAGCTAATGGCAGATAGCTTGAGCACTTTCTAAGAAGTGCCATAAGCCATCTGCCATCAGCCATTTGCTAGCTAGGTAGCGGGGGTTGGATTTGAACCAACGACCTCCGGGTTATGAGCCCGACGAGCTACCACTGCTCTACCCCGCATCGCAGATATATTATACTACTTGACCGATTTTTAGTCAAGCGAGAAACAAACTTGCGGAACGCCGATTTCAGCTATCATCATCGAAGAAGAGCCCCCACCACTCCCGCCAGCGGGATCCCCCGCTGGAGAGGCTCTCCTCCTGCGGACGAGCTTGAGGAGCGATAGAGGCTTCCGGGAGCATGGGCACGACGCCAGTCTCTCCGGGCTTCACCATCTTCCACTCCGTCCGAGCCCAGTCATCCACAAACCCAGCGCTCTGAACGTACCCCTTGAGCCACTGCAAATAGTCCCGCCTGGCCTCCTCGTACGCTATGGCTTGATCCAGTCGGGCCTCCTCGAGTTGCAAGCGGCGGTAGGGCCCCACTTTGCGTCCAAAGTCCACCACCAGGGAGAGCGCGATAGTAGCCACTATGAGGGCTAGAAATTGGGTCACCGACACACTAGAGCGCTTCTTCGCAGTAGCCATCGTTGTCTCTCCCATCAATCAGAGCTCAAGCGGGGGGAAGAATCTCGGTAGTGCCGAAGGTGGGATTTGAACCCACATGGGCTAATGCCCACTGCGCCCTGAACGCAGCGCGTCTGCCTGTTCCGCCACTTCGGCGTTCTCTCATGGCTGGACTTTGGACAAACCCACGATGGCGACCAGAAACCCGTTTTCTCACGCCAAACTGCCATCCATGTTGACTTGAAACAAGCTGATTCAGTTAGATTTCGGTAACAGAATCATCAGAAAACGGGTTTCTTTAGCTTTGTCCAAAGTCCAATCATGGAGCCAGCTATAATCTACCATGATTCGCCCTATTTGTCAAACTTGCGCCCGGCTTGGCCGATGATGACCCGTTTCGTTACAATGTACCATTCAGTGACGTTGCGAAAACGATCGCTGGGGTCGCCCATGGGGCCCAATTGAACACCCTTGACTTTCTCATCCACAGCGTAGGTGTAGATTGGATAATAGAGAAGCAACGACGGCACTTCGTCCACAAAGATCTCCTGGAAGCGACGATACAACTCGGCACGCCTCCCTGAGTCAGTTGTACACCGTGCTTCCTCCAAAAGCGTGTCGGCCTCATAACTGACGAAACCGGCATAGTTTTGTCCCTCGCTGCTCGTCTGAGTCGAGTGCCAGAGGGGATAGGGGTCAGGATCGCCATGCAGCTCCAGATCAATCAGAAGGGCTTCAAACTTCCGAGGAACGAGGTACTCACTCACCAGCCCTGAGCTTGCCGTTTGAAGCGTGGCTTTCACCCCAATTGCTTCCCACTGGAGAGCAATCTCTCTGGCCAGCTCCACGTGCAGGGGGGCGTCATCGGTTAGCAGGGTGAAGGCCAACTTCACCCCCGCTTTCTCCCTGACGTTCTCGTCACCCTCCCCGGTGGGGGTAAGCCAACCGGCCTCATTTAGCAAATCTTTGGCACGCTCACGACTGTGCTCGTACCCAGCAATGCCATTGGCATAAGCCCAGGTCTCCGGCAAGATGGGGCTGTGAGCCACCAGACCCTGGCCCTCCAACACGTGATCCACAAGCTCCTGGCGGTCAATAGCGTGGAGCAAAGCCTGCCTGACCAGTTCTTCCTGAAAGAAGGGTAGCTCAGGGTCTTTCAGATTCAGAAAGACGATGGTGTAGCCTGGCAGCCGGGACGAGAAAAGCTGCAACTCTGAATTGGCCTCGACCGCTTCTGGCAGGTCTTTGGGAAGGACGCGGCTGATGCCCTGAACCTCGCCTTGCTCATAGGCCCTGAAGACGCTCTCATAACCAAGATAGAATCGGAACTCGATCTTGTTCAAATAGGGCTTGGGACCGTGGAAGAGCGGGTTGGCCTCAAGAAGGGCGTACTCGGCATTGACCTCCTCCACCTTGAAGAGGCCCGTGCCGATGGGGTGTCGGTTGAACGGATCGCTGGGCAGCATCTCGGCGGGAACCTCGGCCAGGAGGTGAGCCGGCAGGATGCCAATGGTGGTGTAGTACAGGAATGGGGTAAAGGGTTGCTTGAGGGTGAACTTGACGGTGTGGGAATCTACCTTGACGATCTCCACGCTCCGCCAAAGCTCGGCCAGATAGGGAGCGCCCTGGTAGTCGGGATCCTGCATTGCTCGAACGGTGAAAACCACATCGTCGGCGCTGAAGGGGACCTCATCGTGCCAAAGCACGTCGCGCCGCAGATGAAAGGTGTAAGCGAGGCAATCGTCGGAGATCTCCCATCTTTCGGCCAGATCGGAAACAACCTCCCCCTTCTCATCCAACCTGGTCAGACCATTGAAGATGAGGGAACAAAGGTCCCGATCCACCTGATTATACTGGCAGAGGATGGGGTTTATGTATTGCGAGTCGCCAGCCAGGCCCTCAACGTACGTCCCACCAACAGCGGGGACAACGACCGTGGCGAAGGTAAAAGCCAGGTAGGCCAGCAAAGAGCCCAGCAGGGCTATCCCCAGAAGGGTGATGATGACCTGCCAGCGGAAATGCTTACTCAAGCCTCACGCCCCTTCCCTATTTGAGACCCTTGGGGTTTTAGAAACCCCAAGGGTCTAAACGCTTATCCTGTCAGGATGACGATGAGCGTAGCGAAGACAAAGAAAGCGACGGATAGACCGATGGTCACCTGGAAGATGGTCTTTTCCACCCCGCGACGGCTTGTGTATACCGCACCCTGGCCCCCGAAGATACCACCCAAGCCCGATCCCTTGGTTTGCAGCAAAACAGCCACAATGAGGGCCACGGCGATGATGATCTGGATAATGTACAGATAGGTGAGCAACTTGTGTTACCTCCATACATGAACTGCGTACATTATACCACGTTATCCACTGGCGAGCAAATACACATCTTTGGCGTTTTGTGGTATAATAATGTCAATTGTCATTGCAAGGAGCGAAGCGACGAAGCAATCCCCAAGTTGGCAGGAGATTGCTTCGCTACACTCGCAATGACAAGTCAGCGAGACTATCAAAGGAGTGCAAACATGAAACCAATAAACGAACAAATAGCCATCCTCATGCGCGGGGTGGATTTCGGCGACGACCAGATCAGGCAGGTAATGGAAAGGGAATTGCGAGAGCGGTTGCAAGAAGCCTACCACGAAAGGAGGCCGCTGCGCGTCTATTGTGGCTTCGACCCCACGTCTTCTCAGTTGACTTTGGGCCACACCGTCCCTATGCGGAAGCTGCGCCAGTTCCAGGAACTGGGCCACCAGGCCATCTTCCTCATCGGCAGCTTCACCGCCCTCATCGGCGATCCCACCGGCAGGGACAGCGCTCGCCCTCAGCAGACGATTGAGGAGGTGACCAAGAAGTCAAAAGGCTATGCCAACCAGGCCTTCAAGATACTGGACCCTGACAAGACCGAGGTGCGCTACAACGCCGACTGGCTGGCGCCGCTGACCTTCGCCGACCTCATCAAGCTGGCCTCGCATTTCACCGTGCAGCAATTCCTGGCCCGCGAGAGCTTCGCCAAGCGCCACGCCAAGGGCGATCCCATCTGGCTACACGAATTCTTCTACGCGCTGATGCAGGCCTATGACGCCGTGGTCCTGGAGACGGACGTGCAGATCGGCGGGACAGAGCAGCTCTTCAACCTGATGGCTGGCCGCAAACTCCAGGAGGCCCTGGGGCAGCGGCCTCAGATATGCCTGACGCTGCCCATCCTGGTGGGCACCGATGGCCACCAGCGCATGGGTCAGAGCCGGGGCAACTACATCGGCGTGGACGAGCCACCAGAGGAGATGTACGGCAAGGTGATGAGCATCCCCGATCAGGCCATGCGCAACTACTTCGACCTTCTCTCCAGTCTTGAACCGGCCCAGATCGCTGACATTGAGGAAAGAATAGCCACCGAGAGCCTGCATCCCATGGAGGCCAAGATGATGCTGGCCCGAGACATCGTCACCATCTACCAGGGTGCTGAGGCCGCATCCCGCGCCGAGGCTCACTTCAAGCAGGTCTTCCAGAAAAAAGAGCTGCCCGAAGAGATGCCCACCCACAAGCTGACCGCCCCCCAGAACATCTTAGACCTGCTGCTAGAGGCAGGTCTGGCGCCAAGCAAGAGCCAGGCCCGCCGCCTCATCGCTCAGGGCGGAGTGCGCCTGGATGGGAACAAGGTGGAGAGCATCGAGGAGACAGTGATACCCGGTGAGGAGGCAATCCTTCAGGTGGGCAAGCGGAGGTTTGTGAGGCTCGTATGAGGAACAACGGACTGACAGGATTCAACAGACTGGTTCACTACCCGACACGGGTTTCTGATTTTCGGTGTCGGGTAATGAAAGACGCCAAAACCTTCTTCGCCGTCGCCGGCAGACTATAGATACGTACACCAGTAGCATTGTAGATGGCATTGATAATGGCTGGCGCGGTGGGAATGGAAGGTATCTCCCCTATCCCCTTGGCTCCGTAGGGCCCTTCCGACGCTTCGTCCTCCACAATGATGGGCACGATCTCCGGCGTGCGCTCAATGGAGGGAATCTTGTACTTGGCCAGAGTAGTGGTTTTGGGGATGCCATTCTCCATCACGAACTCCTCCTGCAAGGCGATGCCGAGTCCCATCACCACCCCACCCTCGATCTGGCCGGCCACAGCCAGGGGGTTGAGAGCCCTTCCCACGTCGTGAGCAGCGATGACCTTGAGCACCTCCACCTGGCCGGTATTTACGTCCACCTCCACCAGAGCAGCCTGGGTGGCATAGCCGAAAGCAAAGTGCATGTCGCCCGCTTCACCCAGGGGGACAGTCTTGGGAGGCTCATAGACGACCGAGGCTCGCACTTCGCGCCCCTCCCCTTTGGCAAGGGTGACGGCTTCGGCCAAAGAGATGGACTTCTCAGCTTTGTAGCAAGAAGCGTGAACGCGCCCGTTCTTAAAAACTAGCTGGTCGGGCGGAGCATCCAATTCCTCGGAGGCAGCCTGAGCCACAGTCTCCCTCACTTTCTCGGTCGCCAGGCGAACAGCGTTGCCGGTGATGAAGCTCTGGCGGGAGGCGGTGGTGGCCCCACCATCGAGGGTCTGGTCCGTATCGGCCACCAGCACCTCCACCGAATCGTATGGGAGTCCCAGCTCTTCAGCCGCCAGCAGTGCCAGCACCCCCACCAGCCCCTGTCCCACCTCGGCCGCGCCGGCTCGCACCATGGCCCGCCCATCGTCGGTAAGCTCCACTTCGGCGCCGGCGCAGTCGGGCGCCCCGCCACCCAAGCCCACGTTCTTGTAGGCGCACGCCACGCCCCAAGCCCTCCGATTTGCGATTTCCGATTTCCGATTTCCGAGTCCTGACGTTTCACGTTTTACGTTTGACGTTATTTCCTTTTCCACTCTACCCAGGGTCTCCAACAACCCCACGCTTTCCCTGAGCACCTGCCCGGTCGCCGTAGTAGATCCTACCCGCAGGGCGTTTTTGCGCCGCAGTTCAAAGGGCGAGAGACCGAGCTCCTCCGCCAGGATGTCCATCTGGCTCTCCATGGCGAAGGCCGACTGGGGAACCCCAAAGCCGCGAAAAGCCCCTGCGGGAACGTTGTTGGTGTAGGCGGCGTAGCAATCTATCTCGACATGGGGCACATCGTAGGGCCCGGCGGCGTGAGTGGCCGTGCGGGTCATCACGTGCTCACTCAAACTGGCGTAGGCCCCGGCATCGCCGTAGATCTCGGCCTGGATGGCGGTGATCTGGCCGTCCCTGGTGGCCGCCGTCCTCAGGCGGATGGTGGTGGCGTGCCGCTTGGGGTGAACGATCAGCGATTCCTGGCGGGTGAAGACCAGCTTCACCGGGCGGCCAGTGGCCTGGGCCAGGAGTGCCACGTGGATCTGCACCGAGATGTCCTCTTTGCCACCAAAGGCCCCGCCCACCTGAGTAGCCTTCACCCGCACCTTCTCCTCAGGAATGGCCAGGCTGTCGGCGATCTGGCGGCGGTCGGCGAAGGGGATCTGGGAGCCCACGTAGACGGTGATCTTCCCCTTCGACAGGCTCAGGACATGGCCCTCCTCGTCAATCGTAGCCACGCCTGCCTCGGGCTCCATGAAGGCGTGCTCCTGCCTGGGCGTTCGATACTCCCTCTCCACGACGACGTGCCAACGGGAGTTGGCCTGCGCTTCAGCGAAGCCCTTCTCCGCGTCACCCTTGCGCACCTGGATGTGCTTGAGGAGGTTGCCGCTATCATGGACCAGGGGAGCATCGGGGGTCAGAGCCTCCTGAGGGGAAGCCACCACCGGCAGGGGCTCGTAGTCCACCTGGATGAGCTCCAACGCCTGCTTGGCTGTCTCCTCCGTCTCGGCGGCGACCAGGGCGATGGCGTCGCCCACGTAGCGCACCTTGTCGTAGGCCAGCACCGGCCAATCGGGGATGACGATGCCGTGGTTCTTGGCGCCGGGGACATCTTCGGCGGTGAGGACGGCGACCACGCCGGGCAGGGCTTTAGCCTTGTTTATGTCCACCCGCAGGAGGCGAGCGTGGGGAACCTCGCTGCGCAACACCTTGGCGTGGAGCATCCCCTCGAAGTAGAGGTCGGCGGCAAAAGTCGCCTGGCCCGTGACCTTAGCCCTGGCGTCGGGGCGAGGAACGGGACGCCCGACAGCGGTCAGAGGGCTTTCTGTCGCCGGGAGCTCCGGCGACTGATCCTCTGCCACTCCCCGAATCGCCTGGATGATGCGAGTGTAGCCGGTGCAGCGGCATAGGTTGCGTTTGAGCGCGTCTTTGATCTCCTCGTCAGTGGGATGGGGATTGGTGTCGAGCAGGGCTTTGGCGGCCATGATCATCCCTGGCGTGCAGAAGCCGCACTGCACCGCCCCGTGCTCAATGAAAGCCTCTTGCAGAGGATGCAACTCGCCATCGTGGGCTATCCCTTCGATGGTTTCCACACGCGCTCCATCAGCGCGGCTGGCCTTGTAGATGCAGGAGCGCACCGCCTTGCCATCCACGATGACCGTGCAGGCCCCACAATGACCCTGGCCGCAGCCGTTCTTGGTCCCCGTGAGATGTCGGCCAACTTCCGTCGGCACGTCATCCCGCAGCACCTCAAGCAGGGTGGTCTTGGGGCCAATCTCGACTTGATAGGGGTGGCCATTTATGTACAGAGAAATCGTTTGTTTTTCCATCAATTATCCCTCTTGTATTCAAATCAGTGACCAAAGAAAAGAAGGGTCATGTTATGGTCACTGCCGACACATCTCTTCAAAACGAAATCGGGCGACCTCCGCAGGGAAGCCGCCCGCATGGGATTCGGCTCAGTCTTCAGTCCGGTACTTGAAGGAGACTTTCACCTTGGCTCGGTAGGCGCGAACCTCACCGCCCTCAAGCTGCATATCCAACTCGACAACCTCGGCGATGCGAAGATCCTGCAGGCTCTTCGCCGCCGTCTTCACGGCAGCCGCAGCAGCCTTCTCCCATGACTCGGTGCTGCTTCCAACCAACTCGATCACCTTGTACACACTCTCCCCCATATTCCTCTCCTTTCTCTTGAGCGGGCCCAACGAGCCCGCTCGTTAGAATAAGCTATTTCAAACCAAAACGAGAAGCCAATTGTCAAAACACTCGCAGCTACGCCAAAAGAGCTGATCAGTGCTCAACGATCACTTCTACCTCACAGGGCGGCGGGTAGTTACCTGTTTTGTCTACCACGACCAGGCGGAATACATAGGAGCCGGCAGGAAGGGGGGGCGAGGTGTCCCAAACACCCAGGATGCCATCTTCCACCGTGTCTCTGAAGCTCTGCACGAACGACCACTCGGTTGCCCCTTCGTGGCGAAACTCGAACTTGTAGTAATCAAAATTGTCAATGAACGCTGAGCCGCTGATTTCCACAGCGCCTTTCAGAACAGCGTTCACCGTAGGATACGTGAGCCTGGCGAGCGGATCGGGGCAGTTGGGTAGAACAACAGGTCCGGGTGTCAGAGTGGAAGTAACTACAGGTGTCTGCGTGGGACCAGGGGTAGGTGTGTCTAGAGTTGGTGTCCCAGTAGGAGAAAGCGTGGGGGCGAGTGGGGTATTGGCTGGAGTATTAGGTGGAGCATTGGGTGGAGTATAGGTTGGATAAGGCGTATACGTCGGGTAAGGTGTGTACGTAGGATAGGGCGGCTGGGTCACAAGCACCGTGACTTCAACAGGCTTTGGAGGTGGTTGGGTTACAACCACTGTTACCTCGACGATTTCGGGCGTCGGCCGAGACTGACAGGCAGTCAGCAGCATCATCATGAGAACTATGAGCAATGTGGCTTTCTTCATTTTTGTCGTTGTCTCCTTCGTCTGAGTCTCTCCATTGTTAGCATTTGCTGGATGGAGTATTTTGAGTCAACCCTATTCTACTGCAAAACTCGGCTTTTGTCCAGAAATGAGGAAGTTCTTTCGCCTTGACATTGGCTATTGGAAGATGCAAGGCACAGCAGTGTAACAAAAAAGGCGACACCACTACGCGCAGTGCCGCCAGGGCCAGCAGGCCCTACAAATCGTGATAGGCACCCCTGGAGGGATTCGAACCCCCGGCCCACTGCTTAGAAGGCAGTTGCTCTCATCCACTGAGCTACAGGGGCACATTTCTTATTCTAATTCTAATCCAAGCTGACAAGTTTGTCAAACTCCCAACCCTGCAACAGCTTCTCCAACTCCCCTTCGGCCACGAACGATTCAAAAGCTCCCAGGGATGGGAAAACTCGCGTCGAGAGAAACCTGACCACCCAGTTCTCAGCCAGGGGCGAAATGGCGAGGATCGGCTTGCCGGCTTGGTGGGCCTGCCACATCTCGACCGCCGTGCCCATGCTGGCCTCAGGGACATAGGCGATGAGCACATCGGCTTGCGCAGCCTCATCGGCCATCTCCAGCAGGGTCCGTTTGGCCTTATCGGGTCCGTAATACACGCCACCCGGGTGCAGCTCCATGGGGTCAATGATCTCGGCCTTGGTGAAGCGATCCTTGATGGCCGCCCCAATGGCCACACGATAGCCCTGGTCATGAATGTTTGGTTCGGTGCGGGAACCCTGCATGATGCCAGCGATGAAGAATCTCAACCCCTAGCCCCCGATCCCCAGAAATTCAACTGTGCCTGCTTCGGCATCCATGAAAAGCATCTTATGGCGCAAGAGCTGCCCCCGACCCAGGAGGATCTTCATCACCTCCTGGACTTGCCAGGCAGCTACCATCATGGGCGTAGCAGCGGGACAACCCAATTGCACCTCAATCCCCTGCTGGGGTACGCTGCCTTCACCGAAAAGGGCTCGCAATCCCTCATCGCCGGGGAAAATGGTCATCACCTGACCAACGTAGCCGGCGATGGCTCCGTGCACCATGGGAATGTCCATCTTCTGGGCCGCCTCCTGCAACATGAGGCGGGTGGGCAAACGATCGAGGGCGTCAACGACGACGTCAACTCCATCCAGCAACTGAGGCAAGTTCTCCCTGGTGGCCACACCAGGATGGACAATGACCTCCACCGCCGCGTTGATCTGGGCGATCCGAGCTCTAGCGACCTCGGCCTTCAAAAGGCCCAGACCAGCTTCAGCACTCAGGATCTGCCGGTTAAGGTTGTGGTCTAAGAACACGTCGCCATCCACGACGATAAGCCGGCCCACTCCCATACGGGCCAATCCCTCGACCACGTTTCCCCCCAACCCACCCAGGCCTACCACCGCCACCGTGGAGCGCAGCAACCTGATCTGCCCTTCCCACCCCACTGTGCCGAAGCTGCGCAGATAGCGGCGGGGCAAGACGCGGGCCTCCAAAGCTGCCAGCTCTACCTCCCTGGTCGAGACACCGCGCTCCTTGGCCAAAGTCTGCACCCGATCCAGGGTAATGGCTTCGATGCCACCCTCGGCTTCAGCCCACTCCCGAATTCGCGCCGGCAACGAGCGGTCCACGCTTAACCTCACTTCAACACAGGTCTGATGCCCTTATAGATCTTCCGGCCACCCAGGGTACGCAAGATTGTCTCCGGAGCGTGCCTGCCCACTATCTCGTGGAGCTCAGTGGCAGATAGCGGCGCGTTGCCGTTCGCCAGAAAAACGCGAAAGACGGCGTCCGTCAGGGGAGTGTTCTCATTGATGAAGTCTGGCTTTGAGCTGCAGTGAGTACGCAAAGACTGCCAAAGAGCATCCACCCGTGTCACCTCGGCCGTGTCGGGGTCAATCCAATCCACCTCCTCGCTTCCACGGTGGTTGGTGTATACGTCCTTGCACTCAGGGCACAAATGGCTCTGCAAATAGACACGCAGGTCGCGCCCCTTTCTCTCCCACCAATCGAAATCAATGTGGAACTTAGTTTCCAGATTCGGTTTGATCCACCTAGCCATAGTCTTAACCTGTTCTGTTAGCCTCGCGTCAGAGAGCCTCCCGATCGTAAACCCAGTAGCCGTCACCCACTGCCATAAGCGAAGGCATGTTGGCTAATCCAGCGAGGATCGGCCCTGGCGGGCAACGCCTTTCCATGTTGATAGCGCTGTAGAGAGTCTTGGCGTGAACAGTGCCCTGGGGGTTGAGCTTGGCCAGCTCAGGGAAAATATCGCGCATCAATTCGGGGATGGGCTTGCCATCCTCCTCAGACCGCATCCACAGAGCATCAATCTCGGCCTGGTTAGCCTCGCCTAAGACCATAAGCTCATCGTACTCGCAGGCGATGGACCTCATCTGCATAGTGAACGACAGTTTTCCTCCCGCAACTGTAGCCACTCGGATCCATTCGCGTTTCTTGCGCTGGCGGAAGTAATCCACAACAATAGCCAGAGGGTCATCGGTTCTCTCCAGCTTAATGTAAGCCCCCACAGGTAGGTCGTGCTGATCATACCACTCTTTGAGACCATAGACGTAGTTGTGCTGGCGAACAACCCAGCCTGGCATCTGCTTGCCCGTCCGGCCACCTATGAGGGTAATCATCATGCGCTCGGCATTTCCCTTTGGGAACAGGCTCTCGATCTTGCTCGTCAAAGGGATGGTGCCTACCCGGCGGTGAGGATAGTTAAGGGTGATAGTTGCGCTGGCGATTTCCTCCCCCGTGCCAGGCACAGCCAGCCCCGTGATTTCATCATCAATCTCCATCTCCCAGCGGAGTAACTCCTCACCGAGACCCGCCCTATCGTATAGCACCGGGCTGTAGCGCAAGCGTGGTGGCAGATGAGCGATCTCAGGGGGCTCCAAACGTCGCAGGAACCAAAGGATCTGATCATCGCTGCCTACGTCATCAAAACGGCGGTCCTGAGTCAGGGCATAATTGAGGGAGAAAACCTGAGTCGGCGGCAGGATTTCGGCCGGCAGATCCAGCTCTTGGATCAATTCTCGAGCAGGAAGCGGCATGCCCTTCACATCAAGCATGGCCTCAGCGATGTTCAGAAGTCCTTCGTGGATATCGGCCAACAAGCCTTTCAAGAACCACTCGCCACCGAAGCTCACAAAATCATCGCTGAGGCGTAAATGCTCCACCAGTCTCCGCTGGACATCCGCCCCATTTTGATCGTAGAGTTCCACTGGCGACATCAGATCCTCGGCTTCGGACAACTCCCCTTCCTCACGATTCAGCTTGTGAGGGGAGGTGAGCTTCGAAGCGAACCCCCTTGGATTCTCCTCACCCTCGAAACGCACCTGGATAACCTCGAAGTCACCATACCTGGGATTATAGCCCGGCCGCACACCAACCACAGGCCCCAGAGCATAGCCCAGAGCAGGAAAGACAACCTGCTGCCCTATCTCGTAACTCTCCTTCGGTTGAAAGAGAATCCCTCTGGACAGCTCCTTTTCTATCAGGGATTCCTCATCCTCACAGCGCTTTCTCATCAAAGCCAAAGTCAGATCGTGGCCGGTACGGGGCCTTTCGTCCTCCAGAAACAAATCGTCCAGGTAATCGAGATCCCGGTCGTCAATGGCGAATCCCTGCCAATATGCTGGCGTCTGGGTCTCTCTTACTAGCATCAAAAAAAACCTCCTGAATATTATGACATCACGACTTATTATACCAGCTTTCTTCGGCCTTGACAAATACACAACGAACTGGTAGGATTTAACGAACTGGAGGACAAACTCGCAAATCCTGCGAATCCGTGTTCTTTGACTAATTCCCAAGATTGTGGCATACTTTGGTGCGCATCAAGGCTGAAGACAGGGGGAATACGATGGCAGCTCATAAAAAGGCAAACAGGCCGGGGCTTACTACGATTTACACCGCCTTCGGGCAACTGGAGGCCCAGGTCATCAAAGCCAAGCTGGAAAGCGCGGGCATCCCCGCTCTGCTGGACTACGAGAGCGTTGGTGTCGTCTATGGCATCACCGTGGATGGCCTGGGCGAGGTGCGGGTGATGGTCCCAGAAGCCCTGGCCCAAGAGGCCGAAGAGCTTCTGAGCCAGCCGCCGGATTGGCCGCCAGAAGCACTGGATCCAGAATTGCTCTGAGGGGATCCCCACATTTAGGAGGGTGTTTTTGAGAACAACGAGATTTACGATTCTCGTGATCTTGATAGTTGTCATGCTCGTTTTCTTGTATAAGCTGAACGACTACCGGGCCTATCGAAATCAGATTCCGCAGGGAGTTTCGCTGGCGAACATTCCCATGGAGGGCAAATGGGACACGGAGGCGATGGAACTCCTGGGTGAGGCTGTCTCACAACCAGTAGAACTGAACTATCTAGACGAGAGCCTTCTCCTCCATCCTCAGGACGTCGGTTTCCAATTCAAGGCCGACGATATGCTAGAGGAAGTCAATAGATTAAAGGGAGAGACCAGCTTTTGGCCGGGCTTCGCCGACTACATAGTGAACGACCAGCCGCTGCCTGCGAATATCCCCCTCCAGGCCAGTTACGACGCGGAGCAGTTGAACGACTTCCTGACGACTATCGCCGACGAGTATGACCGTCCGCTGCGAGAGCCTAATGCCAACGCCAATACCTTGACCTTCGTGCCCGGCCAGCCGGAGCAGCGACTCGACATTGAGGCCTCTCTACCACTGGTCGCCGGCGCGCTCAACTCAGCCACCGACCGCGAGGTGAATCTGGTGGTGAACCTGGGCCCGCCCCCGCGCGAGCCTGGCCTGTGGATGATGGGGCAGCTCGGAAGTGGAAACGGCATGATCGAGGGCATCCTGGCGGACTTCCCCGGTTTCTACAGCATCTACATCAAGGACCTGGCTACCGGCGAGGAGTTCGCCGACGACGCTGACGTGGCATACGCCGGCATGAGCATCCTCAAGATCGCCATCATGATGGAGGCCTACCGCCATCTGGACGGCCCGCCGGACGCAGACACCACCAAGATCCTAACCGAGACCATGACCCTCAGTGGGAACTTCACCGCCAACCTTCTGCTGCGCCACACCATCGGCGACGGCGACGCCTACGAGGGCGTGCGACGCCTCAACCAGACGATGAAGCTCATCGGGCTGGTCAACACCTTCATGGCCACTCCCTACGACGAGGACGTCTTGCCTCAGCACACCAGCACCCCAGCCAACCAGCGCACCGACGTGAGCACGAACCCTGACCCCTTCATGCAGACCACGCCGCAGGACATAGGCCGCCTGCTGGAGATGATCTACCAGTGCGCCAACGGCGGCGGCACTCTCATCGCCGCCTATCCCGACGAGATAACCCCCGACGAGTGCCAGGCCATGCTTGACACGATGTCGCAGAACCGCATCGGCGCGCTCATCGAGGCCGGCGTGCCGGAGGGGACGCCGGTGGCCCACAAACACGGCTGGGTGGGGGATTCCCACGCCGACGCAGGGATCGTCTTCACTTCAGGAGGCGACTACGTGCTCTGCGTCTACCTGTACCACACGGACTGGCTGGAGTGGGAGGTCAGCTCCCCGCTCATGGCCCGCATCTCGGAGGCAACTTACAATTACTTCAACCGTTGACGTTATACTGAGTATATCAATCGCCCTGGCCTTGACTGTGGTCCTTTTCTCCGGCTGCACTGTGGTGGCGCCGACGCCGACGCCCACCCGCGCTGCCACCGCCACACCCACTCAGACTGCTACCCCCACGTACACTCCGACACCCACCCTCACGCCTACCCGCACCTCGACGCCCACCCTCACGCCTACCCGTACCTCGACGCCCACCCCGCCCCCGACGGCGACACCTACGCCCACCCACACCGCCACCATGACGCCCACGCCCACCCACACCGCCACCTCGACGCCCACGCCCACCCACACCGCTACCTCGACGCCCACCCCTAGCCCGACGGCGACAGCCACGCCCACTCCCAGCCCTACGCCCACTCCCGCATCCCTGACCATCGGCCCGTCGGTAGAGGGTCGCCCCATCAAAGCCTACCGCTTCGGCCAGGGACGCTACAAGGTGGTGCTGGTGGGCGACATCCATGGTGGATGGGAGGCCAATACCCATGTGCTGGCGCAAGAACTACTGGCCCATTTCAAGGCCAAACCCGATGACGTGCCTAGCGACGTCAGCCTGTGGATCATCCTCTCCCTGAACCCCGATGGCCTGGCCGCCGGCACACGGGTCAACGCCCGCGGGGTGGATCTGAACCGCAACGCCGACACCGACCTGGACGGTTGCGCCGGCAACGATTGGAGTCCAACGACCTACACCAGCGATGGCCCACAGCCCGGCGCGGGCGGCGCGTATCCCTTCTCCGAACCGGAGTCGCGGGCGGCGCGCGATTTCCTGGCCGACGCCCACGTCGTGGTCTTCTACCACAGCAGTGCGGGGGCGGTGTTCGCCGGCGGCTGCCGGGACAACGCCTCATCGCTGCGACTGGCGGCGACGATAGCGGCAGGCACGGGCTACGACTTCCCTGAAGAAGGCTGGACGGGCTATCCCATCAGCGGCGGTTTCAACGACTACCTGACCGACCTGGGCATCGCCGTCGCCGAGGTAGAGCTGACCAACCATGAGGACACCGAGTTCGAGCGCAACCTGGAGGGCGTGCGGGCAGTGCTGGCGGTGGTGGAGGAAATCGTGACCGCTCGCTTCGATGACGCACCTGGCCAAGCGCACTGGCTCAACGAGAACAGCGTGACCAGCTACCGCTATTCAACTGGAACGTTCCCCCACCCCGTGAGCCTGGCTGTGGCTTCCCCCCCAAAGCCTGTCCTGACCCCTGCCCAGAGGAAGGTCGAAGGGTTGGGAGAGACCGAGGGGGAGCATGAAAACACATTGTACATGGTAGACAGCGGCCGGCTGCTGCGCCTGACTGTGGGTGAGACCGAACCGCCGGCGGTGATAGCCGCGCCCGGCGACACCCTGGCTGGGTTGCCGGTTCAGGAGTTGTCGGAGGTGGCACTGTCGCCGGACGGTTCGCTATTGGTTGTGGACCGCTCCGGTGAGGTGGTCCGCTACGATGCAGCAGACAAGACCTGGCATCGTTCAAACTGGGAGGCCGTGGCCGGCACCGGCGGCACTTATGTCACCGCCGTCGCCGCCGACGAAGACGCCACCTACTTCCTCGACACCAACGCCGGACGGGTGTGGCGCGTGGTCGGTAGCCGGGCTGCAGCCGTGGCCGAGGTGCCGAGCAGCCGAGGGGTTGACCTGGCAGTGGACGGCGAGAACGTTTACGTCCTCCTCCGCGAGTGGCCCGGCCAACGGCCCGAGGTGATCAAATATCGTGGTCCGAACTGGACTAAAGCCTGGACTGTGTCGAGCGGTCTGGACTACCCGACGACACTGTGCGCCACTGCCGATGGACTGCTGTACCTCCTTGACAGCAACGACCGCCGAGTGCTGGCTCTGGACACCGATACGGGCGAGATGCGCGCGATGTACACCTTCATTGACCGAGACGTAACCCTGCGCGGCTGCTGGCCGATGGAAGACGGCTTGCTCCTGATTGGGGCGGATGTGGCATATTATCAGAAACCAGGTTTTTTGGCTAATGAGACGCCTTCTTACACCCAAGAAGGGCCCACAAGCAATGATGCACCTGCCCAGACAAGTAAAAACCTGGTTTCTCCGCCGGTGTTCGAACCCGACTGGGATCGCCTGCGCGGGCTGACGATGCCCATCGCCGACATGCTCCTGCCGCAGCGATTGAACACGCTGCCCAGCGCACCGCGTCACTACCGCTATGGAGTGCATCAAGGCACAGACCTCTATGCTTACGCCGACGGCTCTCCGGTCACCACCCACACCGAGGTACTGGCTGCGCGCGACGGGATCGTCATCCGCGCCGATTGGGACTACACGAACCCCACCCAATCGCAGATGGACCAGTGGTTGGCTACCTGTCGCCAAGAGGGACACACCCCTGACGACGTGCTGGACGGTCTCCGCGGGCGGCAGGTGTGGCTGGACCACGGTGACGGACTCATCACGCGCTACGCCCACCTGAGCGGCATCGCCGACGAGGTGAAGGCCGGCAAACAGGTGGTCCAGGGCCAGGTCATCGGCACAGTGGGCAACTCCGGCACCCCCGAGTCGCTGTACAACCCTGAGGGCGGCCTCCACCTGCATTTCGATATCTGGCTGGATGATCGCTACGTGGGGCAATACCTGTCCACCGTCGAGATACGACGGCTATTGTCGAAGGTATTGAAATAGAAAACACACCCTGCTCCCGACGGATCGCCAGATCCGGCGGCTTGGCAGCGCGCTCTGGCGCTTATCCTGAGGCCGTCGAAGGGATCCCGCTGGAGCAGCCATGAGGTGAGAAAATGTCAACTGAAGGATCTTCAAAGATACCCAAAGGGACTCCTCCATCATGCGCGCGCCGCCTGTGGTGGCTGATCCCCGTGACAGTGCTCATGGCGGTGCTCATCGCCGGGTGGCTGTTTGTCAACAACCGCCAGCAGGTCTACCAGGACTACATGGCTCACATCCGGCCTGGTGTGACCATCACCGGCCTGGATGTGGGTGGGATGACGCCCGACGAGGCCCGGACCCTGATACGTCAGGAATGGGAGGAGCCGCTGGCCCAACCAATTGAGCTTCGTTATCTCGACCGCAGCCAGGAGCTCGATCCGTCCGCCGTAGGCTTCACCGTGCTTGCGGAGGCGATGGTGAACGAGGCCACTTCCGTCGGCGCGGACACCCGCTTCAGCGATTTCCTGTTCCAAACCCCACCGCCCTTCGATGTGGACGTGCCCTTGCAGACCGACTTCGATGGCGCGCTGCTGGCCGACTTGGTGAATGATCTCGCGGCAGGCGTTGAGCGTCCAGTGCAAGAGCATCGTCTCAGCACAGAAGACTTGGCCTTCTATCCCGGTCAGGCGGGGTTCGAGCTTGACCGCGATGGGGCCGTGGAGAGAATCGCCGCAGCTCTAACCGATCCGGAGGCACGCACCGTCACACTGCCGGCTACCGTCCTAGAGGTCACACCACTGGACGAGGCCCGCCTGCGCTCTGAGTTGGAGGTGATCGCTGCAGGCATTTATCGCCCAGTGCAAGGGCACCGCCTCAGCGCGGAAGACCTGGCCTTCTATCCCGGTCAGGCGGGGCTCGAACTTGATCTCGACAAGGCTGTGGAGATGATCACCACAGCTCTGGCCGACGGAGAGACGCGCCCCATCAAGCTGCCAGTCAACACCCTCGAGGTTCCACCACTCAGCGAGCCCGTTCTGCGTTCTGAGCTGGAGGCTATCGCCGCAGACGTTGATGTTCCGGTGCAGGAGCATCGCTTCAGCGCAGAAGACCTGGCCTTCTACCCCGGCCAAGCAGGACTCGAGCTTGATCGCGACAAGGCTGTGGAGACAATCACCGCAGCTCTGGCCGACGGAGAGACACACCCCATCAAGCTGCCAATTGACACCCTCGAGGTTCCACCACTCAGCGAGGCCGACCTGCGTTCTGAGCTGGAGGCTATCGCCGCAGACGTTGATCAGCCAGCGCAACAGCATCGCTTCAGCGCAGAAGACCTGACCTTCTACCCCGGACAAGCAGGGGTTGAGCTAGACCTAGATGAGGCTGTGGATTCGATCACCACAGCTCTGGCCGACGGAGAAACGCGCCCCGTCAAGCTGCCGATGGCCACCGTCGAGGTTACACCGCTGCACGAGGCCGACCTGAGTTCCGAGCTGGAGAGGATAGCCGCTGACTTTGACATTCCACCGAAGCCAGCCCGGGCGATGAGCACCACTCTAGAAGACGACCCGCGTTGGCCCGAGTCGTGGACGCCGGCCGACGCCGACATGACCATCTACGACTTCGAGCCGGGGCGGATGGGCCGCGCGCTGGACGTGGAAGCCTCGCTGGCAGCCATTACCACCGCCCTGGCCTCTGATGTAGCTGAGCCCTGTCCTGAGGTCTCCCCTGAGCTTGACGAAGGGCCCTGTCGAAGGGCCGTCTCACTGGTCACAACCGACGTAGCCCCGGCGCCCCTCACCCTGTCCAATCTCAAGCCGCTCTTACTCGACATCAGCAGTGACTTCAGCGGCACGACTGGGCTGTACGTCCAGGATCTCTCCACTGGCGAAGAACTCACCCACAACATCCACGTAGTGTACGCCGGGACGAGCCTGCTCAAGGCTGGCATCCTGGTCACCGGCTACCGCACCTGGGATGGCGACCTGCCCGATAACATCCAGCTCAGCGTCTCCTACATGATCTCCGAGAGCAATAACGCCGCCGCCAACCTGGTGCTGATGGACATCGGTGGAGGAAACGCGACGGAAGGGGTTAAGCGAGTCAACGAGACCTTCCGCGACCTGGGGTTGACTCGCACCTTCATGCGCCAGCCCTATTATGTCGAGGGCGGGACCCATTGGCCCTACATCCCCAAACCCGACCTGCCCGAGGTGGATGTGCCCGCCGCCGAGGCCGCCATTGACACCCGTCCTGATCCCATGATGCAAACCTGGCTGGCTGACCTGGCCGTGCTATGGCGGGCGATTTACCAGGGGTGCCAGGGTGAGGGTAAGCTGCTGGCGGCCTGCGATAACCTGACCGCTGAGGATTGCTGCGAGATGCTGGATTGGCTGAAGACCAATCCCCTGCGCAGCGTCATCGGAGCCAGCGTCCCGCAGGAGGTGCCCATCGCCCACAAACACGGCTGGGTGGGCGATACCCGCTCCGACATAGGCATCGTCTTCACCCCGCAGGGCGATTACCTGTTCGGGCTGTTCATGTGGGAGGACACGGACTGGATCAACTGGGATCGCTGCTTCCCCATCTTCCGCCGCCTATCGGCCACGGTCTACAATCACTTCACCCATGTCTCCAAAGTGATGTCTGATGAGTAGCGGGAGATTGGATATTGGAGATTGGATATTGGAGATTGGAGATTGGAAGTTGGTTGGTGTCCTGGCATTGATGGCGGGGCTTCTCTGCTTTTCTCTAACCGTTATCGGCTGCGCCCCAGCTAGCTCCGCCAATCCCTCCGTCATCCCCCCCTCTCTCACCTCCACCCTCACTCCTGCCCGCACTCCTACCTCCCTCCCCACTTCGACTCCAACCTCCACTCCATCTCCCACTCCCACTCCATCTCCCACTCCCACTCCATCTCCCACTCCCACTCCATCTCCCACTCCCACTCCATCTCCCACCTCATCACCCACTTCCAGTCCCTCTCCTACCCCGTCACCCACTCCCAGTTCAACACCCACGCCATCCCCCTCCATCACCCCATCTCCCTCTCGTACCACCACCCCATCACCCACACCCTCGCCCACTCCTATGCCTGTAACGCCGCGCATCCTGGTCATTGAACACGCCGAGGAGCGGGCCGCCGGGCTAGCCGACTACCTGACCCGCCTGGGGCTGCCTTTCGACCGCCTCCGGGTTTACGCCGGCGACTCCCTGCCGCAACCTGATTTGGGGCAGATCATTGTCCTCTCCGGCGGCCCTATGTCACCCCATGATCTAGACGCCTATCCCTTCCTGCGCATTGAGGCCGATTTCCTGCGCCAGGCCCTGCAAATCAAGTTGCCCATCCTCGGCCTTTGCCTGGGCCACCAATTGCTGGCCTATGTTATGGGCAGTGAGGTGGAAGACGGACAGCAAGAAGTGGGCTGGCTGCCCGTGCAGCTCAGCGAGGCCGGGGCAAAGGACCCTCTGTTTGATGGGGTGCCGCAGGAGTTCTCCCCCTTCCACTACCACATCGAGCAGGTGGTGACCCTACCGCCGCAAGCGACGGTGCTGGCCTTGTCACCCCTCTGCCCGGTGCAAGCTTTCCGCTATGGCCAGGCTCCCGTGTGGGGATTGCAGTTCCATCCAGAGATCGGCCCGCAGCGAGGGGAGACCATCCTGCGCTCCAGCTCCCGCCTCTCCCTGCCTGCGGAAGAGGTCACCCCGATGATCGAACGCGGCCATGAGGTTTACAGCGAAGCTAGCGAACGCATCCTCTACAACTTCTTCCACGCCGCCTTTGCCCAATACGGGGCCGAAGCGAGTTTCCCGCCCCCTCCCGTGCGCCCTCTGGCCCTCCACGAGAGTTGGCGATTCCAGACCTGGGGCACAGTAACCGACCTGGCCGTGGCCGACGCCCCTTCGCTTACCAACGGGGATAACCGCGCCGAGGTACTGATAGCCTCGCTGGACAAACACACCTATGCCGCCGACGCAGCGGGCCGACCTCTCTGGAAACACGTCACCCAGGCCAGCGTCTACGCCCTGCAGGTGGCTAATCTGGACGGCCAACCCACAGTTCTCGTTGGCTCAGATGACAATTGCCTCTACGCCCTGGATGGCCTGGGCTACCAGCTCTGGCAGTATTGCACTGATAGTCGCATCACGGCGATTTCATCCTCCACCACAATCTTGGCCGGCTCATGGGACGGTTATGTCTACCAGGTGAACCCCGGTGGCACTCTGTTCCGACGCTACCCGGTGGGCGAAGCAGGCCTGGAATACTCCTCAGCCCTGGACAGCAGCCCCGATGGGACAGCAGCCATAGCCACCAACAGAGGCCAACTATTTCTTCTGTCCCCAACCGGTGACCTGCGCTCCCTGCCCTCTCTGGAGGGATACGTCCGGCGTGTACGCCTGGCCGACCTGAACGATGACGGGCAACTGGAGCTCATCGCAGGTTCCAGTACTGGGGTGGTTACTCTGTTGAGTGTTGCTGGATGGCCATTGGGCGGATATGACAACGAATTCAAGGGATTCATCGAATTCACGATGCCAGATTCGGTTAATCCTCGAAATTCGATGTCATATTCTGGCACGGTCAAACCAACAACACCTAAGAGAGAGACTGCCAATACTGAAGACCTGGTCGTAACCCCTGCCCTCATTCACCTCCCCACCTGCTCCGTGACCGACCTGGCCTTCGCTGACCTCGACGGTGAGGGAGCGCAGGAGGTACTCGTTGCCTGCGGAGGCCTGGAGCCGGGCGTCTATGCCCTCTCCGCCGACGGTACCCAGCACTGGCGGTACGAGGCTCCTACTGGGGTGTGGGCCGTGGCGGTAACAGACCTGGACAACGACACCTGGCCGGATGTAGTCATTGGCAGCGACGATGGCACGGTGCGGGTGCTCGACCGCTGGGGGCGCACCCGCGGTGGCATCTCCCTGGGTGGACTGGTGCACGGCCTGCGCGTGTACGACCTGGACAACGACGGGCAGCCGGAGATTCTGGCTCGCACCGGCTGGCAGGTGCATGCCCTGACGGTAACTCCGAGCTGGGAATCCTCTCTACCACCTCCCAATATCCAATACCCAATACCCAGTACCTCCCTTCCCCCACTCCCACCCATCGGCGACCACGAGATCGAGCTAGTGGCCACAGGCGACATCATGTTGGCCCGCACAGTGGAGGAGCGCATGGCCCAGTACGGCTCCCTCTACCCGTTCCAGGCTGTCTACCCCCTGCTGCAATCTGCCGACATCGCCGTGGGCAACCTGGAGACCCCCTTCACAGTGCACGGCGACCCCGCCGACAAACGCTTCATCTTCCGCGCCCATCCGGAGCACGTCCCAGCCCTGCGCACAGTGGGCTTTGATGTCCTCTCCCTGGCCAACAACCACATATTGGATTTCCCCCCAGACAGCATGGACGACACCCTCGCCGCGCTGGAGGATTTGGGCATCGCTACGGTCGGCGCGGGACGTGGGGAGGCCACTGCTCACCGCCCGGCGGTGCTGGAGGTCAAGGGAATCAAGGTCGCATTCCTGGCCTTCGCCGCCCCACGCTGGCGGAACTCGCCTGAGGTGCCCACCGCCACCGACGTGGCCTGGGCCGAACCGGAACCGGTACGCAAAGCTGTAGCCCAGGCCCGGCAGGAGGCTGACCTGGTGATCGTCATCGTGCATACGGGCACCGAGTACGAGACTCAGGCCAATCAAGAGCAACGGGCCGTGGCCCACGCCGCAGTGGAGGCAGGAGCGGCCCTGGTCATCGGCCACCACCCACACGTATTGCAGGACGTGGAGGTCTATCAAGGGGTGCCCATAGTGTACAGCCTGGGGAACTTCGTCTTCGATATGGACGTCATCGAGCGAACGAGGGACACTGCCATCCTGCGGGCAGTCCTGACCCAGGACGGCGTGCGCAGCGTGGAGTTCTATCTGGCCCGCATCGTGGACGACGCCCAGCCCCGCCTGCGCATCGGCGAGGATGGCTCTCCGCTAGTGCAGCGCGTCTATCCCTGAGAGATCGAGGTTGGAAGTTGGATATTGGAGATTGGATATTGGATATTGGAAGCTGGAGATTGGACATCAGAAGCTGCAAGTTGGTCGGTAGTCCCAGCGGGTCCAGATTTGCTCTGAGGGGATTGCCAAATCCCCGTCTCGCTCCTCCCCCTGCGAGGGGGAGGCCGGGAGGGGGTGGATTCTGCGATACAGAAGGCCCACCCTCCCCTAGCCCCTCCCTCCGAGGGAGGGGAAATGCGCTACTCGCTGAACGCCTACGAGCAAAACTGAATTCACTGATCCTGGTGGTCGGAATGGCAATCCTGTTGTTACCTCTAATCAGCACCCACTGTACCCCGCCCCTCCCTCCCACTGCCACCCCATCCCCTTCCGTCACCCCTTCTCCAACTCCCTCTGTCACGCCATCCCTTACTCCCTCCACCACTCCCTCTGTCACGCCATCCCTTACTCCCTCCACCACTCCCTCTGTCACACCATCCCTTACTCCCTCCGCCACTCCCTCTGTCACACCATCCCTTAGTCCCTCTGCCACCCCTACTCCCAGTCCCAGCCCCAGTCCCACTCTCACTCCATCTCCGCCTCCCACCCCCAGCCCCAGTCCCACTCTCACTCCATCTCCGCCTCCCACCCCCACCCCCAGTCCCACTCTCACTCCATCTCCAATATCCAATATCCAATATCCCCCCGTGGTGGCCTTCGTTTCGCCCCACACGGGCAACGACGACGTCTATTTGCTGGATCCCCTTACCGGGCAGATAGCCAACCTCACCGCTCATCCCGCCGAGGCCGCGTTTGCTTCCGAGGACCGCGACCCGGCCTGGTCGCCCGACGGCACTCGCCTGGCCTTCGCCTCCAACAAAGACGGCAACTGGGAGCTGTATCTGTGGTCGGCTGCCGATGGGTCCATAACTCGCCTGACCAGTGATCCGGCCTACGACGGCGCGCCGGCCTGGTCGCCCGACGGCACTCGTCTGACCTTCGAAAGCTACCGCGACGGCAACCTGGAGATCTACTTGCTGGACCTGACTGACGAGAGTCCCCCCGTCCGTCTGACAAAAAACAAGGCCGGAGACTACACCCCGGCCTGGTCACCTGATGGTCGTTATGTCGCCTTCACCTCCTGGCGTGATGGGGACAAAGAAATCTACCTGGCCGACCTGGAAGACGGCACGGTGCGCAACCTGACCAACCATCCCGCTGCCGACGACGAGGACCCGGCCTGGTCCCCTGATGGCACGGCCATCGCCTTCGTATCCTGGCGCGATGGCAACGCCGAGCTATACACTATGCGCTCCAATGGCACTGGACAACGACGAGTCACCGCCCACGACGCCTACGACGGCGCCCCGGTCTGGCTCCCCGACGGCCAGCACATCGTATACACAGGCTACCAGGAGGGGGAACCCTTCGAGGTGTATGACCCCTATCGCCCCGGCATCTACCGCCTCTTCACCGTCCCCGTGGATGGCGTCCCCCACCGCCGCAGGACCGACCTCGTCGAGCAGGCGTTCCCCGCCGATGCCACCGCCCCGTCTGTGGCCTGCTCGCTGCCCTGGGCCGAGCTCACCCGGCGACTGCCTTCCCCGCCGCCTACGCCCACTCACACACCCACTTTGGCTCCCAACGAGCTTTACCCCCTGCTCCCTCTGGAGGATATAGTTGTCGCGGACCCGCGTCTTAACGCCGCCGTCATTGAGAGCTATCAGACCTGGCGGGAGGAAGTGCACCAGAAAACCGGCTGGGATTACCTGGGCCAGCTCTCTGATGTCCTTCGTGGTCCCGGTTACGTCAGCCGAAAGCCTTATGGCTACCTCACCTGGCACAAGGCTGGCCGCGCGGTGGACCTGCGCTTCGAGCTGCCCAACGAGGAGGGCCGCGACCAACTGCTGGTCGTCCGCCAGGACGTCCCTTCGACAGGCTCAGGACACCGCGGCCAGAGGACCTACTGGCGGCTGTTCATCCGCTGCCAGGCCCAGGACGGCAGCCAGGGCCGTCCCCTCACCGAGCGCCCCTGGGTGTTCTGGTTCCTGCTGGACGAGGAGAAGGAACCCGAAGCCTACGAAGCTGGCGGCCGCCCCATCTCCATCCCATCGGGTTACTACGAGGACTTTGCAGCCATCGCCCGGCGACATGGCTGGCACGGCATCCCCGCCTTCGAGGAAGAAGATTACGACTGGCGGTGGGACAGCCTGGCCCGGGAATTCTGGCACTACCAGAAGCCCGACGGACTCACCTGGTGCCAGGCCATGCAACAGATTTACCCTGAGGAAACCCTGCAGGAACTCTTCAACTGGGAACTCAGCCTGGAACGGGGGCAGACAGAGGCCGTGCTGCGGGCCAAGGGTGTACCCACCCCCACGCCGACCCCTTCGACCGTAAGCGGAGCGGCGCCCAGGGCAAGCGCCACGCCCACCAGTACCCCCATTCACACCCCGACGCCTACGGCCACAGCGACGGCGAGCGTCCCGTCGGCAGCCAACATCACTGACATCGCTGGGCGTTTTCAGGCGCTGCCGCTGGATTGTGAATCGCGTTCGGCAGTGGACTGGGCTGCCTACTTCGAGGTAGAGATTGATGAGTCAGAGTTTTTCTATAGCCTGCCTCAGTCCGATAATCCGGACAAGGGCTTCGTCGGCGACGTGCATGGCTCGTGGGGGCAAATCCCGCCCCATCCCTACGGCGTGCACGCTGAGCCAGTGGCCGCGCTGTTGCGAACTTACGGACTGGACGCCCAGGCCGTGCGCAACTTCCCCCTGGACGCCCTGCGCTCGGAAATTGCGGCGGGTCGGCCGGTCATCGTTTGGGTCACTGGGCAGGTAGCCTGGGGAACACCGGTTCCCTACACCGCTTCCGATGGAAATAGCACCATCGTTGCCCGTTACGAACACACGGTCATGGTCATCGGCTACAACAGGCGTGAAGTGAGAATCCTGGACGGTGCGCAAGTGTACACTCGCCAGTGGAGCGATTTTGAACGCTCGTGGGCCGTTTTGGGGAACATGGCCGTAATCAAGCGCTCCCGCCGGCCTCGCCCTCGGCCATACAAGGACGAGCAGCATGCAGGATACAAAGAGAGCTTCTAACCCGATATCAATCTCGGTGGCTCCCACAACCAGAGCGATCGGGAAGCGATATTTTGACCTGCCGGGCACTATCGAATTAATGAGCCTGCTCTGGCAAGAGGTTGACTTTGAGGCAGTGAGTAACGAGGCAGGAATCGTGGTCATCAGTTGAGATACTTGAGGGTGGGAGGGGATATGAGGATTCTCAAGGACGGGTTAAGGCCCATCTATCGGAGAGTTAACCATCTGAGCGGGGGTTCTCTGGGTATTCTGAGGATCGCTTTTCAACGCTTCAACGAAGCCCGTGCCCCAGAAGCCGCGGCTGGAATGGCCTACTATGCCCTTTTCTCCCTCTTTCCGCTGTTGCTCGCGCTGGTGGCAGCCGGAAGCTTCGTCCTGAAAAGGGACCAAGTCTATCAAGAACTGATCGGGGTTGTGCCCGAGGCCTTTCCGATTTCTCGGGAATTGATCGAGAGGAACATCAAGCGGGTTCTTGAGCTGCGTGGCACGGTGGGGATTGTGGGGTTGATCGGCTTACTGTGGTCAGGTATGGGCGTTTTTACGGCTTTGGCCCACAACATCAACCGCGCCTGGCCGTATGCAGAGCCGCGCAGTTTCCTCAGGAGGCGTCTGGTGGCACTGGGAATGATTGGGACGCTGGCAGTTCTGCTGATCCTCTCGCTACTCTCAACCAGTGTACTCAATCTCTTACCCCAGTTGCAGGTGCCTTTGTGGGATAGGCTGACCATCTACGAAACGCTGTTATGGGCAGCATTGTCCAATCTCATACCCTGGCTGTTTGCTTTCCTTCTGTTCCTGGCTTTGTATCGCTGGGTGCCGAATACAGAGGTCAAGTGGCGGGCGGCCTTTTGGGGCGCATTGGTGGCCGCCCTTGCGTGGAAGATCGCCGCGAATATCTTGGCCTGGTACATCAGCAGCGGGCTGGCCCGATATGAGTTGGTGTATGGCTCACTAGGAGCTGTCGTAGCCTTGATGCTCTGGATCTACTTGAGCAGTTGGATCACCCTTTTCGGTGCCCACCTTAGCGCAGCCGTCGCTCGACATGCTTGAGGGACGCTCGCAACGGAGACATGATCGACCTGTAACGCCCCGATTCCGCCCTGACCGGGCTGTGAGCGGCCAGGTATTCCTCCAACGCTTCGCGAAGGATGGTGGGCACATCATAGCTAGGATGCAGCTCCCAGTCGGGGTCGGTATATCCCCAGTCGGTCTCGAATTCAAAGTCGCTGCCGGCAACTCGGTATTCACGTTCCGGCTCAACCGGTTGGCCGTCCACCAGTAGACGACCTTCGCGGACGACTGCCCCACTGAGGTGCATCAGACCCCGGGCCTTGCCGCGGAGGGGGTTCGGTCGCTCGGCGGCGCGCTCTGAGTCGAGCCCTCTGGCCACCAACTCGACTAACTGCGAGCCGGTCAGGGTTACCACGCCTGGGTTGGCTGGCGATGGGCAGGCATCCCACAACGTAGCCCGGCGCAGCGGACCCGCCGGAAGTGGACCGCTGAATGCTTGCCCAGCCACCAGCACGCCCACCTCGGCGTCCATTCGCTGTCGGAGCGCGTCTGCCAAAAGATTGGCCACGCCGCACTCGCGGTCGGTGGCGAAATCCAGCGGGACGATGAGCTCCCCGATGATCTCATCCAGATACTGCTCGACCTCAGCCTCGATAGCGTCGGCCTCTGCCAGCACCTGGGCCGAAGGAGGCGTCGTGTCCGCTACGGGCAGCACGGTCGCGCGCGTGGCCTTCAGTTGTTCGCCATCCCAGATCAGGTCTATTCGCCCCAGATGCTCGGCATAGTGCCCCGCCTGGGCGATCAGCACGTCCCCCACCGATTCGCCCTCCGGCAGCAGGTCATGGCTGTGTCCCCCGACAATGAGGGCTATATCCCTCTGTAATTCCTCGGCCAACTCACGGTCGGCCGCCAATCCCAGGTGCGACAGCAAGATCACGGCGTCGGCGCCTTCACTGCGCAGTCCCGCTGCCAAGTCGCGGATGAGCGGGAGGGCCGGCACAGTGCTCAGGCCGAAGAACCTGGTGTAGGAGGGCATCTCCACCGTCACGCCAATGAGACCCAGCCGCATGGCGCCCAGGTCGAGGAGCGCGGTCGGCTGAGTGCCTGGAATGAAATCGCCGTCGGCCATACGAAGGTTGGCCAGCAAGTGAGGGTAGTGGGATGCGCTAGTGTGGTCTTTCAGCACCCCAGGCCCGTAGCGGGGAATGGCGCCATTGCCCACCGCGACGGCGTCGCAACCCATCGCACTGAGCAGGCGGTGCATGGCAGCCCCTTTGGTCAGGTTGCTCAGCCGGTTGGAGTAATCCTCACTGTCGCCCAGGTCAAAATAGAGCACGGGCACATCTCGGTTCTCGGCCCTGGTCCGCTCAACGAGGGTGGCAATCCGCGACAGCCCCTCGACGCGGCCGTGGAGGTCATTGGTGTGCAGGATGATGAAATGGCAAGACACCGTATCTTCTCCTTTACGTTGCTAATCTCTCCCCTGGAGGGGCACAAACCCCATCACTGTGTCATTAAGTTAAGGCTTTGGAAGTCTTCAATCGCCCACTTGGGTGGACCAAACTAGCGCGAAACTGGCTAAAAACGTTATAAATCGAGGTCGGTTTTGAGACTTCCGAAATTGGTCTATTCTCAACCCGACGACGTTGGCAACCCCATTATACCTCCATTTGAGGACTTGCGCAACCAGGCGAAAAATGTTACAATAGGCGCGTTGTGCATTTCTGATGAGGGGGAAGGGGCCAATGGTTATCCGCAGAATCGTGCGACGGTTCATGCAGTGGTGGACTGTTCTCAGGGTAGTGGGTATTGCGCTGCTGGCATTGGCGTTTCTGATCGGGGCATTGGGCCACCTCAATCAGCGTGGATGGCTTTACCTGCCGGAGACAGCACAGCAGATCATCGCAGATTTTTATGCCCACGCCAGCACGGAGCTGGCAGGCCTCTCGGTTATCATACTCATTATTGAAGCACTGTATCAGCGCCGCGAAACGGAGCAAGAGAAAGGGCGGCTCATCCGGCAGCTCAGCAGTTCGGATAGTGTGTCTGCAATGAAAGCAGTTCGGGCGTTGCGGGCGCATGGATGGCTGCGGGATGGATCGGTTAATAAGATTGATCTACAGGCCGCCAACCTACGAGAGGCCGATCTCCAGTGGGCAAACCTGCGAGAAGCCAACCTGCGAGAGACCAATCTGCAGAGCGCTAACCTGAAGTTCGCCGATCTGCAGCACACCAACCTGACAGACGCCAAGCTCCAAGGGGCTAACCTGACGGACGTGGACCTCCAGGACGCCAACCTGATGCGCGCCAATCTCCAGGACGCCAACCTGACGGAAGCCAATCTCCAGGGCGCCGGCCCGTACGAGGCCATTCTCCAGGGGGCTAACCTGAGGTACGCCAATCTCCAGGGTGCTGGCCTGACGGGCGCCAATCTCCAGGGGGCTAGCCTGTATGAGGCCAATCTCCAGGGTGCTAATCTGAAGTACACCGATCTGCGGGACGCCAATCTAATGCGCGCCAATCTCCAGTACGCCAACCTGAGGGATGCTGACCTGAAGGACGCCAACCTGAGGTACGCCAATCTCCAGGACGCCAACCTGACGGACACCGACCTCCAGGACGCCAACCTGAAGGACGCCAATCTTCAGGATGCAGAGTTGGTGAGTGCCAATCTCCAGGGTGCCAACCTGTTGGCCGCAAACCTTCAGGGTGTTGCTCTACGACACGCAGATCTCCGAGGGGCCTTGCTGGGAGCCACGAATCTTGAAGGGGGCAATGTGAGGCACGCCAAATACAACAGAGCTACAATATGGCCGGAGGGATTCACCCCACCTCCTGAAGCCGTCAATGTGGACGATGAAAGCAGCCAGATTGAATTGGGAGAATAACGGTCACCTGTGCTGGAATCAAGTAAGCCGCTTGTCAAGTTGACAAGCGGCTTACTGCTTGTAGGGGTACTCAGTCACATCGGCTCCTCGTCAACTTATTACTCGTTGACTCGTCACGCATTGCCTCCTCACTCGTCACCCCATCAACTCACTATCGGCGATGCTTCCCGATCAAAAGGATTCGCTCTCATGGTGAAAGAAAACAGATAGGGATAGTGCGGTTTCAAGTATTTCATGTAATCTAGCCACTGATGAACCAGCGAGCTGTATACTCTGTTGATGTCGTTAGAGACACTGAAGCGTTTCATTTTTTATCACTCCTTTCGGTAGCCTTCCTGGCGACAACCATGACCTCCATCTCATCAAGATAGATCTTACGCCGCCCCCAGTTCCCTGCGGTGCCACCCCAGATGTGTTCCACTTCGAACCCCGCCTGGCGGAGGAGCATGACTAACTCCGTGGGCACATAACTGCGCTCTCTCACCAGCAGGCTCTTCTTGCCCTGCGGTGTATCACACTCGACGGTGGAGACTTCCACCATGGTGACCGGATCAAAGCGGCCGTTTTGCACGTCCTCCTGGATAACCTGGCGAATCACCCTACATGCGTTGAGTGTGGTCAAAATGAACCGAGCCCCTGGCCCGAGGGCAGCATGTATGTGGCGGAGAATGGCCAGATCGTGTTCGATGGGGTCATCCTGGCTGCCCAACAGCGAGAAGGCCCCTTCGCACAGACAGATGGCGGCATCGAACAGCTTGTCTGACGTGAACTGTGTCGCGTCGGCGTGAATCAGTTCGACCACGACACCAGCTTCCCTGGCCGCCTTCTCTGCTTCAGCCAGCATCCCCGAGGAGATGTCCACCCCCGTGAGCTGATACCCCCGCCTGGCCAGCTCAACAGCATGGCGCCCGGTCCCACAGCCCACGTCCAGAATACAGCTGCTCGGCGGAAGCCTTAACTCCTCAAGAACAAAATCCACTTCCTCCACCGTGTTTTTGGTGAAGGAGTTGTCCATATAGAGCGGAGCGTGGCCGTCGAAGAACTCTTCCCACTCGTTTCTCGTCATCTTTTGACCCATCTATGAAGCTCCTACCAACGCCGTATAGCCGATGGCAAAGACGAGATAGACGACGTTGGCAATCAAAGTGACAACGACGTAGGCCCAGGCAGCTCGCGCCTTCGAGACACCAAGGGCGCGCGATCTCCATCGAGCAAAGAAGAAGATGCTGACTGCCCCGAGCAATGTGACGAACAGCACCGGAGCCCCTATCAACAAAGACGCGCCAGCAGTGACAGGGATCAGCAGAGCCGCCGCTGCCAGCAATACCCCGTTGGTCAACGGGTACAGCAGTGCCCATCCCAGGGCATCGCGGTACAGCTTGAAATCGAGCCAGTGGTACGCCATCCCCAGCATCCTGGGCATAACGTAGCGCCACGCAACCAGCCATACCAGCAGCGCCATTACGAAGCTGACCACGTACGTAAGCGACTGCAACGGCTGCCGGAACCTCAGCCACCTCAGCGCAGCCAGCGTCTCCCGCGACATCTCTGGCAAGCGGGTGATGACCAGGTCTTCGGCGGAGTTGCTGTCCATGTAGGTCACCCGCCAGATGCGGCCAAAGTCCCCTGCCGCGTTCTCCACCGCGTAGGCAGGACCCTCAGCGTCCATGATGCGCGGCTCGGGCTGACCCCACAGCAAAGGCAGGTCAAAGCCTGAGTGATCCGCCCCCAACTTTGGATACTGGAGCTCGAAGTCAACGCCCGGAGGAGCGACGACGTAGACGCGCGTGATCTCGATGGGGTGAGCCCAGGCACTGCCGGTGCCCAGGGGATAGGCATACGTCGCCTCGGCGGAGTGGGAAACCAGGGTCGTCGTCCAGGCCAGGTGGATGCCTGGCTGGCCGGTGGGCTCCCAATAGCTGGCGCTCTCTTCAGGCGGCTGCGTCTGGAGGGTGACCACGGCAATCTGCTGCCCCTCCAGTCGGGCCAGCGTCTCCTGCACCGCCGGGTCGAGGCCCGTGGTTTCGATGAGCGCCTGGAGATCGGTCTCTTCGTCCATCCCATAGATGGCAACCTGCGAACTCTCCGTCTCGTAAGTGGCTATTGGGGCAAGTTGTGCGCCAGGGGCAGCACAGCCAGCCAGACTCCACAGAAGCCATAGCGGCCAGCTCCAGGCCCCGTTGATGAACAGCGTCCCCAGCAGCAACGACCAGCGCACATTCTTCCTGTAGGAAGTTGCCTGCCTGGCCTCTCTCAGGAGGATTTCATCCAACTCCTCCGTCACCACCTCGTCGAACTCCAGGGAGGTCTCTTCGACCACACTGAAAGCGGAGGGATCAAGCCCCAGCGGCAGGAAGAAAACGATCTCGTGGGTTTCCCCGCTCCTGTCGAGCATGGAGATGAACAGATCCACGCGGGCTGTATTGCCGCTCCCCAACCTGACCACGGCGATCTGCTGTCCTTCCTCCAGTTGGGCCCACAGTTGCGGGTCGCTGAGGATAGGCCCGCCGTCGGCCATGGCCGGCGCCGGCAGAGCCAGCAGTAGGGTGATAATCACCGCGATAGCCACCAGACGCTGAAATACGAACTTTCCTCTGTTCATTGTTCACCTCCGGAGGCATCAGGGCGGACGTGATCGGCCCATAGGTTGGCGTTGTCGTCCCAGTATTGGGCGACTTGCTGTTCGGATATTGGGGAATGGCTCATATCATCGTTACTCTGGCCGGGTTATTAAGGGTCGTGGCGCTCCGCTTCACCTCACCCAGCGTAGCCCCTCGCTCCACGCTGCCGGAGGCGGTACGGCGGTGGTGTGAAAGGCGGTCATTGTGCTCCTTCTTTTTGTCAACGAATATTGAACGAATAAACGAATGGGACAGGGGCGATTCGTTTATTCGTTGCTCATTCGTTGACAGATTGCGAACCACGCACCCAGCGCTTGCGGCGGTGGGCACGGATGTGCTTGGGTGGAAAGAGCCGCTTCCACTCCAGGCGCGGTCTCCCGAAGTTGAACAGCAGAATGACCTCGCAATCAGAAGCAGCGAAATAGTCTATGCATTGGGCGATCTCATCGTTGGTGAGGGGATAGAAATGCGCCTTGTACTCAGCTATGAGTCTTTGGTCAACCAGGTGATCCGGCTCGTAGAAGTTCACCAGGTTGCCATTCTCGTCGTAGATGGGGAGCTTGGGCTCTCTTTCGGCAGGCACTCCGGCATCCGCGTATCGCTGGGTCATAGCATTATGATACGTCTCTTCGCGGTGGCCCGGCCCCAGATCGTTGTGGACGTCCATCGCGAAACCGATGGTCTGGTATGTAAGCCCTTCGAGTCCGTCGTCCACCAACCCTGGCCGGTCTCTTGTTGCTCTGGACATGTTTCTCCTCATTCTCTGTCAACGAATCCCGAGCGAATAAACGAATGGAGGGTGGCCGAATTCGTTTATTCGTTGCCCATTCGTTGACAGTAGTCCAATGCCTCAATCACTAACAACGTCACGGCTACGGGTTCAGGCAGCATCGGGAGCCTCCTGCACTTCCTGTGGGCCGTATACCTGGGCAGCCAGATCGGGGCCGAGCAGCATATCGGCCAGGCGACGACGCAACTCCTGAGGGGTAGCCTCGGGATGGCGTGTGCGCAGTCCGCTGAGGGCCAACGTGCGCACGGCCTGGTTCAGTTGGCCCACCATAGCCAACTTGCGCCACGGTGGAGCCTGGCGCAGCAGCCCAATGAGTACCGCCTCGGCTTCGGGGCGAGTGTCGGAGAAGAGAGCACCCGTTGGGGACTGTGAAATGTCCTGAGCCGTCGGTAAGCGCTCTCCCTCTCTGATGGGGAAGGATTCTTTGATGAAAGCGCGGTCGGTCTTGCTCATGGTGTTTCTTCCATCCTCTCGGAAATGTCCACTCCGGTCATTCGAGCTCCGCTTCTGGCGAGGAGCCGCGTGTTTTAGCCCCCTCCGCAGCCAGCGCCCAGAACTGTCTTCCCGCTAAGGTCGCCCATGAACTCAAAAAAGGCAGGATTGTTGAAATGCTCGCGGTAAGCATCCCACCCTTGGCGGACGTGATCGGCCCATACGCTGGCGTTCTTGTCCCAGTACCTGGCGACTTCTTGGTCGGGTATTTCTGAAAGGCTCACACTATCCTTCCTCCAGCTCAAGCCGCATCAATACCTCGCTTAAGTCCGCTCAGAATATCTTCAAACTGCTTATGAGCTTGATGATGCTCTCAACAATGCCCGTTTGCAGCAAGACGTCGAAAGCAAACAAGGGGACAAAGAAGAACAAAATCAGCCTTACGGCATGCCACCACTTGGATTCCTCTTTCTCAGTTGGGCCTTTTGCTCCCCATCGATCATAGACGGCATTAACAGCAACGACCAGGATTATGTAGCGGACCATCAACCAAGCTGACGCTACAATCTCGATCCAGTAATCTTGCCAAATGGATTGCGTGAGCACAATCACAGTCAACGCGAATACCACCGCAACCCCTATCTTCTTCCAGTGCCGCTGGATGGTATATAAGAACTGCCGATACCAAGGTACAAGCTTCATCTCAAAACCGCTATCAAACTCAAACTGCCCATACTCACCTTTCAAGAATACGTCCAACCACTGGGTAAACCTGCGGCGTAGAAATGACAGGGTCCCTACGCCAGGCGTTGACACAGCCACATTCATCTGTCTGATCTGACTAGCAATCCTGGTCATGCGTTTTTCCATTTCTTTCGGAGCAGCAGAGAATCTAGGGAAAATGGTGATCTTGTGGATCCTTTGAACGCTATCAGATGCGAGATTGATGTCTAGGCGGATACGAGACTTCTTGTCTTCAGATCTCAAAGCATCGTCGTCTCTCAACCGCCAAAGAATCTTCACAATACGTCTTATGGCAAGAGATTCTTCGTACTTGCGCTGTGATAAGTACTTTAGGAATAAGGCATAGCCTAAAAATACTATCACCACAGAATAGACAGGAAATAACAATATCCATGACTCTGTGCCTTCCCCTACGATTTCCTTAGGACTTTTGTCAAAGCCAAGTTTGCGGAGGAGAAAAGAGATTATGATGGCACGCCCGTAGGACGTCTCAAACAAGTTGTGCTTGCCCCTTACCAGAGGGGACAGAGATCTTGTACTATGGCCGACTACCACAGGTCCATTCTCGGTTGGCTTGTACAGTGTAACAGACGAGAGGGGTGAGTGACTTAAGTTGTAGGCACTAATCTCCAGTCGCTGGCCAGCTTGGGCAGTTAGATGGTAGTAGCCCCGACCCTGACTACCCAGGGTATTCAATACGAAGGCACCTCGAGGAACCTCAAGACTCGACTCAAAGCTATCATTTGGTTCCCTCTCCACGTAATCGAGTACTTTGTAAATCCGGAATCCATATCTTGAAGATAACCACAGTGTAGGCGACGAGAATTGAACACGCAGATAATGACGGCCTGGAGAAGTTACGGTGCACCCTAGATATGCACTGAGGTCTTCTAGATCCATTCTTGACAAACTCAGAGCATTGCATTCGTTCATCGCCGAGTCAAACAACATAAAGTCCAAGTCGACGTCAGCGTACCAACAGTAAAGCTCCACAACTATTGTCTCCCCAATAGTACCGTCTACGTAATACAGATGCTGTTGTTCCTGTCGCAGCCTAGAGAAGACCTGATCCCCGTGTCTCAAAGGCCAGATGTCACCCTGAGAGAAATCTGGTGTCACGGCATCAGATGAAGGCTGAGCTGCTCCAAACATGTAACGATGGGCAACTGACGCCGTATCTTTCACTTCCACATAGTACTCTCCTGACTCTGGAAAAGTGTAAACCAAGCCCGGATTGCTTTGATCTATATCAGGCGCTGACCCAACAAAAACCAAGAAAGCACCTCCCATATACGCCAGTATCACTAATAGACGCAGCATGCCAAGAGTAGCGAATGGTGTCAAGAGCAACTGTATACCATGCCTGATTTCGCGGTACCAAAGACAAACTGAATGGTAGTTAGCAAAGGCCCGATCAATCAGTGGCATCCCGTTTTGTGTTGCCAGTTTGGCCTGGGTATCCGATCGAGATTCTTCCGACTCTAGCGACTCCAAATCGACAACGAAATCTGTGACAGCGAACTCCTCAGGCAAACGAGTGATCCTCCGCTTAACGTATCTCGGCAAGAATCTATGCACGATTTTGGTTGCTACAAACTCCCAACTCTTGCACAAATCTTCCTCGAACGCAATAGATTGTCCATCAAAGAACGCTCTCAAGAAACGCTTGCGATGAGACAATCCTTTCGCCTTTCGCTTTTCACGCCTCTCTTCCTTCGTTGAGGGAGATGTGGGATCATTTGCCGGAGGATTTGCTATAGCCTGCGGAGTAACATCGCGCTGTAGCACGGCAAGCTCTCTGACAAGAGCATGAATGCGCCCGGAGTGACGGAGGGAAACGAGTAAGTCTGTGACCTTGTCCACCTTTCCCCCGCCAGGTAGACGATCGTAGTCCACGCTCAACTTGGCACAGAGGTCTCTCAGTTCGCGCTCGTCAAGTGCATTTACCAGGCTTTCACGCAGGGTCACTAGATATTCATCAGTGGCTACGTCACTCTTTGCACAGCCTGCATCTTGATTATTCAATGCTATGGATAAAGTTTGATTCATTTTCGTATTCCTGCTCGAACCAGTCTTGATAGGCGGTTTCGATACATCAAGCTCACTGAAGATGAGGCGGGGGAATAGCAGATTGCAGGTGTGGCAGAGGTTACGATTTCGAAACCAATTTTAGCACAAAGCAGCAGGTAAGTCAATGCCCAACTCATAACAAGTGCCCCCGGCACTGGCTACCACCGAAATGGTCCGCCCGCACCGGGGGCACTTCTTGTCCTTCAACCTATACTGAGCCACGCTCAACCCCCACCGCCGAATCAGCAACTCCCCACACCCCGGACAGTAGGTGTTCTCGTACCGATGGCCCAGCACGTTGCCCAGGTAGACGAAGTCCAGCCCCTCCTCTTTGCCGATGTCGTGGGCCCGCTCCAGGGTTTGCAATGGCGTGGGCGGGGCGGTGAACTTGTAGGCGGGATAGTAGCCGCTGCAGTGCCAGGGGGTGTCGGCGCCCAACTCTTCATGGATGCGCCCGGCGATGCCCCGCAAGGTCCCCTCATCGTCGTTGACGGTCGGGATCACCAGGGTGGTGACCTCGATGTGGACTCCTGCCTTCTTGGCCTCCCGGCAGTTGCGCCAGACCTTCTCCACATCAGTCCCGCTGTGCTTCTTGACCGCTGCCGCGTCCCCTTTGATGTCCACGTTCATGGCATCCAGGCCCGCTTCGATCAGCAGCTCCAGCGCCTCAGGGGCCATGTAGCCGTTGGTGACGTAGGTGTTGTAGAGGCCCCTCTGGCGGGCAAGCCTGAACACGTCGAGGGACCATTCCAAAGAGAGAGTGGGCTCATTGAAGCTGATGGAGGTGCCCTGGCAGTCACGGCGCACGGTCTCAGCGATGAAGTCCTCTGGAGACATGTAGCGCCCAGGGCGAGGGGGCGATTTGGAGATGTGCCAATTCTGGCACCAGGGACAGTTGAAGTTGCAGCTCCAACTGCCGGCCGTCAGGGCTACGCTGCCGGGGTAGAAATGATAGAGGGGCTTCTTCTCGATGGGGTTGGCTGAGAGGGATGATACATTGCCGTAGATGAGGGTGTAGAGGGTGACACCCTCGTTAGCGAGGCTTTCCGCCCGCCGCGTGCGGCACCAGCCCAGGCCGCCCGCCACTATCTCACACCGCCGCTCGCAGGTCAGACAACGTACTTTGTCATTGACTCTCTCTTGGAGCAAGGCTTCTCTGAAAAATGCTTTGCCCATCTCGGCCCCTCCAAGACACTACAACGGATTCAGAATACAGCGGATTGAGAGCAAGGAAACTTGTATCGAGCCTGTCGAAGTATCCGTTCCTTTCCCAATCCGATGTAGTGTTCAGGCGATCCTGCTCTACCCCCTCAACCCCTCCAACACCACCCTGAGATCATCTGGCAACTCAGCCGTCAGCTCGATGTACTGGTCAGTGCCAGGCAGGCGAAAGCCCAGGGTTTGGGCGTGGAGGAACTGACGGCGCAGGCCACTCAGGCGCTGTTTGCGGAAGCCGTAGACGGGGTCTCCGGCCAGGGGGTAGCCGATGGAGGCAAAGTGGACGCGCACCTGATGGGTGCGGCCGGTCATTGGCTCGGCTTCCACTAAAGTGTAAGGACGAGATACCTTGCCCACTTCATCCCCGAAGTACCCCACGGCCCGGTACTCAGTGCGGGCCTCGCGTCCTCCTTCCACCACGGCCATACGCTTGCGGCGCTTCTTGTCCCGCCCAATGGGAGCCTCGATGACACCCCGCACAGGCTCCAGGTGTCCCTCCAGCAAAGCCACGTAGACCTTCTTTACCTCCCGGCGCTTGAACTGACGCTGGAGGTGAAGGCGGGCTGAATCATTCTTGGCCACGATGATCAGGCCGGAGGTGTCCTTGTCCAGACGGTGAACGATGCCCGGCCGCAGATCATCGCCTACCCCCGCCAAGTCTGGGCAATGGGCTAAGACGGCGTTGACCAGAGTCCCCGTACGGTGGCCGTAGGCAGGGTGCACCACCATCCCCGGCGGCTTGTTCACCACGATGATGTGCTCGTCCTCGTAGACGATGTCCAGGGGGATAGTCTGAGGCTTGACCTCCATGGATTCTGGCGGCGGGATGTGCACCACTACCAGGTCACCAACCTCCACCCGGTAGCTGGGCTTGGTCACCCCGCCACCTACCGTCACCCGCCCTTTCTTGATGAGCCTCTGCACTACGGAACGAGAAAGCGTGGGTATCTCGTCAGCGATGTACTTATCTAGACGTTGGCCGCCTTCGGTTACATGCAGATCAGCGATCCTCTCCACTCAAATCCCCCAAAAAGAACGACCGAGGCCATAGGCTCTCGGTGCGCTACATACTACCCTTACATTCCCTCAGAGCAACTGCAGGAACTCCTCTCCAATCTCTAATCTCCAATCTCCAATCCCCAATCCTCACCATGACGCAAGAGTTGGAAAGCCAAGATCACCACCCCTATAAATACAGAACTATCGGCCACGTTGAACACGGGCCAGACCTTGAAGTCAATGAAGTCTATGACGTGGCCATAGAACAAACGATTCAACAAGTTGCCCATGGCTCCACCCAACTGCAAGCCCAGGCTGATCTGAACCAACCACTGCTCGCCGGGCAAGTAGCGGTAGTAGTAGACGATTATGGCCACTACCACCACCACAGCGATGACCATGAATACGCCCCCGTAATCAGGAAACAGCCCAAAGGCTGCGCCCGTGTTGGTCACGTAGGTCAGGCTGACCCACCGTTCCAGAGCGGCCACAGGATTCCAGGACTCGCCCACCCTAAAGCTGGTCATCACCACCCGCTTGCTGATCTGGTCAAGCACCAGGGTGAGAATGGCAACCACTGGCAAGAGGAACCCTCTCCACTTCTTCTCACGAGGCAAAAGGCAAACTCCTCTATGACCTCTCGCGCTGCTTCTGGCACTGGATGCATAGGGCAGCGGAAGGAAGAGCCTTCAAACGAGCACGATCTATCTTACCGCCGCAGTCCTCGCACAACCCATAGGTGCCTCTATCAAATTTCACCAGAGCATCGTTCGCTTGGACCAGGAGACGCTGCAGATTTCGACGCAAGGCGTGGTTCTGACTGTTTTCCAAAACCTCGGTAGCGTCATCGGCGATGTGGGTGCTGTAGCCAGGGTTATCCTGCTCCGTCACCCCCAACCGCTCCAGATCCTTTGTCAGGCGTCCGCGCTCCTCTTCGAGCCGTTCTCTGAACGATGCATCAGCCCTACCCATCACAACCTCCTCCCTAGTTCAAAGGTTATCGAAAAGCCTCGCTCTGTACGCACCCGAGACGGGTGCTAGAGCAAGATGGACAACCTCCTCCCAGTTCACTATCAGGCTGACTGGGAATCTATTCTACTCGATTGTCGCTAAAAAGGCAAATCCATTCTGTAGTTGAGGTGCCCGGCACTTGAAAAAAGTGCCGGGCACCTTACTCTTATTCCCTCAGCACCAGGCCCAGGGTGATCTCCTCACCCTCGATCTTGAAGGTCTGGACATGAGGCTCGGTCGGGAGACCTTCGCCCATCGAGGCTGGCAAATCACCTTCGATCAACTCTGTGGAGAGGGTCTCGCCCTCGATGTACTGGCTGAGGGCCTCCAGCACCTCCCGCAGGGTCGGGCCAGCCTGGTAGTAGGTGGTAATGCGATCTTCGATGCGGAAGCCGGCCTCTTTGCGCATGGTCTGGATGCGTCGCACCAGCTCCCGGGCCAGGCCCTCTCGGATCAGCCCCTTGTCAAGGGCAGTGCTGACGGCGGCCAGGTAGCCGGCCTCCTCAGCTACGGCGTAGCCCTCCTGGGCCTCGGTTCGCACCTCCAACTCCTCAGGCAGAAGGTTCACGGTCTGCCCCACGATGTCCACAGCGACGCTCTCGCCAGCCTGTACGCGCCGAGCCAGCTCAGCCTGATCCAACTCGACCAGAGCTGCGCGGATTTTGGGGAAGAGGGCGCCGTACTTGCTGCCCAAGAGACGCGACACGGGGCTCACGTGGTAGTCAACCACCTGGCCGACGTCCTCCAAGATGATCAGCTCTTTAACGTTTAGCTCATCCAACACCTGATCGGTCAGGCGGAACAGGGACTCGGCCTCGCTTTCGCTCCGCACTTTGAACAGGGCCTGAGCCAGAGGCTGGCGCAGCTTGATGCCTACTCGGTTGCGGGCTCCATGCCCCAGGCTGACCAGACGCATCACCAGCCGCGTATCCTCCGCCAACTGCTCATCTATGAGAGCCTCGTCGGCCTGGGGGTAGTCGCAGTGGTGGATGCTTTCCGGCGCTGTCGCGTCAACGCTCCTCACCAGGTTCTGGTACATCTCCTCGGCGATGAAGGGCATGAACGGAGCCAGCAACCTGGCCAGGGTGGTCAGGCACTCGTAGAGGGTGGAGTAAGCGGCCGCCTTGTCCTCGTCCTCCTCGCCCTTCCAGAAGCGACGACGGCTGCGACGCACGTACCAGTTGGAGAGGTCTTCAACGAAGCGCTGGAAGGGTCGCGCGGCTCCCGTTACGTCGTAGTTATCCAGGGCGGCTGTTACCCGCTGGATGAGCAGGTGCAGTTCGGAAAGGATCCAGCGGTCGAGAGGCTGGAAGCTGGAAGTTTGAAGTTGGATGTTGGATGTTAGAAGTTGGAAGTTGGATAGTGGACTGTCAGTCTCCAACCTCGAATCTCCAAAATCCAGATTGGCGTAGGTCACGAAGAAGGAGTACACGTTCCACAAGGTCAGCATGAAGGTCCGGATCACGTCGCCCACCAACTCGACGGAGAAGCGGCGGTCGTTACCTGGCGGAGTGGCGGTGTACAGGTACCAGCGCAGGGCATCGGCGCCGTGTGCATTGATGACCGTCCACGGATCCACCACATTACCTCTGGACTTGGACATCTTCTCACCCTCGGCGTCCAGGATCAGACCCAAACAGACACAGTTTTCATAGCAAGGCTTGTTGAACAGTAGAGTGGAGATGGCGTGCAGACTATAGAACCACCCTCTGGTCTGATCCACCGCCTCGCAGATGAAATCGGCCGGGGACTGCTCCTCGAACATCTCCTGATTGGCGAAGGGGTAGTGCCACTGGGCCACAGGCATAGACCCTGAGTCGAACCAGGCATCTATCACCTCAGGCACGCGCCTCATGCTGCCCTCGCAGTCCGGACAGCGGTAGGCAACAGCGTCAATGTAAGGACGGTGGAGATCCAAATGCCCAATATCAAATATCCAATATCCAATCTGAGAATCTGGACTTTGGACTCTGGACTTCAATTCCTCCACGCTGCCGATGCACTCTTGCCTTCCACATTCCTCGCAAACCCAGACAGGCAAGGGCGTTCCCCAATAGCGCTCGCGGCCCAGCGCCCAGTCCACGTTGTTTTCCAGCCAGTTGCCGAAGCGGCCATCGCGGATGTGCTCCGGGTACCAGTTGATCTGACGATTGAGATTCACCAACTCATCCCTGTAGCGGGTGGTTTCGATGTACCAGGTAGCCTTGGCATAGTATAACAGAGGCATCTTGCAACGCCAGCAGAAGGGGTAGACGTGGCGGTAGGTCCCCACCTTGTACATCAGCCCACGCCCCTGCAAGTCCTCGATGATCAGCGGGTCGGCGTCTTTGACGAAGAGTCCCCGCCAGGGGGTGACTTCGTCAATGAAAGCGCCGCGCAGGTCAACGGTATGCAGCATGGGCAGGTCGTACTCCTGGCCGACCTCCAGGTCCTCCGCACCGAAGGCGGGCGCGATGTGCACCATGCCCGTGCCGTCCTTGGTGGTCACGAAGTCGCCAGGAACCACGTAGCAATAATCCTTCTCCACCGGCAAGAAGGTGAACAGGGGCTGATAGTGCGTGCCCAACAGCTCCTTACCTGAGACGGTTCGCACAACCTCGTAAGGGCCATCCAGCACTTCGTCCAACAGATCTTTGGCCAGGATCAAGCGCTCCTTCTCGCCCTCTCTTTCCAGTTCGATAGTGACATACTCGATCTTGGGATGGACGGCTAAGGCTACGTTACCAGGCAGCGTCCAGGGCGTGGTGGTCCAAACCAAAAAGTAAGTGCCAGGCTCATCCCGCAGAGGGAACTTGACGTAGATGGATGGGTCTTCAGCCTCGTCGTAACCTAGAGCCACCTCGTGATCCGATAGGGGTGTGCCACAACGAGCGCAATAGGGCACAACTCGGTAGCCCTGGTAGATAAGGTCTTTGTCCCACAACTGCTTGAGAATCCACCAAACCGATTCGATGTACTCGTTCTTCAGGGTGATATAGGGATCATCCATGTCAATCCAGAAGCCGATGCGGTCAGTCAACTCCTCCCACTCCCTGACGTAGCGGAAGACACTCTCCCGGCACTTGTCGTTGAACTCAGCTACGCCATAGTCCTCGATGGCCTGCTTGCTGTTGAGGTTCAGCTCCTTCTCGATCTCCAGCTCCACGGGGAGGCCATGCGTATCCCAGCCCCCCTTCCTCAATACATAGTGACCACGCATCGTCTTGTAACGAGGGAAGAGGTCTTTGAAGACCCGGGCCAGGACGTGGTGAGTGCCGGGCAGGCCATTGGCTGTGGGAGGCCCTTCGTAGAAAACGTAGCGAGGGGCATCCTGGCGAATCTCCAGGCTCTTCTCGAAGATTTTGTTCTCTTTCCAGAAGCGGAGGACGCCCTCCTCCATTTCGGGAAAGCTGACTTTGCTAGGTACCTCTTTGAACATGATTTTTCCTCCTTTGTCACTCTCCCAACGCAATCCGCAGCCGCTTGTTGATACGACCCTTGCTCTCGTGGCCCACTACGCGGATCGTCCCCACTTCGCCGGTGTTGGCCACGTGGGTGCCGCCGTCGGCCTGCATGTCCAGACCTTCGATCTCCACGACGCGCACCTCCCGGATGCTCTCCGGCAACAGGTTGATCTTGGTGCGGATGAGATCAGGGATTTGGAAGGCCTCCTCGCGGGGCAAGATGTGGATTTTGACCGGTCGGGCCGCGGCCACTTCGGCGTTGATCTTTTCCTCCACCTCCTCGGCGAAGTCAACGCTCATATGCTCCAGCTCGAAGTCCATCCGGGCCGCTAACGGCTTCATGTTGCCTCCGGTCACCAGGGCTCCATAGTCGCGCCAGATGACGCCACAGAGGATGTGCAGCGCGGTGTGAGTGCGCATCAACTTGTAGCGGTGCTCCCAGTCCAGCCCCCCCCTGACCAGCGTGCCCGCGGGCGGCGGCTCGGCGCTCAGTTTATGCCACACCAGGTCGCCCTGCTTCTTGACCTTGACGACCTGAGCCTCACCGTCATCCCACAGCACCCTGCCGCCATCGGCCGGCTGCCCTCCGCCGCTGGGATAGAAGGCCGTGCGGTCCAGGGCCATCCGGGGCCCCTCAATAGTCACCACTGTGGCTTCAAACTCCTTCAGATAGCAATCGGTCAGGTAGAGCAGATCGGTCACGATTCACCTCCATCAAGCTGAAGCCCAAGCCACAAGCGATCCATGTAGTCTTCGCATCCCACCGCTCGCCAGAAGGCCTGAGAGACGGGGTTGCGGTGGGCCACATTGAGCTGTACTGTAGAAAGTTCCTTCTCCCTAAACCAATCCTTCAGGCCCTCGAAGAGGCGGCGGCCGATGCCCTGCTGGCGCCAAGTCGGTTCCACACAGATGTCTGAGACGAGGCCGTAGGTAGGCGGTAGAAGCACGGGCGGATTCTCGCGCATCATACCAATGATGTGGCCCACCAATTGCCCTTCGGCATCAGCGACCAGGACGCAGCAATCCTCATCCCGAATCCAATCGCGGAGGACTTCTGCCCAGTGCTTCTCCCCATCAGGTGCGGGCTGAAACCGCCCATCCAGCGCGGCGTGATACTGCATATTCTCAGTCCAGAGGGGCAAGATACTACCTACATCTTTCCGTGTTGCCTGACGAATGACTACCTGCGACATAGACTCCCCATAACTATAAACAAAAAGCCCTCATCCCTAAGGGACGAGAGCCCAAACTCCCGCGGTACCACCCTAATTGGCGTTGCCACCCACTCTGTGAGGTACGAATTCATACCCCCGTCCATGTAACGGAGGACGAGCCCGGCCAGGTCTACTCATTAGTCTGTTGGTCAATTGGTCTGATGGTCCCTGGTCAATTGGTTTGCTGCCCACCCGACGATCTGACCATTCGACCACTTTCGGCTGACAGCTCCGGAGGGATTTTCGGCGAGGTTCCCGCATCCGGCTCCCACCTATCCCGGACTCTCTGAACGATACCCCTCACCTACTCGTCTCCATCATCGCTTTCGAGAGACTATAACACAGAAACGATGATTTGTCAAATTAATGCCCCAATATTCTCACGCTCTCCTGGCGGGGCTGAAGCACTAACCGCGAAGCGGCAAAGCGGCCCAACAACTCCCGAACCTGGTTGCGTCGGGCCCTCATGCGCTCATCTCTAGCCTTCCAGATTCCGCTCACTTGATTGATAGCCAAGCTGCTATCGCCCCTTACTTCGATGGAGAATTCCGAGGGGCTCCGGTTCGCCTCCGTTAGCGTCTGAATCAGGTCACTCAGGCCAGCGATCAGCGTGTCGTACTCCGCCTCGTTGCTGGTCATCTCCCCACTGAATTCGAGCCGCACCACCCGTTTCTTGCCATCGCCAGTCCTGATCAAGGCATAACTGCCATAGCCAGGGCCTGGATTGCCCAGGCTCCCCCCATCGAAGACCAAGACGTAATCGGGCTGGCCCTCTAACTGACTCGCATCGAAGGTTAAGGTAGGTTGGCGAGCTTCAGACGCCCCGCCTGGCCTCTTGAATCCCTCCATGATGGAAAGCTCTTCAAAAAGCTCTCTCTTCTCCGCCTCGCTCAAGGCAACAACGGCTGCCAGAATCTCGTCCACGGCCTTCATCGCTGTCCTATCACTTCTCACCGGAAGTTAACTGATCATAGAGCACCTCTAAGTTGGCCTGGTGCAAATCCTGCACCAGGCCGTCGAGGGGAATGCGAGACTTTCCACAGCTCTCGATACCTATCCGCCTGAGATCATCCTTCGATGCTCCGGACTCCACCTCCTGCTGCACACACTCATAGATGGTATCCAAGTAGGCAATGCTGCTCTTCAGGGTCGTCTTGGCCTCGCCTCGCAGGATCACGCCGCCGTGTCCCTGCACAATGTTATCCACACTCAACTTTCCGATGGCTCGCAAAGATTCCATCAATTCCAGCCGATCGCCATCCACGATGTAGGGCACAGGCATAACCGTATCGCCAGCGAAAAGCACCTTGTCCTCTCTCACGTAGACCACCATCGAATCGGGCGTGTTGCCCGGCGTGTGCATCAACCGCAGAGTCTTATTGCCCAGTCGAAGGGTCAACCCCTTGGTGAAGGTGATGGAGGGTAGACGCAGTTCCACCTCGGCCAGCTCGGGGATTTGCTCCTTGGCTTCATTCAAGCTTTCCTCACCGTGCTTCTGCAGTGCTTGGCGGCAGAGCTCGTGGGCAATCACCTCGCTCCCCTCAAATAGATAATTGCCGTAAACGTGATCGGAGTGGGAATGGGTGTTGATCACATAGAGCACCTTGCTCTTGCTCTTTCGCCGCACCAGGTCCATGAACTCGATTGTTTCCTGAGGAAAGAGCAAGGTATCAATAACGACTACCCCCTGCGAGGTGAATATGGCCCCAGCCATTACTTTAACATAGAGTTCGCTGGTGAAGACGTAGATGTCATCGGCAACTCGCTCTTTCAGCATGATGTATGCCTCCTACTGCTCATACAAAAAGCACCACCAGGTAGACCCTGGTGGCTGCTTTTCAAGTATCCCCGCTATGCCGTGTGGTACCAGTGTTTTGAACCTGCTTTCGCAGGTGGGAATCTACCTGTCAGTTCTGCCTCACCTATTCTGGCTAACGCATCCCCTCCAGAGCTCCAATTCCCGTTATTTTAAGTGTTGGCTCAAAACTCTCGCTACGCATCACGAACACAGCAGGGTATATACCAACAGACAGTATCTTACCACAAAACCCCAAAAAAGGCAAGTTCAAACCAGCCGTTCTTAGGCGACCAAGAGCCATTTCTTAAAATTTTAAGGTTTATCGTCCGCCAATCGCAAGTGCAGCTCCACCCACTGTCGCTCTGATATGGAGGATGGAGCACCAAAGGTAAGATCCTCAGCTCGCTGTGTTTTAGGGAAGGCCATCACCTCGCGGATGTTGTGCTCACCAGCCAGGAGCATCACCAGGCGATCTATGCCCGGAGCAATGCCGCCATGAGGCGGAGCCCCATACTCGAAGGCCTCCAGGAGATGGCCGAACTCGGTCTGCACATTTTCAGTGGAAAGCCCCAAGGCGCGGAACATCCTTTCCTGCATATCACGGCGGTGGATTCGGATGCTACCGCCGCCGATCTCCCAGCCGTTGCAGACCACGTCATAGGCTTTGGCCCGCACCCTGCCCGGCTCGGTCTCCAGTAAAGGCAGGTCTTCATCCAGGGCTGAGGTGAAGGGATGATGCATGGCGCTCCAGCGCGCCTCCTCCTCGTTCCACTCCAATAGTGGGAAGTCCAGCACCCAGGCAAAGGCCAGCAGGCCATCATCCCGCAGGCCCAGCCGCTGGCCCATCTCCAGCCGTAGGCCTCCCAGGGCCTCGGCCACCACTTTGGGCTCGTCGGCCACGATGAGGATCAAATCACCCGCCTCCGCCTCTGTCCGAGCGAGGATGCCCTCGACCTCCGCTTGAGACAGGAACTTGGCAACAGGCGAGCGCACCGACAGACCTGCTTCAACTATCAGCCAGACCAGCCCCTTGGCACCGCGCTTCCGGACGAACTCGCCCAGCTCGTCCAACTGGCGGCGGCTGTAGTCGGCGCAACCGGGGACGCGGAGGGCTTTCACCTGCTTCCCTTCGGCCACTCCCTGGCGGAAAACGCGAAAGCCGCTCTCGGCCACCACATCGGAGAGGGCGATCAGAGGCAGGCCGAAGCGCAGGTCGGGCTTGTCGCTGCCGTAGCGCTCCATGGCCTCTTGATACGAAAGCCGGGGGAAGGGCTTGCACACGATGCTCATTCCCGTCTCGGCAGACAGCGCGTCTACCAGAGCGGTGAACATGCCCTCCGTGAGCTGCAAGACGTCCTCACTGTCCACAAAGGACATCTCGATGTCCAGTTGGGTGAACTCGGTCTGCCGATCAGCCCGCAGGTCTTCGTCGCGGAAACAGCGGGCCATTTGAAAGTATTTCTCGAAGCCTGCCACCATGAGGAGCTGTTTGATCTGCTGAGGCGATTGGGGCAGGGCGTAGAACTTGCCCGGATGGACGCGGCTGGGCACCACGTAGTCGCGCGCCCCCTCAGGGGTACTCTTGATGAGGATAGGAGTCTCAATCTCGACAAAGCCCTGCTCATCCAGATAGTCGCGGATGAACTTGACCACCTTGTGGCGCAGGATGAGGTTCCTCTGCATGCGTCTCCGGCGCAAATCCAGATAGCGGTATCGCAGGCGCAGGGCCTCGTCCACCTCGTCGTCTCTGTTTATGTAAAAGGGCGGTGTCTCAGCCGGATTGAGTATCTCCAGCGAGTTAGCCACTACCTCGATCTCACCCGTGGCCATGTCTGGGTTAGCCAACCCTTCGGGGCGGGGGCACACCCGGCCCTGAACGAAGAGCACGTACTCGCCCCGGGTCTGGGAGGCCGTGGCATGAACCTCTGCTGAGACCTCAGGGTTGGCGACCACCTGAGTTATCCCCTCTCGGTCCCGCAGATCAACAAATATCAACCCGCCGTGATCGCGGCGGCGATTCACCCAGCCGGCCAGGGTCACTTCCTGGCCCACGTGCTCGGCCCTCAATTCGCCGCAAGTATGAGTCTTTAGCATAGCGTATCCCTTCTCAATCCGATGTGGTCTGGACGGTATTATACTACCACAGAGAGAAAAAGACAAACCCAATATCCAATATCCAATCTCTAATCTCCCCTTCTCTTGCACTTTTGCTGGGCCTGGGGTATAATTATGTTCAATCGTACTTTGTGGAGATGTACACTGATGCTGATACTGCACGGTAGCTGGTTGCTACCCACACAACCTGGGAAGTCCGGCCGCTTCCTGCTGTGGGCCGAGACCTCTGAAGGCAGACGACGGCGGCGGGGACGCAAGCCCCGAATCCTTCCTCACCCCTTCTCCGCTCCCCTGGAGACGGTGCAGCAAGCTCTGGCCCCCCTGGCGCCTTTTCCCGACGAGCCGGCCACGACCCGCTTCATCGCCCTACTGCCGGCCGCCGAGGATCTGCCGCTCCCCTCCCCCCGCCTGGTCCACGACTGGGATGAGCTGGCCGAGGCCACGCCAACGGGCCTGGGGCGCTTCAGGCTGAAGGGTCTGAGCCTGGACGCTACCGAGGCCCTGCACCTGCTCACCGCGTTGCCTGCGCCAGAGGAGCTGCCCCCGCACCTGGTTCTGGGAGATGACCTGGCCTTTTGGAGCACCGTAGCCCGCTTTGCCCTGGAGTTGCTGGCCGCCCAGCGCTACATCCCGGCCATCGAACAGGTAGGGCCCCAGAGTTTCCAGGCCCGCTGGCGTCCCGTCTTTGACCGGCCACAAGACGCCAGCCGGCTGGCCCAACTGCTGGGATCCATGCCGCCGGCGGCCAGGGCTTGCTTTCCGACGGAGCTGAAAGGCGAACCAGAGGCTGCCCCAGCCCACCGGCTGCTGGAGGACTTCCTGACCACCGTCGTGGACGCCGCCGTGCGCGAGTGGTGGGGCGTGGCCTGGCACCCCATCCGAGGCGACGACGTGGCCGTGGTCTGGCTCAATGCCCTCTTCGCCGCTGACCCTGTCGTCGAAGGGCCGTACTTCGCCCTCAGCACCCTGGCCAGGGCGCACAAGACGTGGGTGCGCCAGTTGCGCGTGGCCGGCGACGCCGCCTTCCGGGTCTGTCTACGCCTGGAGGTGCCCGAGACGGCGGAAGAGACGTGGCCGCTCGACTTCCTCCTTCAGGCCAGCGACGACCCCAGCCTGCTGTTGCCCGCCGAGACGGTGTGGAAGGCGCGGGGCAAGGCCCTCACCTACCTGAATCGCCGCTTCGAAGAGCCGCAGGAGCGGTTGCTGACAGCCCTGGGGTATGCCTCAAACATCTTCCGCCCTCTGGAGCGCAGCCTCCACGAGCGCCGTCCCACGGCGGCTCACCTGAACACCGAGGAAGCATATTCCTTCCTGCGCGAGGCGGCCCCCCTATTGGAGCAGAGCGGCTTCGGCGTGTTGGTGCCGCCCTGGTGGAACAAACGGGGCAGTCGTCTGGGCGCCCGCCTGCAAGTGAACAGCCCGTCCAGCCCGCCGAGCGTGTCCAGCGGCCTCCTCAGCCTGAGCAACCTGGTCAACTACCAGTGGGAAATCGTCCTGGGGGACCAAACGCTGACGCGGGAGGAGTTTGAGGCCCTGGCACGGCTCAAGATGCCGCTGGTGCAGGTGCGGGGTCAGTGGGTGGCCCTCAACCCTGAGGAGATAGAGGCTGCCATTCGATTCTGGAAAAAGCGCCAGGCGGAAACTCAGATGAGCGTGCTGGACGCGCTGCAGTGGGAGCTGAGCGGTGAGGGCGAGGTGGAGGGCCTGCCGGTGGAGGAGGTAGAGGTCACTGGCTGGATGAGCGAGCTGGTGGAGCAGTTGAAAGAGGGCGAACGACTAGAGGACCTACCTCAGCCGCTCAGTCTGGCCGGAGAACTGCGCCCCTACCAGCAGCGGGGTTTCTCCTGGCTGACCTTCATGCGCCGCTGGGGGCTGGGCGCGTGCCTGGCCGACGATATGGGCCTGGGAAAAACGATTCAGGCCATTTCTCTCTTCCTGCACGACCGCAAGCACAACGGGCAGGTGCCGCCGGCCCTGGTCGTTTGTCCCACTTCGGTAGCCGGCAACTGGCAACGGGAGATCGAGCGCTTCGCCCCCGACCTGCGCCCCCTGCTTCATCACGGGGCCGGACGGGCAACCGGTCAGGACTTCCTGGCCCAGGCCGAAGAGCACGACGTGATCATCACCAGCTACGGCCTAGTGCGCCGCGACGCCGATGTGCTGTCCCAGGTGCGCTGGAGCGAGGTCATCCTGGATGAGGCGCAGAACATCAAGAACCCGGCGGCCAAGCAGACCCAGGCCGTGCGTCGCCTTCCGGCCGACTTCCGCCTGGCCCTCACCGGCACCCCGGTGGAGAACCGCCTCTCCGAGCTGTGGTCCATCATGCACTTCCTGAATCCGGGCTACCTGGGGCCGGAGAAGCGCTTCCGGAGCGAGTTCGCCCTGCCCATTGAGCGTTACCGCGACCCACTGGCGACGCAACGGCTGCGACAGTTGGTGAGTCCCTTCATCCTGCGGCGGCTCAAGTCGGACCCCACCATTATTCAAGATCTGCCCGAAAAGCTGGAGATGAAGGTCTACTGCAACCTGACGCCGGAGCAGGCCACCCTGTACGAGGCCACAGTGCAGGATTCTCTCACCCAGATCGAAGAGAGCGAGGGCATCCAGCGCAAGGGCATTGTGCTGAGCACCCTTCTCAAGCTGAAGCAGATCTGCAACCATCCGGCCCAGTTCCTGGGCGACGGTTCGGAGCTACCCGACCGCAGCGGCAAGCTGGCCCGCCTGACGGAGATGCTGACGGAAGCGCTGGCCGTGGGCGACCGCGCGCTGATCTTCACTCAATTCGCCACCATGGGGAAGCTGCTGAAGAGCTACCTGCAGGAGACCTTTGGCCGGGAGGTGCTCTACCTGCACGGCGGGACACCCCGCAAGAAGCGGGAGCGCATGATCGAGCGCTTCCAGAGCGACGGGCACGCACCGCCGTTCTTCGTCCTGTCACTGAAGGCCGGCGGCCTGGGCCTGAACCTCACTGCCGCCAATCACGTCTTCCACTTCGACCGCTGGTGGAACCCGGCCGTGGAGGACCAGGCCACGGACCGCGCCTACCGCATCGGCCAGACGCGGGACGTGCTGGTGCACAAGTTCCTGTGCATTGGCACGATGGAGGAGAACATTGACGCCCTCATCGAGAGCAAGAAGGCCCTGGCCGAGAGCATCGTCACCGCCGACGAGAGTTGGCTGACGGAGCTCTCCACCGATGAACTGCGGGAGATGCTGATGCTACGGCCAGAAGCAGTCGGATGATTTGGGGGGACTGAGGAACTCAACGGAGGTTGCTATGTCTTGGTGGCACTACAAACCAACTCGCCCCATTTCAGTGAAAGGCGGCATCAAGGCCCGCAGCCAGCGAGGGGCCATCGGCAAGAGCTGGTGGGCCCAGCGCTGGACTGCGGCCCTGCGACGCATCATGGACTCCGGGCGACTGAGCCGCGGGCGCTCCTACGCCCGGCGAGGTCAGGTGATGGACATCCATGTGCGGGACGGCGAGATCACCGCCAAGGTCCAGGGGAGCCGCCGCACCCCCTACGAAGTGTACATACGGGTGCAGCCTCTGAAGGACGCGGAGTGGGAACGTGTGCTGGACGTGCTGGTAGGGCAGGCTATCTTCACGGCCCAACTGCTGGCTGGTGAGATGCCGACTGACATCGAAGAGGCATTTGCCGCCGCCAACATCAGCCTCTTCCCGGCCTCAGCCAAGGAACTGACGACCAACTGCTCCTGCCCCGACTGGGCCAACCCCTGCAAACACATCGCCGCTGTATACTTCCTGCTGGGCGAAGCCTTCGACGATGACCCCTTCATGCTTTTCCGCCTGCGGGGCCGCACCCAGGAACAGGTGCTGGAGGGGTTGCGCGCCCGGCGCGGCGCGATCGAAGAAGAGGAAGAAGACGGCCTCGACCCCACAGTCTTGCCTGCGGAGGAGACAGCGCCCGCCCCCTTACCCGAAGACCCCAGCGTCTTTTGGCGTCTTGGCCAACCCCTGGACGACTTCCAGGTGCAGCCGAAAGCGCCCCAGGTGTCTTTGAGCCTGCTCCAGCGGCTGGGCCAGCCCACCTTTGCCCCGGCAAACCTGCGCTCCAGTCTGAGCGCGGCCTACCAGACGGTGACCCAACGCGCCGAAACCCTGGCCTTCGGCGAAGAAGTGGAGGAGTCGTAGCGTGAAAAACATCGTCTTTTTCGACCTGGAGACCCAGCGGAGCTTCCAGGAGGTGGGAGGACGGCACAACATCCCTCGCCTGGGCCTTTCGGTGGCGGTGACCTATTCGACCGCCGATGACGAGTATCACCACTACGCCGAGGACACCGTGGCCGACCTCATCGAGGAGCTGCAAGCGGCGGACCTCGTCGTCGGCTTCAACGTGCTGAGCTTCGACTACCAGGTGCTGAGCGCCTACAGCAACTATCCCCTCCGCCAGCTCCCGACGGTGGACATGCTGGACGACATCTACCGCACCCTGGGCTTCCGCCTGAGCCTGGATGCCCTGGCGAGCGCCACTTTGGGAGTCGGCAAATCGGCCGACGGCCTGCAAGCCATCCGCTGGTGGCGCCAGGGGAAGATGCAAGAGCTTTTCGACTACTGCCAACAGGACGTGGAGGTCACGCGGCAGCTCTACGAATTCGGCAGGCAGAACAAGTACGTGCAGTATCGGGACCGTCAGTGGAGGATGAGGAAAGTGCCGGTGAGGTGGTGAGGTTGGAAACACTGGGGGAGCCGAGCATGATCGAAGGAATCCGATACGACGTCTTTCTCTCCCACAACAGCGGCGACAAACGGGCAGTGGAAACCATCGCCCACCGCCTGCGCGAAGAGGCCCACCTGGAGCCCTTCCTCGATAAATGGCACCTCATCCCCGGCGCACCCTGGCAAGAAGCCCTCGAGGAAGCCCTGGAAAGAAGCAAGACTGTAGCCGTCTTCGTCGGGCCGTCTGGCATCAGCCCGTGGCACAATGAGGAGATGCGCACGGCGCTGGACCACGCGGTGCGCAGGCGCGATGAATATCGCGTTATCCCGGTGCTGCTCCCTGGCGCAACGGAAGCAGCGGTGACCCGCTTCCTGGCCCGCCGCACCTGGGTCGACTTCCGCTCTGGCCTGGACGACGCCGACGCCTTTGCCCGGCTGGTCGCCGGTATCCTGGGCCGGCCGCCGAAGGAAGCGGGCGCGTTCACCTTACCCGACAAACCCGCGCCCTACCCCGGATTGCAACCGTTCACGGCGCAACAGGAGGCTTTCTTCTTCGGCCGGACCGACGAGCGCAAAGGACTGCTGGAGCGGGTGCAAGAGTCGTCCTTTGTAGCCGTCGTCGGTGCGTCGGGGAGCGGCAAGTCGTCCCTGGTGTTGGCGGGGCTGTTGCCCAGGCTGGAGCAGGACTGGCGCGCGCTTACCCTATTCCCCGGCACGCGGCCCTTGCGGGCCCTGGCCGACCAACTGGCGACGTTAGCCCCGATGGAAGGGCGCTTGCGGTTGGCCGATGACCTGGAAGCACGGCTGGCAGAGCGCGCAGATGGATTGAGTACGGCCGCCTCGACGTTCCTGGCCGACCGCCCGGACATCGCCACGCTGTTGATCGTGGTGGATCAGTTCGAGGAACTGTTCACACAGGTTGCTGGCACGCCGGAAGAAGCGCACAAGCGACGACGCCAGCTCATCGCCAACCTGGTGGACACAGTGCAGACGTCAGGCGGACGAGTGCGGGTGGTACTGGCCCTGCGCGCTGACTTTGTCCGGCACTGCCTGGACTTCCCCGACCTGCGCGCCCTGCTCCAAGCCAACCAACTGTTGCTCGGTCCGATGGGTAAGCGCGCCCTGCGCGAGGCCATCGTCCAACCAGCCCAAGCGGTGGGTGCAATGTTCGAGAAGGGGTTGGTTGCCCGAATCGTCGGCGACATGCGCGACCAACCGGCCGCTCTGCCGCTGATGCAGTCTGCGCTGGCGCAATTGTGGCAGCGACGGCACGGCGTGTGGCTGACGCACGCTGCCTATGAGGCCATCGGCGGGGTGAGCGGGGCGATTGACCAGCGGGCAGAGGTAGTGTATAATGAACTGAGCAAATCGCAAAAACACTTAGCGCGCAATCTGTTCGTTCGACTGGTGGCGTTGGGCGAGGATACCAGCGATACCCGGCGGCGCGTTCGCCGCGAGGAGCTAAACCTCGTGGGAGTCGCTGCAGAGGATATGGAAGAACTGATTTCCACCCTCTCGCGCGGCGGCGTGCGCTTGATCGTGGCCGACGAGGACACAGTGGAGCTAGCCCACGAGGCGCTGATCGAGCAGTGGGAGCGGCTACGCAGTTGGTTGCAGGAAGACCGTGCCACGCTGCACATCCACCAGGAACTGACCAAAGCAGCCCAACAATGGGAGCAGCACGGGCGAGACGCAAGTTACCTCTATCGTGGAAGCCGACTGGCCAAAGTTGAACAATGGACAGAAACTCCTCCCGCCGATTTGAGCACGCTGGAACATGATTTCATCATCGCCAGCATCGCGGCACGGCGTGCCGAACTTGCCACCCATCGCCAGCGAAAAGTACTGCGTATCGCAGTGTTTGGCCTTTCAACGCTCGTGGTAATTGCCCTGGTTGCGCTTCTCATCAACCGAAAGCCATCAACGGGAAGCTGGGACCAGCTTGGGGAGATGCGGGCACACACCCTCGCTGTAGATCCCGCAGTTCCTGATACACTCTACGTGGGCACAGTGGAAGAGAATGGTGGAGTGCTCAAGAGTTCCGACGGGGGACAGACATGGACACGGGTTCTAACCACTAGTAGCTACTCTTGGGTCAACGTGACCCTCTCTCCACACACTGCTGGCACGCTATACGCGGGCGCGAGAGAGAGCACCAACGTGGGCGTTAAGGGCACTATGTTTCGCAGCTACGATGATGGCGAACATTGGATTAACCTGGGCACCGTGTTGGATGCCTCAGGAGTGGAAGACCTGGTCGTGGATCCACTTATCGCAAAAACGCTGTACGTGTGCGACGCCGTGCATTCGTATGTGTATAGGAGTACAGACAGTGGAACAAGTTGGATAACAACCACCATCGCCCCAGATGGACAAGCCATCACCGCACTGACGGCTGGCGTCATTGACGAGGCAACCTCCGTGTTGTATGTGGGCAGCGAGGGTGGGCGTCTGTGGCACAGCACCAACCAGGGTGCAAGCTGGCAAAATGACTTCCCGGATAGCCCACCGGATTACATCATAGACATGGTGATGCACCCCGCCGACGCAAACGTGTTATATGCGCTTACCAGAAAGGGATTGTATTGCATCCAGACGGGCGTAGCGCACGGCCAACCACTGGTCAGCGGTTTTGAGGGATTGAAGTTGGCAGTTGACCCACTCTCCCCAGACGTGGTCTTTGTCAGCGTGGTAGGTGGCAAAGTGTTCATGGTGCAAGCGCGTGAAGGCCAGCCTAGCTACCAGCAGGTCGCCTCCACGAAGGATTTCCATGGTTCAAGTTTGATGTCGTGGCTGTTGGCGTCCGATTTGGCTGCGGCCGATCGTGCCCCCTACTACCTTTACGCGGCAACTGAGAAAGGCTTGTTCGGCTGGGAGCCGTCTCCTCAGATAGCAACCCAACTTGATTGAACCGCCTTACTTACTTATGGAATACACCCTTAAACATAAACGAAAGGAGAAGTGACAATGGAAGGCAAATTCAAACTCGAACAGCTTTGGCGTTGGCAGCACGAAGATGCACCTGAAGACACGTTAGGCTATTTTCCAGAGGCAGAGGTGTCAGTGATGGAGATATCGAAGATTCTTGATCCTGAGCCCCCTTCTGCCGTTTCCCTCGACGACGTCGAATGGCTGCTGTTGCACCACAGGGGAAAGTTCACGCTGTTTATGC
>CAYMKL010000005.1:0-22959 GCA_964390805.1 uncultured Anaerolineae bacterium | reverse complement strand
GACGACGTCGAATGGCTGCTGTTGCACCACAGGGGAAAGTTCACGCTGTTTATGCGCGGCTACCAGGAACCCGAAGACCGACTTACTGACAATCAACTCGGAATCCATTACCTGGATCTGTTGAGATACGAGCCAGCGGAGAATCATGGTGCAAATGCAGCGGTCTGGCGGTTGGACAGAATCAAAGACCTCGACTCTATGAGCAACTATTATAAATCGCGTTGGCGCAATCGGGCCGTCCTGGTAATTCGCGAAGGTGATAACCCTGGGGAACACAGCCTACAGATTCTCTGTGAGGAACCCACCGGGCCAGCCGCGTATTGCCTGGCATATTGTTGCCCACCCGAACGGCCCATACACATGTTGCTGGGCAGGTTATTCCGGTGTAACCTTGTGTGTCCACTGCACTGGACTTGAAGCCCGTGGTATTAGCTTGCCAATGTTAGATCAGACAAATGCTCCTCGAACGAGCCGCTCTGTGGCTAAGCCGGACGCACAGGCTGTGGGCGTGCGCCACGTCTGCGTGTCCTTCAGAGAGAGAATGGAGGGAGAATGAAGATGAGATGGAGCAGTGCCGTTTTCTTGGTTAGCGATCAGTGTTGGCAGGACATCCTAAGTCTGGTGCCTATCGCTATTCGACCAGTGGGGAAACCCAGACTGCCCGTGCTGATCTACCACCAGGAGGGGAATACCATTGACGTTGACGCAATAGTGCACTTTCTGCGCAGCTACCTTGCGTCCAAGGGCGAAGGGCGAAGTGACATGGCCATCGTGCACGTGGGCGCTACTTCGCCCGGTGTTCTGCCGACGTTGGTTATGGTGCTAGAAGATTATTGCGGAATTGCCAGGGGACAGATGCTGCAGAAAAACCCTATTTGGGAGTTGCAGCGACTCTACAAAAGTATGTGCGCCGGGGTAATCGTCGCCCGTGATGATTATGAAACTGGCTTAATCGCAGCACCGTTCGCTGCCCTGAAGGGCGCACACCTTTGTTTCCTGGACACCGAGACCCTGGAAGCGTACAAACCGCTGATGCACGAGCTAGAGACAATTTACCTGGTCGGCCAACTTGATGAACAGGTCAGCGACTTCTTCAACAGCCTCAGCGAAACACAGATCCACCGGATGACCGCAGAGGATATTCAGAAGGAATATGTAAAAGAAGTGCAGACCGACAAGATCATCCTCGTCAATCCCAGGGATCTTGACTTGCACTATGAAGAGCCCACGAACACTTTGCTCGAGACCACGCCGGGAGGAGAGATTCGCTGCCTCTACGGCAAGTGCTCACTGGTCGCGCCTTTCCTGGCGGCAGCCAAGCAGGAAGTCATTATCCCAGTATCGGATCGTTACCCGAAAAGAATTGACGACATTCTCAAGCAAGCCATCGCCGACCTTGAGCTGAAGCCAAGCTACCTGACTATCGTCGCCAGTCCCGAAGCGATCCCGATGTCGGCCTTTGATGAAAAAAGGAGATATATGGTCGAACTCGATGGTCGAGTCTACGGCCGCGCACAGAACCTGGAGGATGTAGACCTGGCTGTGGGACGCATCTTCGGCATCACAGTATCCGACTGTTCCGCCTACGTCGCGCGGGTACTGTTCTTCAAGGCACTAGCTCCTTCTCAAGAACCTCGAGCGTTGTTGATTCTGGTGAAACATCTCGAGCCTGGGCATGACGAGAATGGTGCTCCACGTTTCGACAACCTACTCAGCAAAGAGGAACTCCAGAAGTATCTGGACCACTGCTGGACTGAGGAGGCGAAGAAAGCGTTCGATGATAAGCAGATCATCGGAGACGGGGGGCGTCTCGATGACGAGCAGAAAGTTCTGGCCGGGTCGCTCTACCCGAAAGCAAACCTGATCGTGTATATGGGACACGCCAGCTACGACGGCTTTGAAGGCGTTATGAGCACGGCCAAGTTAGTTGAAAACAATACCCGGCTCGATGGATTCCCCGTCATCCTCGGCATCGGTTGTTTGACCGGAGCATACGAGTTGACTAAGCACGAGAGGATGAAGATGGCCAATCTCCTGAGTGAGAGAGGACCAAAGCTGGCTCGCCTCTTTGTCGCGCAGAACATCCGCCGTGGGGCAATGGCCCAGCAATGCGCCGTCTCGCTAGCGTATTGGCACGATGAGCTGGATGAACTGTTGAAAGCATTGTACGTGAATGGGGACTCCTTAGGGAAAGCAATATGTCTGGCCAAGAACTCGGAACGACACCTTTTCGACCCTGAGGACAAAGATAAACTTGGCAACTTCAGCAGCAGATTTGATGGCGATCCGCACTACCTGCTGGTGGGCGACCCAACCTTTGTGCCCAAAGACTACATAAGTTAGCGTTTGGAGGAAAACTATGAAAATCGACGAAGTAAGAATAGAACCGGATCAGCCTGAATCCGGTGAGATACTCAAGGTCACAATTAGACTACATAACAACTCACAAGAACCTGCCACCGCCACGGTCAATGCCGTGCTCGGTAGCCAGAATCCCAGCTTTCCTACCGCTGTACAGCAGTATCGTACGAGCTTAGAGGCAGATGGCACGGAAGACGTGACGCTGTTTGAATTGATGGTTGACGAGAGTTTCCAACCTGGTCAATACAAGGTTGAGGTCTGGCTTACCGGACCGAGCAGTGAAACCAAAGAGGCAGCATTTGAAATTGAAGATGAAGATTTTAAGAAGACTTTCTAAGGGGTGTGAGTGATGATCTGGATACAATTTTGTAGCGCGTCAACTGCATCTCCGGCCACCACGTTTGTGGGCACAGACGTGGAGGTGTTGATCAAGGTGTTGACCGACCCACCCATCGAGGGGATAGTCATCAAAGACGGAGAAGTTTGCAGCCCTGACGACACTGTGCACGAGTTGACCTTTGCCGAAAACGGTGTGGCCTCCCTGAAACTTAACAAAGATGAACACCAGGAGGGCAAATACAAGGTCACAGCGATGGCAACGAAAGAAGGGTACCATGACACTGCAATCAAGGCCCACTTCTACTACTTGCTTGAGGGACCCTATGTCGCCGAGCTGGACGATGAGGTCTAGTGCATCAATCACATGTGCGTGGCATAGCTCACAGGACTGATCAAGCGGAGAAAGCCCCATGCCCGCTGACCCAACATTCTATGTCTTCATAAGCTACAGCCACCACGACAAGGACTGGGTGGGCAGTCGGCTGCTGCCCCGGCTAGAAGCCGCGAATCTACGCGTCCGCATTGATTTCCGTGACATGGAAACACCGAGGGCGGATTCGGCTTTGCTTGGGTCGCCAGTTGGGATGACCGCCATATCGGTTGGGGAGAGTAGGCGCACTGAAGGACCCCAGCGGCACTACGGATGCCCCATCCACATCCACGGGCGTGCGATACCTGCTGCCAAACACGGGATAAGCCGATGATAGCACCGGATGTATTCGCTTATCCGCTTCCATCCGTTGCGGCAAATAGGGCGACTCGCGCTTGCCAGAGGGAACGGACGCGAAGAATCGCACGATCGGGAGGATCGGACCAGCAGTCCCGGCTTACGGCTCGTCCGCGCAAAAGACGTAGACATTGATTGAAGGAGATAGACTATGGCTGAAACAGCTTTCTGGATCCGAGACCGCTTTCCCATCGTCTACGAAGGTAGCGAGGCAAAAGCCGTTGTGGTGGACATCACCTCATTATTCGATCAGATGGAGCTGATCATAGACAACTCGCTGAACCGCGAAGAAGAGCCGGAGGATGCCATCCTGGCTGCTTCCGCTGTTCTACAACGACTGGTAGCCCAAGCTCGACAGGAACCACCCTCGTCCGATTGGGAGCGAGAACTTGATGAGCTGTAATGTTATCCCAGCTCCGGCTTTCAGGCACAGTATCAGAAGACTGCAAAAGCGATGAGATAGTGCAGCACTTTAGGAGGCAGGAACATGAATCTGGAAGAACAGCTCCGAGGTAGATCTTTCGAACAGATCCCCATTAAAGTCACTTCCGGGGTTCTACTTCACATAGGAGCAGGCATCTATAATTCAGTTGCAGGAGCCTTAAAGGAGCTCGTTAGTAATTCATTTGATGCAGATGCCACTCGTGTTGTTATCTCGACAGATTACCCAAGGTTTGAGCAGATCAAGGTTCTAGACAACGGACTTGGTATGACTCCAGGGCATTTCGCCAAAGCCATGCAATCAATCGGAAGTAGTCTCAAGGGTATGCTACAACCAACTGGACAAACACCTATCTTCAACCGTCCATTAATCGGACACTTGGGCATTGGGCTGATGGCGCTGACTCAGGTGTGCGAGGAGGCTATTATCGAGTCACAGGTTCCTGACTCGGACACCAAATTTGTCGCCAAACTGGATTTCTCTCAATTCAGCCAGCGCAAACAGAAGCAAATTGAGGCTGTGAAGATCGACATCTTCCGCGAGTTGGCAGCGGCCTACGGTGGAATCGAGGCGATGAGACAGCGGTTGAACGATTTGAGCCCTGAATCCGATGAGTACATTGAGATGTTGGCACAGCTTGAGTTGGCAGATAGCGCGGAAATGATCTTCAGAGAACGAGGAACGGAAGACTCAGAGGGGGAGCACTTGGGCTACTGTGTGATTTTTCCTGATTTGCCAGCCGTTCTTGGTGGGCAGGGCACTACCATTACTCTGAACAAAATAGACGAGGGTGTCCGAGCTTCGCTGATGGATGAGGGCAGATCGAGAGATGCAATGCTCAAGCATTACAGAGACAGCGGTATGGGATGGGATGAGTACCGTCATGAGGTGGATGATTGGTCCTGGGACGAACTCTGTAAAAGACTGCAGATGAAGACGAGCCAGCTTTCCTACCAATCATTGCCCCAGTATCACCAATTTCTCTGGGAACTCTCTATTATGACACCAGTGCAGTATCTTGAGGGAGGTCCAGTCCTGCTAGAGAAGGATCTATTGAGGCAGAAGAAGGAAGAACTGGATCGCTTCAATTTCTCCGTGCTCGTGGACAACTACCGCTTACTGAAGCCCGCTCTACTGCCATCAGGTGCGGTGGCTCGTGAGAATGAGCTGGAGCAAGGATATGATTACTATCTGGAGACTTTCAGTCGAAATGAGACTGTGGATGAGGATCTCTTAGAATATGAGGGCTACATATTCTGGCAAAGAAAGCAGGTAGAGCCCAGTGCCATACGAGGCATTCAAATCTACATCCGCAATGTTGGTATTGGGCTCTACGACCAAACACTGATGGGTTTTTCCATAGTGAACCCAACATCCAGAGCAGGACAGATGTCGGGCGAGATATACATTGACGAAGGACTTGAGCGAGCCTTGAGCGTTGACCGAAATAGTTTTCGTGAGACGGATGCTCACTATGTTGCCTTACAAGAGCATTTGTGGAAGCTTATTGGATCAACAACCCGTGGTGACGGCATCATGGGTACGTCTGTGGATGCCTACTGGAAGCGCAGAGAGCGGCGCGAAGATGAAGCTCACAGCAAGCATGTCCAGAAACTCACAGACCAGGTCCAGCAGGTGAGTGGAGGCAAGCTCGCTGTCAAGTTCTCCGATGAGGATAGCCCACAGCCATATGTCGTGGGGGATAATCAGATGACTGTGTATAACAACTCACCCCGCTGGCCACGCTCGCGCTCGGAACGTCTTCTATACCAACAACTGCTAATTCCGTTACGAGCGGCTATCGCAACAGGCGCGTCCGCTGAACAAGTGCTGAGTCTTCTGGAAGAGTTTCTATTGAAGCGATAGGGAGCCTGCAACGATGCCTGGAACGTCAAAGAGGGAAGAGCGCAAGCGAAGATTCGAGGAGGAAGGAGTTCCACAGAGAATTCGCGAACAAGCTGAACGCCAAGTCACTCTCCTCGTTTGGGATCGTAATCCGATCAAGCAGTACGTTCGCCGCTTCGGCTGGCTCGAAGTTATCCAGGGTTTTGTTGAGCGTCGGCTGGAGGCTGGCGTCGACCGTCCGCTGAGGTATTTCACGATACCTGGTCCTAACGCATCAGATATCCGCTTTCTGTGGCAAGCTGGCCTTCTTAATGGAGGCACCGAAGGGTTTCCCAACGTAGTGATCTGTGACAGAGATAACGCTGACAAGGCTTTGAAGGTTTTGGGCACAGTTCGGGGGGTTAGTAGACAATCGTTCGACAAAGCGATGAGAAAGGAATTGGCTTCTTATTTCCCCTTCGATGTAATTAACGTGGATATCTGCGGTGCGGTGATTACTGGCCATGAAGAACGGCGCAAGGCCCTGAGAACACTCGCAGGTATTCGACGAGCCTTCTGGCTACAAAGGGGGCAAGGCTTCCTTCTGCTGTTGACCACTTCAACTGATGATATATCAGCACGCAGATATCTAGAAAGTACCCTCCTGCAAAACTTCCTTGAAGACAATTTCCAAAGGGCCTACCTTGACCGGTATGGGGCGGTTGACCTCAGTCCTTTCCAAGAGGATTACAGGGCCCTTGTGAGTCTCGTTCTTCCAAAAGCCATCGCCAAGATGGCCAGAGCTCGTGGCTATCGAGTAACAGAACACTTCGCAGTGAAGTATGATAGTGAAGGGGGCCACCACATGCTATGCCACTCTTTTGAGCTAGAGCAGCTCGCGGTAATAAAGCCTGCGAGAAAGTACGAGACTTGCTTCAGGAACATCTTTTGGGACGAACTGAATGAGGAACTGTCTCCTCGAGCCCAGAGACAAGCCATCGACGCTTACGAAGATTTTCTGCCTATCCTCATACAACGTGACCCGCGGGACATCGCGGACATCTTGCGCACGGATCCCGGCCTAGAGGCCGAATTGAGGTGTGAGGCAGAATCGCTAATCACATCGCGCGAATCCGATGAACCAGAGTAGGAGCTGATGGTGAAATCCATTGACTGTGTGCTCTCTAAAGATGCTCGTCTATTGACGGATATACTTTCTCCGACTGATCCTTCCGTAGACGTGATAATCACGTCCCCGCCTTACTGGGATCTGAAAGATTACGGAGCACCCGACCAGATTGGTCATGGGCAGACTAAAGAGGAATATCTTGCTGATATCGAGAAGGTGCTGGGGGATTGTTTGCTTGTAACCAAGCCAACTGGCTCCTTATGGCTTGTCGTTGATACCTATCGAGAAGGGAAGGAAGTGCGACTTCTTCCTTTTGAGCTGGCTGAACATGCTCGCCAAGTAGGTTGGAAGTTGCGTGATCTGATCGTGTGGGATAAGCAACACAGCGTCCCTTGGCAAGCAGGTGGCCAGCTACGTAACATCTCCGAGTTCATTCTATTCATGACCAAATCCGACAATTACAAGTACCATGTGGACCGTATCAAGACCTTGGACGAGCTAAGCAAATGGTGGGTGGATTTCCCGGAGCGATTCAATCCGAAAGGCAAGACTCCGACAAACATATGGAGCATTGCAATGAGATCCCGGGGAACATGGCGCAAGCCATCCAAACTCGATCACTACTGCTCATTCCCCACCGCGCTAGTCGCACGGATCATCGAAGTTACGACCGATCCCAGTGATCTAGTGATGGATCCCTTCGCCGGATCAGGGGTCGTACTAGGTCAGGCTGCTGCGATGGGACGCCACTATATAGGGTTTGAGGTGAATGAAGACTATATCCGGATGTTTGAAGAGACGGTGAAAGATGAGGTGGCGGCTGAATGGGAGGAAATGAAGGCCTGGAGAGAAAGCCAAACGGGTGCCAAGGCTGATTTCGAGCAGACGATTATGCGATTAAGAGCACTGAAGTATGCGCGTCAAGTAACCAGGCCATTTCTCGAAGCGCTCAAGACAGAACAGCAGGCACAGGTTCGAGCTATTCTCTGCATAGCGTCAATCCCTAACGAATATCAACGTGGTCGCCCGTTTGATGTCGAGGTTCTGATAGTGGTGGAGCGACGCCTTGCTGAGTTCGAGACAGCTCTTGAGAAATCCCGGGCTAGGGCGGCACGACCGCCGCTGACTCAATATGGTATACGCTCAGACATACAAATTGCTACCTGCTCGGATTTAGAGCAGCCAGCTGAGTTCATTGACCATCATACGCTATATCTGTATCCAAAATACAAGCCCCGCAAGTACACGGCCAGCGGCTCGCTACAAGACTGGCTTGAAGAAGGACGGCTGAAAGAGCTAGCTGAGGATCGAAAAGTACCAATGCTTGCGAACATTGCAGTGGATGTTGCGTGGGTATTGGATGAATAGACTAAATCTGGATGAGAAGCTAGGATGAGCTTTTTCGAACCCGCATACCTCAACCTCCTCCGCTCCGGCGAACTAAAGGAGCGGGTCAAGGAGGCATACAAACGCCTGGAGATGTGCGACATCTGCCCCAGGGAGTGCGGCGTTAACCGCAGGGAGAGCGCCAAGGGCGCAGTCTGCCGCACGGGGGAGAGGGCGGTGGTCTCCAGTTGCAACCCTCACTTCGGGGAGGAAGCACCCCTGGTCGGGCGTGGCGGCTCCGGGACGATCTTCTTCGCCTGGTGTAACCTGAACTGCCAGTACTGCCAGAACTACGAGATCAGCCAACTGGGCCAGGGGCGAGAGGTGGAGGCCGAGGAGCTGGCAGCCATGATGCTGCACTTGCAGGATACGGGCTGCCACAACATCAACTTCGTCTCACCCACCCACGTGGTGCCCCACATCCTGGCCGGGCTGCTCATCGCCGCCGAGGCCGGCCTGCGCCTGCCCCTGGTCTACAACACGGGCGGCTACGATTCACTGAAGACCCTGGCCCTACTGGACGGCATTGTTGACATCTACATGCCCGACATGAAGTACGCCGACGCCGATGTTGCGCTGCGCTACTCCAAGGTGAAGAACTATCCGGCCATCAATCAGGCGGCGGTGAAAGAGATGCATCGCCAGACGGGGGATTTGGTCTTGGACAAGCGCGGAGTGGCCCTGCGAGGGCTGCTGGTGCGTCACTTGGTGCTCCCTGAGGGACTGGCCGGCACGGCCGAGATCGTCAAGTTTCTGGCCCAAGAGGTCTCGACTAATACTTACCTTAACGTGATGGATCAGTTCCGGCCTTGCTACAAGGCCCACGAGTTGCCGCCCCTCGACCGCCGTACCACTTCCGAAGAGTTCACGGAGGCGGTGCGCCTGGCCGGCGAAGCGGGGCTGGATCGGCTGGACGAGAGGAGAGCCAGATTGGTCTGGCTGTGGAGATGAAAGGTTCAGAAATGAGAAAGAACCCTCAGAGGTTAGCCTGGATAATCCTTTCCATAGCTTTCGCCACATTCTGCTTGCTGGTGGTTAGCATCCCCCTTGGCATCCGCTGGTACGTCATCAATGCCACCCAGGTGCACAAGACGTCCCTCGCAGCCATCGGGGGCACTGTTCAGGTGCAGGAGCCGGAGGCAGATGTACCCATCGCTGTCACAGGCACCAAGGACGATGTGCCGGAGGGGTCCACTATCAGAACCGACGCTACATCGCAGGCTTTCCTGGAGTTTTTCGAGGATAGCACCCTGCACCTCTACAACAAGACCCAGGTGATCATCCAAAAGACGCAGTCGCCCAGATTCGGCCTCAGCTCCAAACCCAACGCCATTGTCCTGGAAGTGACGGGGGGAAGAGTCAGGATCGGCGTGGCGCCATCAATGCAATCACCCCTGAACTTCCAGGTGCAAACCCCTCATGCTGCAGTCGAGTTGGAAGAGGACGGGAGCTATTCGGTGGAAGTGAGCAGCGAGGAATTCCACTTGACGGTGCGCGACGGCCAGGCGAAGGTCATGGCCATGGGGAAGGTGGTAGAGCTGGGACAGGGAGAGAGAACAACGCTGGAAATCGGCAGGGAACCGCTAGGGCCTCTGCCGGCGGAGCGAGATCTCATCGTCAACGGCGACTTCAAGGAACCGCTGACGGCGGGCTGGAGAGTCTACCACGACCAGGTTGATCCCAAAGAGGTCAGCGGTAAAGCTGAAATCCTGGCCGTCGGCGACCGCCAGGCGGTGCGTTTCTGGCGCGTGGGGAAGGCTGCCAACCACGCGGAGACGGGAATTATTCAGACCATTGACAAAGATGTCCGCGATTTCACCTCTCTAGCGCTGCACATCTCCGTCAGGCTACTGGACCAAAGCCTCCCCGGCGCCGGCTACTTAAGCTCTGAGTTCCCTGTTATGGTCCGCCTGGATTACAAGGACATCAATGGCAACGATGCCTTTTGGACGTATGGCTTTTATTTCAAAGACCCCGTTGCGGACTGGCGCATCGTAAACGGCGAAAAGATTCCTCGCTACGTCTGGTACCCTTACGAGTCGCCCAACCTGATGGATGAACTGGGCGATGTCAAGCCCGCCCTTATCACATCCGTCCGCGTCTACGCCTCAGGCTGGGATTATCAGAGTATGGCATCGCAGGTGCAATTGTTGGCCAAGGAGTAGCTCTCTCATTGGGTATTGGATACTAGGTATTTGGTATTGTGCGCAATTGCTTGACGTACAGCGCTCTGATCTGGTTGAAGATGGCGATGAGGGGCAGGCTGGCGTAGTCGGGATAGGTCCACGGCCAGGCACGGAAGGTGCCGTCGCGAAAGTGTAAAGTCACCTCAGCGTAGATGCCCTGGCCCAGATAGATGCGGTGGGCGTGATTCTTGGTGGTGGCCAAGACCAGCTTGGAGTGGGAGACATAGCCAGGGTCAATGTTGATCCGCCGCTTCCCTCCTGCCACCCATTCCATTTCCAGCGTGTTGGTCAGTAGCTTGATCTCCGCCAGTTCCCCTGGGTGCACGAGCTTCTCGAAAGCCACGAACCTCCGCTTCAGGCTCTCCCCAAACTCCGCTGCGTAGTAAGTGGTATGGTCAAAGGGCAGGATCTCGCTCTCGTAGTCAATGGGGCCGAACTCCTGACTTAGCCTGGCCTCAGCCTCCTCCAGAATCTCCCCACTGGCCGTGAACATGCTGGCTATCAGTTTCACCGGCAAAGGTTCCTTGCTCTTCTCCACCTACCCATCCCTCGTTCCTAATCCCCCATCCCCCATCTTCTCCAGGATAGCCTTCAGTTTGGGCAAACTGGCCTTGGTCAACGGGTCCGGCGGCACGTATAAACAGGACCTGGCCTCACGAATGGACACCTCGAAGGTGCCGATGCGCCGTGCCAGGGCGGTGATGTCCGTCTTGTCCAGACCGATTAGCGGGCGCAGGATCGGCTTTTCGATACCGTAGGAGAGGGCCTCCAGATTGTCCAGGGTCTGGCTGGCCACCTGGCCCAGGGAATCCCCCGTGACCAGGGCTTTGGCCCTGTGCTCGTCGGCAATCTGGCTGGCCTTTTGCAGCAGGGCACGCTTGCAGAAGATGCAGGCCCAGCGCTCAGCGCCGACGCTGCGGAGCTTCTCGTAGGTCTTGCCAAAGACTTCTTGATGACTCAAGACGATGGGGCGCATGTTCCAGCCATAGGCGTAACGCGACAGGACTTCGCAGTTATCCATGAACTTGGCCAGCTCCACCTCGCTCTGGCGAAAGTGGACGGGAATCACCACACACCCCCGGCGCATGATCATCCAGGCGGCCACGGGCGAATCTATGCCGCCGGAGATCAGAGCCACCGCCCGCCCTTGAGTGCCCAGGGGCAGTCCCCCGTGCCCAGCCACTTTCTGGCCAAAGAGCAGAGCGTGGTCCCGGCGCACCTCTACGCCGATGGTCAGGTCGGCCTCGTCAGAGAGGTCAACCCGCGCTCCGGTCGTCTCATGCACGTGAGCGCCGACCAAGCGGTTGATCTCAGGCGAGGTCAGGGGAAAAGCCTTGTCTGCCCGGCGGCTTTGCATGCGGAAAGCCCGCCTCTCGTCCAGGCCAGCTCTCCGGGCCACCTGCAGAGCTTCGGCCTTGATGGCCTCAATGTCAGCCGGAACCTCCTGGGCCGGGCTCAGGGAAACAATGCCGAAGACATCTCGCAGCTTCTCGACCGCCCGTTCCACCTCCTCGACCTGCACGTAGACCCGCTGCCCGACGCTGCGCACCTCCCCTGTTATGTCATTTCTTTTCAGGCAATCTCTGATGTTCCTGCGCAGCCGCTTGACGAAGTACCCTCTGTTCTTGCCTTTCAAGCCTATCTCGCCGTAGCGGATTACGATCAGACCCATGATTTGTCCTTTCCTGCTCTTTCCTGTATCATAGCACATAAAGCCTTGGGCGTCAATTAATAGCAGGATTCTCAGAATCTACGGATTATCCTGATCCGCAAATTCTGAGAATCCTGCTCTAAACCAGAAACGGGGCTGAGATTCTGTCTCAACCCCGTGTTTCGTCACCAAGTCTCAGTAGCTCACAAGTACGACGCTCACAGAACGATGGGCTGAAAGGTCGGCTTCAGCTCTCAACTTGGGTGTCAGATACCCAGGCTACGGGCCGAAGTTCTTGAGCACGATGGGCAGATAGATGGGATGCGTCTCCCCCAGCACGGCGAACAGGCCCAGGTGAGCAGGCGTGGCGGTGATGGTGTTACTGGCAACATCCACCACAGTGGTGGGCTCCTTCACCCACCCGCTGTTGTCCCACCAGTAGAGCCCTAGCGTGTCCTCGATGGCCGGGCCTGGGCTCGTGTAGGTAACGACGATGGAGTAAGTCGCACCTGGCGCAAGCTGTGCAGGTTGGCTCGTTTCAGCGTAGACCGCGCTGAGTTCGAACGTGTGGCCGATTCCTGCCAATGCCCCCGTGTCTCGGTCTCTCCATAAGTGACGATAGGTGACGTTTGCTGTCTGGCTGAAAGCGCCTGCGGGAAAAGTGAAACTTGCCTGTCCTGTCGTTGAAGAGAAGCTCCCGCCCGTGGTTGGGATGGTTCCCTCGACTTTGTCCTTAAGTTGGTGCAGGATGATCAGCCCACCATCCTCATCAGCGACGTAGGCGTAGTCCCCGACGACGTGAACGCCGTGTGCCCAGCCTGCCGTGTCGAAATAGCCCGCCTCGGTGGGGTGTGCTTTGTCAGCGACAGAGATGACACGAAGACCCTTGCCCCCATCGGCCACATAAGCGTAGTCCCTGACGACGTGAACGCCAAATGCCAAGCTAGCCGTGCCGAGATGGCCCACCTCGCTGGGGTTTGCCTTGTCCGCAACCGAGATGACACGAAGACTACCCCAGTCATCGGCGACATAGGCGTAGTCACCAACGACGTCAACGCCCCTTGCACAGCCTGGTGTGTCAAAGAAGCCTGCCTCGGTAAGGTTCGCCTTGCCTGCTATAGAGATGACTCGAAGGCCCTCACCACCAGCAGCGACGTAGGCGTAGTCCCCTACGACGTGAATGCCCCCTGCTCCGCCAGGCGTGTCGAAGAAGCCCACCTCCGTCGGGTTCTCCTTGTAAGAAACCGAGATGACACGAAGGCCAGCGTTCTCATCGGCGACGTAGGCGTAGTCACCTACGACGTGAACGCCGCTCGCCCGGCCGGGCGTGTCGAAGTAGCCTAGCTCAGTGGGGTTCGCCTTGTCGGCAACCGAGATGACCCGAAGGCCCTCCCTATCATCGGCGACATAGGCGTAGTCTCCCACGACGTGAACGCCGCTTGCCCGGCCGGGCGTGTCGAAGTAGCCTAGCTCAGTGGGGTTCGCCTTGTCGGCAACCGAGATGACCCGAAGGCCCTCCCTATCATCGGCGACATAGGCATAATCTCCCACGACATGAACGCCCAATGCCCGACCAGCCGTGTCGAAGAAGCTGACTTCGGTGGGGTTGGCCTTTTCGGCAACCGAGATGACACGAAGGCCCTTATCGTAATCGGCGACGTAGGCGTGGTCCCCCACCACGTGAACCCCCCAAGCAATGCCGGGCGTGTCGAAGAAGCCTACCTCGGTGGGGTTGGCCTTGTCAGAAGTGGAGATGACACGAAGGCCTTTGTCCCAACCGACGACGTAGGCGTAGTCACCCACTACGTGAACGTCCCCTGGTGCACAGTCGGGCGTGTCCAAGAAGCCCACCTCGGTGGGATTGGCCTTGTCAGCAACCGAGATGACACGAAGGCCAGCGCCCCCATCGGCCACGTAGGCGTGGTCCCCCACCACGTGAACGCCTCTTGCCCGGCCGGGCGTGTCGAAGTAGCCTACCTCGGTGGGGTTTGCCTTGTCGGAAACCGAGATGACACGCAAGCCCTCATCACCATGGGCGACGTAAGCGTAGTCCCCCACCACGTGAACGTCATATGCAGAGCCAAACGTGTCGAAGAAGCCTACCTCAGTGGGGTTTGCCTTGTCAGCAACCGAGATGACACGAAGGCCCGTGCTGCTAGCGGCAATGTAGGCGTGGTCCCCCACGACGTGAACGTCACATGCATGGCCGGGCGCGGGCGTGTCGAAGTAGCCAACCTCGGTGGGGTTGCCCTTGTCGGCTACCGAGATGACACGAAGGCCTTGGGCTCCAGCGGCCACGTAAGCGTAGTCCCTTACCACGTGAACGCCCCTCACGACGCCGGCGGAGAGCACATCGGTGCGGCCCACCTCTGTGGGGTTGGCCGGGTCGGAGATGTCGAGGATGACCAGCCTGGGCCCTTCGCCGACATAGGCATAGTCCCCCACCACGTGGACGGCGTACGTTGACCCCCTGAGCTGGGCCACCAGTTCCAGCACCACACCGTCCTGGGCACCCGCCTGCAGAAGGGGCGGCCCAGAAAGGGAAATGGCTGCCAGCATGAGCCAAAGGCTCAGGGCAGCCAGAGCAATCCTCCGAAGATTCGCCCTCTTCATTTTTCACCTCCTGCTTGCATTGGAACCATTAGTGTCAACTTAAGGCTCAAAGCCCCGTCCCCGGGCCGCCCCGGGGACGGGGCTCAGAGCTTAAGTTGACACTAATGGCATTGGAACCAACCTACATCATGATTCCTCACCGGATTCCCTACGCCGCTGCCTCCCGCCTCCGCAAGTTGCGGAAGAACTGCCCCACCTCGCCCTTCTCCCAAACGACCAGCAGTGGTACAGCGGTGAAGATGGACGAATAGGTACCACTGATCATCCCCACTAACAACGTGGCAATGAACTGCTTCATTGTCGCTCCGCCGAAGAGGAGAATGGCGACCATCACGAAGATGGCGTTGAGTTGGGTGGCCAGGGAGCGGTGAATGGTCTCCAGTATGCTGCGGTTGACGATCATCTCAAAAGGCTCGCCTCGCCGCTTGGGGATGTTCTCGCGGATGCGATCGAAGACCACGATGGTGTCCTGCACCGAGAAGCCGATGACGGTGAGGATGGCGGTCAGGAAAAGGGAGTCCACTTCCCAACCACGGAGGAGACCAAAGATAGAGAAAAAGCCCATCGCTACTAAGAGATCATGCACCAGGGACGCAGTGGCGCAGGCGCCGTAACGAAAGGCATTGGGCACTTTCCGGAAGGCGATGACGATGAAGCCCAGGATAACTACGGCAGCCGTAGCCACGGCTGAGGTCGCTGCCCTGGTGACCTCGCCACCGATGGTGGGACCTACAGACTCGAATCGTAGCTCTTCCAATGCCCCGTATTTCTCCTCCAATACAGATTTGATCTCCGCCTTGGTCTCCGATTCGAGGAAATCGGAGCGGATGAGGACGGTGCGCTCATCGGCCGTGGTCTGCACTATGGTGTCAGTGTAGCCCCTGTCCACGAAGACCTGGCGCACCTCTCCAGGTTGAACGACCTGCTCGAACTCCAGCTCCAGGAGCGCGCCCCCCGTGAAATCCACGCTCAGACGCACCGGCGTGCCAAACCGCACGGTGGAGTAGATCATGGCGATCAAACCGGCCCCAATGACCAGAGCTGAGATAAGAAAGTACCAACGTCGTTTCTCAATTATGTCGAACATAAGCCCCCTTTGCCAGCGTCATAGCGTCTTAGCGGCCTAGCGTCTTAGCGAAAGGCAACGCTTGGACGCTATGGCGCCTAGACGCTTGGACGCTAGATTCCTAAAAGCCACTTGCGATCCCGTATCCGCTCGCCGAATACATCGAAGACGACACGGATAAAGGTGCGGGTGACGGTGACGGCGGTGAACATGCTGATCACCACGCCAATGAACAGGGTGATGGCAAAACCCCTGACCACGCTGGCCCCAAAATTCGACCCAAACCAGTAGAGTATAACGCAGGTGATGATGGTAGAGAGGTTCGAGTCGCGGATGGAAGTCCAGGCTCGATCGAAGCCGGCGTTGATGGCCGCTGCCAGGCTCCGCCCCCAACGCAGTTCCTCCTTCATGCGCTCGAAGATCAGGATATTGGCATCAACGGCCATGCCCGTGGAGAGGAGAAAGCCGGTGATGCCAGGCAGGGTCAAGGTAACCGGGATCAGCTTGAAAAGCGCGAAGTTCAGCAAGGCATAGATGATAAGCGCCAGAGCGGCCAGAGACCCTGGCAGACGATAGTAGATCAGCATAAAAAGCAGGACAGCGGCCAGACCTATGGCCCCAGCTCTGATGCTCCTCTGCACGGAGTCCTGCCCCAGGGTCGGGCCGACGGAGCGGGTTGTCTCCACCCTCAGGGGAACCGGCAAAGCGCCGTAGCGCAACTGGATGGCCAGGCTCCGCGCTTGCTCCAAAGTGAACTCGCCGGTGATCCGAGCACTGCCGTCAGGGATAGCGGTTTGAATTCGAGGGCAGGAGATGACTCGCTTGTCTAGAACAATGCACAGGAATCTGCCCACGTTCCGGCTGGTGAAATCTGCGAAAATCCTGGTCCCATCGGGCTTCAGCGAGAACTGGATCTCCGGCTTGCCGTACTGATCCAGGGCGACGTTGACTACATCCAACTCCTTGCCCGTCATCACCGTGCTGTAAATCTGTTCGGGAGGCACCGCAACTGTAGGGGTGACAGTTGCCGTCTCCGTGATCTCTTCTGTAGGGGCGACCGCACCGCCGAAAGTGGTTGCGACCACCGTGTCCGGCGGCAAGAAAGTGCTGCCTACGTCAACGAACTCCAGGAGCCCTGTCTCACGGATGGTGGCAATAGCCAACTCAGGGTCTTCCACCCCCGGCAGCTCGACGATGATTCGCCGCTCGCCCTGCGATTGGACCAGGGGTTCGGTCACGCCGAGGGCGTCAACGCGGTTCTTGACGATGACCTTGGCCGCATCCATAGCACCGGCCTCGATCTCTTGACCCTCCGGCAGGTCAGCTTCCAGGAGCACCTGCATCCCTCCCTGAAGGTCCAACCCCTGGTGCACACTGATGTCCCTATCGAAGTTGATAGGGCCCAGGTGAATGTGAAGGCCTGGGTTGTTCGGCAAGTCCACCCAAATGGCCGCCACGGCCAGGATTATGACCACAAACAATAAGCCAACGTTTCTGTCTCTCAAATCTGACTTTCCTCCCTTAACTTCAACAATCCTTCGACGAGCCTTCGACAGAACTCAGGACAAGGCCCAGGACAAGGCTCAGTACAAGTTCACAGACTCAGGCTGCAGTAGCAAACGAAGCAGATTATAACCCATCGCCTCGCATCTGTCAAGTCGCCAATTCCCCATCGCCAGAAGACCTCCAAGGTTTGCACGCCGACGATTCCCCCAAAGCTGGTCGGCATCAGTCGCCAAAACCTCGGAGGTCCAATCAGCTTCAACAAGCCAGTTGTGCTCTTCCCATCAAGAAACCGAGTGCCCTTTCCAGAACTTCCTCCTCGCTCAGTCCGTCGGTTTGAATGTAGAGATCGCAATGCTGGCGGGCATGGGAGAGGCGACGATTCAGTTTGGCCAGGTACTCCTCGCTCCAGTCAGCCGGGCGTCGCTCGGCAATAGAGGAGAGGCCGGCGTCCAGATAGATGAGGACATCCGGCTTGGAGATCTTCTGCCACATCGTCGGCACGTAGGAGTGTTCCTGAACACACTCACGAGCCTCGTGCCCCATCTTTCGAAGGCGCTCGACCAGGGCCGTCTTTCCTGAGGCACAAGGGCCTACCACAGCAATGCGCATCGGCCACCTTTGAGCCTATTGCCCCATCAGGTACCCCTACCCTGCTACAGATGGGCGTCCTCGCCCCGATTTTGCGGTCGAACAGCCCTTCGGCAGGGCGAGGACGCCCCTTAGTAGCAGTTTTTGAGGTAAAGACCGGGGACAGCGATTCTCAACAAGACAGGACTCAAACCTGCGGGAGGGTGTGTAGTCACCCTTTGTGAACAAGAGGCAGGTAAAGGGTGTAAAGTGACGTGACGGCACGAGCCCACACCCCGTCGGTGGTCCCAGCGTAGAGGACCTGGCAATCATCCTCCCCCTCGGGAGTAAAAAGGGTCAGGGAGTAGACCAAGCCGGCGCCATCTGACAAGCCGGGCATTTTGTGCCAGTTGTGGCCGCCATCGTGACTTGTCCAAACACCATCCCCGTATGTTCCCGCATATACAAACTCAGGGTTGCGCGGGTTGACTGAGATGGCCAGGACACCACGCCCTACCAGTCCATTTACAGGCCACGAGACCCCGCCATCAGTGCTCTTGAAAACCCCGTGGGATTGTGTGCCAGCATAGATGACCTCGCTGTCGTCAGGATGGAGGGCCAGGGCTCGAACGGTCTTCCCGTCTAAGCCGCTCGATGTCCAGCCAATGCCACCATCGGTCGTCCGATAGACTCCCTTTGCCTTCGTGCCCACGTAGGCGGTTCTGCTGTCCTGAGGATCAACGATCAGGGCATAGAACTTCTCTGTGCCAATCTCAGTGCCCCCGGCAAGGTTCCAGTTTGTTCCGTCAATGCTAATGTAAATCCCTTCCTCCGCACCGGCGTAGGCATAGATGGGATCGGCTGTGGGGGTGACGGCCAGGGACCAGACATCCTGGTCCTCCAGGCCTGTTGTGGCCATCCAACTGGTGCCGCCATTGGCACTCCGCTTGATGCCATACTCCATTGTCGCCGCGTACACAATGTCAGCAGGACTGGCGGGGTCTATCGCCAAGGAAGCAATTCTTAAGGGAGCCATTAGAGAAGTTGGACTCCAGCCATTTTCGTCGCTGGACCTCCTGAAGACCCCATTCCCCCAAGTGCCCGCATAGATGGCAGGACTATCTGGATGACTCGCCAGGGAGTAGATCGTAAGTTCTTTCGTGCCCCCACCTTGTGTCCACTTTCCAGAGGCACAATCAGGCGAAGCGTACACTTTGGTGGCTGTCGTCCCCACCAAGTCTGTAGCTACGCGCCCCCCCGACGTGAAGAAGGCCACCGCGAAGATGCTCAAAGCCAACGCCAGTTTCAGTAGATTATAGAGGCTCACAGCGGATCTGGTGATCCACTGCCCTCCTGTGAGTTTTGATAAGTTTCGTCGCACTTTCTCGGCTCCCCCTCTCTGCTCCTTATCGTTTGAACCAGAAACCATCAGCAAGGCGATTTACCCTATTACCGTCGGTGTCGGGCTGGGCACAGGCGTGTCGGTGGGAGTAGGAGTGCTCGTCGGCGTCGAGGTAGGTGGGGGAGGCTCTGCGTCGAAAACAACCCTCAATTCGTAGGCCTTGCTAGGGTCGTAGCGAATTTGGTCGCTGTACACTTTCACGCAGTACTTCCCCGTTTGTGCAGGATTATGAACGATAGTGACAGATTCCTCGCCACCCAAGTTCGCTTTCGTGGCCAGACGGTTGTAGTTAGAACCGTCGTAGAAGTAGAGTTCGAGACCATAGACCATCTTCTCAGGGTCAGGAAGCGTTAGCTTCGCCGTGATGGGGTACATGAACTGGATATTGAACCAGAAATGATCCAGATCGCTACCCGGATTTATATAGGCAGAGTACGTCTCACCGGAGCCCATCAGGTACCCACTCGAACAGGAGTTATTGGGTTCGTAGAGATCGTAGCCTGAGGTAGGCGACGGCGTGGTGGTGATGGTAGGCGTGGGAGTGCGTGTCGGAGTGTTCGTTGGCGTCGGGGTGATGGTCGGCGTCGGGGTGACGCTAGGCGTAGTGGTGGGCTCGGGCACGATCTCCTTAACGGTGATCTGGTAAGTCTTGTCAGGGCCATGTTGGTAGCGATTGTCAATGGACACCAAAGCAGTGCCGTCCGTGTCGGCCTGGAAGGTTATCTCCGAGGCCAGGTTGCCCGGACTGATATCGTCGTTGGCACAATTGGAGGGATTACAGTAGCGGGCGATTGTCGGCACCAGCCCGACAGAGATCATGGTATCCACGCCCATGGCCAGATTGTGGGTATAGACATTGTACCACCGCTCCTTTTTGACCGGGAACCACACCAAGTCAAAATCGGTCTCAGGACAGAAGCTGTGGATCTGGGTCTCGCCCAAGGCCATAGGATTCTGCTGCCCAACGATGTCGTCGGGCTCGTACTGATCCTTGCACCCCGGATCCACTGTGGGGCCCACGGGCGGCGTGCTCGTCGGCGTCGGTGGGATGGGCGTCGCAGTCGGTGGTGGCGTGTTCGTCGGCGGCAAGGGTGTGGCCGTGTCCACAGGCGCCTCAGGTGTGAACGTAGCGGTCGGTTGCTCCGGCACGGGTGTAGTAGTGGGCGCTTCAGGCATGGGCGTGGCGGTAGGCGCCTCGGTAGGAATCTGGGTAGGTATATCGGTTGGCACCTCGGTCGGCACCTCGGTCGGCACCTCGGTTGGCACCTCGGTCGGCGCTTCGGTTGGCACTTCGGTTGGCACCTCGGTCGGTATCTCAGTCGGCGTAGGTGTACTGGCGGCCACCGCGGAGATGATTATGGGCGGTTCCTCTGCGGAAGAGACCTCATCACCACAGGTCAAACAAGCCACGTCCCCTTTCAGCTTGATGAGATCCACCTGCTCGGCGGGGATCTCATACACGCTGGGCTGCCACCTCCCCTCGACCTCGTAGGTCTGGTAAGGATAGAACACATAATAACTGTCATCCCTGGCCAGCAAAAGCCGCAAGCAAAACTGCTTTCCCGCCTCCTTCGTCCGTAGAGGGGATGTTTCCAGCATCCCTTTCTCGTAGAGGCTGATGGGAGACAGGGAGCCGCCGTCGCACATGGCCTCCTGGGCATGCAGCCTCCCAGCCTGGGTCAGAAAGGTGGGAATGGCCACGAGAATGACAGCTACCGCCAGCGTACCCAAGCGCCGCTCCCAGAGTGTCAAAGGGTGGAACTGGCCGAAAATGCTAGCCCCCTTCAGGAAAGCCAGAACATTCTCCAACCAACGAAACGGCGACCTCAGCCTCTGCAGCCCCTGGCAGAAAAGGCGATACAAAATCCATAAAGGAATCAGAAAGATCAGCAAGAAAACGAGAAAGAGTGCCCTCTCCACAAAAGAGGGAGCAGAGAGGAACCCTCTGAAGATCCGAATACTTTCCCGTGCTGGAATGCCCTCCCCGATGAACCACCCGCCCAGGGAGATGAGCCGGGGAAAGATGATGGCCAACCCCGCCAGGCCAACCACAAGCAGTATGATGATGACACCTCGGCGAACCCAAGAAGTTCCTGACTCGGGGACAACGCGGTCGCCCAGATAGGCAAACACCAAGAAAACGACGGCGATGACGCCCACCATCAAAAGGACGTAGAGCAGGAGCAAAAGCAGCGTCAAGAAAAACCCCAGGCTAAGACCGAGCACCTGCCCGCCTCCCAGGAGGTAGTCCAGGGAAAACAAGTTGAGGTCGAAGCCCCAGGAGAGGCCGAACTCGTCGAAGTAGGCGGCCTTGTATAGCCAGCCCCAGACGCAAACCAGGTCTGCCAGAGCCAGGGCAAATATCACGATAGCCAGGGTGGCCAGTATTCTCGACCGCCGCTGAGGGGAAATGAGAGGGGGCTCTTCTCCTTTTGCTCCCTCGGTCAGCTCCACTACCCTGAGATCAGTTCCTGCCAGGTCAGCACCCTCCATCTTGGCGCCATCGAGCTTCGTCCCCTGCAGGTTGGCATTCCTCATGTCTGCCCACCGCAGGTCCGCGCGGGAGAGATCGGCCCAGCGAAGATCAGCCCCTTGCAAGACAACCCTGGAGAGGTCCGCCCCCTGCAGATTCGTCCCCCGCAGGTCGGCCTGCAGGAGATTGGCCCTAGCCAAGATGACACCATGCAGATCAAACCCGCTGAGGTCAATACCCATCAGGTTCTGGCCCGACAGATCGAGACCTTCCGGGCCGCCCCTTTCCGCGATCCACTTTAGCACAGCTTCTTTTTCTAATCCCATGTTTCTCTCTTTTCTTTGCTATCGGACTTTTCGTGGAGAAACCAGGTTTCTTCCCTGTCTGAGCAGGCAGATTGTTCTTTTGGGATCTCTTGGGACACGAAAAGGTACCTTGTCAATCAAAAACCTGGTTTCTAATCCCTCAGGGCGTTGCCCTGCCTGGATGTAAGCCTATTATGTCACTTTTTGCCCAATTTGTCAATTGGGAAGCTAATCGCCATCCGCCGCACACTATCCTCTCGAATCCTGGGTGCGATGGCGATCACCAGAACGCTTATGTCATCTGATGGCCGCCCGCGATCCAGTTCCACGGCCCGTTCTAGAATGGTATCGGCCATAGTCTGGGCATCCATTTTCCCACTAGACAGGAAGTCGGTGACAAGCTGAACCATATCCAGCCGTTCCCCATAGCGATCTCCGGCGGCCAGCACCCCATCGGTGAAAACGACCAGACAGGTGTGAGGGGCAATGGGCAGCTCGGTGATGACCGGCTTGGTCCCAGGGTAAACGCCCACCGGCTGACTGGGCGCATCCAGGGCCTGCACCCCATGATGATCGGCGACGATGACTGGGCAATGGCTATTCCGCGAGATGACCACGGTTTTGGTAACCAGATCCACCGAGACAATATTCAGCGTGGCCAGGACCTTGCCGCCACGATTGGCGTAGAGATAATCGTGGGCCGCCCGAGCTGCTGCGCCATCTCGAACCCCTTCGGCCAGGAGCGAGATGGCCTTGCGGGCCACCAGGTTGCTAATGGTCTTGGCTGCCCTGCCCGAACGTTGCCCATCGGCCAGCACCATGGAGAGGCCGCCATGAGGCCGCTCGATGATTTCTAAGGTATCGCCGCTTTCGCTAGTGGCGTATTTGTGCACTTTGGCTACGGCTGCTTGTATCTCCATGAACATCCTAATTTGACAATGGCACATTATGGTGGTGCGTTGGCGTTATATGTCGCTCTCTG
>CAYMKL010000004.1:0-98608 GCA_964390805.1 uncultured Anaerolineae bacterium | reverse complement strand
TCCCAGGTGTTCATTGGCTTGCTTTTGCCCTTCCCACGAAAATAGGTTTGAGCGTACACAGATATACGCCATCACAGGTACTACTGGCGTGAAAATCGAGGATGTTGTCCTCCCGCTTTACCTTTCCGAAACATCACCGACGGCGAGCTTCTCAGCGACGCTGGACCTCGCTCAGCTCTCCGAACCAGCCTATATTAGCATCTACGGAATAGGGCTGGATTGGTCCGAGTCCCTCCACCAAAGTTTCGTGAGAGTTCCGATAATAGTCCCTACTAGCACCACGACAATCTACTTACCTCTGTTATGGGCTACTGCACCAACCATATTTGACAATGATGCCCTGGCAGGAGTGACCCTGGCCTGGTTCACTGCCACAGGCGGTGAGGGTCAGGTTCTGGTCGAGTGGGAGACGGCCAGCGAGGTACATACCGTGGGCTTCAACCTCTGGCGCAACACGAGCGAGACAGGCGACTACGCCAGGCTCAACGACTCGCTCATCCCCAGCAAGGCGATTGGCTCGGTAACGGGAGCCTACTACTCCTACATCGACAAGGAGGTGATCAACGGCACTACTTATTACTACAAGCTAGAGAGCGTAGCCGCCGACGGTGTCAGCGAGTTCCATGGTCCCGTCTCGGCCACTGCGGGAGTCCAACCGACGTCTACTCCAACCCCTACACAGACCGCCACTCACACGCCCACACCAACGACCACGCCGCCGACAACCCCATACAGGCTCTACCTGCCCATCATTGTGAAGAACTACTCAGACAGTTTGTCCGTCGGCTATGGTTCAGAAATCAGGCAAGCCTGCGGTCATAATGTTCAAATCAACGTTACCCCCAGTTTGCCCACCCAAGACGATAACGTCCAGGTGATTGCTTCCGGCGATTGGTATGACACTTGCATCCCCTTCTACCAATCCCATCAGGTTGACGACCATGTGATTAGAGTGGATGCAGTGGTTGACTATCCTGTCGGTACAGGTTGCGCCGATATGATAACCCCCTGGGAGTTCATGGTGGATATTGGGAAACTACCCACTGGTGTCTACGAGGTCAATCTTCGCATCACCGATCTGTTCAACCAGGTTCCTACAGCTCTCTGTGCGACCAAGTCTTTTACGGTCTTCACAGAGGTAACATACCTGCCTATCGTCGCTAAGTAGAGCACAGCCCATTCACTCCCGGTGATTCGAATCGCTTACACCCCGTGACGGACTGCACCGACTCGCCTGAGACGGCGTCTCGGCGACTGGACAGTCGGATTACTTTCACGCAGGATTCACGCCGAATTCACGGGATTTTTGCCCACTACCTGAGTGCAATTTGCTATAATGTAGACGGCTCACCAAATTCAGAGCTGTTTCGGCTGCTCCTGAACGGCCCAGGAGATCGTCTTGGGGACGTGATAGCGCAAAGCCGCTTCCTGGGCAAATGGAGGCGGCTTGTTTGCCTGTGCAGGATGTTCTGGCAATGGGAAGCAATGCAAATACCGACGCGGACAAACTCATAACCTTCGGCCAGATGGCGCTTGAACAGGGCTGGTATGACCAGGCTCATGAATACTTCGAGCAGGCACTTGATCTGGACTCTTGCAGCCGAGAAGCCCTTGCAGGGCTTCTCCAGGTTAGCGAGGTATTGAGCCACAGGATGCCGACAGCCATTGAGCCGATTACTACGGGCCAACCAGTCGCACCACCACGCGAGATTGAACGAAAGCGAGGCATTCCAGAAAAGAAGCGTGAAATGCGAATAGGCTCATTAGTGCACTGGCTCCGGGGACAACCGAGGCTTCGCAAGATGATTGTCTTGGCGGGCGTGCAGGTTTTGTTATTGTGCCTTTACGTTGGTCTTGCCGACATTGTCAACCCTAGTTCGAAAGCTACACCGACCTCAGTATCCCTCGACATGCCAATGCCAGCAGGGGCGGCAGAGACACTCTTCATAGAGTCCAACGAGGAGCAGACCTTGCGCGAACTGGTAAACGCTCAAGGGAGCGGTATCGGGGACGAAGAAACCTTTGCAGAGATGGCGGAACAGTTGGAAACCATAATAGATGCTGTTAGCGTGATAGAGACAGACCTGCCGAAGCCTACAGCGGTCAGTGAGGTTGAGGGTGGGTGGCTTTGTGACTGGGATGGGCGCGGAGAAGTTGCCCTCTGGTCCAAGCCTGCTATGGCTTTCCAGGAAGGCAATGCCACCGTTGCGGTCGTGGAAATGTCTGTCAAGGGTTGCGTTGATGCTATACTCCTCGACGAGACAGCATCGGGCGACACGGTTTTCTACGAGACGAGTGTTGGCGATGATCAGGGTTGGGTAGGTGCAGACTACTTCTATCCAATCTCTATTGGTAAGCCAGACTGGAGCCAATGAACAACGGCTTTCTCCCAGGAGCAACATGACAAGATCGTCGCCTCGTTGATCAGCTTGCCGTCGCGCACAGCCAGGATGGCCTCAGACTTCAGCCCCACCTTCAGGATAGCATCTCGCACCGTCATCCCGCCCCGCAACTCCCAAAGCCACTTGTGTCAACTGCACAAGTGGCTTCTTACTATTGCCAAACAGCCTGAAATATGATATAGTATGCACAGCAACCAAATAGAGAATGTAACCAGATCGTTCCGAGATCGTTCCGAAATCGTTCGGAGAACAAAGGAAAATGGAGAATCTGCGAATCCGATGTCTGGGAGGCTTTGACGCCACTCGAAATGGCCACACCCTCACCGGGTTCCATTCCCGCAAGGTGCAAGCTTTGCTCTGCTACCTGACGGTGACGAGGCGCACGCACTCACGCTCCGTCCTGGCCAGCCTTTTGTGGCGGGATATGCCCAAGGCCAACGCCCGCGCCAATCTGCGCAAAGCCCTGAGTAACCTCCGCCGGTTTGTCGGGCCGCACCTCGACATCACCCGGCACGAGGTCGGCTTGAACCACGAGGCGCCGCTTTGGCTGGACGTGGCCGAGTTCGAGGCGGGCGCCGCCCCTGGCTCGCCCACCCCCCGCTTCGAAGCCGCCGTGGCGCTCTACCGGGGGGATTTCCTGGATGAGTTCCACGTGCGGGACGCCCCCGCCTTCGAGGAATGGAGCCTGGCCCAGCGCGCCCGCTTGCGTGAACTGGCGGTGCAGGCGCTGCACACGCTGGTAACGCACTTCGCCGGCGAACACGACTACCCCACGGCCATCCAATACGCCAGACGCCTGCTCGATATCGAGCCCCGGCGCGAGGAGGCGCATCGCCAACTCATGCGTCTGCTGGCTCAGACCGAACAGCGCACCGCTGCACTCGTTCAGTACGAGACGTGCCGAAAATTGCTGCGGGAGGAACTGGACGTGGAGCCTGCGGCCAAGACCCAGGCGCTTTTCGAATCCATCCGGGCCGGCGCGCTGAAGGTCATGGTATCGCCGCCGGATGATGCAGGGAAGCGTGCCCCGTCCCACAACTTGCCGTCGCAAGCCACGCCATTTGTTGGACGGCATAAGGAACTGGCCGAGATCACACGATTGTTGACAGACCCAACGTGTCGGCTCTTGACGCTGTCTGGCGCCGGCGGCATCGGCAAGACCCGCCTGGCCATCGAGGCAGCCAGGCAGCAAGCAGACGTGTTCCCCGATGGCGTTTACTTTGCCTCCCTCCAGGGTGTCCTCTCACCCGATTTCCTGGTCTCAGCCATCGCCGACGCGCTGCAGCTCGGGCTCCGCGGCCAGGCGGAGCCTCGAGAACAACTGCTGGGCCGATTAAGTGATCGCCGCATTTTGCTGGTACTCGACAGTCTGGAACATCTGCTGGCCGGACCCTGGCCGGGCCAAACCGTGGGCTTGTTGGGTGACATACTGCGGGCTGCGCCAGGCGTGACACTCCTGGTCACCTCTCGGGAAGTGTTGAACCTGCAAGAGGAATGGGTCTTTCCCGTTCATGGGCTGTCCTTCCCTGAGAGCCGGCAAGCCGAGGATGCGCAGGACCACGAGGCTGTGGCACTGTTTGCGGAGTGGGCTCGCCGGGTGCGCCCAGACTTTTCCCTGAGCGACGAGCAAGCCGGCGTCGTGCACATCTGCCAACTGGTCGAGGGTATGCCCCTGGCCCTGGAACTGGCCGCCTCCTGGGCCAGGACCCTGCCCTGCTCCGCTATCGCCGATGAGATCGAGCGGAACCTCAGCTTTCTGGCCACAACTCAGCGCGACGTGCCGGAGCGACACCGCAGCGTGCAGGCCGTGTTCGATCAGTCGTGGACGCTGCTGACGGAGGAGGAGCGGACGGCGTTTCGGCGGCTGTCGGTGTTCCGGGGGGGCTTCCGGCGCGAGGCGGCGGAGGCCGTGGGCGGCGCAACACTGCCCGTACTAGCGGCGCTCGTGGACAAGTCCCTGCTTCAGCCGCAGCCTGGCGGGCGCTACCAGATCCACGAGTGCTTTCGCCACTGCGCCGAGACCCACCTCCTGGAATCGCCGACAGAGGCAGTGCGCATCGGAGATGCTCATTGCACCTTCTTCTGTAGCTTCCTCGACGAGCGGCGGGACAGCAGCATGGGCTTGAACCAGCGAGAGGTGATCGGAGAGATAAGGGAAGAGATCGAAAACATCCGGGCCGCCTGGCGGCGCGCAGTTCTCCAGGCAAAGGCAGTGGAAATCCAACGAGCCGCGTACACCCTGTTCAACCTCTTCGACTTCCAGGGTCGCTATCGCGAGAACCTCGATCTGCTACAGCAAGCCGTCCAGGCCCTGGAAGCCGCCGAATCCGGACGCGAGGCGCACCTGGCCCTGGCCGAAGTTCTGGCCTATCAGGGATGGTGTCACATCCGTTTGGGCCATCTCGAGCGGAGCCGCGAGGTATCGGAGAGAAGCCGCACACTCTACGGCCGCCTGCACGCAACCCACCCGCCAGGGCTTGGCTCCGATCCCAGAACGGCCTTGGGCATCGTGGCCTGCATTGAGGGAGACTACGCCGAGGCGGCACGGCTGGGTGACGAGGCGCGCCAGATCGCCGAGGCCAACGGCGACCTCGACAACCTGGCGAACGCCTATTACGTCCTGGCCTGTGCCGTTCTCGGACGGCATGAATATGAAGCAGCCCACGGCTACGCGCGGCAGGCCCACGCCATTGCCAGGCCAAGAAGCCCCTGGTTTGCCTCTTACTGCCTGAATGTGTTGGGAGAAGTAGCCAGGGCGCGGGCGGACTACGCCGAAGCGGCGGCGCACTTCCAGGCCAGCTACGCCATCCGGCGGGAGTTAGACGACCTGGAGGGAATGGCTGTCGCCCTGAGGCACCTGGCGGAAACCGCCTGCCGGCAGGAGAACTACCTGGAGGCCCGGCAGCTCTACAGCCAGGCCCTTGCCATCTATCAAGACATTGACGACCGGGGCGGACTGGCCACGACCCTGCAAGGCCTGGGCAGGTCAGAGGTTGCCCTGGGCGACGAGACAGCCGCACTGGAGTGTTGCCGGCGGGCGCTGCGGACCGCTGCGGAGACCCAACTCAAGTCCCTCAAGCTCTCGATTCTGGCTGACGTAGGCGCGCTGATGTTGGAGATCCATTGGCGGCCTGAAGCATCTGCTGCGCGGAGGGCCGAACCGCCGTCGGCGTGGGCGCAGAGGGCCACGCAACCGAGGCGTGGCATAGAGCTGCTGGCCCTGGCGCATCGCCACCCGGCCAGCGATCAAGAAACGAGGCAGCGCACCGAGCAACTCCTTGCGCGCTACGAAGCTGCGGGCAAACCGGAACTGGTGGCCGCCATCCAGCACGAAGACGCGGCTGACCTGGAAGAGACCATAGCGACTCTCCGGGCTGAGTTGGCTGTACTGACAGCGGGCGCAACTGTTGGCGAGCACGTCCTTGGCAGCGTCGGTGAGCATCCAGACCAGGAGTTGGTCGAGCCCCTTACGGCACGTGAGATCGAAGTGCTACGGCTTCTCGCCCAGGGCCTTTCCAACCGCGCGATCGCCAATCGCCTTGTCCTCACCGTCGGCACGGTCAAATGGTACACGAGCCAGATCTATAGCAAGTTGAGCGTGCAAAGCCGCACCCAGGCCATCGCCCGCGCCCGGCAGTTGAAGATGGTGCCTTGAACGCACCATCTGGCCACTCAACCCCCAATCCCCGCTTGTCCAACCCCCTACCCCCAAATCCCAACCCCCAATCCTAACCTTTGGCAGGTGACAAACCTCCGCTGCGTGTGCTATAATTCGGTCAAGTGCTCGGGGCACCGCTCAGAAACCTATTTTCCTGTAGGCAGCAGGACGGCGCTTGCCATGCGATTTCATGTGGGCAAGTTGGGACTGATCACCCACCTGCTACCCCAAACTAGTTGGGCTATGGTTTGTATTTGGCTCACTGGTCACGAAACCCAAGGAGGTAACGAAATGAAAAGGAGGCAAGAAATTTCTAGGAAGACGCCTATTAATCTGGTGCTAGCACTCGTTGTGCTGCTGACCCTGGGGGTGAGCGCGGTCGGCGGTGCTCCGCCGGCCCAGGAGGAGATGACCTATACGGTTAAGCTAGGGGACAGCCTCTGGGCTCTGGCGGAGAAGTACCTGGGCAGCGGCTCGGCCAATTGGGCCATCGTCGGCGCTACCAATGCCAAACATGAAGAAGATCCCAGTTTCGCTCACATCGAGAACCCTGGCCTGATCTATCCCGGCTGGAAGCTCCTCATTCCCAGCGCCGCGGAAGCCGTGTCAACGCTTGCACTAGCACCAGGCGGAGAGGACCAGTTCAGAGAGGCCGTTATGGCAACTGAGAATGCGTTCCAGTCCGGTGACGTGGACCGAATCATCGAGTTCTATGCCGAGGACGCCATCTCTATGCCCCCTGGCTTTCCCGTATCCGTAGGCAAGGAAGCTATTGAAGCCGATCTCCGCTTCTTCTTCGACGAGTTTGCGCTGGAGCGCGAGTTTACGCTCGTTGACTATGAGATAGCCGGCGACTATGGGACCAGGTGGGGAGAGTGGACGCAGACGCTCACGCCAAAGGCTGGCGGTGATCCAGTGATCGAGACCGGGCGATGTGTCTTGGGCTTCAAGAAAGTCGGCGACGAGTGGAAGATTGCATGGGAGATCTGGAACACTTACGGACCACCCGCGGCGGAAGAAGCCACTGCACTGGAGGCGGCTCAGGAGGAAACGTTTGTAGAGGCCGTTTGGGCGAATGAAAACGCGTTCCAGTCCGGTGATGTGGACCGAATCATCGAGTTCTACGCCGAGGAAGCCATCTCTATGCCCCCTGGCTTTCCCGTATCCACAGGCAAGGAAGCTATTAAAGCCGATCTCCGCTTCTTCTTCGACGAGTTTGCGCTGGAGCGCCAGTTTACACTCGTTGACTATGAGATAGCCGGCGACTATGGGACCAGGTGGGGAGAGTGGACCCAGACGCTCACGCCAAAGGCTGGCGGCGATCCGGTGATCGAGACCGGGAGATGCACTTTGGGATGGAGGAAGTTTGGCGACGAGTGGAAGGTTGTGTGGGAGATCTGGAACACCTACGAACCACACGAGTAGAAGCCACTGCATCGATGTCAACGCGCCGCTTATTTCAGCGCCGGAAGCTGGGCCTTTGTCAATCGCAGACCCCTGGAGCCGGTCGACTCCAGGGGTCTGTCCTTTCCTGGCCAGGATGTCGCCATGCCTCGATACCGGGAAACCTTCAGCCTGGACCTACCCCGTCACCAGGTCCTGCGAGCCTGCGGCCGGGCTGTAGCGGCGCTGGGCTGGCAGGTAGTGGCCCGGGGAGAGCGTGGCCTCATTTGCACGGAAATCCAGCCTGCCAGCGCCTCCGCCTGGCCTGTCCAGGTCGAGATCGTGCTGGCGGGCGATCCGGCAGGCCCAACCAGCATCTCGCTGCACGGCTTCCACAGCGGCTGGGGACCCATCCAGTCTGGATATGTGCAGCGGCAGGTCCAGGCATTGCGTGTTTGCATCATGGAGAGCGAGCTGTGAAACGAACACCCATCATCGCCATCTCGCTGCTGGCTGCCCTGGCCCTATCGGTCGCTGACCACTGATCACGGGCTGCTAGCGCCCTATTACCCCCGACTCTTCAGTTCCAGCAAATAGGCATAGGCCTCGACAGCAGCCTTGGCCCCCTCGCCGATGTGCACCAACACCTGCTCGGAGACGTGGGTCACGTCGCCGGCGGCGAATACGCCAGGGTAACTGGTGGCCCCGTACAGGTTGACCTCGATGCGGCCTTCCTCGTCGCAATCTACCCAGTCACGCACCAATTCGGAGTTGGGCTTGCGCGGCAGCTTGACGAACACGCCCTTGACCGACACCTCAAGCGTCGCTCCGTCCACTGTCTCCACCACGATCCCCTCGACGAACCGCTCCCCTTTCACCTCCCGTACGGTAGCCCCCTCGTAGATGCTCACGTTGGGCAGGCGACGTAGCACCGACACCAGCGGCTCATCGGAAGGCAATAGCTCTGGGGCGAACAAGTACACCTGGTGGGCGTGCTGGGCCAGCTCACTGACCGCCAGTTGCGCCCGACGGTAGGTGCCCACCACGGCCACGTCCTTGCCCAGGAAAAGCGCGCCGTGAGCGACCACTGAGTAGCTGAGTCCATGTCCCACCAGCCGGTCCTCCCCCGGCACTCCCAAATGCTGCGGCTTGGCTCCCGTGGCGACGATCAGCGACCGCGCCTCGAATCGGTCGTTGTCTACCGTGACCACCAAAAAGTGATCTTCTACCGGTGAAACTTGCACCACTCGGTCAAAGTGACGGCAAAAGTCCAGGTAGTCCAACTGGCGGCGGAAGCGACTCAGCAGTTCCTCGCCGGTGATCACCTGGTGGGGATCGGCGTCCTCCAATTCCATGAAGTAAGCCGTCTGGCCACCCCACCGCTCGGAGATGATGAGCGTTTCCAATCGGCGATTGATGGCTGTCACAGCGGCGGTGATGCCTGCCGGCCCGCCACCTAGCACGATCACGTCATACATGGCTATACCCCCTCGCTTTCTTTGTCTCCGTCTATGCCCACTCGGCCGGCACTGGCGGAATGATCTCTTCGCGCATCATGAACTCGACCATATCCCGCGCCTGGCGGATTTTCGTCTCGGCCATGCTGTAGAGCTCATCCCGCGATAGACTCAAACGGGCCACGCCCTGCTCCTGGGCCTTGAGGGCCACGGCCACCGCCTCGCGGGGGAAAACCTCCCACTCGTCCATGGTGGGGAGAATGTTATCCTCGCTGATTCCCCGCTCTTCGGCGCAGCGGGCCAACTCCTCGGCGGCGGCGATAGCCATCTCGTCGGTAATGGTGCGCGCTCGCACGTCCAGCACGCCGCGAAAGATGGCCGGGAAGCCCAGCGAGTTGTTCACCTGGTTGGCGAAATCGGAGCGCCCCGTGCCCACGACCCGCGCTCCGGCCTCCTTGGCCTCCCAGGGCCAAATCTCGGGGATGGGATTAGCCGCCGGAAAGATGATGGCGTCCTCATTCATACCTGCCACCCACTCGGGTAAGATCGTGCCCGGCCCCGGTTTGCTGAACGCAATACACAAGTCGGCGCCCCGCATGGCCTCAGCCGGGCCGCCGCGCCGCCCCTCAGCGTTGCTCTTCTGGCAGATGCGCCACTTGTCCACGAACTCGATCTTGCGAGCTTCGATGTCCTCACGCTCAGGATGCAGGATGCCCTTGCTGTCACAGGCGCAGACGTTGCCCCACTGGATGCCGCTGGCGATGAGCAGCCGCAGCGTGGCCACGTTGGCCGCGCCGGTGCCAATGAGCGCGACTTTGATCTCTTCCCGCTTTTTGCCGACGATCTTGAGGGCGTTGATCACGCCGGCCAGGATCACCGTGGCCGTGCCCTGCTGGTCATCGTGCCACACAGGGATCTGCACCTCCGGATCGGTGCGCAACAGGTCTAGCACGCGGAAGCACTTGGGCTGCGAGATGTCCTCCAGATTGATGCCGCCAAAAGAGGGCTGGATCAGCTTGACCGCCAGCATGATCCGATAGGGGTCCTTGGTATCCAGGCAGATGGGCACGGCGTCCACTCCGCCCAGGTACTTGAAGAGCAGCGCCTTGCCCTCCATGACCGGCATGGCCGCCTCCGGCCCGATGTCACCCAGCCCCAGCACCCGCGTGCCATCGGACACGATGGCCACCGTGTTGGCCCGGTTGGTGTATTCAAAGACCAGGGCCGGATCCTCTTTGATGGCGCGGCAGGGCGCCGCCACGCCGGGTGTATACCAGATGGCAAAGTCGCCGATGTCACGGACGACGCATTTCAGCGCCGTCTGCACCTTGCCCCGGTAGAAGGGATGCAACCTCATCGCATCTTCTGCTGGCTTCCTGGCTTTTGCCAGGAGTTCTTCTTCAGTAAACATTGCACCTCCCATGTCCACGACGCTTAGGGAGACTAGCCAGTTGCAGCAGCAACAACCTGCTCCACCGACACAATCGCCCCGTATTTCGCTTTCAGCGCCTCCAGCCCCAGCCGCTGCTCTGCGTAGACCTCAAACAGCCTGGCCGGGACGTTCTTCTCTTTCCGGTAGGCCTCTTCCTGCAAGTCAATCCTGGCCAAGATGTTGTCCGCGTACAAGGCAAACTGCTTGTCGTAGAGTTCCTTGGGATACTCTTTGTCAATCTTAGCAAACAACTCTCTAAGATCCTCATACTTTGGTATGAACCCGATGGGCGTCTCAATCGCATCAACGTCGCCGTGCGCCCTCAACTCCAGCCAGCCCAGCCACACTTTCACGTCACGCTTCTCGCCCAGCAGCTCGTCCTGAGCGTCGCTCCGCTTACGGCCGAAGGGCTTGTTTCCCTCCCCCCCACGAGCGCCATGAGTCAGGAAGTAATTCAGCCCGGCCATGATGGGCTGGCTCCTCAGCTTGTCGGAATTGAAGAACACAAACTGCGCGTCCATGTAGTCGGCCAGCGGCCCTGGGATGAAGGGCTCATTGGCCCAGGGCTGGCGTCGGACTCCCTTAGCCCCCACCTCCGTGGCGGTGGCCGCCGAGAGGACTGAGGCCCCGATGACGACACCGTGATCAGGATCCTTGGCCACCCAGACCGGAGGCATGGTATCGCTGTCCCGCCCGCTGTAGGTGATCACTTTGACCTCCACCCCATCCGGATCCTCCGCCGCGACCTCGTTGTAGTTTCCAATAGCGCTGTTTCGGAGCGTGCATCGCGCATTCGGATTGGACAGCGGAATGGGCTTGCCGTTCTCGTCCGTCTTGCCTTCCCACCACTCGCCCTGGAAGTTGAAGCCCCTCGTCGGGTGTTCCTCTCCGTTCCCGACCCAGTGCGGCGTGCCGCGTTGGTCAATCAGCACGTTCGTCCAGATCACCTCCGTGCCTTCTTCTCTCAGACACTTCATCAGGTACGGATCATCCTCTCGTTTCACGTCTCTGACAATGCCAAAGATGCCGCACTCAGGGTTGACAGCTCGCAACGTCCCGTCATCAGCGATCCACAATTGGGCCAGGTCATCGCCGACGAAATCCGTGCCCGTCATGGCCGTGGTGGTTTTCCCGCATCCAGAAGGCGCTGCTCCGGCAAAGTAGGTCTTTCTTCCACCAGGGCCGGTCAAGCCGGTGATGAACATGTGCTCCGACAGTTTTTCCTCTCTCTGGTAATAGGTCGCCAGATCAACCGCGAAGCGGTGATTCCCCTTTTTCAGCAGCAGCGTGTTGCCGGCATACGTACAGAACATCGAGAACGTGGTCAGCCAACTCCTGTCCATGAACACTCTGGCGTTCGGCAGATCCTCGGGTCTGTTCGGCCCTTCGCTGTGAACGTTGGTCAAGAACAATTCCGCTCGCAGCGCCTCTTCGTCGAACTGGTCATAGACGTTTCGGTACAGGATGTTGGCCGAGTGCATAACGTAGGTCGAGGTCGTGATCTCCAGAGCGGGGATGGCACCCGGAGCGCCGATAGGCCCTCTGCTGAAGAAACCAATCAGCAGGGCCATCCCTCTCGCAATGCCGGTCATGTGGGTCTTGACATACTCGTACGCTTCATCCCTGAGAATGCTCTTGGCCAGCACGCTGGTGTTTTCGCCCTCGTTCACGATGTAGTACGTTCTATCAATGATCCGCGCCTGCTCCTGGGCCAGGTCGAAGTGGATCGTATGGTCTTTCATGGCCAGGACCCGCTCTTCGCCTTTTTCGAGGCACATCTGCCTGACTCTTTGGAGGTCTGCATCCGATCCGGTATTCACGAAGACCACGTCAGGATCCGTCATGGAAATCGCGTTGGCGATTTTCAACAGCGCTTCCTCATTGGCGATCTTCTCTAGCTTGGCTAGATTCTCCCGGTCACATTGGATCTCAAACAGCGTCTTTGCTTCGTCCAGGCTTCCAATCCCGCCAACGCCGGCAAGGATGTCAATGCCTTTTCTCAGTTCTAGCATGCTTAGCACTCCTTCTCCTCTGTTGCGTCCGCTGCTGCGGCATCCGCCTCCACGTCTCGCACGCCGGGCCGGGGCCGCAGCACCTCCTGGTAATACTCGTGCTGGATGATGAGATTCATGATCTCGTTAGTGCCGGTCCAGATCATGCACAGGCGCAAATCCCGCAGCAGTCGCTCGATGGGATAAACGTTGGTGTAGCCGATGCCGCCCATGATTTGCATGGCATGATTGCCGATCTCCCAGGCGGCGTCGGTGGCGAACTTCTTGGCTTCGGAGACCAGGCGCCGTGCATGCCCCCCCCCTTTCATCCCCCCCAACTTTGGGGGGGAAAGAGGGGGGGCGCCGCTGTCCACAGTGCGAGCAGTGGCGTAGACCAGCGAGCTGGCCGCATCCAACAACGTGATGCTGTCGGCTACCTTGAAGCTCACTCCCTCAAAGCGCCGGATCTGCTTCCCGAAAGCCTGACGGCGGTCGGAGTAGCGGGCCGCGATCTCCAGGGCCGCTCGTGCCATGCCCAGGGCCCCCGCCGCACTGGTCAACCGCTCCGGGATCATCATCTGATAGAAGATGGCCGCCGCGCCATTCTCCTGGCCGATGAGGTTCTGGCTCGGCACCCTAACGTCTCGGAAATAGAGACGCCCGGTGCCACCCCCTCGTGTCCCCATCAGCCCGTAGACGTGCTGTACCTCCAAGCCTTCGCCCCGCTCGACGATGAACGCGCTCAGGGCCTGATGCCCCGGGGCTTCGGGATCGGTTCGGGCGTACACCAGGAAGAAATCCGCCTTCTCCGCGCCGACGATGAAGCGTTTCTGGCCGCTGAGGACGTAGGCGTCGCCGTCGCGGGTGGCGGTGGTCGTGGAGCCGAAGAAGTCGGAGCCGCCTCGGGGTTCGGTCAGCGCCTCGGCTGCGATGAGCTTTCCCGCCAGCAGGGGCCGCAGCCAGCGTTCCTTCTGCTCCGGCGTGCCAAACAAGTGCAGGGCCTCGCCGACGATGCTGGGCATCACGTAGGCGCAGGACAGCGCGGTCCCCAGCACGCCCACTTCCTCAATGGCCACGATCTCGTCGGTCCAACTCAGCCCGCCTCCGCCGTATTCGCGGGGAAAACGCAGGCCCAGCAGACCGCGTCGCGCCGCTTCCTCGACGAACTCGCGGGGGTATTGCACCAGGTCGGCATCCATGTCCAACAACAATTGGCGAGGCACCTCTTTGACAAAGGCCCTCACCTTATCACGTAGCTTCTTTTGCTCCTCTGTGAGCAAGCTTTCGATCATGATTCAGACTCACTCCTTTTCTGATAGAAGTGCAAAATCGCGTAGTGGCAGCACATCAAAACGCTCCGGAGCCTCGGCGTATTCCTTCAACCACCCGGGCAGTTGCCGCAAGTCCTGGATGTGCGCCCCCGGCCACTCTTCGTAGAGACCCAGCGGATCGAGGTGCAGGCCAGGAATCCCCGCCCGGTTAGCCCCCCAGATGTCTATGTAGAACATGTCCCCTACGAACACGGCTTCCTCGGGCTGGAGGCCCAGGTCGTTCAAGGCCAGCTCGTAGATGCCGGGCGCCGGCTTCTCAACTCCCACCACCTCAGAATCGTACACCCTCTCGAAATAACCCCGCATCCCCAGACTGTGCAACTGCTCCTCCACCCTTCCGTCGGCGTTAGAGATGATGGACATGCGATACCCTTCACCCCTCAACTGGTCGAGGGTTTCCACGATCCAGGGAAAGGTGAATTCCCAGAGATTTCGCTGCGCGTGCCTGGCTTCGGCTATTTCTGCTGCCTGCTCCGCCGCCTCATCTGACAGGCCCACCAAGCGGAAAAGGATCTGGGAATAGGGTTCGGAAAGCCTCGACAGAAACCGTCGCTGGGTACTGACGTACGTGTCGAACCAGTGTGCGAGGTGGTAGTGCTCTTCGTAGAACCGCCTGGCCTCAACCTGGAAACCGTGGGTATCCGCCAGCCCTGAAAGATAGTCCTGATCTACGAACAGAAATGTGCCACCAGCATCGAGTAATAAACATGGCTTTGCTGACATCCTGATAATCCCGCTCCTACTCTACGACGAAGATCTTACCTGGATTGAGGATGTTGTTTGGATCCCAGGCCTGTTTGATACGCTTCTGCATCTCAACGGCCACCGACCCCATAGCCATTTCCAGATAGGGGCGTTTCAGCACTCCCACCCCATGCTCGCCGGAGAGAGAGCCTCCCACCTCGACGGCGGCACGGAAAAGATCACTCACCGCCGATTCCACCCGCTCAGATTCCTCAGGATCGCGCTTGTCAAAGAGGATGTTGGGGTGCAGGTTGCCGTCGCCAGCGTGACCGAAGATGACGATGGGCAGATTCCACTTGGCCGAGATCTGTTTGATCCTGGCGATCATCTCCGGAACGGCACTGTGGGGCACGGTGACGTCCTCGCCCAGTTTGTTGGGCCGGATGCGTCCCAGGGACCCAGAAATGGAACTCCGCGCTTTCCACATTTCCTCAGCGGCATCGGCTGTGGTAGCCACACGCACTTCGCGGGCCCCGTTTTGGCGGCAAATCTCGGCGGCGATTTCGATGCCGCGCACCGCGTCTGCCTCATCGCCGTCGGTTTGGATGAGCAGGATGGCCTCGACGTCGAGGGGCAATCCCATGTGTAGATACTCCTCCACGCTCTTGATGGCCGTCTCGTCCATGATCTCTATCATCGAAGGGTTGGCGCCACTGGCCAGCACTGCGTTGATGGCTTTGCCGGCATCAGTCAATTCGGGAAAGATGGCCTGGGCAATTCGCTCAACCTCCGGCGCAGCGATGAACCTGACCATCACCTCAGTGATGACAGCCAGTGTGCCCTCGGAGCCTACCAACAGATGCACCAGGTCGTAGCCGGTGACGTTCTTGGTCGCTTTGCCGCCCACGCGCATGATCCGCCCGTCGGCCAACACCACCTCCAGGGCCATGACGTAATTTCCGGTGATGCCGTACTTGAGACAGCGCGCGCCACCGGCATTGCAGGCGACGTTGCCGCCCAGAGTAGAATAGTGGATGCTGGTAGTGTCCGGCGGATAGAAATAGCCTTCCCGCGCCACAGCGTCCGCCAACTCCGATGCGATGATGCCGGCCTCCGCCGTGGCCATCATGTTGTCGTGATCAATCTCCAGCAAACGATCCATGCGAGTCAGGGCCAGCACCATCCCCCCACCGAAGGGAATCGAGCCCGCTGCCAGGCCGCTGCCCATTCCCCGAGTCACCACGGGGATCAGCTCCCGACTGGCTACCTTGAGAATCTCCGAGACCTCCTGGGTGCTGCCTGGCAGCACCACCAGGTTAGGCTTAGCGGAGGTAAACGTGGCGTCGTAAGAATAGGCCACCAGGTCCTCTGGCGAGGTCAGCACGTGTCGCTCGCCGACGATGGATTTCAGTTCATCAATGGTTCCGGGGTCAAACATCGGCCTCTCCTTCAAGTTGCTTTGATACCACCTCGGCCAGATCCAGTGTGCGGATGCGGATTTTCTCGCGGCGGGCAGCTCCAAACAAGGTGCGCTTGCACTGCTGGCAGGAGACGACGATGTACTCCGCCCCCGCGTTCTGAGCCTGTTGCAACCTCCGGCGAGGCAGCGCCTGGGCCAGTTCTCGATCGTAGGTCTCCAGGTTGCCGCCTCCTCCGCAGCACAGTGAGTTCTGGTGGTGATCGGCCATCTCCACCAACTCCAGTTCAGGAATGGCTCGCAGCACCTCACGCGGAGCCTCGAAGATGCCACTCTTGCGGCCCAGGTCGCACGAATCGTGATAAGCCACGGTCACAGGCCAGGGCTTGAAGCGCAGCCGTCCCGCGCGGGCCAGCTCGGCTAGCATTTCTGTCTCGTGCAGGATCTCAAGCCCATCCAATTCACCGTCCTCAAGCAGTTGCGGGTAGGTATGCTCCCACATGTGGTAGCAGGATGGACAGGACATCACAACCTTCGTCGCGCCGGTGGCCCTGATCGCTTCGACGTTGTGCCGCGCCATCTCCAAAGCGCGCTCGACCTCTCCGTTGAGCAACAGAGGATAGCCGCAGCAGCTCTCGTCAACGCCCACGAGAGCGTAGTTCACGCCGGCCTTCTCGAAAGTTTGGACCAACGACTGGGGGATGCGGTAACTGGCCGGGAACAGCGACGACACACAACCGACGAAGTACGCCACCTCTGCCTGTCCGCCGTGATCGAGGCCGACGGGCGTTGACGCCATATTGGTGGTCCAACCCAGGCGCTGTTCGTTATCCTCGTTGGAGATGTTGCCCGCAGTCACGATGGTCTCATTCAACCGCCGCAGCGAGTCAGGCAGCAGGCCGCTGTGGGCCAGGTCGGCGCGGGACTGGTTCAAGATCACGTCCAACTCGACGCCGCTGGGGCAGACCTCCCGACAAGCCTCGCACATCAGGCAGGTGTAGAATTTGGCGGCGTAGACCTCGCCGACTTTCAGGCCGTCCTCGTCTACGGCGCGATAGAGGGCCACCTTCCCGCGCGGCGATAGCGTCTCGACGCGCGTCTCTCGGTAGACCGGACAGACCGACAGGCACTTCCCACAGCGGATACATTTGAGATACAGCTCTTCGGCCACAGCGGCGACAGTGCGTGCAGATGTTTCGATGTTGTTAGGCGTCATTGAGCACTCCAGGTTTAGTTATTTGTGATTCGGTCGGAAACGACCGGCAGCGTTAGCAGTGCATGGGGCACAATCAGCACGTCCAATTCTGGCCCCAGCGATTCGGCAGCAATGCCCAGCGCCTCCTCCATTGTCGCCGCGGGAATCATCTTGCAGGCTCCTACCAGATCAGGGCACTCGCTACCCACGATGACTACCCGCGCCTCCTCCAGCACTTTCGCCATGACGAAGGCCCGCTGCGCGCCAGGCGGATAGCCGGTGCGCCGTAGTTCCTCCAGCAAACTGGACATGTCCCTGGCATCTCGCATCTTTTCCAGGAAGCGTTGCTCGCCCACTCCCTCGCCCGCTCCCTCCTGACAAGGGGCAGGGATGATCAAAAAGCCGCCCGGCTTGACCACCGGCGTGGGAGCGAAGAAGAGATAGCTGGCCGCACGGCTGGCCTGGTAGAGATTGGCGTCCTTGGGGAATCCCACGCCGCCGATGACGACGTCGTAGCGCTGCGGCACCGTCACCTCGTACAGCTCTCTGGCGAAGGCCACCAGCTCCAGGAAGGCCGCCTTCGGCTCGCCGGCGCGCACTGCCGCCACCCGCTTGTGATCGTCCAGCACCACGTTGAGGATGAAGCGCAGCCCCGCTCGCCGCGCCGCCTCGCTGATCGCCTCGTGGAAGGGATTGCCCTCAATGCGGCCCAGCCGCGTGCCGGGGTGGTCCACCATCTGCGGGCCGTGGGTGTAGGCGATCATGGCCTCTCCCGCCGCCCCCACAGCCAGGGTCTTGCGCCCACCACTGTAGCCAGCGTACTGGTGCGGCTCCACGATGCCGGTGGCGACGAGCAGGTCGGCTTCGTAGGCTGCTCGATGCACCGAGAGGGGGATGCCGCTCCTTCGGCTATGCTCAGGACAAGTTTCCGTCGTGCCCAGGTCTACCAGCGCGGGCGGGTCCTGCGGCTCGTTGTCAATGACGCGATAGCGGGCCGCCACCTCCTCGCCTAGTTTGATGACCTTCTCCTCCGGCGTGCTGGGGCGGTGCATGCCGATGCCGCAAAGCAGGGTGATGTCCTCGTCCCGCACGCCAGCGGCAGTCAGCTCTGACAGTAACGCGGGCACCAGCAGATGGTCCGGGCTGGCACGGGTGATGTCGGTGAAGACGATGCAGGCGGCATCACCTGGCCTAGCCAGCTCCCGCAGCGGCAGCGAATTCACCGGCTTGGCCAGCGCCTGGGCGATGGCCGCTTCCACGTCAGCGATGGGCGGCGCCTTTTTTGAGACGATGACCGTGCCGCGCATCCCGGGCGGCACGGTGAAGCTGATTTCGCCCTTGCCGTAGGGTACGGTATAGGTATTCTCGTTCATCAAGCTATCTCCCTTCTTTGCCACTCGCCCTTCGCCACTCACAACAACCGTAACCCAATCGCCGTGGAGAACACGATGAGCAATTGCCCCACGATGTAGGTCATCCACACCAGGTCGCCTACCAACAAGAAGGTGCCCCCCTGAAACAGCCGGTGCCCCAGGAACACATCGGAGATCAGGAAGAGCACCGCGCCCAGCGCCAGCGGCACGAAGCGAGGCTCCTGCAACGCCAGGCTCACCGCCAGCCCGGCCATGGCCGCCAGCAGCAGCGCGTACGCCAGCGAGCCGTAGTTGAGAACGGCTGGGGTCTGCGGCGAGCGGATCAGTGCCCACCACAGCACCACGGCCAGGACGAGGAGGACTGCCAGGCCGATAGCCCGCGCCCGGCCGTCCTGCAAGCCCAACACGCCTCCCAGCCGCAGGTAGCCACTGATGTACAGCACGTGGGCCACGCCGAAAGCCCCCATGCCGAACAGCACGTGCTGCGGCAGCGGCAGGAGTTGGGCCATGATCATGTCGCCCAGGAACGAGAACGCCATGCCGAAGAAGAGAAGCACGGCGTAACCGGCCAGCGGCGTGCCAACCGCGCCAGCCAGCCACCAGATCAGCGCGCATATCACCAGGATGGCCGACGAGAGTATCTTGTTGGTGCGTGGGATGCGGTTGATTCGCTCCTCGTCGAGCCGCCCGAAGGCGAAACCCAGGATCAGCAACGCGGCCCAGATGGCCAGTAATGCGTACAACAGCTTGATGTGCGACATAGTGTTCGCCTCTCGTTCCAGGTTTCAGGGTTTCATGCTTCACGTTTGCCAACCCGAAACCCGGAACCACTAAAGGTCGTACTCCACTCCCAACTCCCCCGCGATCTGCTGCATCGTCGCCACCGTCTTGGGATGCAACGGGATCCCCTCCCGACGCCGGCGCTTCTCTTCCTCGAACTCTTTCTCCCCGTGGATGTAGACCCGCTCTGCCCCCTCCGCTTTGTCGCTGCCCTTCAGGCGACGGATGATGTCGTCCATGGTGGCTTTGAACTCATCCAGGGGACGGAAGGCATCAACCCGGATAGCGCCGAAGAAGTGCCCCACGTTGGCCGGCAGCGGCTTTCCCTCTGGCGTCTTGGGATAGATGGTGTTGGCGTAGCCAGCTCCTGGCAGCACCCCGCTCAGGATATCCACCAGCAGCGTCAGGCCGTATCCCTTGTAGCCGCGCAACAACTCGCCCTCCCCACCTAGCGGCAGCAGGCCACCGCCCGCGCGGGCCAGTAGGTTGTCCAGGACTCGATGAGCGTCGGCGGTGGCCACCCCCTGCTCGTCCGTGGCCCAGCCCAATGGCAATGGCTTCTCCTGCCGGTCGTACACCTCCAGCTTACCTCGCGACACGGTGCTGGTGGCCATGTCTAACACGAAGGGGCGCTCCTCACCAGTCGGGGCGGCCACGCTGATGGGGTTGGTGCCCAGCACAGCGTCCTTACCGAAGGTTGGCACCACCAGCACCGCAGCGTTGGTCATGGAGATGCCAATCAACTCCTCTCTGAGGGCCATCATCGAGTAGTAGCCAGCGATGCCGTAGTGATTGGAGTTGCGCACGGCCACGAAGCCAACACCCATCTCCTGGGCTTTTTTGATAGCCAACTTCATGCCTCGCACGGCGACCGGCTGTCCCAGTCCGGCCCCGCCGTCTACCAGGGCCGTGCCGGGGGTCTCGTGTACCACCTCGATGTTTGGACGGGCCAACATCACCCCGTCCCGCAGACCATCCACGTATCGCTTCAGGCGGGCCACACCGTGGGAGTCAATGCCGCGTAGATTAGCTGCCACCAAAACATCAGCGGTCACAGCCGCATCGTCGGCGGGGACACCCATCTTCTCAAAGACCCGGGCAGAGAAATCGCGCAGGGGATCCGCCCAAACCTTAACACTTGCTTCTTGCCTCATAGCTATCACTCCTTATATGTTATTATTTCTGGAGAAACCAGGTTTTCCCCCTACCTGAATGGACGAACTGTCATTTTGGGGCGCTCCGCAGCGCAACGAGTCATATTCTTCAGCCAAAAACCTGGTTTCTAGCTCTCGATGAGGTGAATACGAACAAAAGGGGAGTCTTGAGCAGCCCTGACGTGGGCTATCACCGAGTTCCCCCCAAAATCGCTATCACCGCCACCGTCGGCGAGATCATTCTTGCGTAACCGAAAAGAAAACAGACCAGCCCCGATCACCCAGCAACACTACTGGCTGGCTCCTTCAGGCCCTCGTCCTCGATATCCAACAGTCGCTGCAAAGCAGTCATCGCTACTTCCAGCATTGATTCATCAGGCTCCCGAGTGGTGAGCCTTTGCAGAGCCATGCTGGGGTTTATGACCAGTACTCTTATCAGCGGGTTGTCACTGTGGGCAGCGCCGAATCTGATCAGCTCGTAGGCTATGCCAGCGATGACGGGAATGAGAACCAGGCGCGACAGGATGCGTAGCACCAGCGTAGGTCGTCCAAACAGGGAGAAAACCAGAATGGCGACCACTGCAAAGAGCAATGTAAAACCGGTACCACAGCGGGCATGGGCCGTGCTGTAAGCCTTGATAGCATCCAGTTCCAAGGGAACTCCATCCTCATAGGCGTTGATGGTCGCGTGCTCTGCTCCATGATAGGCAAAGACGCGGCGGATGTCGGGGATAAAGCCGATGGCGTAGACGTAGACCAGGAAGAAAGTGAGGCGGATCAGCCCTTCCAGGATAATGCTGACCAGCGATGAGGCAATGTAGCGATCCACGAGCCTAACCAGGAACAACGGCCCGAGCAGAAAGATCCCTATGCCGACTATCAAGGAGAAGGCCACGGAACCCCAGGCAATCGGCCCGCTGAACTCGACTTCTTCCTCCTCCAGGGCTATATCGGCTGAGAAAAGCAGCGCGCGCATGCCCAGCACCAATGTATCCCAGAGCATGATTGAGCCCCGCAGGAAAGGCAACTTGACAATCCGCCCGCCGTATATCTTGGCATTTAGAGGTTCACTGTGGACGGTTATCTCGCCTGTAGGACCTCGGACGGCCACGGCCATGTACTTGGCCCCGCGCATCATCACTCCTTCCATGACCGCCTGTCCGCCGTAGTTGAATTCACCCAAGTTACTTACCTCCAATTCGAAATCGCACCTGATTGTACACCAGACGGCGCCAGGTGTCAACTTCTGGAGAGACGCCTCAGGCCCTCATCACACTCACACCTAAATTGTCGGCGTGATCGCTGATGCGCTCCAGGTTGCGCAGCAATTCGAAATAGATAACATCTTCCTCTGGTTCGATTTTTCCTGCTTTCAGACGCTTAGAAAGCCTTTTCCGCGCTTTCCAGTACATGCGATCCATTTTGTCGTCCTGGCGACTGACCAGTTGCGCCATATCACGATCGCCGTCTCGAACGGCTTGCAGGGCAATCGCGTAGGTGTGATGTGTCTTTTTGAACAATCCATCAAGCTCTTCTATCGCCTTTCTGCCAAGGACCTGGGTAGGGGGGACCTCCCTCTGCGCAGACTGGGTAAGATCCACCGATAGGTCAGCAACCCTCTCAACGTCGCCAATCCGTCTCTTCAAGCGGAAAGAGTACCACTTCTGCTCCTCGCTAACGTCCTCCTGCAACAGCTCGTTGAGGAAAGTGTCGAGGGTGGCGCACAGTGGGTCAATGAGTTCGTCTTCCAACTCCAGAACCCGCTGTACAGCGTCCATGTCATTCCCTATCACTGCCCGGCGGCTGAGGACGATCATTTCAGCCGTTACCTCGCCGATCCGGTGCAACTCCTTGGTAGCCTCGGCCAGGGCGATGTGAGGGAAGCGATATTGGCTTTCATCAATATACCTCGTGAGGCTGGGCCTTTCCTCTTCCTCGGTTTTTGGCACCAATCTCTCGCTCACCCTCGCGAGTGTCCCTATGAAGGGAAAGAGTATGGCGCTCACAACGATGTTGTGGATGCCGTGAGCGTTGGCGATCTGGCGGGGCAGGTTCGATGAGGTCCAGGATACAAGGGTGGCGAAGGGAGAAAGAAAGGGTAGAAACAGCAGGACACCGATGCCGTTATGGAGGATTTGCGCAATGGCCGCCCGCCGAGAAGCATGGGAAAGCCGAAGGGAGGCGATGACACCGGTGATGCAGGTACCGATGTTGGCTCCCAGGATCACTGCTATGGCCCCTGGAAGGGTGATAATCTCGCTCATCCCCATAGCGACGACCAGCCCGGTCACAGCCGAACTGCTCTGAACAATGGCGGTAGCGACGGTGCCAGCGATGATCCCAGGCAAGTAACTCTGTCCCATGTATGCCAGCCATTCCTGGACAACAGGCGTGTTCGCCACAGTCTTGAGAGCGCCCGACATGGTCTGCATTCCCAGGAAGAGGACGCCGAATCCCAGGATGACCTCTCCATACCTCTGCCAGGTACGACGCGAAGCAAACTCCACCAGGATAAAGCCCAGAGCAATGAAGAGATAGCTGAAGTCGCCTATCTTGAAAGCGATGATCTGGGCAGTGAGGGTCGTGCCGATCTCCTGACCCATAATCACGCCTATGGCCTGCTCCAGCGTCATGAGATTGGCGTTGATCAATCCGATCATGGTAACCATGAGGAGGCTGCTGCTCTGGATCAATGCTGTTGCGGCAGCGCCAAAGACCGCCCCCTTAATCGGCCGATTGGTCATGCGGTCCAGCCACTCCTGTAGCCGGTGGCCGGCAATCTTCTCCATGCCGTTGCTGAGCACGCGCACACCGAACAGGAAAAGAGCCAAACCTCCTAGAACCTGAAAGAAACTGATCATGGTAATCTCCCTTAAATCAGCGGCTTTTCTATTCGATGCTGCCAGATGCCAGCTCGTACTTGCCCTGGACGCCGCTCACCCTACTATCACTGATCTCTTTGATCCCTCCCTGGAGATGGCGCCGGAAATAGCTGCCGAAAGCGCGAGCCAACCGGCGCGCTTCCTGGGGATGCTGGTCAATCACATTGCTGCGCTCTCGGGGATCCTGGACCAGATCATACAGTTCATCTGGCTCCCCCTCCGGCCGCATTATGTAGCTCCACGCCTGATCCCGCACACAGCGATCAATGGCTTCGTGATAGCCGGTGATGATCACTTCTCGATGCCCACCCGTGTCGCCACGCAGCACCGGCAGGAAGCTGCGGCCGTGCATGGAGGTGGCGTTGTTGCCCATACTCAGCACATCCAGCAGCGTGGGCAGCACATCGTGGAACTGGACAATGGCCTGGGTGCGCCGCGCGCCCCGGCCACCGGGCAGGCGGACCATGAACGGCACTTTGAGCAACTCGTTGTACAAGCGGTCGCCGCCCTTGAGGAACTTGCCGTGGTCGGCCAACGGGTGGCCGTGGTCCGCCGTCAAGACGATAACCGAGTCATCGTAATAGCCCAAATCCTTGAGCGCGTGGAACAGCCGCCCCAGGCAGTGGTCTACGAACGCCGCCTCGCCTGCGTACAGGCCCCGGATATGGCGGACTTCCTCAGGCGTCGCCCAGCGCTCCACCGGGCCGCCCATGGGCAAGATCAGCCGCTGGCCGCGATAGTTGGGATCGGTGTAGGTGTCAAAGCGGGCGGGTGGGTCCCACGGCTCGTGCGGATCGAAGCAGTCCATCAAGGCGAAGATACGCCGGTGGTTGCGATTTCTCCTCAGCCAATCAACAGTCTCGTCCACGACTTTGGCCGGGAACCAATCCTCCTCGCGGGCGAAGTCATCGGTGTTGGCCAGGAACTGGGCTACACGGCCACGCCAGAAGACATCGTAGTGTTCGTTGACGTAGTCGTCCACGTTGCGACTGGGTGGATGTGAGGTCCAGGGGTCGTACTCCTGACCCCGGATCCAGCGATAGGCGTGAAATCCGCGATGGAAGTTCATGCCCGGTGCGCGATAGTGATATGTATCGCTCACCAGACCGCATACGTATCCCTCGGCCCGTAGCATCTCGGCCACGGAGATGTCCTCTTTGGCTAAGGGTTGCCACGGGCGGTAGGGCAAGGTGCGCTGGCCGGTGAGGAGTTGCGTACGCACCGGTATGGTGGGCAGTGCTTCCGGATAGGCGTTGTCGAAGACGATACATTCCTGCGCGAAGGCGTCCAGGTTGGGCGTCTGGCAGGCGGGGATGCCCTCGAAAACAGGCCGACTGCCATTGTAGAAACTAATGTGGTCCTGGCGAAAGCTGTCCAGTATGATGATGATAACGTTCATGATCTCCTCCTCCCCAAGCTCATCCTTCCGCATAGCGGCTCACAAACTGAAAGACGCCCCTTCACCAATGACAGGGGCGCCGATTTCACGACCATATCCAGTCAATTGGCCTCAGTGAGCCTGGTGTAGGCCCAGCTCCCGCAGCTTCAAATCTGTAGGAACGCCCTCCGCCGTCCAACCTCGCAGTTGGTAATACTCCTCCAGCATGGCCTCCAGATCGGGCAACACACCAGCCGCGCTGCCGCTGGGGCGGGCGTGGGTCAGAAGTCGCTGCGGCAGGGTATCATCTGCCCTGGTGATGCCCAGTCGGAGGTTGATCATCCGCTTGAGGTTGAAGAGCCTCTCGCCAGCGCGGATGAGATCGTCAGTGTCCCAATCCCAGTCCAGAGCCAGGTTCAGCCACTCCGCCACCGTTTCCGGCCCCGCCAGGCCCTTGATGATGAATTTGCACAGACCCAGGGGATTGTAGACGCTCAGGTAGTTCTGGAAGTCGTAGACTACCTGGGCCTTGCCAGCGTTGTCCAGACGGTCGTGTTCTCCCGCCTGGCCCCACTCCTCCCATTCCAGGCCGTAGCCCCGCCAATAGGACAGCCCTTCTAGATGACATCCTCCCCGGTTGGCGGTAGCATAGTTGACGGCCATGTCAACAAAAGCTCGTGGATCGTGCATGGGTATCTCCAGCCCTTTGACGTGAATTGCCATCTCCTCGGCCTCAGGCCCTAACTTCTTGGCCGCGGCTCTAACTCCGTCAGCCAGCAAATCGCCAAGCCCCTGCCGCCGCGCAATCTGCTCTACCAACTGCACAATGGCTTCAGCGTTTCCCCATTCGAGCTCCACACCACCGGTGTCGTCAGCCGTCAGCAAGCCCTTCTTGTAAGCCTCCATTGCCAGGGCGATGACCGCCCCGGTGGAGATGGTATCCAGGCCATAGCGGTTGCACAGGTGATCGGCCTGGATGATGGTTTCAAGGCTGTCGTTCAAGAGCATGGCTCCGAAAGCAGCCAAGGTCTCATACTCTGGCCCGTGGCCCTCCAGCCCAGCGTAGGGGCCTTCGGTGATCTTGATCTCCTTGCCGCAGGCGATGGGGCAGGCAAAGCAGCGATAGTGCTTGTCGAGCATGGTAGCCACAATAGTTTGACCAGAAGTCTTGTCAGCTCCCTCCTTCCAACTACCCAACAGCCAATTCTCGATGGGTAGATCGCCGAAGACTTCCGTCGCCGGCACCCCGCCCGCCGTGCCGAACTCAGACAGGCCCAGCGAGTTCTCCTTGATCCAGACCGTGTCCTCCCGCACGCGGCGGCGCAACCCCTCCCTGTCGTGGTACTCTGGCCGCTGGCTCCCCCTGACAGCCACCGCTTTGAGGTTCTTGGAGGCCATCAACGCCCCCATGCCCCCCCGACCCGCCGTCCGCTCGCCGTTGCCGAGGAACATAACACCAGCTATGCGCACCTCGTTCTCACCGGCCGGGCCTACACAGGCCACCAACGCTTTGGGGTTGGTTTTTTCAAGAACGCGCTGCGCTGTCTCCTGGGAATCCAAGCCCCACAGCGAAGAAGCCGGGCGGACCTCAACCTGGCCGTCATTGATCCACAGGTAGACGGGCTTCTCAGCCCGGCCGGTGAACGCCACGCCATCGTAGCCGGCGAAACGCAGCTCTGGTCCCCAGTAGCCCCCGGCCACCGACTCGCACCAGATGCCTGTGAGCGGTGATCGCCCACAGACGGACACGCGAGAAGCGGTAGGAGCGAAAGTGCCAGTCAGTAGCCCATTCATCATCAAGAGCGGGTTGGCCGGATCGAGGGGATCCAACTGGGGCTGCAGCCTGTCGAGCAGGATCTTGGCCGCCAGGCCGCTGCCGAGGAGATAGTGGCGAACCTGATCGGGCGCGATCTCCTCCACCTTCCACTGCCCCGAATCGAGATCAACCCAAAGAAGCTTACCAGCGTGTGCGTATGGCATCGAAGCGCCTCCTTCTCTCAACATCACTTCATGGCGAAATCCGCCCCCGTTGGACGGATTTCCTGACCGAGGTCACTTTCGTACCATTATAACACCGAATGTGGATATTGGCAAGATCACGCATTCATCCCCTCTCAATGTCAGAGACACGCCACCAGAAGCTCCCAGGACACTCCGTGCCTCTGCCATTGAAAAACAAAACAACCCCTGACGAGGAGACTGCTCGAATGGACAAATAGCACGAATCCCCTTGGAATAGTAAAAAGGGATTCGTGAAATTCGTCCATTTTGTGCTATTGGCGATGGAACCGATGTGCCCGACGTAAGGGGCTCTGTAGCGGGTGGCACGTCAAATTCGGATTTGACAGAATGGTGAGAATTTCGTATTCTACAGCATAAGGGGGTGCTGGAGCTAGTGGGTAAATGAATGGAGAGCTATCTGTAAAATCAGGAGGTATTAGGTGATGAAGCGTGTCCTGGTCACTCAAAGTGATGTACAGGCTACTGACGCGGTCAGCAATGTCTTGACGGAACAGGGCTTCGAGGTCGAAAGCACCTCCAGCGTTGAGGAGGCCCTGCAAAAAGCTACGAGCGAACCCTGGGACCTGGTCATCTTGGACATCAAAGGCCCTGACAGGAATGATTTTAAGGCCTTTCAGGACGTTCGGGAGCGCACTGCTGCCCCCGTAATAATCCTCTCGACGACGAGGCAGGACGAATACATCGTGAAAGGACTAGACGCCGGGGCCGACGACTATTTGATCAAGCCCATCAGCGCCAAGGTTTTCCTGGCCCGTGTCTTTGCCATCTTGAGGCGCTGTGGTCGAATGAGGGAAGAGAGGCCAGGCGGAGTGTTCAAACAGGGTGACCTGGTCATAGACTTCGATCGGTACGAGGTGTCCATTGGGAACAAGCCAGTCCAGTTGACGGCTAGTGAATTTCGGCTTTTGGGTTATCTGGCCAAGAATGCTGGAAAGGTGCTGAGCAATCCCGATTTGGTGCGGGAGGTTCAGGGGTACGATGCGAGCCCCCGGGAGGCCGGGGAGATAATCAAGGTTCACATCCACAACCTGCGGAAGAAACTGGGACTTGGTTCTGAAAAGCTTCCCTACATTCTGAACGTACGTGGATTTGGCTACAAGTTTGAGAGAAGGAGTAGGCCGCGGGATGAAATCACTGACCAGACCTTAACCTGATCCTAACTTGACAATGTTAACTTCGCCTGCGTCAGACCTCCGAGGTCTGTGAAACAGCTCTAGGATGGCGAAATCGTAGCTTTTGCAGGCATTTCGACGGGTGCAATCACCCATTGGAGACCTCGGAGGTCTAAACTTAACATTGTCGAACTAATTCTGAAACCGAATAGTCCAAAATGGAGGTACCTACATGATTGAAACATTGTTCTCCGGAGAAACAGATGCCGAGGCTGCGTCAGCCGAGGCGGAACAGGAACAGGCGCGCACTGACCGGCGTAGCCTGATAGCGTTCTAGCTGAGCAGCGAGTTGTACGGCGTTCCCATTAAGCAAGTTCTCTGGCTTAACAAGCGAGAGCCGCTTCCAGAAAAACCGGGAGCGGCTCAACCTTTTGGCCGTATCGTATTTTGGTGAGCCGCGCAGGAATCGAACCTGCAACCTACTGATTAAGAGTCAGTTGCTCTGCCTAATTGAGCTAGCGGCCCAGGTGAGTACCCTGAGTTTCTCAACTCAGGGTGGAACAATTATACATCAGAATTGAGTTCTGTGCAAAAACGATCTATTTGACATCCAACCCAGTTTGCAGTAAAATTATGTCAAAAGAAAAGGCTATGCGAAAAGGTATCGCCAGGAGGTTGTCAATGTCGGTCGAACAATTGCCGCTTTTTACCGTGAGCAAGGAATTGCCTCTCAGTGACGCCATCAGCGGTTTTCACCAGCACATGATCCGCAAGGGCTTTACGGATAACACCATCTCAGCCTTCCTCAATGACCTGCGCATCCTCACCAGATACCTGGGTAACAATCACCCTCTGAGCCAGATCGGCACTAATGAGCTCAAAGATTTCATGACCTACTTGCGCCACGAACGAGGCGTGCCCTGCAAGCCCAAATCCTATGCTCGACGGATGACCACTCTGAAGGTTTTCTTCGGCTGGCTGGCCGAAGAGGGGACCATACCCTGCGATCCCGCTGCGCCGCTTATCCATCAACGGGCCAGCACCCCCCTGCCCCAAATCCTCTATCAGGGCCAGGTGGAGAAGCTACTGCAGGCTACCATGGAGCTCATGCAGGCGGAAAAACCCGACGCCCGACCCCACCTGCTGGCCACTCTGCTCCTGCAAACGGGCATCAAAAAGAGCGAGTGCATGGGCATCCAGCTTAACGACATTGATACCTCAAAGCCGAAAGCGCCCGTCCTCTACATCCGCTACAGCAACCCCAAGATGAAACACAAGGAACGCAAGCTACGGCTTCCAGAGGATTTTGTGCCCATCATGCGCCAGTACCTGGCCGAGTACCAGCCCCAGAAACAGCTTTTCGAGTGCACCGCCCGCAATCTGGAGTACGTCCTGGACAACGCGGCACGCCCGGCCGGCATTGGGACCATCTCCTTCGAGATCCTGCGCTGGACCTGCGCCGTGCGCGACTACAAGGCCAAGATGCCGTCTGACAAACAGCGTCAGAAGCTAGGGCTGTCCAAGATCACCTGGCAAGAAGAGGCATTGGAAAAGCTGAAGAAGCTGGCCGCACCTCCCCTCTAGACGAAAGAACGGCCAACTATCACGCAAGCAAGTTGACCGTCCCCTCACGTCATCTTCACCACGATGTCCCCAATCACATTGGCCGCCTGATCGCCTCGATCGGCCGCGTTGCTCAGGTGGCGGTATATCTCCCTGAGCTTTAGCATGTCCATTATATGTTCGATATCTGTAGGTCTGTGGAATAGCTCAGCCAGCGCTTCTCTATAAACGTGCTCCACCCGGTTCTCCAGGGCCTTAGCCCGCACCGCGTGATCGTTGGCCACGTTGGGATGATCCTGCAAGCGCACCACCCCCATGTATATCTCATAGGCCGCTTCCCGCACTAGCGAGACCATTCGTCGAAGGTAGGAGTTGGATTCCACCTCAAGCATCACCATCTCGTCCACGGTGCTGTTGCCATAATCTATGATGTCATCAATGGTCAGGGAGAGAGCGAAGATGTCCTCGCGATCAATGGGGGTGATAAAGGAGCGGTTGAGCTCATCTATGAGAATGCGCCGCACCTCATCTGCCTCCTTCTCCACCTGAACCAGTCTCTTGGCCACCTCTCTGTCGGTGGACTCCATGAACTCTTCCAGCAATTCCATGCCTTCTACGGTTTTGGCCGCTTGCTCAACCAGCAAGCGCATGAATTTGTCCTCACGAGGCCTGAACAGATCCCTGATTCCCATGAGTTCTTTCTCCTCTCCTATGACTGCCAAAGTAGATGTATCACCAAATGAAACAACGCCGCCAGCAGTGCGGAAGCGGGTATGGTGAGTACCCAGGTGGTAACGATGTTGCCCGCCACGTTCCAGCGCACCCTGGACACACGCTCGGCCGAGCCCACGCCAAGAATGGCCGAACTAACAACGTGGGTGGTGCTCACCGGCCCACCCAAGAAAGCTGCCCCAAGGATAGTAAGGGCAGAAGCGATCTGGGCTGTGAAGCCGTGCACCGGCCTGATCTTGTAGAATTTGGTCCCCAACGTTCTTATGATCCGCCAGCCCCCCAAAGCTGTCCCTAAAGAGATGGCGCCCGCAGAAAGAACGACCACCCACCAGGGAACGTTGAACTCCGAGGAGTAGCCCATGGTAACCAAGGCCATGGCAATGATTCCCATGGTCTTCTGGGCATCGTTGGTGCCATGGCTCAAGGCCAGGGCCAGAGAAGTGATGAGCTGCGCGCGCTTGAAGAACCAGTTGATCCGAGGCGAGGCCCCGCGGGCCAGGAAGAGCACCAACCTCATCAACAGATAGCCTACCACCAAACCCAGGATTGGCGATACAAAGAGAGCTGCTATCACCTTGAGCAACCCCTCCATCTGGATCGTGGCGAAGCCGAAATCAATGCTCACCGCCCCGATCAATCCGCCTATCAGAGCGTGAGACGAACTGGAAGGAATGCCAAAATACCAGGTTGCCAGATTCCAGATGATGGCCGCCAACAAAGCGGCGAAGATGACGACCATGGTGATAGCCTTGGGGTCAACTACCTCATGCCCAATGGTAGTGGCTACGGCCACGCCGAAGAGAAAAGGGCCGCAGAAATGAGCCACTGCACTTAAGGCCAGGGCCTTGCGCGCTGACATGGCCCTCGAAGAGATCATGGTGGCCACCACGTTGCTCGAATCGTGGAAGCCGTTTATGAAATCGAAGAACAGTGCCACCCCAATGATGACGATACCTACAATCGGCAAATTCAACTTTCTCCCCCACTTGTTAACCTATTCCGCGCAGCAAGCCCTGCAAGGCCAACAGGCCGGCGATCTACTCCCCTCGTTCCAACACCACTTTCTCTCCGCTGCGCACCCTCTTGAAAATGGTGGGATCTCCCTCCACATGCCCGAAGACATTGACCGGGCTGGCCGGGCGGATCTCGTCGCCACGGCTGGCGGGCGTGCGCCCGAAGAAGATGCAAAAGGCATTGCCCGGAGGCCAGTACCCCAAATCGCCCTTCTCCACTACCTCCTGAGCACTTTCCTCCTCAAGATGAACAGGGATGGAGAAGTATATCTCGTCGCCCCAGGTGTTGGCCCGCGCCTCTATGGGTAAGGCTTTCCAGATGGCTTCGGCCGTCGCAGTCTCGTCCAACTCCGCGAAGGCAACGACATCACCGGCGATGATCTTGATTCTAGACATTGAGAACTCCCTTTGCATGAAATCAGAACTGACGATGTGCATCTCGGTATAGCTAGCACGCTATCGGTACGCCTGCGGCACGTAGGCAGGCAATCTCTTTTCGGCGAAGATGGGCTGGAGGCGGGCGAACCGCTGCCGGCCGTCAACCAGCGGGATGGCCGGCCAGTCGTCGCCGATGAGGGGGCGAGCGTAGCGCACGAAGTCGTCCGTGACGTCCACCCGACTGGGCGCGATCCAACTTTCGGGAAAGGCTCGTTCGGAGTTGGCGACCACTTCCAATGGCACCTTGTCGTAGCGGACGTGGTAGAAGAGGCCCGGATCTCGCAAGATGGTGGCCATGAAGCCCGAACCGTCCTCGAGGGCTATCAGCACCGCCTTCTGCCCGACCTTGTACGCTTCCTCCAGATCAACGCTCGAGGCATAGATCATATTGTGTCGCTGGTCTGTACCCGATACGTTGCCGCGAGCCGACCCACGGGCGGACAGCCCCACCTCGTTCAGATAGTTCACCACGATTTGCTCGACGGTCATAAGGCTAGAGGAGAACATGGTATGACCGAAGGCGTCCCTTCGCTCGCCAATCACGCCAACGTCGAATCCCTCGCCTATCACCACCAGTGCGCGACCGCGTTCCCTGAGCACGTCGTTCACGTGATCGGCCAACTCCTTCAGAGTCAGGCCCGACTCCCGCATGAAGACAAGCAACGGCATCTCCCTATGCGGATCGGCCAGGCGGGCAGCAGCCGGGATGAAGCCGATCTTGCGGCCCATGGCCTGCAACACCAACACCGCATCGGACGGGCAGGAGCCGGCGTTTTCCTGATCGGCGTTCTGGACGTTGAGCGCCCAGTAGCGAGCCACCGAGCCGTAGCCGGGAGTGTGATCTATCAGCTTGAATTCGCTATCCCCCACGTCGTTGTCTATGGTCTTGGGCACGCCGGTAGCGACGAGCTCCAGGCCACGCTCCTGGGCCAGCAGCGCCATCTTGTGGGCCGTGTCCATCGAGTCGTTGCCGCCGATGTAGAAGAAGTAGCCGACGTTGTGAGCCTTGAACACCTCGACGACCCGCTCGAAGTCTTTCTGCCGAGCGGCCTTCAGCTTGTAGCGGCAGGTGCCGATGGCCCCGGCGGCAGGGGTGGTGCGCAGCAAGCAGATCTCTTCAGCCGGCTGGGCGGAGAGGTCGAGCAGCTCCTCTTTCAGCACCCCTTCGATGCCGTGCCAGCCGGCGTAGACCGTGCCGAACACGTCGGGCATGGCGCGGCAGGTCTCCACCACGCCCCGCAGCGAGTTGTTGATCACCGGCGTCGGCCCGCCCGATTGAGCGACGACGACGTTTCGTGGTTGGGTCATGCTTTCCTCCTCACATGCAATCTCACCAGATTATACCAGAAAGCAGATTGTCTGGCAATTGCGAGCCGCCAGGCTTGACAATCCACAACTTGTGTGGTATCTTGTGCCACATTATAGGAAAGGGGAAGTTTCATGGAAACCAAACTACAAGAGTTCAAAACTCGTCTCACCGAGATCAACGATCTGGAGTCTGCGGCTGCGCTACTGAGCTGGGACCAGTCAACCTACATGCCGCCCGGCGGCGCGGCGGCCCGCGCGCGTCAAATGGCCACGCTGGGGCAACTGTCCCACGAGAAGCTCACCGACCCGGCCATAGGAAAGCTACTGGACGAACTGCGGCCCTACGAGGAGAGCCTGCCCTACGATTCGGACGAGGCCAGCCTCATCCGCGTCACGCGACGCAATTACGAGAAAGCGGTGAAGGTGCCGCCCTCTTTCGTGGCCCAGCTCTCTAACCACACATCCCTGTCCTACGAGGTCTGGACCAAAGCCCGGCCAGCGAACGACTTTCCTGCTGTACAGCCCTACCTCGAAAAGACACTCGACCTGAGCCGTCAACTGGCCGACTTCTTCCCCGGCTACGAGCACATCGCCGACCCCTTGATTGACTTCAGGGACTACGGTATGAAGGCTGTCACCGTGCGGACCCTCTTTGCCGAGTTGCGCCAGCAACTCGTGCCCCTCGTGCAGGCCATCACTGCCCAGCCCGCCGCCGACGATTCGTGTCTGCACCAGACCTTCCCCGAAGCGCAGCAGTGGGCCTTTGGCCTCGAGGTGATCAAGCGCTTTGGATACGATTTCGAGCGCGGGCGACAGGACAAAAGCCCCCATCCGTTCACCACCGAGTTCTCCATCGGCGACGTGCGCATCACCACCCGCGTCAAGGAGGACGACTTGACCGAAGCGCTGTTCGGCACGCTGCACGAGGCCGGCCACGCGATGTACGAGCAGGGTGTTCGTACAGACTTGGAGGGCACACCGCTGGCCGGAGGGACATCGGCGGGCGTCCACGAGAGCCAATCGCGCCTGTGGGAGAACATCGTCGGGCGAAGCCTGGGCTTCTGGCGGTTCTTCTATCCCAAACTCCAGACGGTCTTTCCCGACCAACTGGGGTCGGTGTCGCTGGACACGTTCTACCGGGCGATCAACAAAGTCCAGCGCTCGCTGATCCGCACCGAAGCCGACGAAGTGACCTACAACCTGCACGTCATGCTGCGCTTCGACTTCGAGCTGGCCCTGCTGGAAGGTCGCCTGGCAGTGCGCGATCTACCCGAGGCCTGGCGCGAGCGCTTCGAGGCCGACCTGGGCATCGCGCCACCGGACGACCGCGACGGCGTGATGCAGGACGTACACTGGTACGGCGGCATCATCGGCGGCGCCTTCCAGGGCTACACCCTGGGCAACATCCTGAACGCGCAGTTCTTCGAGACCGCTCTGTCAGCTCATCCTGAGATTCCCGCGGAGATCGAAAAGGGCGAATTCGGCACGCTACACAGTTGGCTCAAAGAGAACATCTATCAGCACGGAAGCAAGTACACCGCTACCGAGCTCGTACAGCGCGTCACCGGCGGGCCGATGCGCATTGAGCCATACATCCGTTATCTGCGGGCGAAATACGGAGAGTTGTACAACTTGTAGCAAACTTCCAGACCTCCGATCTGAGCTGCTCCGGCGGGATCGCCAGATCCCGCCGCCAAGCCACCGGATCTGGCGATCCGGTGGGAGCACTGCTGCAAATCGGAGGTCTTTATTCGGTGTAACCAACCGGCCGGGACGTGGCGATCAGAATGTGCGCGTTCGAGCGATGAGGCGCACGATTTGGGCGAAGGTCGCTGCGTTCCGGCCGCGTCGTGTCGCGCCCAGGCCGTCCACGTCGGGATCGGCCAGCAGGTCGGCGGCGTACTCCGCTGCGACGCTCCCCCCGTAGATGATGCGCACGCTTTCGGCCACGGCATTTCCCCAGCGTCCACGCAACCAACCCCGAATGACACCGCATCCAGTTGCCACCTGCTCTGGCGAAGCAGGCGCGGCCACGCCGATGGCGCCTTCTGGTTCGTAGACGAAGGCCATCGCCTCGACCTGCTCCGCCTGGCAGCCCGCCAGCACCCGCTCCAGTTGCGGCTCCAACGTGTCCGCAAGCGGCGCCTGGTCATGGCGCACCTCGCCGATCAGCAAGATCGGTGCCAGCCCCACGTCGAGGGCCAGATGCACCTTGCGGCTGATGGCCGCGTCGTCGTCGCCCTGGTTGCGGCGGACCTCCCAATGCCCCAACATCACCCAGCGGCAGCCGACGTCAGCCAACAGCGTGGCTGAGATCTCGCCGGTGCGAGCCGGATCGCTGGTCGGCGCGATGTTCTGCCCGCCTAATTGGATACGGCTGCCGCGCAGCGCCTGCGCCACCGGCCACAACGCGGTGAAGGGCGGACAGATCACCACGTCCACCCTGTCGAGCAAATCCCCCGCAATCGCCTCAAAATCACGAACGAAGGCCAGACTTTCGGCGATCGTCATCGCCATTTTCCAGTTTGAGAGCGCCAGGGGCTTACGAGCCATTCTCCCCATCAAGAATCCCGCCGTCATTCATCGAGCAAAAAACTCTTCATCCGCGCTCAGCGGAAAGATGAAGTGAAAACCATCAGGCCCCAGCTTGCGCGTCAGCTTGGCCATGATGCGGTCCACGTTGTCGTAAGGGCCAGCAAAGAAGAAGGGTTTGCCATCTTTGCCGCCCAGTGGGATGGGCACGTCGCAGGCGTCGGGGTCGGCGTCGCCCAGCACGAGCATGGCGTCGCGGTAGTCGGGGTCGGGCTTGAAGCCCAGCTCGTCGGCGTAGGCAATCGCCTCGCGGACGATCTTGGCCACCAGGTTGACGTCGGCCTTGATCATTTTCTGATGGGACGTCATTTTACGCCGCAGTTTTTGCTGGTACTCCCGTCGGGTGTCAAAAAGGCCGGCGAACGCACTCTTGACCCCCAGGCAGCCCAGGTCTACCAGGAAAGTGCCAATGGCAATCTGCCCTGAGGGCGAACGACGAGCCACCAGGGTTTGTATGATCGCCCCCTCTTCCTGCCACTCCTCGGCCAGAAGGCACTCGTGCAGGGGCCAGTCGCCAGATGCACGGAGCAACCCGCGGGGGCTCAGAGTCCGCCGTCGTGAGACGGTGCGCTTCTTCTTGCGCTGACGCGCCTTCTGCCGTCGTTTTGCCGATGGTTTGGCCATTCATGTCCTCCTAATTCTCAAAACGGCATGTCAGGAGCGGCGAAGGCCCCGTGGGTCACGGCTTCCAGCCAGCCCTGGAGCCACAGCCGGGCGCCGGGTGGGACCAGCCGGGCCAGGGTGAAGATGAAGTCCCGATGATGGCGGAAGCGGGCTAACTCAGCCTCATCATCCGGAGGGATCTCGGTCTCCATAGCCCGACAGATCAGCGCCGCGTTCTGCTCCGGATCACTCAGCCAGTCCAGGGCCACGTTCTGGTAGGGCCAGGCTTCGATCTGGGCCATCAATGCCTGGACGTCCACGCCCTGTTGATGCAGGCCAGCCACCAGGGACGTGGCCTCAGTTCGGGCAAGACGGCGATAGCCGGTGCCAAAGCGGTCGCCCGGCACTGGCACGTCGCAGCATCCGGCCAGCTTCTGGGCCACCTTGTGAAGTTGGGGATCGAGCCACGGCCGCTGCAGCACCTCCAGGAAGGTCTCCGGGTCTACTTGTTTGCTTTCCACTGGGGGCGGGGCGTAAGGCGGGGCTGGCCCGGTCTGGCGCTGGCGTTCCTCCTCTCGCTGAGCTTTCCGTTCTTCGTCACGGGCAAACTCCCTCTCCCAGCGCTCCTCGCTCCCCTCCGGGTCGTAGATGTCGAGGAGGCAAGAGTCGGGGCAGTAGCCCCAGTGCCAACCGTGCTCGTGGTCGTCTTCAGCCGACTCGATCTCTTCCCGCATCGCCTGGCAAATGGGGCAGTCGTCGTCGGCGACGAACTTGTCCGCGTATTCCTTCGGAATCGGGTTGGGCTCCCCCAACTGTTCACGCCAGATGACCTCACGCGGGGCGGAGCCGTAGAGCTCGTCCTGCGGCGTGAAGAACCAGCTCCGGATCAACTCGTCCACCCGGGCCGTCTCCGCCTCGACGGTAGTAGCCTCACCCTTGGCTTCGGCCAACAGTTCCGCGGCCCGGCTGCGCAACCAGAGGACCAAATCGCCGTAAAGGGCACACTCTTGAACAGACATGGTTTACCTCATTTCTCATTGCCACTCCGTGTGGAAGATGCCTTCCTTATCAATCCGTCGGTAGGTGTGGGCGCCGAAGTAGTCGCGCTGGGCCTGGGTGAGGTTGGCTGGCAGGCGAGCGGTGCGGTAGGCGTCGAAGTAGGCCATCGCGCTGCTGAAGGCCAGGCAGGGCACACCGTTGCTCACTGCCGTCTGGATCACTCGCCGCATCGCACCTTGACGCTGCTGTACCGCCTGACCGAACTCGGCGTCCATCAACAGGTTGGACAGGTCAGGGTTGCGCTCGAAGGCGGCGCGGATGTCGTTCAGGAAGGCGGCGCGGATGATGCAGCCGCCGCGCCAAATGCGGGCGATCTCGCCGTAGCTCAGGTTGTAGTCGTACTCCTGGCTGGCCGCACGCAGTAGGGCAAAGCCCTGGGCGTAGGAGCAGATTTTGGCAGCATAGAGAGCGTCGCGCAGGTCACGGATCAGCGCGGCGCGGTCGCCGCCGAACCGTATCTCCGGCCCGGAAAGGACCTTGCTGGCCGCCACCCGCTCAGCCTTGTAAGCGGAGACGATGCGCGACTCCACCGCGGCGTTGATAGTCGGCGTCGGCGCGCCCAGGTCGAGGGCGCTCTGGCTGGTCCACTTGCCGGTGCCTTTCTGCTTCGCCTCGTCCAGGATGACCTCCACCAGCGGCAGGCCGGTCTGATCGTCTACCTTGGCAAAGATGTCGGCAGTGATCTCGATGAGATACGACTCCAGCTCCCCCTCGTTCCATTCAGCAAAGACCTGGTGAAGCTCCGCCGCCGACAGGTCGCCGATCCGCTTCATGATGTCGTAGGACTCGGCGATGAGCTGCATGTCGCCGTACTCAATGCCGTTGTGCACCATCTTGACATAGTGCCCCGACCCGCGCGGGCCGATGTGGGTCACACACGGGTCGCCATTCACCTTGGCAGCGATGGCGGTAAGGATCGGCCTCACCATCTCCCATGCCTCCGGCTGGCCGCCGGGCATGATGCTCGGCCCCCACAGCGCGCCGTACTCGCCGCCGGAGACGCCGGTGCCGATGTATTTGATTTCCGCCTCGGCCAGCTCCTTGGCTCGCCGCTCCGTGTCGCCGAAGAAAGAGTTGCCGCCGTCAATGATCAGATCGCCCGGCTCCAGGTGAGGTTTCAGTTGGGCGATGGTGGCGTCCACCGGCCCGCCGGCTTTGACCATGAGCATGATCTTGCGCGGCTTTTCCAGCGCAGCAACCAGTCCCTCGACCGTGTACGCGGCCCGGATGTTCTTGCCGGCTGCCGGCCCGGCCATGAACTCCTGGGTACGGGCTGCGGTACGATTGTAGACCGCTACTGAGAAGCCGTTTCGTTCGATGTTGAGAACCAGATTCTGGCCCATCACTGCCAGGCCGACTAGTCCGAAGTTCGCCTTGTCCATAAGTGTCCCTCCTTTTGCATTGTATAGGTGAATCGGCAAACCTGAAATCAACAAATCTCAAATCAACAAATCTCAAATCAGCAAATCTCAAGTTAGCGGCGTTGGCGTTGCTGTTTGAGTTCGGTGACGAGAAGAGCGATGATTTCGCTGAGTAAGTTCAGGCGATGTTCTAGCACAGCCTGCGAGAGCAGACGACGACTACGGTAGTACCAACCCCTCGTTTCACGAGCAGAACCAGTCGAGACACGAAGGAAGTAATCGCGATCCTTGCCGAAACCACGTCCATACCCCTCTTCAACGTTGGCGCTGATAGATCCGACGCTTCTTATCAACTGCCGGGCCACCGCCTGTCCTCGCAGATCACGCATCAGCTTCCCACAATCCTCCCAGGCCAGGTCGTAGAGGAACAAAGCCTTGCGATAGGCGTAGAATTGCCACACCCGATCGGCCTTGATAACCTCCGGCACTTCTCGCTCCCATTCCTCGTAAGCCACTCACACTCCTTTGCGATTTGCTGATTTGCTGATTCTGTACAGCATCTCCCCTGCCTTCCTGACCAGCAAGATGCCCTCGTTCTCGCGATCCGCCCATTCCTCCGGGTCAATCGTCGCCGGATCCAGATACCCCAGATTGATCCGCCGACACCGCTCCTCCGGGATACCGGTAGCCAACGTCACCCTGATCCGCGGCCTCTCCACCCCATTCTCGAAAGTGCCTATCCCCCTCAGGTGCGTGGAGTGGGCCAGCACACCCCACGGATAGCCCTTGAAGCGATCCCACTGCTTGAGGAAGTAGTCGCGAACGTGGTAACCGATCTGGTCAATGATGTGACCGTGGGTGTAGGAGACCTCGGTGATGTAAGGAGCGTAGATGATCACCTCGCCGCCGTCGGCGATGGCTGGCTCCAGCTTGTACATCCCCTTGGCCGCCGTCCACAGATCGTCGTACATCTTTGGCATCACCGATAGTACTCGCTTAAAGGGTTTGTCCACGTAGACGATGTGAAGCTTGGCCGACAGGTCGGCGGCTTGATCGTAAGCCTCCTCCGGCGTGCCGATGAACAGTCCGGCCAGCCCGTCATCTTTGACAACGAGACTGAAACACAGCTTGGGCTTGTCAATGAACGACGCCGCCCGGCCAATCACGCGCCTCACTGGGGTGTGTTTGGTGCCGATGACTTCCATGCTGGTAATCACTGCCCCCAGCCAGTGGGTGAAGTTGATCACCTCCGGGCCGCCGATGCCGGGGAAGAAGTACTTGTTGCCGCCGGAGAAACCTACCACCTCGTGGGGAAAAGTGGGGCCGCAGATGATGAGCTGGTCGTAGTCAAAGATGAGCTTGTTAACAGTGACGGGGACCGTCTGGGACAAGAGCCCCTGGCTCGTGTTGCGTGTTTCGTGTTCCGTGATGGCGCCCAGGGTGGTAAAGGTTTCGGGCAGGTCCCAGCGGTGGTTGAGGATGCGGACGTTACGGTACTCCTCCACTCGCTCCGCCGCAGTGACCCCCACCAGCCTATTCAGCGCCTCCTCGTTCATCGGCTGGTGAGTGCCCAGCGCGACCAGGTAGTCCAGCGCAGCGACTCTACTCCCCAGCAGCTGATGGAACAGCCGGAAGAAAAGGGGGATCGGCGCGGTGCGAGTGCTGTCGGGTATGATGACCAGGACACGCTTGCCGTCGAGATTGGCCCATGTCAGCGCCTCGGACATCAGGTCGTGGACTTCGCGTTCGGTCAGAAATCTGTCAGCGTAGCCTTTACCAAGGACCATATCAAACAGCCTCATTTCATCTATGATTGTAGCACACTCATACACAAGCTGTCAAACCAAGCTGATTTGCGATTTGCTGATTCGCCGATCCGTCACCGCTTCCAAGGTGGCACTTCGGGCAGCAGCTTCTCGAAATCAGCGATCAGCTTGGCCTCGTAGTCGCCGAAGTACTCCTCGGCCAGGAACTTGTGCAGCCCCTCCTCGTAGAACCGCTGCCACGACTCCTCCTCGTGGCCGGGATTGACGGGGAAGAAGAGGGCATCGTTGGCCCGCGCCGCCTTGAGGTCACCTGGCGCGTCGCCGATCATCAGGATGTGGTCTGGCGCGTACTGCCCCCTGGTGGCCAGGGCGATGTGCTCGCTCTTCTTGCCCATCTCCTGGCCAGCAATGACGTGAACGTAGCGAGCCAGGTCGTGTTCCTGCCACTCCCGTGTCAGCGCCTCCACCGGGGTGGCCGAGACGACGATCATGTCGGCTTTGTCGGCTAGGAAGTCCAGGCTCTCGCGCACGTACGGGAAGGGCGGCACGCCGTGAACCATGTCGGCCACCGTGGCATTGATGCCGGTCGTCCAAGCCAGGGCCCGCTCCAGTTCAGGATCGGGACGCTCGGCCGTAAGCGCAGCCGTAAGCGCAGCGGCATAGGCCCTTAAGCCATCGTTGCTCTTGGGATAAGCATCATCGGCGATGAACTCGCGAACGCGGGGCACTTGTGGAATGTTCGCGTGGCGGGCGATGACCTCGGGGCGCTCGCGCACTAGATCTAACACCATCACTAGCGCGGGCCAGCGGTTGATGCCGCGCCACTTGGAGTAGAGATTGACAAACAGCGCAGCGTCACGGGCATATTTCGAGACCGGTTGCAAACCCCAGTGCTTGATGGTGTTGGGAGTGAAACACTCCTTGTGCTTGATCTCCATCGTGTCGAAAGCGCAGCCGTCCGAATCAATGCCGACAAAGAAATCGAACTTGGGCTGCATTTCCAACAATGGTTGTGCTGCTTCGTGGACTTTTGTCATAGTTTCACCTCCAGTAATTTGGTCAAAGCTATTATACCCCAAACGATGTAAAACTTCAAAATGGAATCTTGACAGATAGCTGGAGGTGTGCTATAATATGATCAGAAAGTGAGACTTCAGTTTCATACCATGAAACCAAAAAACGGCAAATCCCCTCAACGCGACTACTCAATCCAGGCCCTACAGCGAGGTATGAAAGTGCTCGATACCCTGCTCAATGCCCGTGCCCCGCTCAGCCTGGAGCAAATCTGTGCTCATACTGGGCTGCCCAAGTCAACAGCTTTTCGAATCATTGTCAATCTGCTTCAGAGCCACTATCTGGTGGAGACAGAGAAAGGCTACTGGCTAGGGTTGAAGATGCTGCGTTTTGGCGCCTTGGTCGAAGAGAAATTAGACCTGATGCAGCAAGCACGCCCCCTTCTCATGCAGTTGCGCGATCAAGTCAATGAAACCATCCACCTGGCTGTACTCGACGACGACCTGCGGGTGGTATATGTGGAGAAGCTCTCTACGCAACACGCCGTTGGACTGATGATGTCGCGGATCGGGATTACCGCTCCCATGCACTGCACTGCTCTGGGTAAGGCAATGGCGGCATTCCGGCCCGAGGACGACATTCGTCATTGGATTCGCACGCATGGCTTGAAACCCGTTACCGAGACCACAATTACTGATGAACATGCTTTCCTACAGGAGTTACATGAAATCCGCTCTCGAGGTTACGCTGTTGATGACGGCGAATTCGAGGTCAGTGTCCGGTGTGTTGCTGCGCCAATCCGAGATAGAACCGGCCGAGTTATCGCTGCTGTCAGCATTTCCGGCCCAGACACCCGTATGCCTGTGAGCCTGATCGGTAGCTCTATGGCAATGCAAGTTGTCAAAACTGCTCAGCTCATCTCTCAGGCTCTCGGCTACTCATCAGGTGTTGGAGGTGGCTCTCTCCTCAAGTGACAAATGCTGGCAGAGCGGAAGGAGGTGCCTATTAGATAAACATAAGTAACTAGCCAATGTAGGAAGACAAAGAAGTACCCACCCACTATTGGGAAAATCAACTCAAGAAAACCAACTCAAGGAGGAGAACACGATGAACAAGCACAAAAATCTCATGTGCCTGCTGGCAGGCTTGGTGATACTGGCTCTGCTGGGGGCAGCCTGCGCCCAGCCAACCCCGGTCGTGGTCGAGAAGCAGGTTCCGGTCGAGGTCGAGAAGGAGGTGATGATCGAGAAGGAGGTCCCGGTCACCGTCGAAGTTGAGAAGGAAGTGGTGGTCGAGAAGGAGGTCGCGGTCACCGTCGAGGTCGAGAAGGAAGTGGTGGTCGAGAAGGAGGTCGCGGTCACCGTCGAGGTCGAGAAGGAAGTGGTGGTCGAGAAGGAGGTCGTGGTCACAGCGACACCAGAGCCGGTCACCTTGGTATTCGGCGACTGGCACCTGACTGAGCCACACTGGGAAGCGGCGCTCATAGAAGCGTTCGAGATCTTCGAGGCCGAGCACCCCCATATCAACATCGAGCTCGACTACGTCTCCTACGGCGAGAAGGAGACCAAGTACACCACCGAGATCGAGGCCGGTATGGGCCCGGACGTCTTCCACCTGCACGGCTACTCGCTGGCGTCCTTCATCGAGAAGAGGTATCTCTACGACATCACCACCTTCATCAACGGTGAGGAAGGCGTCTATGGCGGTGACTTCCTGACCCCCTGGTTCCCTCAGACGCTGGCGTTGATGCAGGATGAGGGCAGATACTACGCCCTGCCCGGTGACTTCATGTCCATGGTCCTCTACTACAACAAGAACCTCTACGAGGAAGCGGGCCTGGATCCCAACAAACCTCCCACCACCTGGGATGAGTTCGTGGAGTATGCCACGGCGCTCACCCGAGACCGGGACGGCGATGGTCAAATAGACACCTGGGGGTTCGGGACGATCGGGGCGATCAGCCCGGGGTTCGAGTTGCGCGCTACCCCCATCCTCTTCAGCCACGGCGGCGACTATCTGACTCCCGATAACAAGTGCTCTGCTCTCAACACCCCCGAAGCCAAGGAAGCCTTCAAGTTCTTCGTTGAGCTGGTCACAGTGCACGAGGTGATTCCGCCTGGGGTTACGGCGCAGAACCCAGGAACGGTGAGAGAGCAAATGGCCAACGAGCAGATTGCGATGCTGTTGGGCTCGGGGTGGACGCCGCCGATCGTTGACGGCATAAACCCAGACCTCAACGCCCCTGAGGTCTTGGGGGTCGCTCCGGTGCCGGTGAAGGCGGGCCTGGAGCCCGAATTCAGCACCACCGCCTGGATCAGCGCCTGGATGATCAATCGCAACACCAGGCATCCCGAAGAGGCCTGGGAGCTGGCTAAGTTCATCACCAGCAGGGCCATGGAGGAGAAGTGGTTCGATGATGCCCGCGTCCTCTCCTCTCGACGGGACGTCTCTGGAGGGCTTGAGGCTCAGGGAGTCGAGGGCCACGGCGAACTGCTGGAAGACAAGTTCGCCAGCGTGATCGCTGCGGAATTGGCGCACGCCAAATTTGTCCCTCAGCTCAAGGAGTGGCCGCAGATCATCGAAGCTGTCAACACGGCTGCCCAGGAAGGCTTCACGGGCGCCAAATCCCCAGAGCAAGCACTGGAAGACGCCTATGATCAGATCAACGAGATCTTGAGCGTCTATCGCGAAGACGGCGAGACTTGCCCGGCCTTCTAAACTAGAGTGAGCAGGCGGAGGGCCGCCCGCGGGCGGCCCTCCGCGGTCGTACATAAATCCTGGGGGAGCGAGTGACGGTTGAGCGCCGTCCTGAGCCTGTCGGAGGGTAATGAAGCGTATCGAACCCAAGCGAGCGGCTCTATGGGCAACCTGCTGGGCCTCGATACGTCGCTTTGCTCCTATTCGGCCGGCGCTAGTTTCACTCTTTGTCTTCACGCTCCCCCGACTCGTATGTGCGTCCGCCCTCCGCCCTGCATACTTATGGAAGCCAAGTGATTGACATGAAAAGACGTCAAGTTCGTTTCTTCGCGTTCAAGGCCCCATCCCGTCAGGAACTCCAGGGGTACGCATTCATCCTGCCTTGCGTACTTATGTTGCTACTTGTCCTGGGGTTCCCCACAGCCATAGCAGTAATGAACAGCTTCACGCCCCTTTGGTCCGAGGTCAAGACCTTTACCCTGGAAAATTACGCCAAGCTCGCCAAAGACGACCTGTTCTGGAACTCTCTACTAGTCACCTTCCGCTTCGTCGGCAGCACGGTGTTGCTTCACCTTGTTGTGGGTTTGGCCGTTGCATTGGCCCTCAACGTGCAAATCAAGGCCAATCGCCTCTTTAGGGTGATCGCTATCCTGCCCTGGACAGTGCCAGACGTGATCTCTGGCCTCGTCTGGCGCTTTATGTACAACCCCACCTCGGGGATCATCAATCACTTGGTGCGCAGCAGTGGGGTGACTAAGACCTACATTGAGTGGCTGGCCCATCCTAAGTTGACCCTGCCCAGCGTGATCTTTGCGGACGTGTGGCGCGGTTACCCCTTTGTGATGATCATTTTGCTGGCGGGGCTGCAGGCCATCCCCCGGGAGCTTTATGAGGCGGCCAGAGTGGACGGTGCTACAGCGCTCCAAGAGTTCCGTCACATCACCATCCCCCTTCTCAGGAGGATGATCATCGTTGCGGTGGCTTTGGACACTATCTGGCAATTCAGACGATTTGGCCTTATCTACAATATGACCTTAGGCGGGCCTGGGCACGTCACTGAGATCTTGTCTCTGTATGTCTATAAGCAGTATTTCAGGTATTTCAACTTTGAGTACGCTTCGGCTGTGGCCGTGGTGATGGCCATCATCATGCTGATCATCAGCTTGCCTTATGTGCGTATGATCGTCCGGAGGGTGTGATGAGGGGGAAACAGCGACGCAGCGCTGTAATCGCTTACCTGTTCTTGGCCCTGGTCTGTTTCTATAACATCATCCCCTTCGTCTGGATGGTGTTCACCTCTTTGAAGACCGATAAGGAGGCCTACTCCATCCCCCCCACCTTCTGGCCCCAAGAGCCGACCTCCGAGGCCTACGTCCAGGTGCTCTTGTGGACGAAGTTCCCCCGCTATTTCCTGAATAGCACCATTATATCCCTGGGCACCGCCCTGCTATCCACCTTCATCGGGTCGCTGGCCGGTTACGGATTCTCTCGTTTCATGTTCCGAGGACGCGCGACGCTGATCGGGATCATTCTAGCCACTCAGATGCTTCCAGGAGTGCTACTGGTAGGGCCATACTTCAAGATGCTGGCCAAGCTCGGCCTCTATAACACCTACCCAGGCCTGATCTTAGCCTTCACCACTATCACTCTGCCGTTTAGCACCTGGATGCTCAAGGGCTTCATAGACACGGTGCCCGAGGAGTTGGACCAGGCAGCCTTGGTTGACGGTTGCACCCGGCTCGGCGCCTATTCCAAGGTGGTCATGCCGGTGATCGCTCCTGGCATGGTGGCGACTATGATCTTCGCTTTCTTGCTGGCCTGGGGAGACCTGCTCTGGGTATTGGTCCTGACTAGCGGCGAGAACATGGCCACGGTCACGCTCGGACTCAGCCGTTTGGTTACTCAGTTTCGCATCATCTGGCCTCAATTGATGGCCGGTTCCGTGGTTGGGGCATTGCCGCCCATTATACTGTACTTGTTTCTGCAGAACTATCTGGTCGAGGGCCTGACCGCCGGAGCGGTTAAGGAATAGCAAGGAGGGTGGAGGGGCATGAAATTCGCAGGCAAAGTGGCTATCGTAACCGGTGCTGCCCGGGGCATAGGTGCAGCCATCGCGCTTACGCTGGCCCATGAGGGAGCAGACGTCGTTGTTACCGATGTGGATTGGGAAGGTGCGCAACGGGTAGCGCAAGAGATCGAAGGATTGGGGCATAAGGCCAAGGCTATCCAGGCCGATGTCTCCCAACGCGAAGCAGTACGGCGGATGGTTAACGAAACGGTCTCCCTCTTTGGCAAGATTGACATCCTGGTGAATAACGCCGGGATCATTCGGCGGGGGACTTTCCTCGACCATGCCCCACAGGACTGGGAGAAGGTCCTCAGCGTCAATCTGGGCGGGACATTCAACTGCGCCAAAGAGGTCGTTCCCTTGATGATCAAGCAAGGAGGGGGAAAGATCATCAACATCTCCTCCGTGGTGGGCAAGATGGGCGACATCGCCTCTGCCCCGTCTTATGGGACCTCCAAGGGAGCTGTCAATACTTTCACCAAGTCTCTGGCGCGCGAGCTGGCTCCTTATGGGATCAACGTGAACGCGGTGGCCCCACACGCCATCGAGACGGACATGAGCCGGGAGTGGTCCGAGGAAAAGCGCCGCCAGATTGTGGAGGCTATCCCCTTGAAGAGGCTGGGAAAACCAGAAGAGGTGGCTGAGGCGGTGGTGTTTCTCGCCTCGGACAGTGCAGGCTTCATCACAGGTCAGATCCTCGACGTCAACGGCGGCTATTTGATGGATTGACACGGAGGTCACTATGAATCTGGACAGACCATTCAATTTCAACGGGAAGGTGGCGGCGATCACAGGCGGAGGGGGCGTGCTGTGCAGTACATTGTCCCGTGCTCTGGCACAGTGTGGGGCCAGTGTATCTGTGATTGACATCAACCTGCCCGCTGCCGAGAAAGTAGCCGATGAGATCCGCACTCAAGGAAACCAGGCCATTGCAATTCAGGCTGATGTGCTGGACAAAGAGTCATTGCTGGCCGCGGCGCAACGAGTCACCGAGGCTTTTGGACGCATTGACATCCTGATCAACGGCGCTGGCGGCAACAAGAGAGAGGCCAGCACCGGCGACGAGATTTCCTTCTTCGATCTGCCCGCCGATGCCATCCGCTGGGTCTTCGAACTTAACTGCATCGGAACGGTGCTGCCCAGCCAGGTCTTTGGGCGGTACATGGCGGATCAAGGTTCTGGCTGCATCATCAACATCTCGTCCATGGCCGCCTTTCGTCCGCTGACCAGGACTGCGGCCTATTCCCCAGCCAAAGCCGCGGTGAGCAACTTCACTCAGTGGCTGGCGGTGCACATTTCCCAGAACCACTCCACCAAGATTCGCGTCAACGCCATTGCTCCCGGCTTCTTCCTGACCGAGCAGAATCGGTTCTTGTTGGTGGACGAAACCAGCGGCGACCTGACAGAGCGCGGGCGGACGATCATTGACCATACGCCTATGGGTCGCTTCGGCGATCCCGAAGACTTGATCGGCACAGTACTGTGGTTATTATCGGATGGAGCCAGCTTTGTGCACGGGGCGGTGATCCCCATAGACGGCGGCTTCTCCGCTTTCAGTGGAGTGTAGGGCCATGACAGACCAACCCTTCGATACGCCTGCAGCTACTCAGGACAAGCCCTTCGATACGTCTGCGGCTACTCAGGACAAGCCCTTCGATACGCCTGCGGCTACTCAGGACAAGCCCTTCGATACACCTGCGGCTACACTTCGACAAGCTCAGTGTGGCGCTCAGGACAAGCCTTTTACGGCCGTGTTAGTAGACTACGACGAGGACCTCTTCACGCCGCCGGATTGGGTGGGCGACGAGCTGGCTCGCTACGGTATCACGTGGATCGTGGGCCAGCACCGCACCCCCGAAGCCGTTCTGGAGGCAGCGCGCAGCGGCGATGTGGTGATAGTTCAATCGGTGCGTCCGTTGCTCACCCGGGCTATCATCGAGCAACTCGAGCGCTGCCGGTGCATGGTGCGGCTGGGCATCGGCTACGACAGCGTGGACGTGGCAGCCGCCACCGAGCGAGGCATCCCCGTCTGCAACGTGCCCACGTACTGCCTAGAGGACGTGGCAGACCACGCCCTGGCGTTGCTCATGGGTGCTGTAAGACATATCGCACGCCAGGACCGCTGGATTCGCGCCAGGCGCTGGGACCGCACCGGGGCGAGACCAGCCCGCCGCATGAAAGGCTGCACCCTGGGGTTCGTCGCCTTTGGCCGCATTGCCCGCGCTTTGGCCGAGCGGGTTGGCGGCTTCGGCATGACCCTACTGGCCTACGATCCTTACCTCGACGCCGAGACGACCGCCCATTACGGAGCGCAAAAGGTGGACCTGGACGAGTTGCTGCAGCGGTCCGATTTCATCTCAGTGCACTGCCCGCTGACGGACGAAACGCACCACCTGCTGAGCGCCAGGGAATTCAATCTGATGAAAGAAGGTGTGTTCGTTGTCAACACCAGCCGGGGGCCAGTGATGGACGAGTCGGCGTTGGTGGGGGCATTGCGCTCCGGCAAGGTGTGGGGCGCCGGGTTGGACGTGTTTGAGCACGAGCCCCTGCCTGCCGATTCGCCGCTGCGTGAGTTTGACAACGTGACCTTCACGCCCCACGTGGGGGCCAATTCCGAGGAAAGCGTCGCCGATCTGTACCACACCGCTTGCCAAATCGCCATTAATGTGTATAATGGACGCTGGCCACCAGGGGTGGTCAACCCCGAGGTAGAAGCTACAACCCAAAGGAAGGGAGACAAACAATGACAGACTTACTTGACAAACTGGGGGTTCTCGGTGTGGTACCGGTCGTCAAGATCGAGAAAGCCGAGGATGCAATCGAACTTGGCAAAGCATTGCTGGCAGGCGGGCTGCCATGCGCCGAGATCACCTTCCGGACTGCTGCGGCTGAGGATGCGATTCGACAGATTGCCTCAAGCCTGCCGGAGATCATCGTCGGGGCGGGGACTGTGCTCTCGGTCGATCAGGCCAGTAGGGCGGTCTCTGCAGGTGCTCGATTCATCGTCTCTCCTGGGTTCAATCAGAAGGTGGTGGATTGGTGTCTGCAAAACGAGATACCCGTCACCCCCGGGGTGATGACGCCGACCGAGATAGACATGGCTCTCGACCGGGGGCTGAACATCCTGAAGTTCTTCCCTGCCGAGGCTATAGGTGGGATCGCCGTGCTGAAGGCCATCTCAGCACCTTACGGAGGCGTCAAGTTCATTCCCACGGGGGGCATCAACAAGAACAATCTGGCAGACTATCTGGCCCTGCCGAGCGTCCACTGCTGCGGGGGGAGCTGGCTGGTCAAGGCCAACCTGATCTCGGCCGGCGAGTTCGATCAGATCACAGAGCTAGCCCGGGAAGCCATGTCCGTGGTGCGCCAAGTACGAGGATAGGGGAGGTGGGAAATGAGTGATCGAGTGGTAGCTTTCGGCGAGGTGATGCTACGACTGAAGCCGCCTGGATTCGAGCGGTTCTTCCAGTCGCCGCTGTTGGAGGCCACCTTTGGCGGCGGAGAGGCCAATGTCGCCATCTCTTTGGCCTGCTTCGGCCTGGATGTCGCTTACGTCACCGTCTTGCCCCACAATCCAATCGCCGACGCCTGTATTGCTTCCCTCCGGAGCAGAGGTATTGACACCTCGCTCATCGCCCGCGGCGGTGAGCGGATGGGCATCTACTTTCTAGAGCCCGGCGCAAACCAGCGTCCGTCTCAAGTGATCTACGATCGAGCGAACTCGGCAATCGCTACCGCTGACCTGCAGAGCCTCGATTGGGAGCGTATCTTTGACGACGCATCCTGGTTCCACATCACCGGCATCACCCCTGCCCTCAGCCAGAGTGCCGCCGATCTTTCGCTCAAGGCAGTACAGGTAGCCAAGGAGAAGGGCCTGACAGTCTCCTGTGACTACAACTACCGCAAGAAGCTGTGGAAATATGGCAAGGCGGCTCCGGAGGTGATGAGCGAACTGGTGCGTTACGTTGACGTCGGCATCGCTAACGAGGAGGACTGCCAGCGCTCGCTGGGAATCAGGGTCGAGGCTGGCGCTTGGGAGCGAGAGATCGAAACGGGCGAACTTGACCCGGGCAAGTATCGGGCGCTGTGCGAGAAGGTATTGGAAGCCTTCCCCAACTTGAAATACCAGGCCATCACCCTGCGCGAGAGCTACAGCGCTAGCCACAACGGCTGGTCTGCCTGTTTGCACAATGGGCAGGAGTTCTTCCTGAGCACCCGTTACGACATCACCCACATCGTTGATCGCGTCGGCGGTGGAGACGCCTTCGCCGCTGGTTTGATCTGTGGGTTAACCACAGGCCTGGATGACGAAACCGCGCTCAACTTCGCCGTCGCTGCCTCGTGTCTGAAACACTCGATCCCAGGGGACGCCAACCTCGTCTCCGTGGATGAAGTGAAGCGACTTGCGGCCGGAGAGGCGTCGGGGCGAGTTCAGAGGTAGGCGACGCGAACCCCGTGTTTCGGAAGTCCGCAGCGGTTTCTGTCCACAAAAGAGAAAGCTCCTCCCATAAGGAAGAGCTTCGCATACTACTCGAGTACCAGAGGGCCCTCCGGTAGGTTCAGGGAGGGCCCTCGATTGCTATCTGGACTTCTCATAGACCTCTGGGTTCACCACGTAAGGGGGGCGCTCGCCGCGCAAGACCTGCAAGGCGTTCTTCACCGCCAGGGTCCCCATGCGCAGGATGGACTCATAGGTAGCGGCGCCGATGTGGGGTGTAGCGACAAAGTTATCCAATGCCACCAGGGGGCTATCGGTGGCGGGCTCCTCCTCGAAGGCATCCATCGCTGCCCCGGCGATCCATCCCTCCCGCAAGGCGACCAGCAGAGCCTCTTCACCCACCAACCCTCCCCTCGCGGTGTTGATCAGGTAACTGGTAGGTTTCATGGCCCTGAGTTCCTCCTCCCCGATGAGGTCGGCCCGCTCTGGGGCGACGGTGCAGTGCAGGGAGACGAAATCAGCCTCTTTTAGTAAGCGCTCCAAGGACAGATACTCCACGCCGTATTGATCGGCCAGTTCCTTGTCTGGGTATCTGGTCTGCACTACGATTCTCATGTCGAAGGCAGCAGCCCGCCGGATCACTTCCCTGCTTATCCAACCTAGCCCCACGATCCCCAGCGTCTTCCCCGCCAGCTCGGTCCCCCTTACCCTTGCCCAAGAGCCCTCCCTGACGGTCCAGTTGTGCCGGGGGATGCGTCTGGCCAAAGAGAGCATGAGACCCAGGGTCAACTCGGCCACGGCGATGTGATTCGTCCCCGGCGTGTTGGTTACCACTACCCCAGCCTCCGTAGCGGCTTCCAGATCAACCTTGTCCACCCCCACGCCATATCGAGAGAGGACCTTGAGTTGCTGACCAGCCTGAATCACTTTCGCCGTCACATCGTCTAAGCCCAGGACGGCCCCATCCACACCGGAGATCAACTCCACCATCTCCGCCTCTTTCAAGGGGCGATCCAGGGGACTCTCTACCACCTGGTGGCCGGATTGCTCCAGGAGCTCCTTGTGTCTCCCAGGGGTCTTACGAAAGGAGCGAGCGGTAACTAATATCTTCATTGGTCTACTCCCTGCTATTTCAAGATGGACATCCCGCCATCTATGGAGATGGCCTGGCCGGTGCACCAATCGGATTCCTCGGAGGCCAGGTGGAGCACCGCACCGACGATGTCCTCGACCCTCCCTACCCTCCCCAGAGGGGCGCTGGCAGCCAGTTCTTCCCTGTCCACCGCATCAGGGACTGCCTCCAGGAGCATATCGGTGAGGACGGGGCCAGGGCAGACGGCGTTCACCGTGATGTTATGGGGAGCCAGCTCAATAGCCAGCGCCCTTGTCAGGGAGAGGACGGCGCCCTTGGAGGCACTGTAGGCAGCATGATACGGCTCCCCCACCACGGCGGCCTTGGAGGCGGTGATCACTATCTTGCCCTTACCTCGCTCGATCATGTGCGGGACGACCGCCTGCGTGGGCAGGACGACGCCCATGACGTTGATCTTGAAAAGCTCCCACCACATCTCCTCGCTCTCTTCGATGAAGGCAGCACCTATATGGATGCCGGCGTTGTTTATCAGGATGTCAATTCTGCCGAACTTGTCCAGCGTGGCTTGCACCAGTCTCTGGACATCCGCCTTGGCGCTAACGTCCGCCTGGATATGGAGGGCCCGGCCTCCCAGCTTTTCGAGCTCGTGGGCAACCTCCTGCCCTTTCTCCGGGTGACGGTGGGAGGTGACGACCACGCTCGCCCCCTCCCTGGCCAAGCCCAAAGCCATGGCCCGCCCCATCCCCCGGCTGGAGCCCGTCACGATGGCGACCTTATCCATGAACCTCATCTTTCTCCCTCCCTTCATAATCATCAATCCTTGGGCAGCTCAGGGACCCTGACCAGCTCCTGATAGGCCCCCCGCAGCTTATCGAAGAGGGAGACGTAAACCTGCACCAGCGGCTGATAAAAGGCGTGGTATGCGGGGCGGGGCTCAATGCGGCTGGTGGGCCGTACGAAGCGCTTGGCGGTGGCCTTAAGGTCGTCGAAGACTCCCACCGCGTAACCAGCCAGGATGGCCGAGCCGAGCACGGCGTATTCCTCACGGTTGAGCTGCACGTAGTCGAGGTTCAGTACATCCGCCTTGATTTGATTCCACACTTTGCTGGTGGAGCCGCCACCGATGACCCGCGCCTCCTTGAACTCCAGATCGGGAAAGAGGCTTTTCTCGATGCCGAGATAGTAGGCGTATTCGTAGGCCACGCCCTCCAGCAAGGCGCGGTAGAAGTGGGCCTTACGATGTTTCCAGGTGAAGCCCAGCCAGAGCCCACGGATGTCGGGGTCGCTGGGGCAGACCCGTCCCCCAAGGTGAGGCAAAAAGATGAGGGAATCCGATCCTGCCGGCACGGAGGCAGCCGCCTCGTCCAACAGGGCGTAGATGTTCTTTCCCTCTCGCTCGGCCGCGGCCTTCTCCTCCTTAGCCAACTCATCCCTGAACCAGCGCAGGTTCAACCCTCCGCCGTTGATGTAAGCCAGGGCATACAAGAGGTCAGGGGGCACAAGCCGACCAGTGAAGAGGGTCCCGTGCTCCAAATCTGGGACAAAGCGGTCCACGCAGATGGCGAAGACAGAGGCCGTGCCCGCCACGTCGAAGACCAGCCCCGGCTCCACCATAGCCGCTCCCAGCATCCCGGCAGCCTGGTCGCCGCAGCCGGCAGCAATGGGGGTGCCCGCCAGCAAGCCACAATCCCTGGCCGCCTCTGGCGTCACCTGACCGATGATCTCCCAGGGCTCGACGATGCGCGGCAGTTTTTCCATGGGCACCTCAAAGGGCTCACAGAGCTCTGGAGACCAGACTGCCTCCGCTGTGTCGCTCAGGCAGGAGAAGTGAGTGTAAGTGTAATCAATGAAGGCTTCGTCCCCCTTGAGGCCAGCCATACGTCCCGCCACGTAGCCGGCTGGCATCACGAACTTGCAGATTTTGGCGAAGACCTCCGGCCGCTCGTCCTTCCACCAAAGGATCTTGGGGCCGTGGGAGTAGGTCGGAGGGCCCCCCGTCTTCTGGATGATAAGGTCCTGGTGCACCTGCATCTGCCCGATGCAAGGCCCACACCTGGTATCCAGCCAGGAGTCGTAAACGGTGGGCGCCCCCCACTCCTCGTCCACCGTGCTGATGCCTGCCATCTGGCCATCCAAGGAGATGGCCGCCACGTCCGCTGGATTGACGCCGCTCTTCTCCAGGCACTCCTTGATAGTATGGGCCGCGGACCAATAGATCTCGTCGGGGTCCTGCTCCACCCAGCTCGGCCGGGGATAGTAGAGCTTCGACTCCTCGAAGGCCAGGGCGATGAGGTTGCCCTCCGTATCGAAAATGGCCGACTTCGTGCCCATGGTGCCCACGTCAATGCCGATGAGGTAGGTCTTCTCACTCAAAGCAGCTCACCTCCTTGGGCGGTCACCCGCCCGAAATCAACGGGAACAGCAGGATCACGTCCCCCTCTCCGAGCCTCGTTTCCAACCCTTCTGGGAGTTGGCGAATTCCCCTCCCGTTCAGAGTGACCATGATGGCCGGGTCAAGTAGCGACAAACGGTGAGATTCCTGAAGCTTCACCACCAACTCGCTCAAGGTGGAGCCATCGGGCATCTCGAATTCCTCCATCCCTTTGCCCACCTGATCCTTCACGGATGCTAGAAACTTAACCAGGACTCTGGGCATTCTTTCCTCTCAGGCTGTCATTGCGAGTTTATCCATGGCGGGTGGCCGCCACTCAGGATGTAAGAAACATACACAGTTTCTTAGTAGCCCGCAGGGGCGAAGCAATCTCCCACCTGGACACCAGGCGCTCACTGGAGATTGCCCTTCGGCTATGCTCAGGGCAGGCTTCAGGCGCAAACCCCGCGCCTTCGCAATGACAGTCAGCGATACCGGGGGTTGTCAACGAGGGCGGGTTTCCCGTTTCTCTCCACCACGAGTTTGGCGAAGCCTCCCTCCTCGATGGTGCCGTAGTTATGTCCAGCATCGCCTGGGTATACACCGAAGAAAACAAACTTCTCGTCGCCGATGTTGATCGTTCGGTGAGCCCAGAAAGGGGGAATGTAAGCGACCGTGCCCGGCACCATCTCTATCACGTTGACCTGGTCATCGTGGGTCTGCATGAGCAGGTAGCCTCTTCCGTGCAAGCCAAAGTAAACTTCAGCCGTGCCCTCTTTGCTATGGAAATGCCCCTTGGTCATGTGATATTCGTCGCCGACCTTGCCGGGATAAATGATGCTTGTGCAGTAAATCAACTGCCCCTGTTCATGTGGGACGTCCACCTCGTAGACCTCGTAAAGCAAGAGGTCACCTTGCTTGAGAAGCTCCTCTGTGGCGGCGATATCCAGATACATCCCCCTCATGTCGCTGAGCCTTCTCACAGTTTTTCTGCCATAAGGTTCTATCAGCCCATTTTGGAATTGCAATCGGGCAGCAAAGGGTTGCATAAGACTCGTCATCGGATCTCCTGAAGTTCGTCGTATCTACCCATCCGTCATTGCGAGGAACGCAGTGACGAAGCAATCTCCACCGTTGCTAAAAAAAGGCGGGAGATTGCTTCGCTACGCTCGCAATGACAGTACGTCCAGACCGAGCTTGTGGAGTGTTTCCTGGGTAGGACTCCCCTCCTCGTCCCAGCCCCGCACGGCATAGTATTCATTGAGCATGACTTCGTACATCTCTCTGGTCAAAATGCGGCCTTTGGCCGGGCCGTCGGGGACCTTCTCGGTCATCATCCTTGGCGGGAGCATATCGTCCTCGCGCCTTATCCCCTCCCGCACGAGGATCATCCTCTCCAGGGTGTAAATCCTGCTGCCGATTTCCATCAGATCGGGGGTGAAATCGAAGCCGGTGACCGCCTCCAGGACATCCCCCTGCGGGTTCGCGTTGAAGCCCACTGAGCCCCTCACCACCGTGCACATTCCCAGAGAATCCACGTAAGCCCTGGTGTCCTGGATGTCTTTCACCAATCTGCCTTTGCCTTTGAGAGCGAATCTGTCGTATTCGCCGCTCAATAGCTCCGCCCTGATGGTCCACCCCCCGACGTTGTGGCAAGCCCCCCTGCTCGATGTACCGTAGGACAGACCGATACCGTGAAAGCCGCGCGGATCGTAGGCCGGGAAGGGCATCCCCTTGACATCCAGAATGTAAGGACGCCATTCCGGTTTCTCCCTGGCTACGCGAGCCATCCCCTCCGCCAGGAGGTCGCCGATGCCCCTGCGCTCGCCGATGAGCCTGACCATCTCCACCAGGGCCTGGCCATCGCCGAAGTGCGCCTCGATACCCTCTGTGTCCGCACTGGTGATCAGACCGCGCTCGAAGAGCTCCATAGCCAGTGCCACAGCGTTGCCGGTGGAGATGGTGTCTATGCCGTATTCGTCGCACAGCTCGTTGGCGGCGATGATGGCCGCGAAATCGGTGACGCCGCAGGACCCACCCAGCATACCGATGGTCTCGTATTCGGGCCGCGCCCGCGCCCCCGCGAAGGGCCCCTCGTTGACTTCAGTCATCTTGCCGCAGGCCACGGAGCAGTGATAGCAAGCGAAGTTCTTCACCCAGAAATGCTCCCGCATGTGCTGGGCGTAAATGCCTTCGGCGTTTTCGAGATAAGAGCTCTGAAAATTGCGGGCGGGGTAACACCCCAACTCGTTGAGCACCTCCGTGTACTGGGGGGTCCCATACCTGGTGTGATTGGCCCTGGTCTCCCTCAACTCTTTGATAGCTGCGTTCCGAAGCTCTTTCACCCTCTCCGGGTTGGCCAGGGGTATCTTCCCACTGCCCTTTATCACCATGCCTTTGAGGTTCTTGGAGCCCATCACCGCGCCGGCGCCGCCTCGGCCGAAGGCCCGCCCATCAACCTGGATGTAGGCAAACCCAACCAACCGCTCGGCAGCAGGCCCGGTGCAGAGAACGGAGGCTTTGGAATCGCCTATCGCCTCCAACAACTTCTCCCTTACCTCGCTCATCTTGAGCCCAAGGAGATGACTGGCGTCGTGGAAGCTCACGGCGCCATCCCTGATGACAAGGTAGGTTGGGCGCTCTGCCCGGCCCTCGATGATCAACCCATCGAAGCCACAGAATTTCAGGTGTGGGCCGAAATCTCCACCGGAATTGGAGCAAAGGTAGATCCCTGTTTCTGGCGATTTGGTGCTGACACCGAATTTGGTAGTGGAAGGCAGAGGCACGCCTGTAAGCGGGCCGGTGAAAAAGAAAAGCTTGTTGGCTGCGTCGAGAGGCTCCGTCCCAGGCTCGATCTCCTCGTAGTACCACTTGGCACCCAGCCCTCGAGCTCCGAGGAACCTCCTCAGATCAGCCTCTTCCAGCTCCTGCACCAAGGCTTCCTCTCCGGAAAGCCTTATCCTCAAGATTCTGCCCAGATAACCGCCCAACATGACCGTTCTCCTCGATAATGGTAGGATTAAGGATTGATGATTACTTTCAGAGCCTTTTTGCTGGTGGCTACAGCAAAGGCCTCCTTCGCCTGCGAGAGGGGAAAACGAGCGCTGATCAGACGCGAGAGTGCGATCCTCCCGGAAGCTATGATCTCCATGCTGCGGTGAAACTCGTAGTTGCTGGAGCCAGTCGTCCCCGTCACCATGATCTCCCTGTAGTGCACCCGATTGGATTTGAATCTGATAAATTCGCTTCCTTTCGGAAGGCCGCCGAAGAAATTGATGCGCCCACGAGTCGCCGCCAGGTCCAGCGATTGTTCCTGGGCTGGGGGAGAGGGGGCGGCTACAATAGTAACATCGGCTCCACGGCCATGGCTCGCTTCCCGCACGGCAGCCACCAGGTCCTGCTTGCCGGGATCTACGGTCAAGTCGGCGCCGAATTCCAAAGCCTGAAGCCGGCGCTCCTCCATCATCTCGCTGACGATGATAGTGGAGGCTCCACTGAGGCGGGCCAGGAGCAAGTGCATGATGCCAATGGGTCCGGCACCCACGATCAGCACCACGTCGCCAGGCTCAATGCGGCAGGCTCGGGAGCCGTGGTAACAGCAGGAGAAAGGCTCGTTGAGAGCCGCCTCCTCGTAGGAGATCCCTTCGGGAACGAGGGCGATGTTCCCCCGGCGGATGAAAGGGGCGGGGATGCGCACGTATTCAGCGAAGGCACCGTCGAGACTGATTCCAAAGGCCTCGTAGTTCGGACACAAATGGTCGCGGCCCTGGATGCATTGTTCGCACGTGCCGCATCCAGTGTTAGGGGCGATGGCAACCCTCATGCCAGGGACGAGGCCACTGACCCGCGACCCCACCTCTACCACCTCGCCGGCCAATTCGTGTCCCAGTATGCGCATCATCCCAGCGGGGATCTTGAAATGGCCTGAGGCCAGAATGCGCAGATCGGTGCCGCAGATGGCAGCCGCTTTGACCCTTAACAAGGCTTCGTCTTCACCGATGGCCGGCTTGACGATGTCTTCCATACGCAGGTCGTTCATGCCATGATAAACCGCTGCTAGCATAAAACTATCCTCTAACCTAAGGACAGAGAGACGGGCCTGCCAGACCGAATGGACTCGTTAGCGGTCAACACCGCTTCAACTGCCTTTCTCCCGTCATACCCTGTCACCAGAGGGTCACGATCCTGGAGGATGCACTCAACGAAATGGCGCGCCTCGGCGACGTAGGCATCCCGAAATCGGTTGCGCCAACTCCGAAATGTAGGGGTCACCACCCCAGCCTGCTTCGTGCAGGTGGTCATAGCCGTGTCCCGTAGCTCGCCGATGAGGATCACTCCCTCGCTTCCCAAGACCTCTGCCCGGGCATCGTAGCCATAGTCCACGGGACAGCCGCCTTCCACGATTCCCAGGGTTCCATTCTTCAAACGGAGGGAGACGATGACGTTGTCGTAGAAATCGGGGAACTCTTCTTTGAGGTCGAAGCACTTGAAGGTATTGGCCTCCGCCCAGATCCTCTCGAACTCACCATCGGCCAGCCAGCGGATGGTATCGAAATCGTGACTGTTCACCTCGGCCAACATGCCGTTGCTGGTGCGTGGGTCGCAAGCCCACCGCGGAGGCAATCCAGGCCCACGGGTGAGAGAACGGATCACCATAGGTCTTCCGATCTCCCCGCCCTCGATCCGCTCCTTGGCAGTGACGAAGGGAGGGTCGAAGCGGCGCATGAAGCCGATTTGCAGTTTGACCCCGGCCTCGTCTGCAGCCCGAATCATGTCGTCGGCCTCCTCCAGGCTGAGAGCCATTGGCTTTTCACAGAGAATGTGCTTGCCAGCCTCGGCAGCCTCGATAGCGATCTCTGCGTGGGTGAAGGTAGGCGTGGTGATGCAGATAGCATCAATCTCCGCCTTGTCTAAGGCCTGGCGGAGATCAGAGAAGAAAAGGTCAACACCCAGATCCTTTGCCTTCTCCTCAGCCAATTCCAGATCGGCGTCCACCACGGCGGCCAGGAGAGCTCCTGGCACGTTGTCCTTGAAGTTTGTGGCATGCACCATGCCGGCTCGCCCAACACCGACGACGCATACTCTCACAGGGTTCATTGTTCAACCCTCCTGGCAAATAAAAAGGCATCCCGACCTTGTGCTCAGGCGTGGGACGCTGTAGGCTAGCCTCAGATGATCAACAGACTGAAGAGCGAGAAGCGCCTTATCTTTTTCTATTCCTTCCCCAAACAAGGCAACAACTGATCACGGCTCTCAATGATGATCGCCGGTCGGCCTTCATAGTTCTCAATCGTCCCTACAATCCGCACACACTTGTCGGCCAAGTCAGACAAATCGAGGTCTAACGAAACGCCATAGAATGTATCCGCTTTGTTACTGAAAATCAGGAGGAAAGCTCCCTCCGACTTGTCAACACGAAGGACGCCTCCCTCAACACATTGGGATTGGCCCAAGTAGTTTGGCGCCGAGTGCCAGGAGATGCACTCAAAGAGGCGCGTTGGCGTGGGCTGACCACTCACGCCCGATTCGGGCGTGAACGCTGCCACCGGCGTAGGCCATTCTTGCTGAAAGGTATCTTTCGGTGCACAGGCCGACAGGATAAGCACCGAAAGCAGGATAAACACCAGAAGTCTTTTCATTCCATCAACCCTCTTCGTGTTCGCGGAGCCGAGTGATACATTCCTCAGCGTAAACATCCCTTAGAGGCAGAAAGTCTTCCATCGAGATAGCCACGAAAGCGTCGGGGACTGGCGGCACAGGCTCCATGGTGAGTATTCCCTGATAATCAATCTCCTTCAAAGCCCGCACGATGGCCTTGAAATCGGTATGGCCGTGGCCAACCGCCCCACGGTTGGAATCGGAGATATGCATGTTGACCAGGAGATCACCAGCCTGGCGGACAGCCTCGGCGGGATCATTGTCCTCGATGTTCATGTGGAAGGCATCGAGGTGAAGTCTCACCACTGCGGAGTTCACTTCCTGGACAAAGCGGAGGCCTTGATCCACATTGTTGACGAGAAAGCTCTCGTAGCGGTTAATGGGCTCGATGGCGATGAGCACACCCCTCTCCTCAGCATAGGCCGCTGCCGCCTTGACCGATTCCACGGCGTAATCCCATTCCCGCGCCACCGCCTCTTTCCAGGCTTTCCCACTTTCCAGTTGGCCGATGGGGCTGGTTCTCCCCGCTGAGGCGGGGATGGCTACCACCAGGGGGGCCCCTACGGCTACGGCCAGGTCCACACATTCAGCGGCATACTTCAGGGCCTTTTGGCGCATCTCATGGTCTGGATGAGCCAGGTCTCTTTCCAGGGGCCAGATGGACCAGCCGAGGACGGAGAGAACCGAGAGCCCGAATTCCTGGCACAGCCCCTTGACCTCCTGGATGTCATAGCGCTGGGGCTCGCCCACCAGTTCCACACCGTCATAGCCGTACTTCTGTAAACGTTGGAAAGTGATCCGCAAGGGTTCATTGCCGTATATCCAGTTGCTCATGGAGTACTTCATAGATAACCTCTCCCTTCTTTCTTCACCAGATAGTTCAGCCTACGCTCCCGCAGGTTGCTTTTTGGGGGACCAGGTGCCTGAACACCCGCCCAGAGTTAGCGTTTTGCTCGATACAACCTGCTAAACCTGCGGGAGGGCAAGAAGCAAAAAAGAGGGACCCCTCGCGCTGCCGCCGAGGGGGTTTCCCCCTCACATCCTCGCCCTTCTAGCCTGCTCAGGCACCATACCTTCTCCGCAACTGATCGAACAGCACGACTCCGATGATCAGCAATCCCATGACAACGCGCTGCGCAAAATCCTGCATATTGTGTAGGTTCAAAACGTTGCCCAGGATGCCCATGATGAGAGCGCCGACCAATGAGCCGATGACGCCGCCCTCGCCACCGAAGAGGTTGGTTCCACCGATGACCACGGCAGAGATGCTTTCCAAATTCGCTGGATCTGCCATCAAGGCGTTGGCGGAGTTCATACGCCCCACCAGCACCAGGCCAGCCAGCCCTGACAGCAACCCCGCGAGGGTATAGACCATGACCTTGGTGCGGTCAACGTTGATGCCCGAGACCCTGGCCGCCTCCCTATTCCCGCCAACGGCGAAGAGGGCACGTCCAAATCCGGTGTGCATCAAGACCACCCAACCGGCAACGACGACCAGCAAGCCGATGAGGGCCCCTGCTGGGAAGCCAAGGATATCCCCGCTCCCCATCCAAATGATCTCTTCGGGCAGATAAGCCTTGAGGGTAACGGCTGTCAGGTGGGAGGGGACGGGCAACCCGCCGGTCAGGATGAGGGCTACGCCACGGGCTGTGCCCATCATCCCCAGGGTAGCGATGAAATCGGGAATCCTTCCCTTAGTGATGATCAGGCCATTGATGAAACCCAACAGGGCCCCGGCTGCCAGGCCAAGCAGCATGGCCGGCCAAACGGGGACGCCCCAATAGCAATAGGCTACTGAAGTCAATGAGCCTGAAAAGGCGAGGATGGCCCCTACAGACAAGTCAATGCCCGCTGAGATGATGACCATCGTCTGGGCCACGGCCACGATGATGCCCGGTGCTGTTCGCGCTCCCACGTTGGTTACATTGGTAACACTGAAGAAACGGGGCGCTGTCGAGACATAGTAGACAAATAGAAGCACGGCAAACACCAGTACGGCCCTGATCCCAAGCCGTACCCTCAGCTCAGGTGTGGCGACCCATGTCTTGACCCGTCCCAAGCCTGAAACGCTCGATCCCGAAGGATTTTCAGCCATTTGTGTGCTCCTTTCCTATCTCGCCACAGCATCTCTCATGAGATCTTCCTGGGATGCCTGGCCTGCTGCATATTCGGCTACGAAGGAACCACCAGCCATTACCAGAATACGGTCAGCCATAGCCAAAACCTCTAGCATCTCGGAGGAAATCATAATAATCCCCACCCCTTCTTTCACCAGGTCATTCATCAAGCGGAAGACTTCCACCTTGGCCCCCACATCAATTCCTCTGGTAGGCTCGTCGAAAATCAAGATTTTCGCCTGGCTACATAACCATTTGGCCAAGGCAACCTTTTGCTGATTGCCACCGCTGAGGAACTCGATCCTCTGGCTCAACCTGGGTGTATGGATATTCAACTCCTCGACGTATTTCTCTGCTGACATTCTTTCTTCATCGTGCTTGAGGAAGCCCAAACGACACATCTTTTTCAGACTGGCCAAAGTGATGTTGGCCGGGATGGGCAGTCGCGGCACGAGCCCATCCTTCCTGTCCTCGGTGAGATAGCCCAGGCCCAGCTCAATGGCCTTTGAGGGAGAGGAGATTTCGACCCTCCTCCCATTGAGAAAGACCTCACCGTCATCAATCGGATTAATCCCAAAGAGGGCACGGGCAAAATCCGTGCGACCTGCCCCCAACAGGCCAGAGATGCCCAGGATCTCACCTTCATGGAGGCTCAGGCTGAGATCGTTCAGTACACCCTTCACCGTCAAACCTTCAACCCTCAAGAGTTCCTTACCGCGTCCTATTTCCTCTTTAGGGAATTTCTCTCCAAGCTCCCGGCCCACCATCATCCGAATCAAGGTGGCTTCATCGGTCTGATCCACCGGGAGGGTGCCTATTTTCGCGCCATCACGAAGAACAGTCACTCGCTGGCCGATCTGAGGGACCTCACCCAACCGGTGGGAGACATAGATGATCGCCACCCCCTTCTCCTGAAGCCCTCGCATGATGCTGAAGAGCCGCTCTCGCTCCTCATCAGATAGAGCCGAGGAGGGCTCATCCAACAGCAGGATCTGCGCGTTCATGGACAAGGTCTTGGCGATCTCGGTCAATTGCTGCTCCCCCACGCTGAGGTTGCCGACGCGCTCCCCAGGGTCAATATCAACGCCCAGATCATCCAGGATCCTCTTGGCCTGCGACGTCGCTTCGGGCCAATCAACAGTCCCGAACGGTTTGCGCCTGGGGAGTCTGCCCAGGAAGATATTTTCCATTACACTGAGAGTGGGGATGACGCTCAGCTCTTGATAGACCATGCCTATCCCCAATTCCCGAGCATGCATCGGACCTACGATCTCGACCTCCTGACCACGAAGGAGAATCCGACCACTATCTTTCGGCACAGAACCGCTAAGGATTTTCATGAAGGTTGACTTGCCTGCACCGTTCTCGCCTAGAAGAACATGGACCTCCCCCTCGTAGAGGTCAAAATCCACGTGATCCAGCGCGTGGACGCCTGGGTAGTTCTTGTCAATAGCTTCAGCTCGCAAGATAAGCGAAGAAGACATGGCTTGTGCCGCCTCCTTGGTGAATAGAGTATCCTATCAGAGGAATAAGAGCTACGTCTATTATATCACCGATTAACCTCACCAGCAAATGGGGGATAACCCTATTGGGCTGTATAACCTCCATCTATAGAAAGTATCGAGCCCGTGGCGTAAGGGGACTCATCGGAGGCCAGATAGAGGACGCCGGCGGCTATCTCCTCGGGCCTTCCCATTCTGTTCAAGGGGCGATCTTCTTCCAGCGCACGCCGGGTGCTCTCCGGATCTTCAGCCTCGGCAATTACCTTTTCCACCAAAGGGGTCAACGTCCGGCCCGGGCAGAGGCAATTGACCCTGACATGATGCAGTGCGAAATCAAGGGCCGTACTCTTAGTCAGGGCTATGACCCCACTTTTCGATACATTATAAGCCACCTGGTTCTGAATGCCGACGATTCCGGCCTCGGAGCCGATGTTGACAATGGACCCGCCTCCACCCTTGATCATCTCAGGGATGCAGTACTTGCAGCACAGGAAGACTCCCTTGAGGTTGACATCCAGGATCCGATCCCAGCCCTCCTCGGCCATTTCAACGACGCTACCCTGCATGTAGATGCCGGCGTTGTTGACCAAGATGTCGAGTTTGCCATACGTTTCAATGGTTGTGCTCGCCATTCTCTCTGCGTCGGCCGCCTTGGACACATCTACCTGGACAAATGTAGCTTCCCCTCCATCTTCTCTGATGATGCCGACCGTTTCTGCCCCTCTCTCCGAATCATAATCGGCAACTACAACCCTAGCGCCCTCCTTGGCGAAAAGGAGAGCGGTGGCACGACCAATCCCTGCACCTGCGCCTGTGATGACAGCAACTTTGCCCGCTAGCCTCATTCTCCCCTCCTTCCGCGCGTTTCAAGCCCACCCCCATGGCAGGCTTCAGTTCCTATTCGGGCGGAAGGATCGCCTCCCGAAAAGGAGGCGATCCTTCCTTTGCCCTAGAGTCGCATGTTGGTTACTACTTGCGAGGGGACCCACCGGCCTTGATGGCAGCCCAGTCTATGGGCTCCAGCGCGGGGTGGGGGTAGAACAAGCGCGCGTTATCCTGGTACATGATCCGCGGCCGGATGTCGAAGATCTCGGGAACCTCCCCACCGCAAACCATGGTCACCCCGAACTCGGTTCCATACCAACCCCAGTCTGGGAAGCCATGGGTGGTCTCGGCTACCATCTTCCCTTCAGCTACCCTGTCGGCGGACTCCGGCGTGACGTCGTTGGTGAAGATGGCTACCGTACCATCACCTAGCACCGGACCTTCCCCGGCAAGCTCCAGCCGGCCAGCACCATCGGAAGCGAGCATGGCCCCCAGGCCCATCTCGTTGGAGGCGGCCCAAATGGCGTCCAGATCGGGGTAAGCCGTCAGGAAGTCCTCGGCGCACCCGATCCCCTTCTCGCGGTTCCAATCTGCGGCGCAGGGCGCTCCCACGATCTCGACGCCCGGGAATTCATCCACGATGCTGTGGAAGCCGTTCAGGCGTGCCGTGGAGAAGAAGCCACCGGCGACGCCCTCAATGATGGCCACCTTGGCCTCGACTGCAGCCCTCTCCTCATCGGTGATGGTCTCGTAGAGCTCCTCCCACCAGGCGAGGTCGAGATAGGTGCCAGGTTCGATGTCCACCTTGCGACCCGTACCGAGGATGCCCGGCCCTCCGAAGTAGTCCAGCAGGGCGAAGCCGGAGATCCTCGCGGCTATGGTGTTGTCGAAGCCGATATAGGAGGCCACCTCCACACCGGCGATAGGCTCCAACAGGTTGACGATGATCACTGGGATGCCCGCATCGTTGGCCTTCTTGATGGCCGGGATGACCACCTCGACCTCGATGGGAGAGATGGCGATAACATCACACTCCCTCGCCACAAAGTCCTCGATGATGGCCACTTGGTCTCCGAAGGCCAAGTGGCTGGTAGGCGCTTGAGAGACGAGAGAGACGTTGAGCCCGGCGGTTCGGGCATCCAAGGCCGAGAGGTTAAAGAAGTCGGTGGCCGTCCTGAAGACGCCGGTGATGTCGGGCGGGGTCCAACAGATGACGATACTATCGGGACATCCTGCCTTTGGCGTCGGCGTGACCACGACCTCCTTCTCGACCACCACCTCCTTCTCGACCACCACGGTCTCGACCACCGGCTTCTCGACCACTACCTCCTTCTCGACTATCTCCGGAGCCGGAGCGGCGCAGGCAGTCAAAACCAGGCTAAGGGCCAAAGCAACCAACACTGACAAGTTGAGCTTTTTCATTTTGCACTCCTCCTTCAGTTGATTGTAGTGGGCGCTTAGCGCCCAAACCAATAATAAGCTTCTTGGTCCCCTTGCCTCACCCCCCTTCTAGCCCACCGTCTATTCCACCACGATGTTGCTTGGCGGCAATTCAGGAGGCAAGACCTCTTCGATAGGTCTACGCGGCCTCCTTTGGCGAATTAGCTCGACCTCAAATCTGCTACGATCACCTCTGTGCTTGGCCTCAAAATACTCGATAGGGCTCCCATCTTGTAGATAGCTAACACTTTTGAGAAGGATGAGCGGATCACCCTCTTCGATCCCCAGCAGTTTGGCATCCTCGTCACTGGCTGATATAGCTTCTAAAGTGCGCCTACCTCGAGCTATTTCTAACTTGTATCTATCCTCCAATACGGCGTATAGCGACTGCTTAGTGAGATCCTCCTCCAATAAGGCAGGGCAGATCTGATAAGGTATAAAGGTTGTCACTATGAGGATGGGTCCATTACCAACTGACCTTAAGCGATCAATCTTGATCACCTGATCTCCCTCTTTCAAGTTCAGCATACCAGCTACTTTCTTGCTCGCAGGAATCCGTTTCTGTTCCAACACTTGTGTGATGGGCATCAAGCCCTTAGCCACCATGTCTTCGAAGAATCCCGTTAGGTTCTGCACCAGGCTTTCGGCAATCTTCGACCTAGCTACGAAGGTACCCTTGCCTTTTCTCCGGTACAACAGACCTTCGTTAACCAACTCGTTTAGCGCTTGCCGTACAACTGTCCTGCTTACGCCAAGACTCTCGCAGAGTTCCGATTCTGAGGGAATCTGTTGACCTGGCGCCCATTTACCGCTCTCGATTTCCCCTTTTAATATTTCCTCAAGCTGGAAGTAGTAAGGAATCGGACTATCCTTTTTGATAAGTTCTCTTGTTAGTAAACCTTCCTGCAATGTTGTCCTCCTGTAATGATGTCATCCTAAGATGATATCAATAATTATACAGGATTTTCTGGCATTTGTCAAACCAAGTTTGGCGGCCTTAGGGCGAGTCATTATCAGCCAGCTTCTTGCCCTTTGTGCAAGAGAATTCACCTCAGAGACACAAAGAGCACGGAGAAAAGTAAAGAAAAGAACTCCGTGCTCTCTGTGGTTTTGCTTCCTGTTTGGTTCCGGCTTGTCCGGGTTAGGGGGAGTCAGGTGATGATTCACCCAAAGACAGAGCCCCCGACGGCCTCCCAACACACCCGCACGCAAATGCCGCACACTTCGTCCTCCAGACCCAAAGCCCGCAGGCGACGGCGACACCTCTCCCGGTAGCCCTCCTCCGGGCGCAGGATGGGACACACCTCTAGACAGGCGGTGCAATCGCCGCAGCCGGGCAGGTCCCTATTGTCCGGGGACAGCCGATGGGGGACGAATACGGTGGCGAAGCGCAGCGCGGGGCCGACCTCCGGCGTAATGACCAGGCCGCTCCTCCCCCGCCAGCCCACCCTCGCCGCCACGGCGAAGGCACGGTGCGAGACGCAGTGGGGGAAGTAGTCGTTGACGTACTTCACCTGCTCCACCCAGCCCTCGAGCGTAGCCATCTCGGCCACGCCGCCGAACCGTTCGGCCAACTGGTCGGCCATGTCGCTAAGCAGCCGGTTCAGCTCCGTGTAGGCGCGAGCGTACCGGTTCCAGCCACTGTCCTCGGGCGGCTTACTCACCCAGCCCCCTGGGATAGCCAGTATCTCCTCTTCACGATACAACAGGCCGACGGATACAGCAGTGACGTCCGACCACGCCCCTTCGGCCTTGCTCAGGACAGGCCCCAGCCCATCCAGCTTGCGCCGAAGATACGCCGCCTGCTCCGGCAACAGACTCACCCCCTCGACAGAGGTGAAGCCAATCACCCCTCGCCGGCCGACCCGCTCGCACAGCCGATGGAACTCCCCCTCAATCTCCTTCTTGCTGATTTGCGATTTGCCGATTCGCTGATCTGTTGATTTGCTCATTTGCTCACACTCCACTGAAGGCACTGAACCCACCATCCACCGGCACCACCACCCCGTGGACAAAGGCTGCGCCTGGCGAGAGCAGCCAAAACACTGTACCAATCAGATCCTCCGGATCGCCAAAGCGACCCACCGGGGTATGGTCAATGATCGTCTGACCACGGGGGGTCAGCTCGCCCGTTGCCTCGTCAGTGAGGAGAAAGCGGTTCTGCTCAGTGAGGAAGAAGCCGGGGGCAATGGCGTTGACGCGGATATTGGGCGAGTACTCCTGCGATATGTGCACCGCCAGCCATTGAGTGAAGTTGCTCACGGCGGCTTTGGCTGCGGAGTAAGCCGGTATGCGCGTCAGTGGGCGGAAGGCGTTCATTGACGAGGTGTTGAGGATGATTCCCTCCCCCTGGTCGGCCATCACCTTGCCGAACACCTGGCAGGGCAACAGGGTACCGATGAAGTTGAGATTGAACACCCACTGCACCGCGTCGGCAGGCAAGTCGAAAAAGGACAGGTCGGGCGAGGTGGTGGCCTGCTTCTTATTGCCCCCCGCGCCGTTGATCAGAATGTCTACGGGACCCCAGGTGTCCATTACCCGCTGCGCCGCCGCCGCGATGCTGTCTTTGTCTAACACATCGCACTGCACGGCCATCGCTTCGCCCCCTGCGGCCACGACCTCATCAGCTGCTTTCTGAGCGGCCTCCGGGATCAGGTCCAGCACAGCCACCTTGACCCCGACGCCACCCAGCGCGCGGCTCATGGCTCCGCACAGCACCCCACCGCCGCCGGTGACGACGGCCATCTTGCCTGATAACTTGAAGAGACTCTCCAGATATTCGTTGGCCATTTTGCCTCCTCGAATGTGTTGCGTTCCTTCGGCTTCGCTCTGGACAGGGCTGCATGTTGCGTAGTTCTATCGCCCCAGAAAGCCGCCGTCTACGGGGATGATGGCCCCGTGCACGTAGTCGGAGGCGGCCGAGGCCAGAAAGAGAACAACGCCCTTCAGGTCGTCGGGCGCACCCCACCGGCCAGCAGGGATGCGGGCCAGGATGAGGGACTCGCGCTCGGGATTGCCCACCAGCGCCTCGGTCATCTCGGTGGCCATGTAGCCGGGGGCGATGGCGTTGACGTTGATCCCACGCCCAGCCCACTCGTTGCTGAGGGCCTTGGTCAGTTGGGCCACGCCACCCTTGCTGGCCGCATAGGCCGGAATCGTGACCCCACCGAGAAAACTGTTGGCAGAAGCCACGTTGATGATTTTACCATAGCCCTGCTTCAACATATACCGACCGGCAGCCTGTGCCAGAATCCAGACCGCGTCCAGGTTGACTGCCAATACATGGTCCCAGTCTTCGAGGGGGAACTCCTCTGCGGGATGGCGGCGCTGAACGCCAGCGTTGTTCACCAAAATGCCCAGCCCGCCCAACGCTTCCACAGCGCGATCCACCACAGCCAGCGCCTGCGCCCTGTCGGCCAGGTCCGCCTGTAGCGGCACTGCGCCTATCTCCTCGGCTACGGCGAAGACCCGCTCCGACCGCCCCACAATCGCTACCCACGCACCACCTTCCACCAGCGCCTCGGCCATGGCGCGTCCCAGCCCCGCGCTGCCACCAGTGACCAGTGCCTTCTTACTCTCGACCGAAAACAGGTGGCTCATCCTTCATCCTTCTCAATCGTCACCCCAGGCCCCACCTGCAGGCGATAGGTCTCCGATGCACCGGCCTCGCGCAAGGCCTTTTCCAGCCGTGTGGCATCCGGCCAGGGCCAGAGGGCGATGATAGTCCCACCGTGGCCTGCGCCGGCCAGCTTGGCCCCCAGCGCACCGGCTTCTAAGGCTGCGGCGATAAGCTTCTCATTCGACTCGCCAGATCCGCCCAGTTCGCGCTGGATGGCGTGGTTCTCGTTCATCAAGCGACCCAACAGCGGCCAGTTGGTCATGAGGAGTGCCTTCTTACCCATGCGGGCGATTTCCGTGATTCGCTTGTAACCCTCCACCACAGCCGACTCGCCCTCCAGCCAGCGCTCGCGGAGCGGCTTGTGCACCTCACCGGAGTCATGCAGCACGCCGGTGGAGCCCAGCACGAAGGGCAACTCCGGAGCGTAATCACCAAGCGGCTCAATGGTAGCGAAGAGTTCCGCCTCGGCGTGGCGGTAGAATTGCTTTCCCCCGAAGTCCATGTAGTTCAGGCCGCCAAAGGTACACATGTAAGCATCCTGGTAGCCACACACGACTTTGAGATAGTTCAACTCGATGTAACGGGCCCGCTCGGCCAGGTGGTAACGATTGGGATACTCCCCTTGCCAAGCCAGCAAGGCTTGCAGCAAGGCCACCACCAGCGCGGTGGACCCCGAAAGCCCACTGCGCAAGGGGATTTCGCTTTCATACTGCACGCGGCATTTCAGTGGCGGCAGGCGCATGTAATCCAGGATAGCCCGGGCCAGATCAAAGCGGTCACGCTGGGGACGCAGATCAGCTCGGCTGGCGATCCGGCACTCCTGTCCACTGGTCTCCAGCACCAGTTGTGGGGCAGGTATCACGGTCGCGCGCGCCCGCATCCCCACCGAGCATGAGAGAACCGCCCCGCCGTACATGTCCGTAGGATTGCCGATGATCCCGGCTCGGCCGGGCGCTGAACAGACCACGGCTTTCGCTTGTCGCTGATCAGAGCTCATAAGCTTTGGCCTTGATGTATTTTCGGACCAGGTAGCCGTAGCGTTCGTCGGCCAGGGCGAAGTCAATGAAGGCTTGAAAATAGCTCTCGAAATTGCCCACGTCGTAGCGACGCTGCCCAAGAGGTAAAAGCCAGGCGTAAACGGGCTCTCCCTTATGGATCAGCAATCGGATGGCGTCGGTCAGTTGGATCTCTCCCCGCTCGTCGGGAACAGTGCGGTTTAGGGCCTCGAAGATGGCCGGGCTGAAGACGTAGCGCGCAGCCACGGCCAGCGTGGTTGGAGCACGGCCCAAAGGTGGTTTCTCGATGATGTCGGTCATGGCCACTGGCTCGCCAGGGGGAGGCTCCGCGCCGTTGATGCTGACGATGCCGTAACGAAAGGCTTCTTCGCGAGGCACCTTCTCCACGGCCACGATGGCTGCCGCTTTCAGTTGACGATGGGCCTTCATCATCGCTTTCAGCAAGGAAGCGGGTTCCTCGGCGGCGATAAGGGAATCCCCCAGGGCCACTACGCAGTCATCGCTGTCCACGAAATCGGCTCCCAGCGAAACCGCGTGACCCAGCCCCTTGGGCGCGCTCTGCCGCGTGTAGAAAAAGCGCGACTTGCCCTCGATATAGTCCAGGTCCGCCAGCATCGCCTCATTGCCAGCCTGTTTCAATGCCGCCACGAGCTGAGGGTCGGCATCGAAGTGGTCTTCGATCACCCGTTTGCGGCGACCGGTGATAATGAGAATCTGGCGCAGGGCAGCAGCCTGCAGCTCCTCCACCACGTGCTGGAGTATCGGCTTGCGTCCCACGGGCAGCATCTCTTTGGGCTGCGACTTGGTGGCCGGCAAGAGCCGTGTGCCCAGCCCGGCAGCCGGGACAATTGCTTTGGTTATTGGTTGAGTCATGGGCCAATCTCCTTATCTGGAGGTTAGGGGTTGGAGGTTGGTCTTCCAACTTCTAGCTTCCAACATCTAACCTCCAAAGGTGCTTTTCAAAGTGTGCCTCTAGCGCCGCATAATGCGCCTCTTCGTGGGCTGCCAACACGCCCAGTATCTCCCCGCCAAACCGATCCAACATGGAGCCAAAGGTCACGTGCAACACCTGCCGCGCGTCGAACTGGTCGAGCAGGGTAGAAAGACCTGAATCCGCCAGGGCGTCCGGCGCTGGAACCCGGGCCAATTTGGCTGAGACGTGGTAGGTGGCACGGTCTTCCGGGTAGCGCTCGATGGCAAAGGCTAGTATCTCCCGGAACAGGGGCGGCTCCACTTGTGCCATCACGCGCAGCGCTTCCAGGTAGCTGGTGCCGGCCGTCTTGAGGTGCACCAATCCGCGCGTGTGCCGGGCAAAAATGGGATAGATGCTGAATTTGTCGGACCCAGAATGGATACTGAGCTTGTACGGCCCTAGGACGCGGGCGATGGCAGCGTGCTTGGCCAATTCGACCTCAAACGTGGCCAAATCGCCGATGTAGTCCACGCCCTTTTCGAAGCGGCCGACGTAGCGAGGGGCAAGGCTCACCCACTGCACGCCCAGCCGCTTGAGCTCGCTGGCGATGAAGAAGTGCTCCTCAATCGAAGTCGGCGTCTCCGTCTCGTCCACCGACATCTCCAGCTCGAAGTTCCCGGTTTGGGCAGCCAGGTGGCGGTACATGCGGACAGTGTGGGCAATGGCGCGGCTGTACTTGCAGGCAGCCCACAGCAAAGCAGTCTCGTCGAACTCCAGCGCGAATGCCTCTACCTCAAAGCGACGCCCCAGGTAGCGCCTCCGCAAGTCGTCAGGCGTGTCTTCCAACTCAGCCCACGGTAGGGCAGTGAATTTGGAATTTGGGATTTGGGATTTGGGATTTCGAATCGCGTTGTCCACGTGGTCGCCGGGGTCAATGGTGAAGAAGGTGTAATCGGCGGCCACGCACAGGTCAATGTCCCCGGTCGTCTTGAGGTGGTCGGCGTCCGCACCCCACGGCTCGCGCCAACCCTCCTGGAAGATGCCCCAGAGGGCGTCGTCCACCACCTGCTGAGGCGTGCGACCGGTGCGCGCATTCTCGCGCATGGATTGCTGGGCAAAGATGGGCGCGATACCGCTGAACTGCCGAACCGCCCGCACGTGACCCGGCGTCGCCAGCCCCAACCGGTCGCCACAACCAGCCGAAGTCTGCAACCCCAGGAGTTGTGGCCGGAGCCAAGGGAGTCTCTCGCGCAGTGCGGCTGCGTTGGCGGCCGTCAGCGGACACAGGGTAACGTCGCCTTGCTGTCTTCCTTCAAAGCCGGCTGCATTGCCCAGGATGCCCAATCGCTTCTGCCCGACGTCGTGAGCCAAGAAGTAGGTTGCATCGTCAGTTTCCGTGACCGAATTTGGGTAAACGGTCAGCCCGGTCAGTTGTTTCAGATTCATACGTCAATCTCCAAACTTATAGGCGCTTTTTGCCAGCCGATAGGCCATATCTAGGATCATCTCGCGGGCGTCGTCCATGTCCACGATGCCCCGCACCACCAGGCCAGCGAGCCAGTTGGCGCTGGCGCGTCGCCACAGGTCGTGGCGGGCCGGGATGGAAGGGAACGAACGCGTGTCATCGTTGAAACCCACGGTGTTGTAGAGCCCGGCCGTCTCAACGACCTGCTCAAAGTAGCACCTCATGCCGTTTAGGCTATCCTGGAACCACCAGGGCGGGCCCAATTTCATGGCTGGATAGTGTCCCGCCAGGGGAGCCAACTCGCGGGAGTAGGTGGATTCGTCCAGAGTGAAGACGATGAAGATCAAGCGCGGATCGTTGCCGTATTTGTTGAGGAGCGGCTGCAGACTGTGCGTAAACTCGGCCTGGATGGGAATGTCACACCCCATGTCCGGTCCGAAGCGATCAAACAGCGGCCGATTGTGGTTGCGACACGAGCCAAAATGCACCTGCATCACCAGGCCATCCTCAATGCTCATCCGCGCGCTCTCCATGAGCAGGTGACCGAAGAAGCGAGCAGCATCCTCCTCAGTAGCCTGCCCCCCCAACGCACGCTGAAAAACCTCATCCGCCTCGCGCCCGGATAGCTCGCCAGTGACCAACGAGGTTCCGTCACTGTCGGTGGCAACCGCTCCCAGCGATTTGAAAAAGGCCCGTCGCTCTTCCAACGCCTGGATCAATGCTCGATAGGAGTTGACTTCGATCCCGGTCAGGTCGCTCAGCGCGTCGATGTTCTTGCGCCAGCCCGGCCTCAACAGATGAATCACGTCATCAGGACGAAACGTGGGACGGATGTCCCCTTTCCAGCCAGAGGTCCGGATGGCCTGGTGGTGGCGCAACGGATCGGTCGCAAAGTCGGTGGTGCAGAGCACTTCGATGTTGAAGCGCTCAAACAGGGCGCGGGGGCGGAACTCGGGCGAAGCTAGCGTGGCCTCTATCTTGTCATAGACAGCCTGAGCCGTCTCGCCGGTCAGCTTCTCCTCAACGCCGAAAACAACGTGGAGCTCATGGGCCAGCCAGGCGCCACTGGGCGTGCCGCGAAACAGATAGAAGTTGTCGGCGAAAATCTGCCAGATTTGGCGATGATCCTGCTCCACCGGGCCGCCCCTTCGACTGGGCTCAGGGCAAGCGTCGGCGCGGGAGATACCCAGGGCTTCCAACGGAATGCCTTGAGAATAGAGCATGCGGAAGACGTAATGATCCGGGATGATCAGCAACTCGGCCGGGGTGCCGAAGGTGGCGCCCTCGTCGGCAAAGAGGCGGGGGTCCACGTGCCCGTGGGGGCTGACGATGGGCAGGTTGGCCGCCGACTCGTAGAGCTCACGCGCAATGCGCCGTCGTGTCGGATTGGGGTCAAAGTATCGGTCTGGGGGCAAGTGCCATTTTGGGTATGTCATGATCTGCAGGGCTAAGGTTGGGGTTAAGGTTGAGAGGCTAGTAGCCCAAGCTGGCGCAGGTAGGCAAGACTCGGCGCTATATCAACGCCTTTCCGAAACTCACACTTATTGTAGGACATTTGCTGCTAATTGGCAAATCAGCTAGAAGTGTGGGTTTGTTCAGGAGGAACTGGTTCTAGCCCAGAGGTGCCGGGGGGGTACTCGGAGTATTCGCTGAAGAAGCCGAGGAGGTGTAAGGGATCATGGATGAGGCCAGTGGCATAATGCCCACCCGCACGTCCGATGGGAGATCAGACAGGGCCATCGCCAGTGCCTCGTCTATACTGCGAGCGGGTGTGAGCAGCAGGGTGCGCACAAAATCAGGAGCCAGGCTCGAAACCAGAACCACGTGCACGCGGGCCGCGTCCCGGGCGATCTGATAAGCTTTGTGCGGTCCCACCTGAAAGCCCTCTTGCTTAAAGCGGGCAAAGACTTCTTCGTATGAGCGTAGGCCTTCTATCCAGGCTTCGTAGCTCTTGCTTCCAGTTCCCTCCGGGCAGGCCGCCGCCAGCAACACCGTCCCACCATCTCGTGTGACCAGACCGGCGTGGGCCAGTGCCTTTTGGGATTGGTACAAGTTGAGGTCTTTGGGATGCCCACCGGGTGAAGCTATCACCAGGTCGAACGGGGCGGCAATCGCTACCTGGCAGACCTCGCGGCTCAGTGGAATCCCAGCCTCCATCACGGTCCGTGGCTCCCCCGCGATGGCCCGCACGATCTCCTTCCGCCCGTTGAGGATGACATTCAGAGCCAGGTGCACGCCGATCAGCCGTCCGATCTCCTCCACGTCCTGCCGAGCCGGATTATCAGCGTAGTAGCCCAACTGGGCGCAAGGGTCGGTCATCATGGCATGGTTATGGTTGATCGTGCCCCGCCCGGCCAGTCCGATGGCCGCGCTCTTGACCCCGCCGGAGAAGCCCTGGAACTGGTGTGGCTCAATGTTGCCGACGACGATCCGCAGATCCGCCTCGACGAAGTGGCGGTTGATCCAGACCGGGCTGCCCCGCGAGGTCGTGCCCAGGCGCAGCAGATTCTCCCGGTCGTCGGCGTCGTGGCACACCACCCGATAGCGAGTGAGGATCTCCTCCGGGATGACGCGAGGGTATTCCTCCGGCGTCATGGGTGGGTGCGTTCCCGTGGCGATGATGAGCTGGATCGCCTCGGGGGATAGCCCAAGATCCTCAAGGCGGTGCAGCAGTGGGGGTAGCAGGTATTGGTGGGGGACTGGCCGGGTCTTGTCGTTGACAGCGATGGCGGCGGAGTTGGCGCTCCGAAAGCTCGCCAGGTCCACGCCCCCCACCGGCGCAGCCAATGCTGCTCCGACACTGCCAGCGGGATCGGGCGCCGCTGGCATCCCCGGCGGCACCACGACCTCAGCCTCTATGCCATCTGGCAGGTGAAAGCTCAGATGTCCTTTGCCGTAGGGTATGGTGAATTCTGACATTGGTAATCAAGCGTGGGACAAGATGGCATCTTGTCCCACGAAGTTATGTTGACGATTACAGCCACCTCACCCCGACCCGAACCCGCTCGGACCACCATTGCAAGTCGGCTCGCCAGCGGTCGCGTGCCCCTGCCCCTACGCGCCAATGCGTGGCTTTCAAGGCGATGGCCCAGGCGTCCTGGACGAAGCCACCAAGCAGCCCCAGCTCCAATTGAGGACGCCACCAGTTTTCATTGAACCGGGAGCCAAGGCGGTGGGCCAATCTCTGCCGGTAGCACGCCAGTGCCGCCTCTTTGGAGACTGGCAGAAGCGCCGAATTGGTTCCCAGATACCGACCGAGTTCTACAGACGGTGGCGCAGCCGCGGCAAGCTGCCAATCGAGTATGACCACTCGTGTTTGCTCTCCACGCGGCAACCCTACATTAGCATGTCTCCAATCGCCATGAACCAGCGTGCGTGGGTAGCGACTGAGGGCCTCGCACAGTGGTTTCGGATCACCCACCAGCTCCTGAAGCACATCGGCCACATCGGGTTCGACCAGCGTCTGCACCAGATCCCAGCCTTCCAGGATACGCTGTGGAATCTCATCGTCGCCGCCGGCTTCACGGTGGCCTGTCCGCGGCGAGAACATGGTGTAGACGTATCGCAGCGGGCACAAGCCAAGAGCGGGATCGGCCAGCTCGGGCCTCTCAAAAAAGGTGGCGTGCAGGGCGGACATGGCGTCGAGGAGGCACTCGTTGTCAGCCACGCTGAGGCGGGAGTAGGGAACGAGCGCCGCTCCAACGTCCCGCATGAGGATGGCCCAGCCCTGTCCATCCCGGCAACAAGCCAATATGCCATGCTCAATTTGCGGCGGCATGAGATCGAAGAAGCCGTGCTGCCACAGCATGACCGACCGACAGAGCCGGTCATCGGTGGCGCGCATCAGCCAGTCTCGGGTCGGCGAGACACGCTTCAAAATGCAGCGCGGGCCCTGTCCATCGTTCGTCTCTACCACCAGTAGATGGCTGCCGGATTTGGCATAGTCGGCCCGAAGAGGTAGACGGCGCACGGATGCCACCGGCTGCTCTGCCAGCGTGCTCAGTGCCTCTGGCGCGAGCATCTCGTCAATGCTGGGGAACAGGGTGTGCTTCAAGCAGAGCTCGGAAGTTTGAGAGACCTTCGAGCTCCGTCGCCCGGTTGTTTTCATGGTTCAAGTTGACTACCCGATAAACTGGGGCAAGTACTCGGCAAATTCGACCAGGAAATCATCCAAAATGGCCCGCGCCCGGTCAATGTCGTTGATCATCGGGTCGAGCAAGAGGGCTTGCAGGGCCAGGTCCTTGTCGCCGTGGTAGCAAGCGTCAAGCACCAGTGAGCTATAGACCAACTCACGCCGGCACAACTCGGCTATGGGGTCGGGAAGAGGAGCCATGCTAAAGCCACGAATGCCCAGGCCGGAAATGATTCCTGGGACCTCAACGATGGCGCCATCAGGCAAGTTTGGAATGAGGCCCTGGTTGGGAAGATCAAGCTGGTGGTAGTAGGCGTTATCGTTGAAGGTGATGCCCTCGACAATTTCGGTGATGCCTTCGCTGCGAACCCACCTCAGCTCCCCAGGCGACCGCTCTCCTCTGACGATTCCCTCGGCCATGGCCCTGCGGTCGGCGCGGCGACGCCAATTGCCATCAAAGCTTTGCAGCGTCAAGTTGTACTTCTCCCAGGGCTTGGCGACGGGATCGTGGGTCCAGGGCAGAAACTCGCACAGATGCGCGTCACCCGGCGTGGGCATCAGGCCAAAAATCTCGAAGAGCTCACGGGTGAGCGGCTCAAAATCCCTGCGATATTCGTTGAGCCATCGCCGACGCAGCAAAGGGTAAAGCTCTTCACCGGTCTCGCGGTCACGAATATCGTAGACCCAGGAAAAATGATTCAGGCCAGCCGCCTTGATGTCGAAGTGCTCGTAGCCAGCAGCCATTACGGGCGCCAGATAGGGCTTGTTCTCATAACTGGTGTGAACGTTAAAGCCCTCCGGGATCGGCACGCCGTACCGATCCGCCAGCACCGCCATGACCATGGCGTAGGCCCAGTACAGTTGATGACACAGCCCCACCACCTTGATTTTGCTGTAACGCTCCACAGCCCACGTCAGGCGAATGAGAGGGTTGGTGAAGTTGAGGTACCACGCCTCAGGACAAAGCTCCTCCATATCGCGGGCAATGTCCATGATCAGAGGCATGTTTCGAGCAGTATGGGCAAACGCGCCCGGTCCGCTGTTTTCGGCGTAAGGTTGGCGAAGGCCATGCCGGAGCGGGATGCGCCAATCCTTTTCCCAAACCTCCTCACGAGGCCCGACCTGCACGGAGACGATGACGAAGTCAGCGTTGGGCAGTGCCTCACGGCGCCTGGTGGTGCTGTTAATGCGCATCTGTGCGCCCCATTCCCGGTTCAACACCTCCGCCAGCCGGGTCATCGTTGCGAGGGCGGGCTCATCAATGTCAACCAACCAGAGCTCAGTACCTCGTAGGCGTTCGGATCGAATAATGGAGCCCAGAGCTTTGAGCCCAAAGACCGCGCTCCCGGCCCCAACGTATACGATTTTGGGTGGTGGGGTCACTTGCTCCCTGAGTCGTTCAGCCATTCCTGTTACTCATAGGGCGTTTGATCCCAGAAGGACTGAAACTTCTTCAGCCCCATGTGGGTGTAAGGATGATCAAAGGCATCCTGGTAGACTGCGAACCCCGCCGTGACGATGTCGGCCCCGGCGACAGCAGCATCCACGATTTGCCGGCCGTTGCGTATGGCGGCGACAATGATCTCAGTGGAAAAATCATAGTTGTCGCGAATAGTGACAATATCCGAGATCAGGCCAAGTGTCTCCTCGCCGTTGGATTCCTTCCAGCCGATAAAGGGCGAGACGAAGTAGGCGCCCATCCGCATCGCTTGAAGCGCCTGCGAGGCCGAGAAGACCAGGGTCAGGTTGCTGCGGATGCCTTGCTCCTTGAGCACCGTGATGGCCTTGAAGCCTGCCTCTGTGGCCGGGAGCTTGATCACGAAGTTGGGGCTGATTGCTGCCAGCTTCTCAGCCTCCGCAACCATAGCCTTGTAGTCATCGTAATGCGGGTTGACCTCCACGGAAATGGGCTTGTCGGTGTCCTTGAAAAGATCGGCGATCTCGCGGATGGCCTTGAGGAACGACTTGCCTGAAGCCTGGACGTGCCGCGGGTTGGTGGTGACACCGTCCAGGTTCCACATCTCCAGCGCATGTGCGATCTCGTGAACATGCGCGCTGTCCAAGAAGAATTTCATGTCCAAAACCTCCTATCGCACCTGAATTCCCCGCGCAATGGCCCGCTTGAGCGTGTCGCCACGCAGGCCCTGGCGCAACGCCTCCAGCGCCAGTACGTCGGTGGTGGGGACGTTCCCCAGGTTGACGTTGTTGCCGAAGCGCAGGATCAGGTACTGCTGCTGGTTCTTGATCGGTGCTTCCCACATCAGCTTGTCCAGCTCGGCCACGCCGGCAACGATCTGGTCTACCTCACTCTCGTTCACTGCGCCGGACTTGTCAAAGATGCCCACGCCCTTGCCGGCCTCGCGGGCCTCGACGATGACGACGGTCGCGCCCAGCTCCAGGTCGTGGGCGATCAGCCGGTGCATCTCGGCTATGGCTACCTTTTCATCAGGGCTCTTCTTGCCAACCTCGGTGAGCACCTTGAAGCCGGCATCCAGGGCGCGCTTGATGCAGTCGGCGCGGCAATCGTCCGACATCTCCATCGTGCCATCGGATACTTCGATGGCCGTAAAGCCCAGTTCCTTCGCACGCCGCAGATAAGCGGGATAACACTGCTGGCACACTGTCACTTCCAGAAACGTGCCGCCGGGATAGATGTCCACGCCAGCGCCGGTCACGATTTCCACCTTATCGCGCAGCACCTTCTCGTCGTAGAAGGCCGAGGTTCCAAACGAGAATTTCAGAAAGTCAATGTAGTCAGCAGCGGTGGCCATCAAGTCCTCAGCGGCGTAACGGCCGAGCCCCTTGTCCAACACCATGGTGAAACCGTTGGTGCGCGGCTTCATGCTGCGCCCCGGTTCCGGCATACGAAACACGCCTTCCCATGCTTTGCTCATCAGTCAATACCCTCCATACTAGATTTTGGTCCGGCCAGGATCGTCCTGGCCTGTTTGATCTCCCAGTGGGGAGCGGCCACAAGCTGCGAGACCGCCTCCCAGCGGGCTTGCGCCAGCGCTGGGCTGTCCAGCCCAGCCAGCGGAAGTTCCTCGTACAGCAACGTCGTGCTGCCGATTTTCTCAGATGCGCTTTCGAACAGAAGCCGCACCAACGTGCGCGGGCGGGCGACGTCGTTGACGATGGCGTGCTCCCGCCCGGCCTCGATGCGGGGGAAGATGAAGGACAACTTCGGGTTGAGCAACGCTGCCTGATCCGTAGTGACCCTTCTCATGCTCACGCTGATCTTGGCCTCCCAGGGATTATCTACCTGCGGCAGCTCCAATTCCAAACGCTCGGCTGCTTCTGGGAAATCATACACGAAGTTCCCCACCCGGATGTTGTCCATCAGCGCGCCGCGATAGAAAACAACGCCCCTCGGTGTCAGTCGGAAGTAGGTCATTTCGGTGCTGAAGATCTGGTAGTCCCGCGCCAGCGCCTCCAGCAGATACACCGTCTTCCCCGCCCCCGCCTTGCCGACGATCACCAGCAGCTCATCGGCCTGGGGCTTGTAGATGGACGAAGCGTGGAAGGCGTAGATGCCGTGCCGCTCCTGCACCGTCAGCGCGTAGCGAAAAAACAACCCCATGTTGCCCAGCAGCGACCAGCGCCGGTCGTGCCCCTCGCGGTCGAGGCGGCTCAGGTCGCCCTGCACAAGCAACTCTCGCTCACTCACCGCTATGTCGAACGGCAGGGCAGGGTCGTCCAGGAAGTGGCAGTAGGCATCGAGATCGGGGCCGTAGGGGATGTACTCGATGTCGCACCAGTTGGTGATCTGCGACTGGATCTCCCCTGGCTCGAAGAACTCAGGGTTGAAGATCAAGTCCCGATTGTTGGAGCCAAGGCCGTAAGTGATTCCTAGAATGTGGAGGCCTCGGGCCTCTGGCCAATGATTCGGTTTGCTCATCATTCAGTAATCCCCCCTGGCTGTCTAGTAGCGGCCTCTGCCAAGGCGTTGACCACGGGCAGCGGCTCGCCTGCCAGAAAGCGCACCAACCCACCCCCCGCCGTGCAGACGTAGGAAAGGCCATTGAGCACGCCGAACTTGCGGGCTGCGGCGATGCTATCCCCTCCGCCGATGACAGTGAAGGCCGGCGACGCGGCCATCGCTTCCCACAGGGACCGCGTGCCAAAGGCAGACGCCTCTTCCTCGTAGATGCCGGCCGGGCCGTTGACGAAGATCGTGCCAGCGGCGGCGATTCGGGCGCTGTAGTCTTCCACCGTGCGCTGCCCGACGTCCACGATCATGCCAGGAGCGGGCAACGTCTCACGCAGTAGCTCCTGCCGCTCCCCATCCTCCACCACGGCAACGTCCAGCGGGTAGTGCAACCGATCGCCGAACGTAGCCAGCAGTTCGCGCGCTGACTTCACAAAATCGAGCAGGTTCTTCTCCCTGAGAAAAGCCAGCGTTGCCTCGCCCAGCTCGTAGCCCGCGGCGATGAGCATGATCTCACCCGTCAGTCCGACGGTGAGCACGCTGTCAGCCGTGCCGCACTCGAGGGCCGCGCGCATCATCTTGAAGGCATCCAGGATCTTAGCGCCGCCCAGCAGGAAGAGGCAAGGCCGCTCCGGCTGGCCACGCACCTGGGTGAGCACCCGCAGCTCTTCCTCGAAGAGCCGGCCTGCCGCCGAAGGCAAGACCTGTGGGAAGCCAACCAGCGTCGGTTCGGAGCGGTGAGCGGCGGCAAAGGCGTCGCAAACGTACAGGTCGGCCAGCGGGGCCAGATTGCGCACCACGTAGGTCTGCGCCTGCTCCGCCGGGCTGAGGCGCACCTCCTCCTCGAAGATGATGGTCTCCTCGGTATGAATGCGCACGTTTTCAAGCAAGAGAATCTCGCCATTCCGCAACGCACGGATATGCTGGCGGGCCGCCGGGCCGGCCACGTCGTCCAGATACGCAACGGGACGCCCCAGCAGTCGGGACAGCAGTTCTGCGTGCTGGGCCAGCGGCGTGAAATTCTCATAGTCGAGGGGATCGCCCTGGTGGGCCAGGATCACCACCCGCGCCCCGCCACTGCCCAATTCCTCAATGGTCGGCAGGCAGCGGCGGATTCGGGTGTCGTCCTTAATCGCCTTCGTCTGGCGATCCACTGGCGAGTTGATGTCCACCCGCAGCAGGACGGTCTGGCCCTCTAATTCAAAGTCGTCGAGCGTGAGTACTTGCGGGCTCATATCAACACCCTCTCACTCCCTCCCCCTGCCAGGGGGAGGGCTGGGGTGGGGGTTGAACCATGCTCAGAGCACAGTGCCACCCTCCCCCAACCCCTCTCTGCCAGGGAGGGAGGAGTTTGGTTAGCCCTTGGCGATGCCCAGGTAGCGATCGGTGGTGTCCACGGCCTCCCACTTGTCCGCCTCCATGCCCATCCTGGCGCGGATGGCGTCAATGTTCTCCGGGATGACGATGGCTTCCTGGGGGATGTTGTGGATCCAGTACAGGTCGCGGCCCTGGGCCAGCACGGTTTCCTCCCAGATGCCGACTTCGTACATGTCAGCTCGCGGTACGCCCAGGTCGCGCAGGTAGTCGAAGATGTGGGTGTTGGAAAGGAAGCCTTCGTCTATGCGAAAGGTGCGGATGCGCCGCCCCTGGCGGAAGACCTCCAGGGCATCCTCAGTGGCGATTTCCTTCTTCAGGGTGGCATGCATGGCGATGACGTGCCCGTGGGTAGTGGGCACGGTGATGATGAAGCCCATCGCCTCCACGTGGGGCATCACGCGCTTCAAGTCCGTGGCTTGATGCGAAGGGACCTTGCCGGGAATGGCGGCGTCAATGGGTCCCTTGTGGATTTCAGAGGGGTCAGCGGCGCGGCGCACGATGGTAGCCACCGCCTTCTCCACGCCAAAGGCTTCGTCCACCGCCACGACCGCCCGCACGATGCCCGTGGTGTTGCACGAGACCAGCTTGATATAGTCCACACCCTTGGCCATGTCGTAGTTGGCCGTGCTGCTGAACAGGATAGGGCTAATCTCGTGCTTCTCCCCGCCCTGGAAGGTGGCCGGGATATTGTGCCTCTGGTAGATTGCCTTGTTCTGCATCCCGATGCCGGGCGGGGTCGCGTCGCAGACCATGTCTACCTGCTCCAGCAGATCGTCCAGTGTCCCGGCGATGGGGATGCCGGCTTCTTCCATTGTCGGAATGTGCTCTGACAAGCTGCAATAGACGGAGTACCCCCGGCCAGACTCGACCAACGCGCGCACCGGCAGCGTTGGGGCTACGTCGGCCACCCCGACCAGTTCCACATCCTGTTGCCTGGCCAGCCCGTCGGCGATGCGTTCGCCGATGGTGCCAAATCCGACTACAGCTACTCTAACCATGTCTAGACTCCTTTTCGTTTGACGTCAAAGCGTCACAAAACTCCCCAGCAGGGAGATGGCGATGAAGCTTACGCCCCCCACCAACAGGGCCGCGCCCAGGCCGACCAGGAATGGTTTGATTCCCAATCCTTTGAACGTTCGGAAATCGGTGCTCAGCCCAACACCGGCCAGGGCCACAACCAGGAAGTTGCCGGCCCAGGTCTTGATGGAGCTGTAGATGCTTTTCCAGGCTCCACCGTCCCACAACCCGAAGGCATTGCCACCCGCCTTGATGCCGGCGTCACCAACGGATCGGAGCACGGCCATGAGGAGAAATCCGATGACAAAGAGGGGCAGCAGCTTCAGGAAACTGGCCTTCTTGCCAGACGATTCGCCCTGAGTCTTGCGGGCGCGCCTTCCGGCATAATAGAACGCCATGAAGGGAATGACAACGGCCATGAACACGTTGCGCACCAGCTTGGTGACCGTGGCCACGTCGAGGGCCAGCGGCGCCGAGAACACGTCGGCGTACACCTTCGCAGAACCCACGACCTGGGATGTGTCGTGAACAGATGTGCCCAGGAAAAGCCCTACCTTCATCGCCTCACCAGCAAAGATCGCGTTCGTGGCGTAGGGGTATACGAGAGTGGCCAAAAGTCCAAAGATGGTGATCACCGCCACCGCGTAGGCCACCTCCTCTTCCTCAGCGTCAATGGCCGGGCCGGTGGCCACGATAGCCGAGACACCGCAGATGGAGGTTCCCACCGCAATGAGCGTGCCCAGCCGCTCCGGGAGCTTGAGCCACTTGTTGATGCGGGTGGTGAAGAACAACGCACCGAGAATGCATAAGACGACGATCGGCACCCCGTACACACCCAGCTTGAACACATCAAAGAGGGTCAAGCGAATGCCCAGCATGATGATGCCGAGGCGCAGAACCTTCTTCACACAGAACCTCAGACCAGGCTTAAGCACCTGAGGCATTGGGACGACGGCGCCGATGATCAAGCCCAGAAGAATGCCCAGCATCACGGCTGAGATGGGGGTCTTATCAAAGCCCATCAGGGTGACGCCGATGAATTTGCTCAACCAGATGCTCAACCAGGCGAGCAGCGCGGCGACCAGTAAGCCCGGTAGCAGCAAGGGGGCCTCGTTAACGGTCACCCCTAACAGGTTCTTTTCTAAAGGGTTCACTTTGCGCGTGGGACGTTTTGTGCTACTCACTACGATGACCTCCTGAATTGGGTATTGGATATTGCTATTAGTTCGTCGCGCCCAGTCGGGCGCTCTGGCACCAGGCCCGCAAAAGGCCATCGCTACCGCGAATGGCCTCCAGTGCGACAGCACGATCTATCGCTCCTTTCCCACTGGCCAGCGTCAGCGCTGGAGCCAGCACCGCCAGCCGCCCATCCACTTCCGTCAGGAACTGCAGATAGCAGGTGGCCACGTGCCCGCCTGGCAAAAGGCTGGCCACGGCCAGGCTGTTCGCCAGCCGCACCAACAGTTGCCGCTTCAGCCACCGCTGGAGATAGGCTCGGCGGGTGGCGAGAGCATCGGGCTGCCAAGGGACAGGCCCGACATCGCCAATCGAGGCTTCTCTGTGCGCTCCGCCTCTGTCCTCCAGATGGAGAACTCCCTCGGCAATCCAGAAGCGGTAGAGAGCAACCTCCCCCTCCGGGCCAAGCCTGGTGTTCCAACGGGGGCGGCCGAAATGCCGTTCCATTAAAGCTATGTCGGCCAGTGACTCCTCCACAGGCTGGCAAACCAGGGATAGCCCCTGCCACAACGCCGTCAGGTCATCCAGCGTTTCCGCATTAGCCAGAAGCGGCCGCCTTTGGCCCACGCGCGTGGCGGAGCCCCCCGCATGTGGGGCAGTATACCAGAGAGTAGCCAGTTCGTCAAGTGCCCATTCCCCAAGCGCAGCCAGCACCTCTGGGGCTGCGTAGCATCGCTGGGCGCGCAGTAAACCCTGGAGCTTGCGAATCGCTTCTTTGCGCTGGGCCTGCCGCGGTGTCCTGAGCCTGTCGAAGGGTTGGGTGACCCCGACCCGGGGCTGGCGCCACCCGGCCGGAATCGCATTGCCCTGGCCCAACCCTGGACAACTGAAATCCACGTCCAACTGAGCTCGGTCATAGGTTGTCCAGAGATAGGGATAGGCGCGGCAGTGTTCGGGGCGGTGTTCGTACACTGTGCAGCGCTGCTGAGGGTCAAGGTAGAAACAGAAACCCGACGTCCGGAGCAGGGCCTGTTCGCCATTAGGCGCCAACTCCCAGGGCTCAGGATCAACGTCAACGACCTGCAAGCGCTGCCGATCTGCTTCTGTCACGAGAACACGATAGGAGCAGCAGAGACCACAGCCGCGCAGACAGGCGAAGCGGCTTTCCTCAGGCAGCGGTGAGTCGTGCTTTATCTCTGGGGGGTTGGAGGACTTGGAGTCTTGCAGAGTGCTGTCTGCCATCCGATATTGCCCGGTGATGTTTACTTCATCCCGGTCGTGGCAATGCCCGTGGTGATGTTCTGCTGCAAGAAGGCGAACACAATCGTGATCGGCAGCAACGTCAACACCGTCATCGCCAGGATGAGATGCCACTGTACGTTCAACTGGCCCTGGAAAGATTGAAGGCCGACCTGCAGCGTGAAATATTCACTGCGGCTCAGCACAACCAGCGGCCACAGAAAGTCGTTCCATCGCCACATCACCGAAAAGATGGTCAGCACCGCCAGGGCGGGTCGCGCCAGCGGTAGGATGATCTGAGTGTAGATGCGCCACTCGCTAGCCCCATCAATGCGCCCCGAATCCAGCAAATCGTCGGGAATGGTCAACATGTACTGCCGCAGCAGGAACATGCCCGTCGGCGTGGCGGCCCCCGGCACGATCACGCCCAACAGGTTGTTGTTCCAGCCGACGCGGGTGATGACCAGGAACACCGGCACCAGAACCACGGAGAGCGGCACCATCAACGTGCTGATCATGACCAGGAAGATGGCCGTGCGCCCCCGGAATCGGTATTTGCTCAGCGCAAACGCCGCCATGCTGTTGACGAGCAGGGTCAGCATGGTTGCGAACACGGTCACGATGACACTGTTGAGGAAGTACGTCGCAAAATTGAAGCTTTGCATGCCCTCAAGGTAGTTGTCTAGACCGAAGACCACTCCCTCCACCGGCTGGCGGTCATTGATGTGGACCTTGGTGATTTCACCAGGGCTGACTGGATCAACCATCTGCGCTTCCAGACCTATACGGCGCACCTGCGCCATTTGGGCCGTGGAGCCGTCTTCGAGCGTGACTTCATACAGGGGCAGCGGTTCGTCGTACCCTTCGACGACGACCGTTTCCTGACGAATGGGTAACAGGCGTGGAGGGAACTTCGTGACTTCGGCTGAGGTCTTAAACGAGGACAGCACCAACCACAATACTGGTCCAAACATCAAGATCGTACCCAGGGTCAGGTACAGATAGGTGAAAACGTCTGTGAAGTGCAGTCTGCCGCGCCCCCGCGTCCGGGTGAGAAAACTCATAACTGTGCTCATCTCTGCCTAAGCCTCCTCTCCACGCAACACCAGTTGTGCCATCGTCAACACGACCAATACCCCCGCCATGAGCAGCGAGGCGCTCGCAGCGAGGCCGAATTGCCTGGACGGGCTGGCGAAGCCTTTGTCGTAGATGTACTGGACAAGATACAGCGTTGCGGTGCCTGGACCGCCTCCCGTAAAGGCAAACACCACGTCGAACACCTGCACTGCTCGAATCAACGACAGCACCAATACCACTAACATGCTGGGCATGAGCAGCGGCAGGGTGATGGCACGGAAGGCTTGCATAGCATTAGCCCCGTCAATCTCGACGGCCTCATAGAGCTCCGGCGGAATGGCCTGCAAGCCAGCCAACAGGATCAGCGTGTAGAACCCCATGTTGGCCCACACGCTGATAATCACCACCCAGAAACGGGCCCACCCCGCGTCCACCATGAACGGCACCTTACCACCACCCAAACCGGTGATAATCCCGTTGAGCAACCCGTTCTCCTGCAGAATCCATTTCCAGATCAGCGCCACCACGATGGGCGACAGCAGCACGGGATAGAAATAAACACTGCGGAAAAACCCACGCGCCTTGATCTTACGGTTGAGTGCGATGGCGGTGATCAGTGAGATGATCACCATTAGACTCACTTGAGCGACGACGTAGCCACCCGTGTTGAACACGGCGCGCCAGAACAGGTCTTCGCGGCAGGTGTTGGGGTCAAGAAAACTCTCACAAGCTAGAAGCTGCTCGAAGTTAGCCGTCCCAACCCCCGGCCGTTTGTCGGGGAAGAACTCTGTGCCCCCTGTGAAGGCATAGACGAAGTTGAGCAGCATGGGAAACAGAATGAAAATGCCGAAGATGAGCAGATTCGGGAGCACAAAGAGATAGGGTACACCGCGGATGCCGATCCATCTCTGTACGACGCCGAAAACGACGTCAACGGCTGAGATGGCGAGGTTGAGAAGGACAGAGAAAGGTCGGCCAATCCAATCACGAATCGCTTGAGTTGCTCGTTGGTACGATTGCACAGTCATAGCACCATGAACTCCTTCCGCAAGGGCGCAGCCGTGTCCCAGGCCAGGTTGTAAGCGTTTAGCGAGCAGAGCACTTCCCCTCTCTCAGAGGGAGGGGCTAGGGGAGGGTGGACCTTCTGCGTCGAAGAATCCACCCCCTCCCGGTCTCCCCCCTTCGGCAAGCTCAGGGCAAGCTCTGCCAGGGGGAGGAGTTTTGCCAAGCACCTGAGCAGCTAGCCAAAGCGCCACTAAGCTGCGCCCCCACGACTACTGACACTGAACTACTTCTTCGCTTCAGCGATTGCGTCGTCAATGTCCTGCTGCAGGCGTTGCAGAGCCTCGTCAAGCGTGAGCTCGCCTGTCAGGTATTGGGCAATACGATTGGCGCTGTTGCGATAGTAGGCGAAAGCGAAGGGGTGGACGTTCAGCCCCACCGCCTGATCTTGCAGCTTCGGCACTTCGGCAGTGTACGCCGACAGCGCTCCCAACACCGACGCGTCGTCTGTCTGGAACGCCACCCCCTGCGACGCTACGTCCGTCTGCGCAGGCAATGCCAACGTGCCACCTGAGAACGCTCCGTAGTTCTCCGGCTGGATCAGGAACTCCATCAGCCTGGCCGTGGCCTCCGGATGCTCCGTGTCCGCGAAGGCCACCACTGCAGAGCCACCCGCCACTCCCGTGCTGCCACCAGCACCAATCGGGTTCGGCACCACCACCCAGTCAAAGGCGTCGCCCACGTCCTTGGCCATGCGCCCTATCTGCCAACTGCCCGACATGCACATCACCAGGTCGCCGCTGATGAGGAAGTCTATGCAGTTGTTCAGACTGTCCCCTACCAGCCACACCTCCGACGGCGTGATGGCGTCTTCATGCCAACCGTTCAGCAGCTCGGCGAAGGCACGGAAGCCTGGTGTGTCAACTGTGAAGTTGCCAGCGGCGTCAATCAGGGTCGCCCCCATGCTCATGGCAGGGCCAGCGAAGCGGTGTCCCGTGCGGTCTATCGAGAGGGCATACTGCACACCCGTCGCTTCCGCCACCTGCTTGGTCAGCTCCGTCCACTCCTCCCAGGTCGTGCCTTCCCCTGGCAGCTCAATGCCTGCCTGGTCGAACAGGGTCTTGTTGACGTACGGCCCCGTCACCGTCAAGGCATCGGGGAAGCCATGCAGACCCTTGGCGTCGCCCTCCGCCCGCATAGCCGCCAACACCGGCGCAGGGAAGTTGGCCTCGTAGTAGCCGGCATCAGCCAGATACGGACGCATGTCCAGCAGCTTGCCGCGATACGCACCGAAATTGGTGATTCGCGCCAGGTCGGGACCTTGCCCCGTTTCCACCTGCACCGGCAACTGCTCGTCTATCGTCGAGTATGGCACTACGTCGAGGATAACGGTGACGCCGGGATTCTCTGCCTCAAACTTGTCCAGAATCGGCTGCATCACGTCCGCCTCGTTGCCATCCGCGTAGTACGTGAAGCGTAGCTCGGCAGCTTCCAGGGGCAGCTGCGCGGGTTTCTCCACAGGTTTACCTGTTGCTTCAGCGATGGCGCTGTCTATGTCTTGCTGCAGGCGTTGCAAAGCTGCGTCGAGGGTCAGCTCCCCTGTCAGGTATTGGGCAATGCGATTGGCGCTGTTGCGGTAGTAAGCGAAGGCAAAGGGATGCACGTTCAGCCCCACCGCCTGGTCTTGCAGCTTGGGCACCTCGGCAGTGTACGCCGACAGCGCTCCCAGCACTGATTGGTCGTCTGTCTGGAACGCCACACCCTGCGACGCTACGTCCGTCTGCGCAGGCAGCGCCAGCGTGCCCGCCGAGAAGGCCCCGTAGTTCTCCCGCTGGATCAGGAACTCCATCAGCCTGGCCACCGCCTCAGGATGCTCCGTGTCTGCAAAGGCCACCACTGCAGAGCCACCAGCCACTCCCGTGCTGCCACCAGCACCGCTGGGATTCGGCACCACCACCCAGTCGAAGGCATCGCCCACGTCCTTGGCCATGCGACCGATCTGCCAACTGCCCGACATGCACATCACCAGATCGCCGCTGATGAGGAAGTCTATGCAGTTGTTCAGACTGTCCCCTACCAGCCACACCTCCGACGGCGTGATGGCGTCTTCATGCCAACCGTTCAGCAGCTCGGCGAAGGCACGGAAGCCTGGTGTGTCAACTGTGAAGTTGCCAGCGGCGTCAATCAGGGTCGCCCCCATGCTCATGGCAGGGCCAGCGAAGCGGTGTCCCGTGCGGTCTATCGAGAGGGCATACTGCACACCCGTCGCTTCCGCCACCTGCTTGGTCAGCTCCGTCCACTCCTCCCAGGTCGTGCCTTCCCCTGGCAGCTCAATGCCTGCCTGGTCGAACAGGGTCTTGTTGACGTACGGCCCCGTCACCGTCAAGGCATCGGGGAAGCCATGCAGACCCTTGGCGTCGCCCTCCGCCCGCATAGCCGCCAACACCGGCGCAGGGAAGTTGGCCTCGTAGTAGCCGGCATCAGCCAGATACGGACGCATGTCCAGCAGCTTGCCGCGATACGCACCGAAATTGGTGATTCGCGCCAGGTCGGGACCTTGCCCCGTTTCCACCTGCACCGGCAACTGCTCGTCTATCGTCGAGTAAGGCACTACGTCCAGCACCACCGTGATGCCAGGATTCGCCGCCTCGAATTTGTCCAGAATCCCCTGCATCACCTCCGCCTCGTTGCCGTCCGCGTAGTACGTGAAGCGTAGCTCGGCAGATATGGCCGGCTTCTCAGGAGCTACGCCTGTCGCCTCAGCGATGGCGTCGTCAATATCCTGCTGCAGGCGTTGCAAAGCTGCGTCGAGGGTCAACTCGCCTGTCAGGTACTGCGCGATACGATTGGCGCTGTTGCGATAGTAGGCGAAGGCGAAGGGATGAACGTTCAGGCCCACCGCCTGGTCTTGCAGCTTCGGTACTTCGGCGGTGTACGCCGACAGCGCTCCCAGCACCGATGCGTCGTCCGTCTGGAACGCCACCCCCTGCGATGCCACGTCCGTCTGCGCAGGCAGCGCCAGCGTGCCCGCCGAGAAGGCCCCGTAGTTCTCCCGCTGGATCAGGAACTCCATCAGCCTGGCCACCGCCTCAGGATGCTCCGTGTCTGCAAAGGCCACCACTGCAGAGCCACCAGCCACTCCCGTGCTGCCACCAGCACCGCTGGGATTCGGCACCACCACCCAGTCGAAGGCATCGCCCACGTCCTTGGCCATGCGACCGATCTGCCAACTGCCCGACATGCACATCACCAGATCGCCGCTGATGAGGAAGTCTATGCAGTTGTTCAGACTGTCCCCTACCAGCCACACCTCCGACGGCGTGATGGCGTCTTCATGCCAACCGTTCAGCAGCTCGGCGAAGGCACGGAAGCCTGGTGTGTCAACTGTGAAGTTGCCAGCGGCGTCAATCAGGGTCGCCCCCATGCTCATGGCAGGGCCAGCGAAGCGGTGTCCCGTGCGGTCTATCGAGAGGGCATACTGCACACCCGTCGCTTCCGCCACCTGCTTGGTCAGCTCCGTCCACTCCTCCCAGGTCGTGCCTTCCCCTGGCAGCCCGATGCCTGCCTGGTCGAACAGGGTCTTGTTGACGTACGGCCCTGTCACCGTCAGTGCATCGGGGAAACCGTGCAGACCGGATGTGTCACCCTCCCCTCGCATCGCCGCCAGCACTGGCGCAGGGAAGTTGGCCTCGTAGTAGCCAGCATCAGCCAGATACGGACGCAGGTCCAACAGCTTGCCGCGATACGCGCCGAAGTTGGTGATTCGCGCCAGGTCCGGTCCCTCTCCCGTTTCCACCTGCACCGGCAACTGCTCGTCAATCGTGGAATACGGCACCACGTCGAGCACGACCTTGATGCCGGGGTTCGCAGCCTCGAACTTCTCCAGGATCCCCTGCATCACCTCCGCCTCGTTGCCGTCCGCGTAGTACGTGAACCGCAACTCGACCGCTTCGATGGCCGGCGTTGCCGTGGGTTTCTCAGGCGGGGGTTTGGTGGGCTCCACGACCGGAGCCTTCGTTGGTTCTGGCGTCGCTTGAGCGCAGGCTGCCAACACCAGCGCCAAGATCGTCAGCAGGGCAAAAAGGGTTCGCGCTTTCATGTTCTTTCCTCCTATATCTTGTTTTTGGTAATTTTGAACTCAGATGTTGCTCTTAAAGTATTGATTCCAGATATACTTCCCTCCTTTCCTGCGCGCTCACAAGCGCAAAACTGGTAGATCCAACATCCTGCTCAAGGCCAGCAGAGCCGGCACGTAATCGCCGTACGTCAGGGACAGATGATGCTCCAGTCCCTCCCCCAGGATGACGTCGAGCACTTCAGCAGCAGGCCGATCAAAGCGTAGCACCCCCGAAGTGCCGGTAAAGCTCATCGGTGCCCGCAGAATCTCGCCACTCCCGACGACCAGGCGGTAGTCACCACTCGCTTCGCTCAGGCGTGCGACGGTGACTCGCCCTGGTCTCAGCGGGAATTCCATCAACAGGGGCAGGTTGCGGTTGGAGTGTATCGTACCCCTGGGATGCACGGATGGATCGGCCATTGAAAGGGGCGCCAGTCCGCAGTGCCATAGAACGGCTACGTCCTCATCCACGTCCACGGACACAAGGTCGCTGCCAAAAGCCGGCTCGCCGCTGAGCCATTGGAGAATAAGCTGGGTGATCGTGCCGTTGACATCTACCTCGCAACTGCAGGGCGTCAGTTCGTCGCTGAGCATAGACATAGCCCCGCAAGCAGCACACCCCAGGTCGGTGAAGAACTCGGGCCAACAGCGCACGGCCAGACCGTCCAGACGTCTCTGCTCTGCGAGCCGGCGTAGCGTCAGGTAAGCGCCCAGCGTTCCGCGCAAGGCGGCCTGGTCCAAGCGGTTCAGATCGTCCAATTTGGAGCTCAAATCCTGCAGAACGGCGTCTACTTCCTGGGAATCCACCGACCGCACGTCTCGGAAGATCGCTTCCAGATCAATCTGGACGACTTCCAGGCCAAAGTGCCGCTCCAGGGCTCCTTTGTCAACGCGGCAGGTATCAAGACCAGCCGGGTGCTCGCCCACTCGCCCTATCCGCGCCTGGCGTAAGAGGCGCCGGGCGCGTCCGGCGAGCGCCAACGTGCGAACCTGTTCCAACGCGCCCGGGTCATCTGGGTCAGCGTAGACGTAGTCGTAGCGATATCCGGCGCGCGTCAGCGCGTGGGCGGCCAGGTTGATGCCACACAGCGAGTTGAGGCGCAGGCGGCCACCGGTGGGTGCTTCTGGGACCGCCCACAGAAGAAGCGGCGCGTCCACTGCCTTTGCCAGGCTCATCACCATCGTGCTATCGGCAAAGGTGGTCTGCAAGATCAGCAACAGATCCGGTGGCTTCTTTGCCAGTTCCTGACCGACTTTTCTGGCCTCATCCACGTCACTGATCAACGTCTGTGGGCCCATAAGCAAAAAACCAGCACGTTCTAACCGAGAACGTGCCTGGTCTGCAACTTGAGCCGCCAGGACTGTGTCAAAAGTGGGCCGGGCCAGAGGGACAAACCCCAGGTTCATGTCTATTGATTCCATTACATACATCAGATGCCTGGTCAGGTGTAGAAGTCGCTTCAGAGACTTGCCGGTTGCTGGTAGAAGAAGGCATTCAAAGCCAAGGCAGCGGCCCCGATCACTCCGGCTTCTCGGCCAAAACTGGTCGTCTGCAACCGCACTCGTTCACCCAGGTTAGCAAAGGCTCGTTGGCGCATCGTTGACTCAATGGGCGGCAGCAGCAAGTCCGGGCCCTGAGTAAAGATTCCGCCCAGCACGATCAGTTCCGGATTGAAGACATTGACCAGGTTTGCCAGCGCGATTCCCATATAGTGAGCCCTCTCGTCGAGCATAGCGCGGGTAGCCGTATCACCGGCACGGGCTGCGGCGAAGACCTGCTCGATGGTTGCCTCTTCCATATCCTGTAGATTCGCTGCCAATGTGCCGTGCTCGTCCTGCCGAGCCAATTCCTTCGCCAGACGTATGATGGTGGGTTCCGATACGAGAGTCTCCAGACAGCCAGTATTGCCGCAGCGACACAGTTCGCCTCCATCGGGGATGATCGTTGTGTGGCCAATCTCTCCCGCACCGGCACCACCGCCACGGTAGAGTTGGCCGTCTACCACAAAACCTGCCCCCACGCCAATACGAGCATAGACAAACGCCAGGGCATAAACATCTCGTCCAGTGCCAAACATGGCCTCGCCCAAGGCCATGGCACGGACGTTGTTATCCACGCAAACCGGTAGCTCCAGCCGCTCGCTGAACCAATCCCGTATCGGCACGTCACGCCAGCCCAGATTGGGCGCCACCACGTTGATGCCAGTGTGCGGATTGACCAGGCCAGAGGCCCCTACCCCTACCCCTACCACTTCCTGTGGATTCACACTACTCTGGGTAACTGCCCTGTTGACCAGCACGGCTGTTTCGGTCAACACATCTTCGGGTGGTCGCTCCAGAGGGTGGGCCAGCGAGAGGAGATTCACCAGGTGAGCGCGCAGGTCAACCACACCCACGCGAACGCTGCCCACGCCAATGTGAATGCCAACCGCGTACCGGGCCTCTGGCACCAATCGCAGTGCTGTACGGGGGCGACCGGCACCGCGCCGACGCGCAAGCTGCTCTACCCCCTCCTCAGCGACGATGCCCTGATCCAGGAGTTCGGAGACCAGGTTGGTAATGGTAGTTGACGAGAGGCCGGTCAATTGAGCCAGGCGGACGCGCGAAATATACTCATTCCGCAGCAACATGAGCAGGACAGCTCTGAGGTTATGCGATTTGATGGTGCTGACATTACCACCCATGGGAATTAGAGTCTGTCCGATTGACATTCGCAAAGTAGCCCTCCTTTAATTAATTAATCAAGGGGAAAAATTAATTAGATGTATTATACTCGAGTTGGATAAGAATGTCAAGTGGTGTTGCGGTGGGTGGGGCGCTCGACGTTTCCCGACTGAATCTCATAGGTGGCGGTCGGAGCCAGCACCTCTACGGGGAAGGCGGCTTTGAGCAGGATTTGGCGTTCGCGCCAGTCAATGACGGTGTCAAAATCGAGGCGTGGACTGTTGTGGCACGAGGCGGCTCCCATGCCGCCGATCCGCGGGCGTGGGAGCCCGCTCTGCTTCAGAATTTGGATCCGCTGAGGATGGAGAACGAAAAAGACCTCTGAGGCCACAACCTCAGAGGTCTTTCAGTGGGGTAACGAGTAACGAGGGGTTCTCTGACTCGTTCCTTATTAACTCATCAACTCGTTACCTCTTTGCGGCAACTCGATCACAAGGAGACTCCCCGCGTCCGGTTCGCTCTCCACAGAGACTCGCCCGCCGTGGGCCTGCACGACGCTCTGCACGATGGCCAGGCCCAGGCCACTGCCTTTGGCACGGCCGTTCTTGCCTTGATAGAACCGCTCAAAAACGTGGGGCTGATCCGCCGGGTCAATGCCGGGGCCGGTATCCCGCACCCACAGCCACACAGCGCCCCCTCTCCGCTCCGCACCGATTTCTACCCGCCCGCCAGACGGCGTGAACTTGAGGGCATTGTCCAGGAGATTGGACAGCGCCAGCTCAATCCGCGCCCGATCACAACGGAGCTCCAGGGAGGGATCCGGTAGCTGGATGGAAAAGGCGATCCCCTTCTCCTGCGCCAGCGCTTTGAACGCAGAGGCCGCAGCCTCGATCAGTTCACCCACGTCGTGGCTGGCAAGATCCAGTACGACCAGCCCTGCATCGAGTCGCGACAGATCGAGCAGATTGCGCGTGATCCATTCCAGGCGGTCGAGTTGGATCTGGCTTTCAGCCAGGAACTCAGTCCGGGCAGCCGCATCGTCGGCGGCCGCGCCCTGTAACAGATCGTTGAAGTTCTTGAGCGCGGTGATGGGGGTGCGCAGTTCGTGGGAGGCATCGGCGATGAAACGGCGCAGGGCGTCGCGTTCGGCGGACAGGTCGGAGAAGCTGGCCTCCAGGCGCTCGGCCATAAGGTTGAACTGTCCGGCCAACTGTCCGATCTCGTCTCTGCCACGCATCGGGGCACGGATGGACAGATCGCCGCTGCTCATCTCCCCGGCCACCGCCGTCAACTGGCCCAGCGGGGCCGATAGCCCCCGGCTCACCAGCAGGCCGACGACCACGGCCATGAAAATCGCCCCGCCCGCGGCAAGCAGAAAGGCGTCGCGGGTAGTCCTCAATGCCTCTGTGCCAAAGTCAGGCCCGCCGCTGATCTCCACGTAGCCCAAGGGGTCGTCAGTCTCGCCGATGGCTACCGTGATCACACGATCGGACCGGGGAGTCTCTTGCTGATCCAAAGCCAGCTCTTCCAAGAACTGCTCTGGCTCCCGAATCACCTCGATCTCGAACCCCCTGCCCCACACGCCGTCCCGCCAGCGCACGACGGTGAGCGGCGTATCGAGAGAGAGTTGGAGTCGCTCCAAAATCGGTAGGTACTCCTCCCAGGAAGACGGTTGTGTCCACCGGGTGCTGTGAGGCAGCGTCATGATGAGGGACTGAGAAGGCAACCCTGGTATCTCGATGGTCAACTCATGCGGCAGCAGAATCCCCATGAGCGATTCCCCCTCGCTACTGGACGACGAGTCTGCCAGTATCTGGCGGCGATCATCGAGGATTCTGACCCGTGCGTTGCCCAAAAAAGCAGAGGTCTGGGCCAGCTCGCTCAGCTCACGCTGACGGGCCATCGGCCACATCAGGGGCATGGCCTGACGCGCCACAGCCTCGGCGTTGGCAGTGAGGTACTCCACCTCCTGCTGGCCGACATAGCGCTTGACCAGCGACAGGGCCAGCACACCGACCACGCCCACTGTCAGCAGCGTCAGCAACACATAGCTGAATACCAATCGCCATCGGATTGAACGAAACATGCCACCACTCACTTCTGCAATATGCAAGTGGCGAGCGTGCGGCACTTGTCCTGAACTGACAAGTACAGGGCAATGCTGCACGCCCGCCAGGCACGAACTCTATAACACGATCTAGATGCTGTCTCCACGCAAGCCAGGCTCTTCTATGAAGTCATCTCTACCCGGCGGCCACCGGAATTCGAAACGCTCTGGCAATTCTTCCAGATCGAAGTGCCACTCGTCAAACGGCAGTTCGAATCTGAAACGATGGGGCAAGGCTTCCAGGTCGAAGGGTAACTCGTCAAACGGCAGCTCGAAATCGAAGTCGAAGTCATAGCGCCGTTCATCGCCCTCAAAATGACGACGCTCTAGGCTGAAGAACCCACCGATCAACACGCCCAGATATGCTTTTCCCTCCTCGTCGGGGTGTTCGGCCAACGCGATCTCGATTTCACGCTCCTCCTCACTGTCGCGCTGGTAGACCGTCAAGGTGATCGTGTCGCCGGGCTCGCGTGCAGCGATGGCATCGGCCAAGGCCTGCGGGTCTTCGACCGGCTCGCCATCAATGGCCGTGACCACATCGCCCTCCTCCAAGCCGGCAGCGGAGGCAGGGCTGTCTTCAAAGACGCTCTGAACAACCGCGCCCTGCTTGACTTCGCCCTCTGGGAAAGCAAAGGGCAACTCATCAAACTCAAACTCCTCGAGCTCGCCGAAGGGCAAAGGCTTATCCCGGAAAACGTCAATGCGGGGCAAAGACCCGTAGCGCACACCCAGGTAAGCGGTATCTTCTTCGTCTGGATGCGCGCCCAGTTCGACCGTCATCTCAAACGGTCCCTCATCATCGGGCCGCTCGATCTTCAGCGTCACGGTGTCACCCGGCTCGTAGCCCACGATGAGGTCGGCCAGCCTGTTTTCGGCATCGAGTTCCTGCCCGTCAACAGCCATGATCACATCGCCTTCCTGCAGACCGGCTTCTTCGGCGGTGCTATCGGCCATTACTTCAATGATGACCGCCCCAGGCCCGCCAACGCGCACGTCCACATCAACGTCAATCTCTTTGTGCACCCCCCCACAGGGAAACACACCCAGGTAGACCCCGCCATCACGGTCACCCAAGGTGGCCGTCAGGGTGCGCAGTTCGTCGCCGTGCAGCACCGTCAGCTCAACCTCGTCGCCAGGCTCCAACTCATCGAGATAGCGCATCAGATCGCCCACATCCTCCAGGGCTTCGCCGTCAATCTCCAGCACGATGTCGCCCCGCACCACGCCCGCTTCGGCCGCTGGGCCATCGGGCTCGACGGAAGCGATGACGATGCCATAGCCTGGATCAACCTCCTGCGCTCTGACCACAGGAAGCACGTCGCCAAGCTGGGTCAGCGCATAGACGATGCCGCCTCCGACTATCGCGCCCACAAACAGTACCAGGGAAAACCCAGCCAGCACAGCCAATGCCTTCAGAATACGATTGTTCATCGTCAACCTCCTTCTTCTGGTGATTGGTTTCACTACCCGACACGGGGAAAGAAACCAGGTTTTTCGTCATCTGAATCAAGCCAATCGTCGCCTTCTGAGTATTCTGGAGCACCAGAAATGCCTCAGCGAGCGAAAAACCTGGTTTCTGATCTGCGATGTCGGGTAATGAAGTGATAGGTTTACAAGCCTATCATACCAGAAGATGGTTGCGCGGTGTTTATGGTTCTGTTAAGGTTTCGCAACATTCGACCGAATCACGGCTCGAACTTGTACCCGATCCCCCGCACCGTCACCAACCATCGCGGGTTTGAGGCGTCATCTTCTAGTTTCGCCCGCAAATGCCGCATGTGCACGTCTACCGTGCGGTCGCTGCCGACGCTGCTATCGTAGCCCCAGACGGCTTCGATCAGAGCCCCCCGGCTGAAAGGCCGGTCGGGATTGGCCACCAGGTAGCGCAACAGACGGAACTCGGTGGGTGTCAGGTCAACCAGTCGCCCTTGGCGATAGACCAGCAATCGTTTCAGGTCCACTTCCACCTCGCCGAAGGTCAAGCGATCCTCTCCTGAGACAGCGGCCAAATCGCCATAAGCCCGACGCAGCAGCGCCCGAATCCGCGAGATCAGCTCGCGCAGGCTGAACGGCTTGACGACGTAATCGTCAGCGCCCAGCTCAAGGCCCAACACTTTGTCGACTTCTTCGTCGCGGGCGGTGAGCATCAGAATGGGCTGGCGTTTTCCTTCGGCCCGCAGTTGGCGGCAGACGTCGAACCCGCTGACGTCCGGCAGACGGATATCGAGCAGGATGAGGTGCGGATTCTGGCTGCGCGCCAATTCAAGGGCCTGCTGGCCTGTCTCGGCCAATAGCACCGTGAACCCTTCGCTGGTCAGGCCATATTCCAGTCCCCTGGCCACGGCGCGTTCGTCTTCAACGATTAGGATTCGTTCTCCGGCCATGGTCTAATTGTAGACGCTCAAGCCTACTTTCGTGGGAAGATCTTTACCAACTTGACAGATATGGGA
>CAYMKL010000003.1:0-103964 GCA_964390805.1 uncultured Anaerolineae bacterium | reverse complement strand
GTTTTTGTCTCGATTTTGCCGATTTGGTCTCTGGTTGCACAATTGTTACGCTAGCACCGTCCGAGGCAAGGCTCATGGAAGAAAAGATTACCCAAATTATCTGAAAGGAGAAAGAATGATGGATAAATACACCCTGGGACTGGATTTTGGCACCGGATCTGCACGTGCTGTGTTGGTGGACGTTGCCACAGGCGAAACTGTAGCCACGGCCGTCTACCTCTACGCCGACGGTGTGATTGACGAGACGTTGCCGGGAAGCGACCAACCACTCCCTCCCGATTGGGCGCTGCAAAACCCGGCCGATTGGCTGGTTGCTCTGGAGATCACCATTCTCGCCGTTCTGGCCGAGAGCGGCGTCGCTCCAGAGGCGGTTGTGGGGCTGGGTCTGGATTTCACCGCCTGTACTATCCTGCCCACCACCACTGATGGCGTACCGCTTTGCACCCTGGATGCTTACCGGGGACGGCCTCATGCCTGGGCCAAGCTCTGGAAGCATCACGCTGCTCAACCCCAGGCCGACCGTGTCAATGAATTGGCCTCGGCTAGAAACGAACCGTGGCTGGCCCGGTATGGCGGCAAGATCTCGTCAGAGTGGCTCATCCCAAAGGCGCTGCAAATGCTGGAGGAGGCCCCTGATCTGTACGCGGCTGCCGACCGTATCGCGGAGGGCGGGGATTGGGTCGTATGGCAGTTGACCGGTCGGCTGGCCCGCAACGCCTGTGCTGCTGGGTACAAAGCCACCTGGCACAAGGTAGATGGCTTCCCCTCGGCCGATTTTCTGGCAGCGCTTCACCCGGACCTGACTGATCTCTACCGTGACAAGCTTGCCGGGCCGGTGATCGCGCCGGGGCAGAGGGTTGGCAAACTGACAGCCCAGTGGGCCGAAAGATTGGGACTGGCAGAGAACACGCTGGTGGCCGCGCCCATCATTGATGCGCATGCGGCCGTACCTGGCGGCGGCGTCAGCGGGGCAGGCACGATGTTCATGATCATGGGCACATCTACCTGTCACATGCTGATGGCTGAAAATGAGATGTTGGTGGAGGGGATTGCCGGAGTGGTTGAAGATGGCATCGTGCCCGGCTTCTTCGGCTATGAAGCGGGCCAGGCCGGGACAGGCGACATCTTTGCCTGGTTTGTAGAAAACGGCGTGCCGCCAGCTTACCACGAGGAGGCCGCCAGCCAGGGAGTGTCACTGCACGATGTGTTGGCCGAAAAGGCGGCGACTCTGCGCCCCGGCGGGAGTGGTCTGCTGGCCCTCGATTGGTGGAACGGCAACCGCTCTACCCTGGTGGACGCTGAGTTGAGCGGCCTGCTCATCGGCTGCACGCTGGCCACCAAAGCTGAGGAGATTTATCGAGCGCTCATCGAGGCCACCGCCTTTGGCACGCGGATCATCATTGAGGCCTTCGCCGAGCAGGGCATCCCGGTGGGATCGATTGTGACCGGCGGCACCCTCGCCAAGAACGCCCTCCTCATGCAAATCTATGCCGACGTTACTGGCCGCGAGATGGCCGTAGCCGGGGCCGAACAGGTCACAGCCCTGGGTGCGGCGATGCTGGGTGCAGTGGCCGCCGGGCAGTCCGCTGGCGGGTACGACTCTCCAGGCGAAGCGGTAGCCCACATGGCTCCGCCTCCAGCCGAGGTGTATCGCCCCACACCGGGGCATCTGGCCCCTTACAACACTCTTTATGCTGAATACCGCTGTCTGTATGATTACTTTGGCCGGGGCGAAAATGATGTGATGAAAGTCCTACGCAGTTTGCGCATGGGATAGAGGTTCAGAATGTGAGCGGAGATCTACTTCAAGGAGGATAACAATGGCGAATGGAAAGGATATTAAGATGAATCCCCCTCAGAACAGACTGATCGGCGATATGCCCAAAATCGGCATTCGTCCCACCATTGATGGCCGGCGGAAAGGGGTGAGAGAGTCCCTGGAAGACCAAACGATGGCCCTGGCCAAAGCGGTGGCGGAGTTCCTGACGGAAAACCTGCGCCACTCCAACGGCCTGCCGGTCGAGTGCGTCATCGCCGATACCTGCATCGGTGGCGTGGCCGAAGCCGCCCAGGCCGCTGCCAAGTTCGCCAGAGAAGGCGTCGGCGTCTCACTCACCGTCACGCCCTGCTGGTGCTACGGCGCAGAAACGATGGACATGGATCCTCACCTGCCCAAGGCGGTGTGGGGTTTCAACGGCACCGAGCGCCCTGGCGCGGTCTATCTGGCGGCGGTCCTGGCCGGGCACAATCAGAAGGGGCTGCCAGCTTTCAGCATTTACGGACGCGACGTCCAGGACGCAGGAGACACCTCGATTCCGGCCGATGTGCAGGAGAAACTCCTGCAATTTGCCAAGGCAGGGTTGGCTGTGGCCACGATGCGCGGCAAATCCTACCTCTCGATGGGCGGCGTCTCGATGGGCATTGCTGGCTCGATTGTGAATCAGTCCTTCTTCGAGAGCTACATAGGGATGCGGGTGGAAACGGTGGATATGACGGAATTTGTCCGCAGGATTGATGAGGAGATCTACGACAAGGAAGAGTCTGCCCGGGCCTTGCCGTGGGTGAAGGAGAACTGCAAAGAGGGGCGAGAATACAATCCCCCGGCAAACCAGCGCAGCCGGGCGCAGAAGGACCGGGATTGGGAGTTCGTGGTCAAGATGGCGATGATCGCCCGCGACTTGATGGTTGGCAACCCCCGACTGGCGGAACTGGGCTACGGCGAGGAGGCGTTGGGGCACAACGCCATCGCCTCAGGCTTCCAGGGGCAGCGGCAATGGACCGACCACTTTCCCAACGGTGACTTCTTGGAGGCGATCCTCAACTCCTCCTTCGACTGGAATGGCATTCGGGAGCCCTTCATCGTGGCTACCGAGAACGACTGTCTCAACGGGGTGGCGATGCTCTTTGGGCATCTCTTGACCAACACCGCCCAGATCTTCGCCGACGTGAGAACCTACTGGAGCCCAGAGGCGGTCAAGCGGGTGACGGGCTACGAACTGACCGGCCTGGCGGAGGATGGGATCATCCACCTAATCAACTCCGGCTCCGCCACCCTGGACGCCACTGGCCTGCAGGAGATTGACGGTCAGCCGGCTATGAAACCCTTCTGGGACATCACCCCGGCAGAGGTTGGAAAGTGCCTCGACGCCACGACCTGGTACCCGGCCATAACAGAATACTTCCGAGGGGGCGGTTTCTCCTCCAGCTTCCTGACCTGTGGGGGCATGCCGGTCACCATGTCCAGAGTCAACCTGGTCAAGGGGCTTGGCCCGGCGTTACAGATTGCGGAGGGGTACACCGTGGACCTGCCGGAAGAGGTGCACCATGCTTTGAACGAGCGCACCAACCCCACCTGGCCGACCCACTGGTTCGTCCCCAACCCTTCGACAAGCTCAGGACACCGCCTGAAAGGCAGTGGGCCTTTCCGCGACGTCTACTCTGTGATGTACAACTGGGGGGCCAACCACGGTGCGGTTAGCTACGACCACATCGGCGCTGATCTAATCACCCTGGCCTCAATGCTGCGTATCCCGGTTTACATGCACAACGTGCCGGAGGAGCGGATCTTCCGACCCAGCGCGTGGACCGTCTTCGGCGCACAGGAGCCAATGGGCGCCGACTTCAGAGCCTGCGCCAACTTTGGGCCGTTGTATGGGAGCTAGACTGAATACTGAATAAGGGGGCGCATCATGACAACAACGCTACGCTTCTCTGCTAACATCAATACTTTCAACGCTTGCGCCGATCGCTACGTCCTGTCTGGCTACGGTGAGCGGTTAACGACCGAGGAACTCATCAAAGCTGCCACCCAGGTTGAGGGACTCACGGGAGTGGAAGTGGTCGGGCTGTGGCACGTGAACGACGATAACCTGGAGCAGATGCACCGGCAGATCAAAGACGCCGGGCTGGTGGTGACCTGCGTCACTCCGGACATTTGGGCCTCCGGCAAATGGGGCTGGGGCTCCTTTTCCTCCAATGACCCGCAGATTCGTCGCGATGCCATCCACGAGGTCAAGAAGTCTATGGAATGGGCGAAGCAACTGAATTGCGAGGTGGTGGACCTGTGGTTCGGTCAGGATGGCTACGACTATCCTCTCCAGGCCGACTATTTGGCTGCCTGGGACCGGATCATTGAGGGCACTATCGAATGTGCCGAGCACGTGCCCGAGGTCAAGCTGGTCATCGAATACAAGCCCAAGGAGCCGCGTACCCACTGCTTCATCGGCACCGTCGGCAAAACCTTGCTCTTGGTCGAGAAGGTGGACAAGCCAAACGTAGGGGCGATGATTGACGTGGGCCATGCCCTGATGGCCTACGAGAGCGCGGCCGAGTCGGCGGCGATGTTGCAGTACTTCGGCCAGAAGCTCTTCTACATGCACTTCAACGACAACTGGCGGTTGTGGGACGACGACATGACCGTGGGTTCGGTCCACATTGTCGAGATGCTGGAGCTCCTCTACTGGCTGGATCGAATGGATTACAACGGCTGGTATGCGCTTGACATCTTCCCCTACCGCGAGGATGGGGTTCGGGCTGCCACCGAGAGCATCCGTTGGATCGAAGGGCTCCATGGCTTGCTGGGCAAAATCGGGCGCGACCGCATTGGACAGGTGATCGCCAGCGGCGACGCGATGGAGGCCTCGGCCATGATCCGTGAGGCTCTGCTTGGCTAACCGCCAGCTAGGTGCAACGCACTTCCAAAGTGCGTTGCACCTTAGATTTAGATAAGGAGACTACCATGGTGAAAGAACTGTACGATCCCCACATGTTCAACTACATGTGGGAGAGCCTGGACCAGGACCGGTTTGTCGTCGGCACCTATTATATCGAAGACACGATGGAGGATGTAGACTTCATTGACCACCTGGGACAGGTGCAACGACTGGCTCTGGAAGGTTCAACCGCCAGTTGGATGGAAGTGAAAGAGGAAACGCCGGAGGTGCGCGCGCGTTTGTCTAGCAAGGTGTTGGGGTATTACGAGATCCCGGCCCCCAGGGGGACGAGAAAGGCTATTGTGCAACTGGCCTTCCCTATCGCTGCCTGGGACGTGAACGTCAATATGCCGATGTTGCTCCTCTCCATCTCCGGCAACATCTTTGCCTTCTGCGACAAGGTGCGGATGATGGATCTGTATATCCCCAAATCGGTGGCGGCTAAGTTCAACGGCCCCAAGTTTGGTATTGAAGGGATGCGCGACATCTTGGGTGTCTATGATCGTCCACTTTGCCTGCAAATTATCAAGCCCAAGATGGGCATGACGCCAGAAGAGACGGCGGCGCAGGTTTACCAGAGCGCACTGGGCGGCGCAGACTTGTGTAAGGACGACGAAATGTGTAGTGAACTGGATAACTGCTCCTTCGATGCTCGTCTGGAGGCGGTGTTGAAGGCGCTGGACAGAGCAGAACAAGAGACCGGCGAGAAAACAATCTATCTGGTCAGCATCACGGACGAGTCCAGCCGGGTTCACGAAAAGGCGCGTCGGGCGGTTAAGGCCGGAGCAACCGGACTGTTGCTGGCCTATTCCGCCGGTCTGTCAACCTTGAAAGATCTGGCTGATGATGCCGAGATCAACGTGCCCATTATGCTGCATCCATCGCACATGTTGGGAATGATTGAGACATTCAGTTGGGTCGTTCTATCTAAGCTGTGCCGCCTGAGCGGGGCCGATTTGATGCTGTCCCCCTCTTTGTGGTCCAGCCTCCAGACCTGTTCAGTGGAAGAAGAACTGCGCACATCGCAAACGCTGCGAGCGCCCTTCCACAATATCAAGCGCACCTGGCCCATGCCATCGGCTGGTATGTATCCCGGCCTGGCCGAGGTGCTGATACAAGAGCATGGCATTGACTTCATCGTGCCGGCCGGGGGTGGTATGCTTGGCCATCCGATGGGCTACAAAGCCGGCGCGATGGCCTGGCGACAGGCGTTCGACGCCGTGCTGGCAGGGATGACCCTGCAAGAGGCGGCGGAGAAGTACCCCGAGTTCCGCGCAGCGGCCGAAACGTGGGGCATCCGCCAGCGCCCCAAGACGCCGTGGGGCTACGCCGGCCCGGACTTCCATCCCAAATTCGCGCCAAAAAACCTCTAACCACGGGGAGATGGATTGATGCCCAAGCCCGGGATTCCATTGCTAGACATGTATCGCACCATGCTCACTATCCGTCGTTTCGAAGAGCGGTGCAATCACCTCTACATGCACGGACGCATTCCCTCTACGCTTCACCTTTACATCGGTCAGGAGGCGGTTGCCACCGGTGTCTGCGCTCGCCTGCGCCCCGACGACTACTTGCTCAGCACCCACCGGCCGCACGGTCACGCCATCGCCAAGGGAGTCGCGCCGCGAGCGATTATGGCCGAGTTGTTCGCCAAAAGCACCGGCTGCTGCAAGGCCAAAGGCGGCTCAATGCACATCGGTGACATCCAGGTCGGCATGTTCCCGGCCATCGCCATTGTCGGGGCCAACATCCCTATCGCGGCTGGGGTAGGTCTGGCTGCCAAGCGACTGGGCACCGACCCTTCGACTGGGCTCAGGACAAGTCGGGTGGCCGTCTGCTTTTTCGGCGAAGGCGCGGCCAACGAGGGCGCATTCCACGAAGGGATGAACATGGCGGCCTTATGGGACCTGCCCGTGATCTACGTCTGTGAAAACAACCTGTATGCCGCCTCGACACCGGTCTCCGTGGCCTTCAAGATTGAGGACATTGCCGACCGCGCCGCCGCCTACGGCATGCCCGGCGTGGTGGTGGACGGCAACGATGTGGAGATGGTCTATCACGTTGCGGGGGAGGCGATTGCTCGCGCTCGCCGGGGCGAAGGCCCAACGCTTATCGAATGTAAAACGTATCGCCTGTGCGGACACTCGCGCAGCGACCCGCGCACCTATCGCTCCAAAGAGGAAGAGGCGATGTGGAAGGTGAAAGACCCCATTCCGCGCCTGGCCGAACGTCTCAAAGAAGTGGGCCTGGCCACCGATGAAACGCTGGCGGCCATGGAACAGGAGGTGATAGCGCTGGTTGACGAGGCTGTCGCCTTTGCCGAAGAAAGCCCCTCACCGGAGCCCACCGACACGCTGAAACACGTTTTCCACTCACCTGAGGATGTCCTGGCCGTTGGCCAGGTGGAGACCTGACATGGCAAAGATGGGTATTGCTGAAGCCTTACGCCAGGCCATCCGCGAGGAGATGGCGCGCGACCCCCGCGTTTTCTGCATCGGTGAGGACATCGGAATCGAAGGTGGATTCGGCGGCGCGTTCACCGTCACGCTGGGGCTATCTAAGGAGTTCGGCCACCAGCGTATCCTGGACACGCCTATCTCCGAGGCGGGTCTCACCGGCGTGGCCATTGGGGCGGCTATGGCTGGCCTGCGTCCGATCGCCGACGTGCAGTACGGCGACTTCTTGTTTTGCGCGATGGATCAACTGGCCAACCAGGCCGCCAAGATGAGATACATGTCGGGGGGCATGGTCAAAGTACCCATGGTGATGCGGGTGCCAGTCGGTGCGACCAGCCGGGGCGCGCAACACGCCCAGAGCCTGGAAGCCTTCATCATCCACATTCCTGGCCTCAAGGTTGTAGCTCCCTCCACGGCCTACGACGCCAAGGGACTGCTCAAAAGCGCCGTCCGAGATGATAACCCGGTTGTTGTCTTCGAGCACAAACTTCTCTACGGTAGTAAGGGCCCCCGCTCCGAGCGGGGCGCGCTCAGTCCCGTCGGTGAAGTGCCGGACGAGGAATATCTGGTTCCCATTGGGGAGGGGGTTATTCGCCGCGAGGGGATGGACGTTACCATCGTCGGCAAGCTGCTGACGATGTATCGCGCTCTGGCCGCTGCCGAGCAATTGGCGGAGGAGGGGATCGAGGCCGAGGTGATTGATCCGCGTACGCTGGTGCCGTTGGACAAAGAATTGATCCTGGAATCAGTACGCAAAACCGGCCGACTGGTCATCGTGGAGGAGGACAATCTCACCGGCGGCTGGGCCGCCGAAGTCGCTGCCATCGTTGCCGAGGAGGCCCTCTTCTGGTTGGACGCGCCCATCAAGCGGGTATCGGCGCCCGACACGCCGGTTCCCTTCGCCCCGGTCATGGAGCAGTTCTACGTGCCTAGTGTGGAGCGGGTTGTCCAAGCAGTCAAGTCTCTTCTCTAGGGGGAAGGACAACTTGACCACCTGACCACCCGACCGAAAGGGGAGATGATAATGGTTCACTCACTCAATTTTCTGACCTTTGACCTGGGCGCGGAGAGCGGTCGCGCCATACTCGGCCGATTCGACGGTGAACGGATTCGGCTCTCAGAGGTGAGCCGGTTTCCCAATGTCCCCGTATACTTGCCAGACGGTATGCACTGGGATGTATTGCGTCTGTGGACAGAGATAAAACAGGCGATGGCCGTGGCCGCCCGCGAGCATGGTGGAGACCTGGCGGGCATCGGTCTTGACACGTGGGGGGTGGATTTCGGCCTGCTTGACCGGGACGGCGCGCTGATCTCGAATCCCTACCACTACCGCGACAGCCGGACCGATGGCATGCTCGATGCGGCCTTCCGCCGCGTGCCCCGCGGGGAGATATTCGAGCAGACCGGCATTCAGTTCATGCAGATTAATAGCCTCTATCAGTTGCTGGCCATGATCGTCGGCCGCTCGCCAGCCCTCGAAATCGCCGAGACCTTCTTGACCATGCCCGACCTGTTCAACTACTGGCTCACCGGGCGCAAGGTGTGCGAGTTCAGCAATGCTACCACTACCCAGTGTTACAACCCGCGCCAGGGCGATTGGGCCATCCCGCTGCTCGAACGGTTGGGCATCCCCACCCACATCTTTCCCGAGATCGTGCCGCCGGGGACTGTCCTGGGCCAATTGTTGCCAGCGGTGGCTGAGGAAGTTGGAGTGAGCGGCCTGCCGGTCATCGCCCCTGCTTGCCACGACACCGGGTCGGCAGTAGCTGCGGTCCCCGCCGAAGGCCCAGGCTTCGCCTGGATCAGTTCCGGCACGTGGTCAATCATGGGCGCCGAGTTGCCGGAACCGGTCATCAACGAACAAAGCCTGGCTTTCAACTTCACCAACGAGGGGGGCGTGTGCGGCACCTTCCGCTTTTCCAGGAACATCATGGGATTGTGGCTGGTGCAAGAATGTCGCCGCACGTGGACGCACCAGGGCGAAGAATTCACGTATGATGAACTGACGCAGATGGCGTCTCAGGCCGCTCCTCTACGATCTGTCATTGACCCCGACTATAGCGAGTTTCTCAAGCCTGGCGATATGCCTGCCCGCATCCGTGCCTTTTGCCATAGGACGAACCAACCGCTGCCACAAAGCAAAGGGGCCATCGTTCGCTGTGCACTGGAGGGCATTGCGCTCAAATATCGCTGGGTGCTGGAGCGGGTTGAGGAGATGCTGGGTCTCCGCCTGGATCCCATCCACATCGTGGGGGGCGGAACGCAGAACCGGCTGCTGTCCCAGTTCACCGCTGATGCGCTCGGCCGCCCGGTGATTAGCGGGCCTATCGAGGCCACAGCCACCGGCAATATCATTGTGCAGGCAATGGCGCTGGGGCACATCGGATCGCTGGAGGAGGGACGCCAGGTTGTACGCAACTCCTTCGACTTGGTCAGCTACGAGCCCTCCGACCAGAGTGGATGGGACGAGGCTTACACCCGTCTGCTGGCCTTGATGGAGCAGATTGGCTAGAAACCCGTCAGTCCTATCAATTATCTGTGGAAGTTTGTGTTTATGTGCGTTTGGTATCGTTTGCCTATTGACTTTTTTTGAAAAGTGTGGTAAGATATAATTGTTCGGCGCGCTGCTCGTGGATAAGTCCTTGCTTTCTGCGATCTGCTGAGTCGAACATAGCTCACGGTCATGGTGATGATGGATGAGCCCAGGGTTGTTTCTGCAAGAGCGACGAGAACAGATCATCGCCCTGCTGGATCAAGTAGGGCGTGTATCCGTCACCGATCTCAGCGAACGGTTTGGCGTGTCGCAGGCCACCATCCGCACTGACCTGGATGCTCTAGCTACGCAAGGCTTGCTGACCCGTACCCACGGGGGGGCCATCGCTCTTGACCGAAGCAACCTCGAACTATCCTTCGATGCCCGCCGCCGCCTGCACTCCTCACAGAAACACCTCATCGGCGCCGCTGCCGCCTCTATGGTTGAAGATGGTGAAGCCATTGCCCTTGATGCCAGCACGACGGCTCTGGCATTGGCTAATCAAGTCAAAGGACGCCGCGAACTCACTGTCATCACCAATGGCATCTTCATCGCGCTGGCCCTGCTCGACGCGCCGGGTATTACTGTCCTCATGCCTGGTGGCTTTCTACGCCGTGACTCGGTTTCCCTGGTCGGCGCCGAAGGCCACGAATTCATCAAGCAGTTCAACCTTCAGAAAGGCTTTTTTGGCGCTAAGGGACTAACTCTTGAAGAAGGACTGACGGACGTCAATAGCGCCGAGGTAGCCATCAAGCGGGATTTGGTCTCGGAAGCCAAGCAAGTCATTGCCGTTGTGGACAGCAGCAAATGGGGGCGAGTTGGCTTTGCTTCCTTTGCCTCAATTGACCAGGTGGATTGCGTTATCACTGACGAAGGTGCGCCGCCCGATATGGTGGCCGCACTCCGAGAAGCTGGCGTGGACGTGATCATCGCTTGAGCCGGACTCACTGCTGCCGTAAAAAGCACGGTGGGCATGTAGTCCAAACAGAGGGGAAATCTAAATGAAAGCACCCATTATAGAAACGAGGCACATTTCCAAGCGCTTTGACATGACCCAAGCTCTGGACGATGTGTCTTTTTTTCTCTACCCAGGTGAGATCCATGGTCTGGTGGGCGAGAATGGGGCAGGGAAGTCCACCCTCATCAAGATCGTGACAGGCATCTACAGACCTGATCAGGGTGAAATCCTGCTGGATGGGAAGCCCGTGCAGATTCATAATTCCCAGCAGGCACAGGCTTACGGCATTGCCGCTATTTATCAGGAGCCGATGGTCTACCCCGATCTTAACGTCGCCGAGAACATCTTTATCAGCCACCGTGGACGCGGCCCCATTGTGCGCAGGGGCAAGATGTGCCGGGACGCCGAAGCGATCCTGGCCAGGCTGGATGTGCAACTCGATGTGCGCATGCCAGCACGCGGCCTGACGCTGGCCGCTCAGCAGGCCGTCGAGATTGCCAAGGCCATCTCACTGGATGCGCGGGTGCTGATCATGGATGAGCCGACCGCGTCACTCTCGGCGCATGAGGTGACGCAGTTGTTCAGGATCGTGCGCGCGCTACGCGACCAGGGTGTTGCCATTCTGTTCATCGGGCACCGGCTGGAAGAGGTGCTCGAGATATCGGATCGGGTGACGGTATTGCGCGATGGCAAGTGGATCTCGTCCACGCCGCGGGCCGAAGTCACATCTGAACAGATCATCCGGGACATGGTGGGGCGCGAGATCGAGGATTTCTTTGCCAAGAGCGAGGCCGAGCGCGGCGAACTGCTCATGTCGGTGCGTGACCTGAGCAAAGAGGCCGCCTTCTCCGACATCAACTTTGACGTGTATCGCGGCGAGGTGTTGGGTTTCGCCGGGCTGATCGGCTCCCGTCGGACTGACGTTGCTCTGGCGCTGTTTGGGATCGAGCCAGCCGATTCCGGCGAAATCGCTCTCGAAGGGGAAGGGCAAAAGATCCGTTCCCCCGAGCAAGCGCTGCGCTTGGGCATCGCCTACGTGACCGAAGACCGCCGCCAGCTTGGACTGGCCATGCCAATGTCAATCGTAGCCAACATCTCGCTGCCGATGCTGCGCACATACCTGAGTAACCTGGGCCTGGTCAAGCAAAAGGACGAAACCGCCACAGCCGAGAAATACCGCGAGAGGCTCTCGATCCGTACACCATCGGTGAAGGTTGGAGTGGACAAGCTCTCTGGTGGCAACCAACAGAAAGTCATGCTGAGCAAATGGCTCAACGCTCAGCCCAAGCTCCTTATCCTAGACGAACCCACGCGGGGCATTGACGTGGGCGCAAAAGCCGAGGTGCATCACATGATCAACGACCTGGCCCTGCGGGGCTTGGGCATCATCCTCATCTCGTCTGACCTGCCCGAGGTGCTGGCGATGAGTGACCGTATCATCGTCATGCGCGAAGGTAGGCAAATGGGCATCTTTGATCGAGAAAACGCCTCTCAGGAAAACGTCATGACCGCGGCGATGGGACAAAAACAGGCAGCCATGGAGAACCAGCAATGAGCACTCTGAGACGCCGCTTTCAACCCGATCAGATCCGCGAGTTGGTCACCCTACTCCTCATCATCTTTGTGCTCCTATTCTTCGGAACGCAGATTGACAACTACTACACTCCCCGTTTCTTTAACCGGATCTCCACCAGCGTGGCCATTATCGGCGTGATGGCTGTTGGCCAAACATTGGTCTTCCTGACGCGCAACTACGACCTTTCGGTCGGTTCTATCGTGGGCTTCACGGCCTACTTTGTCGGGCAGCAGTTGACTGGCAACAACGACATGGCGCCGGCAGTGGCGATCCTGATGGCCATCGGCGTCGGCGCCATCCTGGGCTCCGTCAATGGCCTGCTGGTCGCCTATGGCCGGATCCCAGCCGTGATCGTGACCCTGGGTACGCTGGCCATCTATCGCACAATGCTGGTGGAGTATTCGGATGCCCAGACCGTGCTGACCGCAGATCTGCCGGAGTGGATCCTGAACTTGCCTCGGGTTAACATCGTCAGCTTTGGCGACCTGGACCTGCGGGTCATGGTAGGCGCAATGATCCTCGTCGTTATCTTCTTCCAATTGATGCTCACCTACCTGCCCTATGGCCGCCGGCTGTACGCCATCGGGTCGAACCCCGATGCTGCCCGCGTGGCCGGGTTTCCCTCGCAGCGCATTGTGTTCATCGCCTTTGTGCTGTGCGGCGCGCTGTCCGGGCTGGCAGGCTTCATGTTCCTGACCCGCTTTGGCAACATCACCGTCGTGGCTGGGCTGGGGCTGGAACTATCCTCGATAGCCGCCGTCGTGGTCGGCGGGGTGAGCAACAATGGTGGCGTCGGCACCGCCATCGGCGCCTTGCTCGGTGCGATCTTGATAGACCTGATTGACAATAGCCTCATCCGCTGGCTGGAAATCAGCGAGTTCTGGCGGGATGCTTTGTTGGGCCTGCTCATTTTGCTGGCCGTTGCTGCCGACGCCGTAATCATGAACCGTCTGCGCAACGCCTGGGCCCGGAGCGGGTTCCAAATAGAAACTGTGGCTGCCAAAGACCAGACACAGCAGGAGGAAAGCAGCTATGTCGCGTAGTGGAGCGTTTCTGTCAGGAGCCTGGGAGAAACTCAAGAGCTGGGAAGGGTTGCTACTTGTCCTTCTGCTTGTAATCATCGTCATCAACACCATCCAGGCGCCGGCCTATCTCAGCATCGGAAACCAGATAAACCTGTTCCAGTTGTCCATCGAAAAGATCATCGTTGCTCTGGTGATGACCTTTATCATCATCAACGCCGAGATTGACCTATCGGTGGCTTCGATGATGGGCCTGTCTGCCTGTGCTCTGGCCTGGCTCTTCGAGCGGGGCGTGCCGGTGCCGACCGGCCTGCTGGTTGGGTTGCTCATTGGCGTGCTCGGGGGCCTGTTCAACGGCTTCTGGATCGCCTATGTGGGCCTTACATCCCTGGTCGTCACCTTGGCCACTCTGATCATGTATCGCGGGCTGGCCCGCGTCCTGCTGGAGGATCGCTCTATTGGGCATTTTCCCGAGTGGTTCGATGCTCTGGGGCAGCAGCCCCTCATTGGCCCCTTCCCCCTGGCGATGATCATCTTTTTCATTCTTCTAGCCGCTGCCATCGTGATCCTGGCCTACTCTGGCTTTGGTCGCTACGTGTACGTCATTGGCAACAGCAGTGACGTTGCCCGCTACGCAGGCGTCAAAGTGCGCCGGGTCAAGATGCTCCTGTTCGCCGCCTCGGGCACCATCGCCGCCCTGACAGGACTGCTGTTTGCAGCCCGGCTGGGGGCAGTCCGGGGGGACCTGGCAAACGGCTTCGAGCTGGACATTATCACTATGGTGCTCCTGGGTGGAGTCAGCATCTTTGGCGGCTCCGGGTCAATCTATGGCGTGCTGCTGTCTATCCTGCTTGTTCTCAATCTACGCAATGGGATGTCGCTCGCCAATATCACCGGTCACGTGCAAACGGGCGTGGTCGGCGTCCTCTTGATTCTGTCGGTGCTAATTCCCAATCTGGCGAATCAGGTTCGTACTATCCTGAACCGCCGCCGTCGAATCAGCCATCCGCAAGACTCTGTGGCTTAGGAGAAAGGAGGTGCTGCAAAAACGATCTCTCATGTGCTCTACGAAATCGCGACTGTCAGATAAGGGGACAATTCTCAACAACCAAGGAGGGTAGAAGAATGAAGAAGCACGTTTGGCGCATCACCGCGCTATTGGTTATCGTGAGCATGTTGGTGGCCGCCTGTGGGCCGACTGCGGAACCAACCAAAGTGCCCGCGACCCCGACCAAGCCCCCGGCCGCGACTCCGACCGAAGCTCCCAAGCCGGAGCCTGGAGGGCCGGTGGAAGCCACCCCCGGGCAGAGCGTAGACATGGTGCTGCTGCCCAAGTTCCTGGGCATCCTGGTCTTCGACCAGGCGAACGATGGCGCCCAGGAGGCCCACAGTGAGCTACAGAACCGGGGCGAGCTCCAGTTCCTCGGCCCCACGCCAGAGAACAGCGTCGCTGGGCAGATCGAGATCGTGACCACGGCGGCGACCCAGGGCATGGATGCCATCATGATCTCCAACAATGCCGGCGACCAGATCGCCCCAGCCGCCAAGGAAGCCCGCGACGCAGGTATGACCGTTGTCACCTGGGACTCGCCGATCCCATCAGCGGAGGGCGAGCAGCTCTTCATCGCCCAGGTGGACTTCGATGAGACGGGGAAGGTCATGGCAGACATGGCTCTGAGCATTCTGGGCGAGGGTGGCGGCAAGTTCGCCGTGCTGTCTGCCTCGCCGGACGCCGCCAACCAGAACGCCTGGATCGCGGCTCTGGAAGAGGTGCTCAAGCAGCCCGCGTACGCCAGCCTGGAGCTGTTGGACATCGTGTACGGCAACGACCAGTCGGAAGACAGCTACAACCAGGCTCTGGCCCTGGTGGACAAGTATCCCGACATGGAGCTGATCATGGCTCCGACCACTGTCGGCATCGCCGCCGCCTCCAAGGCCATGCAGGACGAGGGACTGTGTGACACGGTGAAGGTCAGCGGTCTGGGCCTGCCGGCCGAGATGGTGTCCTACACCCTCAACGGCTGCGCGCCTGAGTTCGCCCTGTGGAGCTTCATTGACCTGGGCTACCTGACCTACTACACCAGCTACCTGCTGGCCACGGGCGCCGTTGAGGGCAAGGTGGGCGAGACGTTCAAGGCCGGTCGGATGGGCACTTACACCATCGAGAAGGACCCGACCCGCGACGTAGGGCTGCGCGTCCTGATGGGGCCCTTCACCGTCTACGACAAGGACAACGTGGAGAAAGAGGCTGGCCCGCAGCCTGAGGCCAGCGGTGCGCCGGTCAAGGCTGAACCGGGCCAGAGCGTAGACATGGTTTTGCTGCCCAAGTTCCTGGGCATCCTGGTCTTCGACCAGGCGAACGATGGCGCCCAGGAGGCTCACAGTGAGCTACAGAACCAGGGCGAGCTCCAGTTCCTCGGCCCGACGCCGGAGAACAGCGTGGCCGGGCAGATCGAGATCGTGACCACGGCGGCGACCCAGGGCATGGACGCCATCATGATCTCCAACAATGCCGGCGACCAGATCGCCCCGGCTGCCCAAGCTGCCCGTGACGCGGGCATGACCGTTGTTACCTGGGACTCGCCGATCCCGTCAGCGGAGGGTGAGCAGCTCTTCATCGCCCAGGTGGACTTCGACGAGACGGGCAAGGTCATGGCAGACATGGCTCTGAGCATTCTGGGTGAGGGTGGCGGCAAGTTCGCCGTGCTGTCCGCGTCACCCGACGCCGCCAACCAGAACGCCTGGATCGCGGCTCTGGAAGAGGTGCTCAAGCAGCCCGCGTACGCCAGCCTGGAGCTGTTGGACATCGTGTACGGCAACGACCAGTCGGAAGACAGCTACAACCAGGCTCTGGCCCTGGTGGACAAGTATCCCGACATGGAGCTGATCATGGCTCCGACCACTGTCGGCATCGCCGCCGCCTCCAAGGCCATGCAGGACGAGGGACTGTGTGACACGGTGAAGGTCAGCGGTCTGGGCCTGCCGGCCGAGATGGTATCCTACACCCTCAACGGCTGCGCGCCTGAGTTCGCTCTGTGGAGCTTCATTGACCTGGGCTACCTGACCTACTACACCAGTTACCTGCTGGCCACGGACGCCATCGAAGGCAAAGTGGGCGAGCGGTTCGAAGCCGGTCGCATGGGCACCTACACCATCGAGAAGGACCCAACCCGCGACGTAGGGCTGCGCGTCCTGATGGGGCCCTTCACCGTCTACGACAAGGACAACGTGGAGAAGGAGGCCGGGCCGCAGCCTGAGGTCAGCGCCGGGCCGGTCAAGGCTGAACCGGGCCAGAGCGTGGACATGGTGCTGCTGCCCAAGTTCCTGGGCATCCTGGTCTTTGACCAGGCGAACGACGGCGCACAGGAAGCCCACAGTGAGCTTCAGAACCAGGGTGAGCTTCAGTTCCTCGGCCCCACGCCGGAGAACAGCGTGGCCGGGCAGATCGAGATCGTGACCACGGCGACGACCCAGGGCATGGACGCCATCATGATCTCCAACAACGCTGGCGACCAGATCGCTCCGTCTGCCCAGGCTGCCCGCGACGCGGGCATGACGGTCGTCACCTGGGATTCACCGATCCCGTCAGCGGAGGGGGAGCAACTCTTCATCGCCCAGGTGGACTTCGACGAGACGGGCAAGGTCATGGCGGACATGGCTCTGAGCATCCTGGGTGCGGGCGGCGGCAAGTTCGCCGTGCTGTCCGCCTCGCCCGACGCTGCCAACCAGAACGCCTGGATCGCAGCTCTGGAAGAGGTGCTCAAGCAGCCTGCGTACGCCAGTCTGGAGCTGCTGGACATCGTGTACGGCAACGACCAGTCGGAAGACAGCTACAACCAGGCTCTGGCCCTGGTGGACAAGTATCCCGACATGGAGCTGATCATGGCTCCGACCACTGTCGGCATCGCCGCCGCCTCCAAGGCCATGCAGGACGAGGGACTGTGTGACACGGTGAAGGTCAGCGGTCTGGGCCTGCCGGCCGAGATGGTATCCTACACCCTCAACGGCTGCGCGCCTGAGTTCGCTCTGTGGAGCTTCATTGACCTGGGCTACCTGACCTACTACACCAGTTACCTGCTGGCCACGGACGCCATCGAAGGCAAAGTGGGCGAGCGGTTCGAAGCCGGTCGCATGGGCACCTACACCATCGAGAAGGACCCAACCCGCGACGTAGGGCTGCGCGTCCTGATGGGCCCCTTCACCGTCTATGACAAGGACAACGTGGAGAAGGAGGCTGGCCCGCAGCCTGAAGCCAGCGGCGCGCCGGTCAAGGCTGAACCTGGGCAGAGTGTAGACATGGTGCTGTTGCCCAAGTTCCTGGGCATCCTGGTCTTTGACCAGGCGAACAATGGCGCACAAGCAGCCCACAGTGAGCTTCAGAACCAGGGCGAGCTTCAGTTCCTTGGTCCCACGCCGGAGAACAGCGTGGCCGGGCAGATCGAGATCGTGACCACTGCTGCCACCCAGGGCATGGACGCCATCATGATCTCCAACAATGCTGGCGATCAGATTGTGCCCGCTGCCCAGGCTGCCCGTGACGCGGGTATGACGGTTGTTACCTGGGACTCGCCGATCCCGTCGGCGGAGGGCGAGCAACTCTTCATCGCCCAGGTGGACTTCGACGAGACAGGCAAGGTCATGGCGGACATGGCTCTGAGCATCCTGGGTGAGGGAGGCGGCAAGTTCGCCGTGCTGTCTGCGTCGCCGGACGCCGCCAACCAGAACGCCTGGATCGCAGCTCTGGAAGAGGTTCTCAAGAAGCCGGAGTACGCCAGTTTGGAGTTGCTCGACATCGTGTACGGCAACGACCAGTCGGAGGACAGCTACAACCAGGCTCTGGCCCTGGTGGACAAGTATCCCGACATGGAGCTGATCATGGCTCCGACCACTGTCGGCATCGCCGCCGCCTCCAAGGCCATGCAGGACGAGGGACTGTGTGACACGGTGAAGGTCAGCGGTCTGGGCCTGCCGGCCGAGATGGTGTCCTACACCCTCAACGGCTGCGCGCCTGAGTTCGCCCTGTGGAGCTTCATTGACCTGGGCTACCTGACCTACTACACCAGCTACCTGCTGGCCACGGGCGCCATCGAAGGCAAAGTGGGCGAGCGATTCGAAGCTGGTCGGATGGGCACCTACACCATCGAGAAGGACCCGACCCGTGACGTAGGGCTGCGCGTCCTGATGGGGCCCTTCACCGTCTACAACAAGGACAACGTCGAGGCAGAAGCTAAGTAGTCGTTTCGCAACACTAATGTACCTGATCAGGACTGGCAGTCCTTCCAGGGCTGCCAGTCCTGGGTCAAGGGTAAGGATCATGCGTCTGAAAGACAAGGTAGCCATTGTCACCGGGGCAGCACGCGGAATTGGCCGGGCGATCGCGCTGCGCTTTGGCCAGGAGGGCGCCAAGGTAGCCATCGTAGACTTGCGCGAAGAGGAAGGCCACGAGACCGTCCGCCTCATCAAGGCTGTCGAGAGCCAGGCCATGTTCGTCCGTACCGACGTATCCGACCAGGGCCAGGTGCAGGCCATGGTGGATGCAGTGTTAGCACAGTGGAACACCATTGACATCCTGGTCAACGATGCCGGAATCTGCCCCTTTGAGGACTTCCTGGACATGAGCGAGAAGCTGTGGGACCAGGTGCTCGACGTGAATCTGAAAGGCTACTTTCTATGCTCCCAGACGGTGGCCAAAGTGATGGTCGAGCAGGGGGTGAAAGGGCGCATCATCGCCGTCAGTTCCATCTCTTCCGAGTTCGGCGGCAGCTCACAGGCGCACTACTGCGCTTCAAAAGCGGGCATCAATCTGCTGGTGAAATCCATGGCCATCTCGTTGGGGCCGCACGGCATCACCTGCAACGCCGTCTTGCCCGGCACGGTCGAGACCGACATCAACCGCGAGGCCCTGGCCGATCCTGCGGTGCGGGAGTACTGGTCGAAGCGGGCTCCGTTAGGACGCCTGGGCCAGCCTGAGGACATCACTGGCCCGGTTCTCTTCTTCGCCAGCGACGACTCAGCCTGGTGCACTGGGGCCATGTTGGTCGTGGACGGCGGCACATCTGTTAATCTTCAGTAGGAGGGCGCAGAGATGGCGACCTATAGCATCAAAGCGATCAAATACTGTGAGCAATCCGTACCCGGTCCCCAGATGTTCTTCATGTCGCGCTGGGGAGAGTGGATGGTGGCGGACTTTTTCCTGTTCATTCTACGCAGGGACGACGGCAAAGTCATGCTGATTGACACTGGTGTCCGCGACGTGAACGAGATCCAACCCCTCGTCCTGGCCGGAGTGGGACACAAGGGGCGCTTCCGGATGGACATGGAGACGCAAAACGTCCCCCTGCTACTGCGGCAGGAGGGCATTGACCCCGCTGACGTGGACTATGTTTTTATCACCCATCTTCATTACGATCATTGTTCAAACGCCAAGCTGTTCCCCAACGCCAAATTCATCGTATCGCGCACCGGCTGGCATCTGACACTTGACCCACCGCATCCTGCTCTGACGCCCGACATCCTCTTCCCGCGCGACGTGCTGGCCTACTTCGCTGGCCAGGCCCGCGACCGGCTGATCCTGGTGGATGACGAAGCGCCAGAGATCGTCCCCGGCATTGGCGCTTTCTACATCGGTGGGCACACGATGTGCAGCCAGGCGTTCACCGTCCAGACCAACCAGGGCCTGGCCGTCTTTCCTGGCGATACGGTCTTCTATTATGAAAACCTGGAGAAGAACCACCCGGTTGGCCTGGCCATAGACATCGCGGAGTGCTACCAGGCGATGGCCCGTATCCGCGAGTTAGCCGACATCGTAGTTCCCCCCCACGACCCGGTTTTGCTCCAGCGGTTCCCTGACGGCGTCGTAGCGGCAGCCGTCGGCGATTGAGCCCCCACCACATAGGAGAAGGTATGGCTGAAATCGAGAGAGCTCACATTGACGATTGTACTGTTTACCACTTGCCCGGTCGGGATTGGTTTTATCTACTTGGTCCACAAAATAGCCAGGCCAGAAACTTGGTCTTCGGTCTGGCCGAGTTTCCCGCCGATACGCTGGCGGCGACTCATGCCCATGCAACTCAAGAGGAGATCATATACATTCTCTCGGGTGCAGGAGCTATCATCGCTGAGGGGCAAGAGACCCAGTTGGAACCAGGCGTGGCGGTCTTTATTCCCCCCGGCCTTTCCCATCAAATCCGCGTTGATGGGGAGGAGCCGCTCAAATTAGTAACCCTCTTCTCGCCACCCGTGACTCCCGGCGCTTACGATCCACACAAAGAGTGAAGGCTTCCCTCTTTCAAGGAGTTCGAGTTGGAGACACATCATCTTATTGGCCGTACAGCCCTGGTGACGGGTGCCGGACGGGGACTGGGACGGGCCATCAGCCGACGGCTGGCCGAACTGGGAGCCCGGGTGGTTTTGGGGGACATTGACGCCAGCACCCTGGACGAGACGGCGCGCTTGATCAGTGCCCAGGGTGGTGAGGCTTCGACCTATGTCTTTGATGTGTCCGACGCCCATGCTGTCCGGGCTGCGTTTGCGCACATAGGCCAGCTCGAGATCTTAGTGAACAACGCCGGCATCTGTCGCCTCACATCACCGGACGACATCAGCGAGGCAGAGTGGGACCAAGTTCTGGCAGTGAACCTCAAGGGGGCTTTTCTGTGCATCCAGGCGGCCTTGCCGGGGTTACGGGCGTCGGGTTGGGGGAGGGTGATCAACGTCGCGTCGCTGGCCGGACAGATGGGTGGGATTTCCGTAGGGGTGCACTATGCTGCCAGCAAGGCCGGCCTCCTGGGGTTGACCAAGGCCTTTGCCCGGCTGCTGGCTCCGCATGGCGTCACCGTCAACGCCATCGCCCCTGGCCCCGTCGAAACCGACCTCACCGCCGACTGGCCGGAGCAGATCAGGCGTGACCTGCGAGCCAGAATCCCGCTGGGCCGGTTTATGCAGCCCGAAGAGGTGGCGGAGGTGGTCGCCTTTCTGTGCTCGCCAGCGGCGGCGGCTATCACCGGAGCCACAATTGACGTGAACGCCGGGTTGCTGATGAGATAGGGGAGGTAGCCGCAATGCCCACAGATCGGAAGGCGCTCTTGTCTACCCTCAGAGACAAAGCTTATCTTTGCCGCCGGGAAACCATCCGCCTGATTGCGATTGCCAGGAGCGGGCACTATGGATCAGTTTTCTCCGCAGCGGAGATCTTCGCTGTGCTTTACTACCACGTGCTGAGCTACGATCCCAGGAATCCAGACTGGCCGGATCGAGACCGCTTCATTCTCTCCAAGGGCCACGCCGCAGTGGGACTGTATCCGCTCCTGGCCGACGTGGGCTTTTTTGCCCCAGAGCTGCTCGATACTTACACCCGGCTGGGTAGCCCCTTTGGCGATCACCCTGACATGCGCAAGATCCCAGGCATTGATTTCTCATCGGGGTCTCTGGGCCACGGCCTTTCGGTGGGAGTTGGTATGGCGCTGGCGGCGCGAGTCACCGGGCGCGACCACCGCGTGGTTGTGCTCCTGGGCGATGGCGAACTGGATGAGGGCCAGGTGTGGGAGGCGGCCATGAGCGCGGCGCATTTTGGCCTGGGCAATCTGGTTGGCGTGGTGGATCGCAACCGTGTCTCGGTGGATGGCGCGACGGCCGAGGTCATGCAAATCGAGCCTTTACCCGATAAATGGGCCGCCTTTGGCTGGCGGGTTCGCGAGGTGGACGGCCACGATCTCGAAGCGTTATTGGATTGCTTCGCCGGACTGCCCGACACGGGCTCCAACCAGCCTACTGTCATCATCGCCCATACCGTAGCCGGCAAAGGGGTCTCCTTCATGGAAGACAAATTCGAATGGCACCTGGGCTACCTGGCGCCCGAGGACCAGGCGAGGGCTTTGACTGAGCTGGAGGAAGCCCGATGACGCTACACCCCGACACCTGGGATCTTCCTACCTCAACTCGCCTGGCACCATATCTCAATTGGGGCCAGGTGCTGGCCGAATTGGGAAACGATCACCCACAGATCGTAGTCCTGACAGCCGATCTCAAACATTCTAACCGGCTGTACGACTTTGCCCGCGTTCACCCCGATCGCTTTTTCAACTTTGGCATCGCGGAAAAGAACATGGTATCGGCCGCGGCAGGCATGGCGGCGGCGGGGCTACTGCCCTATGTGGCCACCTATGCCAGCTTCATCGGCCTGTTGTGTGCGGAACAGATCCGCACCGACGTGTGCTATCCCCGGCTCCCCGTCCGTGTTCTGGCCCACCACGCCGGGATCACCATGGGGTTCTATGGTTCCTCGCATCATGCCACCGAGGATCTGGCAATTATGCGGTCGTTTGCCGAGATGACTGTCTTTGGCACCGTGGACGCCAACCTGGCCGAAGCTGCGTTGAAAGCTTCTGTTAGCCACCCTGGGCCGATCTACTTCCGCCTGGGGCGCGGCCGTGAGAAGCCGGTTTACGGGCAACCACCGGCCGATTTCGCCTTTGGCCGGGCTATCACCGTGCGCGATGGAAGTGACGCAGCCGTACTGACCACCGGCCTGCCTTTAGGGGCTGCGCTGGAGGCGGCCGAAGTCCTGGAGACTGAAGATGGCCTGTCGGTGCGGGTGACAGATGTGCACACGGTCAAGCCCATAGACGTAGACGCCGTGCTGGAAGCAGCCGCGACCGGAGCCGTGCTCACAGTCGAGGAGCACAACATCATCGGGGGATTGGGCAGCGCTGTGGCCGAGGTGGTGGCCGAGGCCGGCGCTCGCTGCAAATTCCGCCGGCATGGCTTGCCGGATGAGTATGCCCTCATCGGCCCTCCCCTGGCCTTGTACGCCCACTACGGGCTTGATGCGGCCGGTATCGCGCGCCAGCTCCGCGAACTGCTGTGAGAGTGCTGTCATGAACCTCAGCCGTGACAAACTGACCGACATGTATTACCGCCTATGGCTCATCCGCTACTTTGACCAAAGCGCCATAGAGCAGTACCGGCTCGATAGAATCCGGGGCACGACCCACGCCTACATCGGCCAGGAGGCCGTGGCCGTCGGCGCATGCGCGGCCCTCGACCGCGACGATTATATCACCAGCACCCATCGCGGTCACGGCCACTGCCTGGCCAAGGGCGGCGATCCAAAGTTGATGATGGCCGAGTTGCTGGGCAAAGCCACGGGCTATTGCAGGGGCAAGGGAGGCTCGATGCACATCGCCGACCTCGACCTGGGTATTCTGGGGGCCAATGGCATCGTCGGCGGCGGGATCGGCATCGCCACCGGCGCGGCCTATTCTGCCGATTTGCGCGGCTCCGGCCAGGTGGCCGTTTGCTTTTTCGGCGACGGGGCCAGCAACCAGGGAGTCTTGATGGAAGCAGCTAACATGGCCGCCCTATGGAAACTGCCCGTCATCTATCTCTGCGAGGAGAACAAGTACGCCGAGTTCAGCCCCAGCTTGCCCTTCATCGCTGTCGAGCGCATTGAGCAGAAGGCCCAGGCCTTTGGACTGCCCGGTGTCACCGTGGACGGCAACGACGTGTTGGGCGTGTACGAGGCAGTGCGCCAGGCGGCGGAGCGGGCGCGCCGTGGCAATGGCCCAACGTTGCTGGTTGCCGAAACCTACCGCATCGAAGGCCACACCGTGGGCGACCCACTCACCTATCGCCCCCAGGGTGAAGCCGAGGCGTGGAAATCACCTGAGCGGGATCCCATCAGCCGCTTCGGGCGCTACCTGGCCAGCGAAATGGATGTTTCGGAAGAAGAGCTGGCGGCGCTGCGGCGGAAAGCCAAGGTCGAGATCGAAGAAGCTGTCGCTTTTGCCATCAACAGCCCCGACCCCGAAATCAAGACACTTTGGAAAGACGTGTATGCCTGAGAACAAAGACACGATGGCCGCTCGGCAATTGCAGTACAGGGAAGCGCTCAACGAGGCTCTCCACGAAGAGATGGAGCGCGATCCGTCGGTCTGTGTGATGGGCGAGGATGTTGGCAGTTATGGCAGCCCGTTTCAAATCACACGGGGTTTGTACGACCGCTTTGGCGAAAAGCGGGTGCGCGACACACCCATCTCTGAGGCCGGTTTTACCGGCATCGCCGTCGGCGCGGCCATGACCGGCCTGCGGCCCGTGGTCGAAATCCTCTACATTGACTTCTGCACGCTGGCCATGGACCAGATCGTCAACCAGGCGGCCAAGGCCCGCTACATGTTTGGCGGCAAGGCGCGCGCCCCCCTGGTCATCCGCACCCAGGGCGGCGGCGGACGGGGCAATGCGGCCCAACATTCACAGAGCCTTGAGATGTGGTTCGTACACGTCCCCGGCCTGATCGTCATCCAGCCTTCCACGCCCTACGATGCCAAGGGCCTGCTCAAGTCGGCCATCCGCGACGACAACCCGGTGGTTTTCATTGAGCACAAACTGCTCTACAACACCACGGGTCCTGTGCCCGAGGAGGAGTACCTCATCCCCATCGGCGTGGCCGACGTGAAACGCGAGGGCGACGACGTAACCATCGTGGCTACCTCGCGAATGATCCTTTTTGCCCTGAACGCCGCCGAAGAGCTGGCCCGGCAGGGCATTGAGGCCGAAGTCATTGACCCGCGCACGCTCAAACCCCTTGACATTGGCGCCATCGTCAGATCGGTGGAGAAGACGGGGCGACTGGTGGTGGTCAATGAGGGTCATCTGACAGGCGGCTTCACAGCCGAAGTTGCTGCCCAGGTGCAGCGGGAGGCTTTCGACTGGCTGGACGCACCCATCATGCAGGTGGCCACCGAGGATGTGCCTCTGCCCTACAGCGGCCCCCTGGAGCTGGAGGCCATTCCCAACGAGCGGGACATCGTCAACGCCGTGCGGAGCGTTGTCCGCTAAGTTCATAAGTTCAGAGGAAGGAGAAATATCGTGAAGCGCGTAGGATTTCTGCTGAAGGTCAAAGAGGACAAGATCGAGGAATACAAGAAGCACCACCAGGCCGTCTGGCCCGAAATGCTCAATGCCCTGCGGCGAACGGGCTGGCACAACTACTCGCTGTTCATGCGCGACGACGGCCTGCTCTTCGGCTACTTTGAGACCCCGGAGAATTTCCAGGCCGCCCTGGACGGCATGGCGCAGGAAGAAATCAACGCCAGGTGGCAGGACTTCATGGCCCCATACTTCGAGGGGTTGGGCGGCGTCCACGCCTGTCCTGAGCATGGCCGAAGGGCCGACGAAAGCATGGTGGAACTGGAAGAGGTCTTCCATCTGGATTGATTCGTACGAAACGAAGGAGGAATTGAGATGAATTCGCAAGAACGCGTATCTACTGCACTGCGCCGCACGGGGCTCCCCGACCGCGTGCCCATACAGTTCGACCTGTGCCGCTCGCTGCTGGACGGTTTCGGAGAAAAGTACGGCATCCCCGTACACTACACCACGGCCTACTACGAGGATGTCACGTACCGCCTTTCGGCCAACGAACTGCGCGTGGCCATGGGCAGTGACTGCGTCATCGTCGGCGCCAGTCTCCCCCGAGGGTACGAGCATCCGGTGGATGAAAACGGGTACATCGTCAACGAGTTCAACATGAAGCTGCGCCAGGGACCGGTCTACATGGAAGTGATTGCCCCGCCCCCTATGGCTCACTTTGAGACGCCCCAGGATGTCGAGGAATTCGAGTTCCCCGATCCTTTGGCCGATGGCCGCTTTGATGATGCCGAGATGTACATTGACAAGTACAAAGACGAGTATTTCATCGTCGGCGACATGGAATTGACTATGTTCGACTTGATGCACCTGTCGGTGGGCATGGAAAAGCTGTTGATAGACATGGCCATGAGCAAACCCTACGTCGAGGCGCTGATCGAAAAGACCAAGAACTTCTCTCTGGCTATCGGCAAGAAGCTGGTCTCGATGGGTGTGCACGGCATCTGGGCCGGCGATGATTTTGGGGGCCAGCAAGGGATGCTCATCTCGCCCAGGATGTGGCGCAAGTACTTCAAGGAAGCCTATCGCCAGATCTATGCCGAGCTGAAGGCCATCAACCCTGACGTGGTGATCATGCAACATTGTGATGGAGCGGTGGCCCCGATTTTGGGGGAGTGGATCGAGGTCGGCCTGGAGGTTTTCAACCCGGTGCAGCCCAATGTGCCGGGCCACGAGCCTGAGGATCTCAAGAGCCAGTTCGGCGACCGACTCTCTTTCTGGGGCGCCATTGATCAGCAGAACCTTCTGCCCTTTGGTACCCCCGAAGAGATCGAGGCCGACGTGAAGGCAAAAATCGAGGTGCTGGGGCGCGGCGGCGGCTACATGATATCCCCGGCGCACATCATTCAAGCAGATACGTCAATGGAGAACGTCGAGGCCTTTCTCGCCGCCGCGAAAAAGCATGGCGCATACGGCGGCTTGCGCTTGGGAGATTGAATGATGGGCAACCAATCCACAGAGAGACAGATTCAGGATGCCTACAGCCTGGCGAAAGCGCGATATTCTCTACTCGGCGTGAACACCGAAAAGGCTATTGACACCCTGGCCCAGATCAGCATCAGTCTGCACTGCTGGCAGGGCGATGATGTGGGCGGCTTCGAGTCGCCCGATGCCGAGTTGGGTGGTGGCCTGGCCGCAACGGGCAACTATCCCGGCAAGGCCCGCAACGCCGACGAGCTGCGCCGTGACCTGGACAAGGCCTACAGCCTGATCCCTGGCACGCATCGGCTCAACCTACATTCAATCTACGCCGAGACCGGTGGTCAGAAAGTCGAGCGCAACGAACTACAGCCCAAGCACTTCGCCGCCTGGATAGGTTGGGCCAAAGATACAGGCCACGGAATGGACTTCAATCCCACGTGTTTTTCCCATACGATGGCCGAAAGCGGCTTCACCCTGGCCAGCTACGACGAAGGCATCCGCGAGTTCTGGATCGAGCACTGCACCGCCTGCCGCAGGATCGGCGAGCGCATGGGGCGTGAGCTCGGCAGTCCTTGCGTGACCAACATCTGGATCCCGGATGGCTTCAAGGACATTCCTGTGGACCGCAAGGCGCCCCGTATGCTGCTCAAAGATTCTTTGGACAAGATCTTGGCCGACAAGATTGACCCCAGGTACAACCTGGATTCGGTGGAGTCCAAGCTCTTCGGCCTTGGCTCTGAAAGCTACGTGGTCGGCTCGCACGAGTTCTACCTGGGCTACGCCATCGCCAATAACATACTCCTGTGCCTGGATAGCGGGCACTTTCATCCCACTGAGGTGATTTCCGACAAGCTCTCAGCAGTCCTGACGTTCCTGGACGAGGTGCTGTTGCACGTCAGCAGGGGGGTACGTTGGGACAGCGACCACGTGGTCATCCTCTCGGACGAGCTACAGGCCATCGCACAGGAGATCGTGCGCGGCGATTTCCTGCACCGCGTGCACATTGGGCTGGACTACTTCGACGCCAGTATCAACCGCCTGGCAGCGTGGGTCATCGGTGCCCGCAATACCATGCGGGCTTTGCTGATGGCTCTGCTAGAGCCAACCGCCCAACTGCGGGAGCTGGAGATGTCAGGAGATTACACCAGCCGACTGGCGCTGCTCGAGGAACTCAAGGGCCTGCCCTTTGGTGCAGTGTGGGATTACTTTTGCCTGCAGCAAGATGTTCCCGTGGGGATCAGTTTCATGGATGAAGTTCAAGCGTATGAAAAGCAGGAGCTTTCAAAGCGGACCTAGAGCCAATATTCATATCAAGCAAATGGGGAGACCCTATGTCGAACGATATCCTGTCGCAACTTGTTACTATGTCGAACAACCTGGGCGACCCTGCCCCGGACTACGTGATTCTGGGCGAGGGCAACACCTCTGCCCGCGCCGATGCAGATACCTTTTGGGTGAAGGCCAGCGGCACTGAGCTGCGCACCATTGACCACACCGGCTTTGTGCGGGTGTGCTTTGACAAAGCACTGGCCTTGCTGGAGACAGATGACCTCAGCGATGACGATGTCAAGGCGGGTCTGGAGGCAGCCAAGGTGACTCCGGACGTGACTGCCTGCCCGTCGGTGGAGACCGTGCTACACGCCCTGGCCTTGCAACTGGAGGGCGTCAATTTCATCGGACATACCCATCCCACCGCCGTCAACGCGCTTCTCTGCTCGCAGAAAGCTGAAGAGGCGGTCTCCGGTCGGCTCTTCCCCGATCATATCGTCTATTGTGGCCCGGCTTCGGTCTACGTTCCCTACACCGATCCCGGCTTGCCCCTGACCCGTGCGGTTCGCGATTCGATTGACCGGTATATTGACGCGCATCACGAGATCCCCAAAGTCATCCTGATGCAGAATCACGGTCTCATCGCTCTGGGACGGACTGCCCAAGAGGTGGAGAACATCACCGCAATGACCGTCAAAGCGGCACGCGTGTTGCTCGGCACCTACTCCCTGGGTGGCCCACACTTTTTGACGGCCGAGAACGTAGATCGCATTCATACCCGCCCCGATGAAGCGTATCGCCGCAAGGTTAGCGGTTAGCAGATGAGGGAAATGGATAGCAAGAATATCGAAGTTGTGCAAGACGCGCAGGACCAGTCTACCAACCCTTCGACTGGGCTCAGGACAAGTCTACCAATTTACCAATCTACCAACACAATGCGCGCGGCGCGCCTGCATGGCATCCGCGACCTGAGGCTGGAGACTTTGCCCCGACCCACACCCGGCACCGGCGAGGTACTGCTGAAAGTGGCCTCCGTGGGGGTGTGCGGCTCCGACGTCCACTATTACCTGGAAGGCCGCATCGGCAGCCAGGTGGTGACCGCCCCCATCATCATGGGGCACGAGTTCTCGGCCAGGGTCGCCGAGTTAGGCACGGGGGTCGAGAGGTTAGACGTCGGGCAGTTGGTCGCCGTCGAGCCGGCGATCTCCTGCGGGGGGTGCGAATCCTGCCAACATGGGCACCCCAACCTGTGCCCGGACGTTCGCTTTTGCGGCACGCCGCCGATCAACGGCGTTTTCGCTGAGTACACCGTCATACCCGCCGAAAACTGCTTTCCCTTGCCGCAAGGGTTGGAGCCTGCGGAGGGCGCGATGCTGGAACCGCTGGGCGTCGCCATCCACGCCGTTGACCTGGCACACTTGAGACCAGGGCATACCGTCGCCGTGCTGGGAGCCGGTCCCATCGGGTTGTTGATAGCGGCGGTGGCCGAGGCATCTGGTGCCAGCGCGATCTATATGACCGAACCGCTGGCCTACCGGCGGCAATTCGCCCTGGACTACGTTGCCGATGCAGCGCTCGACCCTTATGAAAAGGGGGGGGACGTCGTTGCCGAGATCATGAGGCTGACCGGCGGTCGCGGAGTGGATGTGGCTTTCGAGGCCGCCGGTGCGCCGGAGACCCCTCAGCAAGCCGCTGCGGTGACGCGCATCGGCGGCAAGGTGATCGTCGCCGGCATCCCGGCCGATGACACCATGACCATGAACGCATCCACCGTCCGCCACAAGGGTTTGACCATCAAGCTGGTGCGGCGCATGAAGCACACCTATCCCCGCGCCATCCGCCTGGTGCAGACGGGCATGGTGGATGTCAAATCTCTGATCACTCACACATTTCCCCTGGAGCGCATCGCCGAGGCATTTGAGACGGTCGCTGCTTACGACAAGGGTGTGTTGCGGGCGGTTATCCGGCTTTCGGCCTAGACCGAGGTCCGAGGAGGGGACCAATCAACCAGCGAATTGCCAGCTTCACCGGATCCAAGACTGCTCCAAGGGGATTGCCAAATCCCCGCCGTTGGCCTGGATCTGACGATCCAGGTCGAGCAGGATTGGATCAACCGAATCTCGAAGCGAGCCTCAATGATTTCGACCCATCTATGCGTGCCCAAGCCCTGGCAGAACTGGTCGCTTTGGCTCAGCAGGGCAGTGTTAGCCCCCCCTCTTTCCCCCCCAACGTTGGGGGGGATGAAGGGGGGGCAGACGTGGCCAACATGCACTGCCACACTTTTTTCTCTTTCAATGCCTACGGTCACTCACCCACATCGCTGGCCTGGTTGGCCAAGCGGCGTGGCTTCAGGTTAATGGGCATCGTGGATTTCGACGTGCTGGATGGCATAGACGAATTCCTGGACGCCTGCGAACTGGTCGGGGTGCGCGGCAGCGCAGGAATAGAGACCCGCGTCTACATTCCCGAGTTTGCCAACCGCGAGATCAACTCGCCGGGCGAGCCGGGCGTCTGCTACCACATGGGCATTGGGTTTACCTCAAGCCAGGTGACTGAGACAACAGCCAGCATCCTGGACGATTTGCGGCAGCGGGCTGCCAGGCGCAACCGGGGGATGACAGACCGTGTCAATGCCTACCTGGCCCCGGTGACGATTGACTATGAACGAGATGTATTGCCCCTCACCCCGGCGGGCAACGCCACCGAACGCCATATAGTCGTGGCCTACGTGCGAGCCGCGGAGCGCATCGTCCCCAACCCGATTGAATTCTGGGCCGACAAACTGAACGTCGAGCCTGGCCGGGTAACGACGCTCATGGGTGACACTCCCAGTTTCCAAAACCTGATCCGCGCCAAATTGATGAAGCGCGGCGGCATAGGATACGTTCAGCCCAGTGCCGACACGTTCCCCACAGTGGACGAGTTTCACAAACTGATTGTAGCGTGCGGCGCGTTACCTTGCGCTGCCTGGTTGGACGGCCTCTCTGCCGGCGAACAGGCTATCGAAGAGTTGTTGGATTTGCTGATCAGTAAGGGCGTCGTGGCCCTCAACATCATCCCCGACCGCAACTGGAACATTGCTGACCCCCAGACCCGTCGCGTCAAGGTGCAAAAACTGTACCACGTCGTCCGGCTTGCCCAGAATCTGGATTTGCCTTTGCACATCGGGACGGAGATGAACAGTTTTGGGCAAAAGCTGATGGACGATCTCAATGCCCCGGAACTGTCCCCGCTACGCCAGGCGTTTCTAGACGGCGCGTATTTCATCTATGGGCACACCGTCCTTCAGCGCGCGCTGGGCCTGGGCTACCAGAGCGAATGGGCGCAGACTCACATGCCGTCCAGACGTGGGCGCAACGATTTCTACACCGGGGTGGGGTACCAGGTGCCGCCGGGGAAGGTCGGTATGGCAAGGCTAAAGCGACTGGATTCGTCAATGTCGCCAGCCGACATCTTGTCGAGATTGGTATGAGAAGATTGCCATGGGAATCATCTTACACATCGCAAAACGTGAACAATGGGACCAGGCAGAATCGGCTGGAGTCTATCATGTTGATACTTTGGACTCTGAGGGCTTCATACACTGCTCAACCCCACAGCAGGTAATCAAAGTGGCAAATGCGTTGTTTCGTGCTCAAGAGGGGTTGGTGCTCCTCTGCATCGCACCCGACAGAGTGGAGGCTGAAATCCGGTATGAAGGCCCCGAAGGCGGGGAGCGCTTTCCCCACATTTATGGTCCTCTGAACATTGATGCTATTGTCAAAGTGCTGGAATTCGAGCCGAATGGGGATGGCGAGTTTGAGCTGCCAAAGGAACACAATGTCCGATAAGTTATCCGACTATCGGCGTGCTGACGCGCCACTGCCCGACCACAACCGCCTCTGGCCCCTGTACGGCGCGGGGTTCGAGAACCTGGGGCGAGACGGCCAACCCATCGAGGTACCGATGCCGCAATACGGCCCGGATGAGCTGCTGGTCCGCCACGACGCCTGTGGCCTTTGCTTCTCCGACGTCAAGGTCATCCGGGCAGGCGAGGGACATCCCCGCATCTACCGCGATATGCAGACCGATCCGGTGGTGCTAGGGCACGAGGTGTGCATGACCATCGTCGGCGTGGGCGAGAACCTGCGCGACCAGTATCACGTTGGCGACCGTTTCATCATTCAGGCCGACATCTTCGTGGGCGGCGTGGGCTACGCCTACGGCTATGAGATCCAAGGCGGGCTTTCCCAGTACAACGTGATTGATCAGCGAGTGCTCAACGGGGACCACGGTAACTACCTCATCCCCCTCAAATCCGCCATCGGCTACGCGGAGAGCGCCCTCACCGAGCCATGGGCTTGTGTCATCGCCGCCTATCAGCTCAAGTACCGCACCTCGCTCAAAGCGGGCGGAATCACCTGGGTTATTGGCACGCAACACGCAACACGCAACACGTATACCATCACTGCCGGCTTTGATGAATCTGCGCACCCCATCCGCCTGCTGCTCACCGACGTCCCCGCCGAATTCGCCGCCTGGCTGAGGACGCGGGCCGAGGCGCTGGGCGTGGAGGCGATCGAAGTGGACGACGTAACCGCCCCGCCCGTGCAGAAGGTGGACGACATCGTCCTGCTGGGCGCCGATCCCGACCTCATCGAGACAGTCAGTCCCTGTCTGGCCTACTTCGGCGTCATGGCCCTCATCGCCGACGCGCCGCTCCCCCGCAAAGTTGAGGTTGACGTCGGGCGCGTGCACTACAACCGTTGGATCTACGTGGGCGGCCCTGGCCCCGACATTGCCCGCGCCTACAGCGACGTGCCGGTTCGCTCTGCGCTCAAGCCGGCCGGGCGGGCCTGGTTCGTAGGCGCTGGCGGGCCGATGGGGCGCATGCACGTCCAGCGTGCCATCCAGATCGCCGACGGCCCCTCCACCATCGTCTGCACTGACGTCAGCGACCTGCGCCTGATGGATCTGTGGGCCACCTTCGCCGCCGATGCGGAGGCCAAAGGTATAGAATTCATCTGCCTCAATCCAATGAACGAAGAAGAATATGTGGCAGGCATGGCCCCTTTCAAAGAGCGGGGCTTCGACGACATCGTTGTGCTGGCGCCCGTTCCTGCCGTCATTGCCGATGTCGCGACCTATCTGGTCTCCAAAGGTGTGATGAACGTCTTTGCCGGCGTGGCCCGGGGCACGAAGGTCCGGCTCGATTCAAGCGACGCCTACCTGAAGGATACGCGGGTTATCGGCCACTCGGCCTCGACCATCGAAGACCTGCTTCTGATGGTACACCAGGTGGAATCCGGCGCACTATCGCCCAACCGGTCGGTGGCAGCGGTCGGCTCGCTCAAGGCCGCACGCGACGGCTTGCAGGCGGTGAAGGACGCGGCGTTCCCTGGTAAAATCGTCATCTACCCACACATCAAAGAGATGCCCCTCACTCCGCTGCCCGAATTGAAAGGCAAATTGCCCAGCGTCTACGCCAGGCTCAGAGAGGGTCGCGAGTGGACGGTAGAGGCCGAGGAAGAGTTCTTACGACTCATGTTGCTGTAGAACGGAACACGCAACACGCAGCACGCAACACGTGCTTCGTATCACGTGTTGCGTCAATGACAGAGCATTGTGATGGGCCAATTACTACAAGACCGCGTTGCAATTGTAACGGGCGGCGCGCGGGGGCTTGGCGAAGCCATCTGTCGCCGGCTGGCCCGCGAAGGGGCGCACGTCGTCGTCGCCGATCTGAACCTGGAGGGCGCAGAGCGCGTTGCTGCCGACATCGTGGCGCAGACCGACCGTCCCTTCGACCGGGCTCAGGACAAGCGTGCCATCGCCGTCCAGGTGAACGTGACCAACGAGGATCAGGTGGCGGCGATGGTGGATCGCGCTGTGCAAGAGTTTGGGCAACTCGACATCCTCGTGTCCAACGCCGGCATCCTCATCGCCGAGGCGGTGGACGAGTTTCCGGCCGACAAATGGCAGGCCGTGATCAACGTGAATCTGTTCGGCTACTTCCTGTGCGCCAAACACGCCGCCCGCGTGATGAAGGCGCAGCGCAGCGGCGTTGATAAGCGGAGCGGCGTGATCATCCAGATCAACTCCAAGTCCGGCAAAAAGGGTAGCTACAAAAACTCAGCCTACGCTGCCTCCAAGTTCGGCAGCATCGGCTTGACGCAAAGCATCGCCCTGGAGCTGGCGGAGTATGGCGTGCGCGTCAACGCCGTCTGTCCTGGCAACCTGCTCGATTCGCCGTTGTGGGTTGACTCGCTGTACGAGCAGTATGCCAAGAAGTGGGGCATCACTGAAGAGCAGGTGCGCCAGAAATACATTGATCAGGTGCCGATGAAGCGCGGCTGCACCTACGACGACGTGTGTAACGTGGTCGTCTTTCTGGCATCAGACCAGGCCAGCTACATGACCGGTCAGGCCATCAACGTGACCGGCGGGCAGGAGATGGGCTGATGGTCTGGAAGTTAGAAGATGGAAGTTAGAAATTAGAAATTAGAAAGTAGAAGGGAGAAAATGTCCAACATTCAATATCCAATCTCCAAAGAACAGGCCCTCGATCTCCTGCGGCAGATGTGGGAGATTCGTATGTTCGAGGATAAGGTCTATGAGCTGCTGGGGCGCGACCTGATTAAGGGTGCGTCGCACCTGTACGCTGGCGAGGAGGCGGTGGCCGTGGGAGCTATCTCCGCCCTGCGGGACGACGACCTCATCACCAGCACCCATCGCGGCCACGGCCACTGCCACGCCCGGGGCGCTTCCCTGAGCAAGACAGAGGAGGCGCAGCAGGAGCATTACAACAAGATGATGGCCGAGTTGTGCGGTCGCGCCACTGGCTACTGCCTGGGCCGGGGGGGCTCCATGCACATCGCCGACGTGGAGAAGGGAAATCTGGGGGCCACCGGCATCGTGGGAGGCAACATCCCGGTGGCCACAGGCGCGGGGCTGGCCCAGCAATTACTGGACACAGATCGGGTCGTACTCTGCTTCTTCGGCGACGGCGCGTCCAACACGGGCAACTTTCACGAATCGCTCAACATGGCGGCCCTCTGGGATCTGCCGGTGGTCTACATCGTGGAGAACAACCTGTATGGCATGTCCACGCCCGTCCAGAAAGCTGCGGCGCAACTGGACATCGCCGACCGTGCCTGTGCCTATGGCATCCCCGGTGAGGTGGTGGACGGCATGGACGTGCTGGCCGTGCGCCAGGCGGTGAGCAAGGCCGTCGAGCGTGCCCGCCGTGGAGAAGGGCCTTCCCTTATCGAGTGCAAAACCTACCGCTGGTACGGCCATTCCCGCTCCGACCCACGCAAGTATCGTACGAAGGAGGAGGAGGTCGTATGGAAGACGCGCGATCCCATTCCCACCTTCGCTGCCCGCCTGGTCGAAGCGAGGGTTGCAACGGAGGCGGAGATTGACGCGATAGAGGAGCAGGCCGAACGGGCGATCGAGGAGGCGACGGAGTTCGCCCTCGATTCGCCCACACCGCCCGTGGAGGAGTTGGAACGGTACGTCTACGCACCGTTCAAGTGGACGGGGGCGGACGTGGCCCGCGAGCGGGAGCTACGGGCACTGTGCAGGACTGGCGGTCCGGGCACACACAAGATCCAGTACCGGCAGGCCATCCAGGAAGCATTGCGCGAGGAGATGCTGCGTGATCCCAACGTGTTCGTGATGGGGGAGGACGTGGGCCTGTACGGCGGGGCCTACGGCGCCACGCGGGGGCTCTTTGAGGAGTTCGGGCCGGATCGGGTGCGCGACACGCCGATCTCCGAGGCGACCATTGGTGGAGCAGCGGTAGGTGCGGCCATGTGCGGCCCGCGGCCCGTGGCCGAGATCATGTACGTGGACTTTACACCGCTGGCCATGGACCAGATCGCTAACCAGGGGGCCAAGAACCGCTACATGTTCGGCGGCAAGACGACTGTGCCCATGGTCATTCGCACTGAGGGAGGTACTGGGCGATCCATCGCCGCCCACCATTCGCAATCGCTGGAGGCACTGTGGGTGCACTTCCCCGGCATCTACGTCGTCATGCCCAGCACCCCTTACGACGCCAAGGGGTTGCTCAAGGCGGCCATCCGCGACGACAACCCGGTCATGTTCATCGAGCACAAGATGCTCTACGGCGTCGAGGGCCACGTGCCCGACGAGGATTACGTCATCCCCTTTGGCGTGGCCGACGTCAAGCGCGAGGGCTCCGACGTGACGCTGATTACCTACTCGCGTATGGTGCACCGGGCGTTAGAGGCCGCCGAACAGTTGGCGGGGGAGGGAATCAGTGTAGAAGTGATTGACCTGCGCACGCTCAAGCCGCTGGACATGGACGCGGTGGCTGCGTCGGTGAAGAAGACCGGGCGGGTGGTGGGCGTCACCGAGGCCTGCAAGACGGGGTCATTCATCAGCGAACTGGCCGCGCGCATCCAGGAGGAGTTGTTCGACTGGCTGGATGCGCCGGTGGTGCGGGTCTGTGCCGCCGATGTGCCCATCCCCATGAGCGAGCCGCTGGAAGACGCGGCCATTCCCAATGTGGAGGCCATCATCGCCGGCATCCGCCAGGTGTTGCGGTAAAGAGGCTGGAGGTTGGAAGTTGGAGGTCGGATATTGGAGATTAGAGATTGGATATTGAGGGAGAGAGGCCAATGGTGACGGAAGTGATCCTGCCCAAGTTGGGGCAGACAATGGAAGAGGGCACTATCGTGGAGTGGCTGAAGCAGGAGGGGGACCCGATCCAACGCGGCGAGGTGCTGTTCATGGTGGAGACGGACAAGGCCACGCTGGAGGTGGAGGCGTCGGCGAGGGGCTTTTTGCGCAAGATCCTGGTGCCGGTGGGAGAGACTGTGTCGGTGCTCACCGTGGTGGCGCTGATCACCCGCAAGGCCGACGAGGACATCGTGGCCTATGAGCCACAGTTTCGGATTTCGGGTTCCGAGTTTCAGGTTGATGAAGCTGCACAGCCTGCAACCGTGGAACCTGAAACCTCGAAACCTGAAACCCGCATCTTTGCTTCGCCCCGGGCGCGAAGGCTGATGCGGGAGAAGGGGGTGGACCTGGCCCAGGTGACCGGCACCGGCCCCGACGGACGCATTGTAGAGCGGGACGTGCTGGCCTATTTGGAGCAGCGGCCACGTCCTGAGCCTCGTCCTGAGCTCCGTCGAAGGGCTGTCGAAGGGCCCAAGGCGACGCCCACGGCGGTCAAAACGGCGGCGACGCTGGGCGTGGACATGGCCACCGTCAGCGGTACCGGTGTCAGCGGTCGGATCATGAAAGCAGACGTGACGACAGCGGCCCAACCTGTCCTGCCGGCTGAGGAACTGGCTGTCGAGAGTGTGCCCCTCACCGGACTGCGGCGCATCATTGCCGAGCGCATGGCGGCGAGCGCGCACACCGCCGCCCGCGTCACCCTGGTCAGCGAGGCCGATGCCACCGCTTTCGTCGAAGCGCGGGAGCGGCTCAAGGCAGACGTGGCCGACGAGTGGGGCTTTGCGCCGGGCTACAACGACCTGCTGGGCCTCATCGTCGCCCGTGCGCTGCGCGACTTTCCCTACATGAACGCCCGCCTCAGCGACGACGGGCAGGCCATCGAGCGGTTGTCGGCGGTCAACCTGGGCATGGCGGTGGATACCGAGCGGGGATTGCTGGTGCCGGTGATTCGGAACGCGGACCAGAAGGGCCTGCGCGCCTTCGGCACCGAGCTGCGCGTGCTGGTGGAACGGGCGCGGGCCGGCAAATCGCTGCCCGACGACCTGACCGGCGGGACGTTCACCATTACCAACCTGGGCATGCACGAAGTGGACGCCTTCACGCCGATCATCAACCTGCCGGAAGTGGCCATCCTGGGCGTGGGACGCATCCAATCCAAGCCGGTCGTCCGAGACGGCGAAATCGTGGTGCGACAGATGTGGACGCTGAGCCTGGCCTTCGACCACCGAGTGGTGGACGGTGCGCCAGCGGCCCGTTTCCTACAACGGATCAAGCAGCTAGTCGAGAACCCTTATCTACTGTTGGGATAGCTGTTCAGCCTACCCTCCCGCAGGTTGCTTTTGTGGGTCTGGGTATTCGAGCATTTGCCTGGAATCAGTGTTCTGTCCGACACTACCGACTGAACCTGCGGGAGGGTGAGCATTACCTATTGGGATAGGTGAGCACTATGATTCAGACCGACATCGCCATCCTGGGCGGCGGGCCGGGCGGCTACGTGGCCGCGCTGCGGGCGGCCCAGTTTGGCGTACAGGTGGCGCTCATTGAAGAGAAGGCCGTCGGCGGCGTCTGCCTCAACGTGGGCTGCATTCCCACCAAGGCATTGCTGCGCAGCGCCGAGGTCTACCGCACCTTCCGCCAGGCCGAGACATTCGGCCTTTGCCTGGAAGGGAACGTGACGCCGGACTGGCCGGCGATACAGGCGCGCAAGGAGACCATCGTCCAGCAACTGGTGCACGGAGTTGAGGTCCTTTTGCACAAGGCTGGCGTACAGGTGCTGCGGGGCAGAGGGCGCTTTGCTGCCCCGCGGACGTTGGAGGTGACGACCACTGACGGCGTGCAGCGAGTGGAGGCGAAGCACGTCGTCATTGCCACCGGTTCGCGGCCGGTGCGGCTGCCGCTGCCAGGCATGGACTTGCCCGGCGTGGTTGACTCCACCGGCGCGCTGGCGCTGGAGGCGCTGCCCAAGCGGCTGCTGGTCATCGGCGGCGGCGGGGTCGGCGTTGAATTCGCTGACATATTCAACTCCTTTGGCGTGAAAGTCACCGTCGTCGAAATGTTGGACCGGCTGCTGCCGCAGATGGACGCCGACCTGGGGCCGGCGCTGGCCTGGACGCTGGGTCAGCGCGGGGTGCAGTGTTATCTGAACAGCCGCGTGACCCGCGTGGACGCCGTGGAGGGCGGCCTGCGGGCCACGATCGTTACCCCTGACGGCGAGGTGGGCGTAGAAGCCGATCGGGTACTGGTCGCTGTCGGGCGGCGGCCCAACGTCGAGGATCTGAGCCTGAAGGCAGTCGGCGTGCGTTTTGACAAGGCCGGCATTTCGGTGGACGCGCAGATGCAGACAAACGTCCCGGGTATCGCTGCCGTTGGGGATGTGACAGGAGGTCCGCTGCTGGCCCACGTCGCCATGCGGGGCGGTGAAGTGGCGGTGGAGAACGCCCTGGGACACAGGGCCACGTTGGATCTCAAGACCGTCCCCTGGTGCGTCTACAGCGATCCAGAGGTTGCCAGCGTGGGGTTGACCGAGGCGCAGGCACGCGAGGCGGGCTACGTCGTGCGGGTGGGGCGCTTCCCGTTGAACGCCAGCGGCAAGGCGCTGACCTACGGCGAAACCGATGGCTTCGTCAAGGTCGTCAGCGAGGCTCGCTTCGGTGAGGTGCTGGGCCTGCACGTTGTCGCGCCTCACGCCAGCGACCTGATCCACGAGGGCGGGCTAGCCTTAGCACTGGAGGCCACCCTGGATGAGCTAGTAACGACCGTTCACGGCCATCCCACCCTGAGTGAGGCCGTCCGCGAGGCGGCACTGGAGGTCGGTGGTGAGGCGCTTCATTTGCCTCACTAGCACTTGGTTATGAAATCTTCACAACAATACTCTCCAAACCCAAGAGGCTGACCTCCCTCCTGGGCTACACTACCAAGAGATGGCTACGGAAGCGATCTCTCCCTGCCCAATCGTAAAAGAGGGGTTACTACTCAGGCTGGCGGTTGAAACCGCGCCTGGAGAGCTAAAGCTGACTGTCCACCTACGTGGACAGCGACGTCCACGCAGGTGGACGCCTGGCTGAAAGCCCTGGAGAGGCGATTTCAATCGCGGCACAGGGTAGCTGAGCAGTCAAAAAGAGGGGCTGAAACCACGCTTGGCTTCAGCCCCTCTTTGTCTAGGCGCAGCAACCTTGAGCTGCGCCCGTCACAGGTGAATGGGATGGTGTAGATTCCAGCCGTCTACTCCAAAGGCACCAGGTTGCGCTTGAGTATCCGCAGCGCCCGCTCTGGGTCAATGCGGCCGTAGAGCCCGCCGACGATTGAGACCATGTAGGCCGCGTCCAGAAGCACCTTGCCCTGGGGCCGCAGAAGCCAGCTTTCGTCCTCGCTGTACTGCGTGCCGGCGGCCATGAGCTTCAGGTCACGCCCGAAACGGTGTCCTGAGCCTTGTCCTGAGCGCCGCTTCGCTAACGGGCGAAGGGTTGTCGAAGGATCGCCGCCATCGGCTGCCGCCGTGACGTCATTCATGTGATGAAACGGCTTGCACTTGTGATAGATGGTGCCACCGATGAGCAGGGTGGTACAGGACTGGTTGAAGAAATTCACCCCGTACTGCAAGAAGTAGGTGTCGGTCTCTTTGACGTACCCCAGGTTGCGCCCAGTGGTGGCGGCCATGATCTCTTTGGCCAAGAAGGAACGTGCTGCGTTCTCCTCGTCGCTGAGGGGCAAATGGTGAGGATTGGCCGTCAGCCAACTCAAGTAGCGATCCAGGTCAAGGTTCAGTTGACCATCCATTCGCCGCACAAAGCCCCCAAACTCGTCGTCACCCGGACGAAAATCGGGATACTCCTGCAACAGGAACCCCTCCAGGTCGCGCTTCATGGCCCCGCTCTGGAATCGTTCCAACTCCTTGACGTTCTCGGCGTCGTAGGCCAGGCCGTATTTGCCCTCGACCCGCCGATAGGCCAGCGGGGTATTGGGCGTCTTGAGGATGGTGCGCTTTACCTTGCGCCGTGGGTCGTCGCCTGGATAAGCGTAGAGGGGGTTGTCGCTGACGTTAGAATAGAAGTCGGTCGTCGCCCCGCCGATGTCCAGGGCCATGATGTTGCCCAGCCCTGCCTCGTCGCCGTAGCCCTTGGCCAGCAGGTTGATGCCACGAAAGGCCGCGCGCGGCGTGGGGATGAATGGCGCGCTCATGTACTCCTCCACCACGTCGAACCCCTTGCCGCGAATGATGATCGTCTGGAACACTTCGCGGATGGCCTCGTTGACCACCTCGATGTGGAAAGTGTTGACTTCTGGCATGACGTTGGGAGTGAGGCGAATGTCCACCCCCTCGGCCTGGTAGATGCGTTCGATCTCGTGGCGGATGTCCTGGTTGCCGGCATAGATCACTGGCACGCCGTAGCGGGCATAGGTGGCTGCTTTAGCGGACTTGGCCAGCAGGCGAGCATTGTACAACTGCGTTTCGGCATCCCCGCCACAATCCACCCCGCCGGCTTGGAGGATGATCTCCGGCTGGTCTTGCTCGTAGATAGCCAACGCTTGATCCTCGGTGAGTATCCCTTCGTAGCTGTTCAGCAGCTTGGCCCCGGCGGTGAGGGCAGCCAGATCGGCGGCAAAGCCACTCTCCTCTTTGACCAGGGCCACGGTGACCATCTTGAGCCCCCCTTTGGCGCTGGAGCAGGGCAGCTTGATATCGAACTGAGCCATCTCCCGCGCCAATGGCTCCCAGTCGCCCCGCCGCTCACATTCTTCTTTGATGCCAAGCCCGTCGGCCAGCGAGGCGCGCAGGTCTTCGACGATGGTAGGCACGTACTGCAGGGTGAATTCCTCCGTCGTCGTATCAAAGATGCCGATCTTGGAAAAGGTGCTGCCGAAGTCCACCACCAGCACTTTTTTGCTCTCCAGGTCTGCCTCACTGCGGATGCCCATCTGCCGCCGCTCGCGGGCCACGATGTCGTCGTCCAATGCCTCGGCCGTTTCGGTGATGTACAGGTCTTCGTCGGCCTGGCTGATGTTCTTGTCGAAGAACCACGGACTGCGCTCGCGAACTCGATCCACGCGCTCGATCTCGTCCTCTACTTTGACCCCATCGAACTCGTCAATCACACAGCCGCCGTCCACGATCTTGGTGCGGCATTTGCCCACCATCTCGTAGCGCTTGTCCAGCACGGTGATCTGGGGAGCCTGGTACAGCCCCAACTGCAGGGCCAGGTCCAGCGTATCGGCGCTGACCATGCCGCATTGCCCGGTGGGGTAGTTGGCCTCATCCGCGAAGCTGAGCAGCATCGCTTCGTAGTTGCGCCGCCACTGGCGGGGATGATCGCGCTTGCACGCCTCCTCCGGCGAAACAGCCCACTCGAAAAAGTTATCCAGCGTGACCGGCCCCTCGTAGCCGCCCAGGAGCGCCAGGTGCAGGATGTTGTACATGGCGCCCCATTTGAGTCTTCTCTTGCGAGCCATGAGCCGGGGATCGGCCCAGACATCGGGTTTGTCGTCCTTGTAGAAATCCTCGAACACCTGTTTGACGATGTCGCAGCTCTCGATGACGTCCTCAGCTTTGGCCTCGTGATGGGCTTCGGAGAAGCTGACCACGTGGACGATGTCGGGCTCCATGTACATCTGCCAGTAGGTGGAGATGGCCAGGTGGCCCTTGGCTTTGTCCAGGTTGGGCGGAAAGTCGGAAAGGCCGCCGCGCGTCTCCTTGATGATTTGAAACTTGAAGTGGCGGGTCAACGGCTCGATCAGTTCGTAGGCCGCCTGGAATTTGGCCAGGTCGTTGAGCCCTGATGTGCCGGGGGGCAGGTCGTACATCATCTGCATCACGTAGTGCCTGATGCCCATCTTCAGCGCCACCACGCCGGCGATGACGTGATCAGTCACCAGCAGGTCGTCGGTGCTATTGCGCAGTTGCCACTGGTGCGGGTCATTGATTTCGACGGCCTTGTTCCGTTTGGCCCACCAGCGCATCACCTCAAAGTGCTCGTCAAAGCTGTCGCGGATGGAGATGGGGCCGCGCCCGTCCAGCTCGTTGTAAAAGAAAATCGGCACCGCCGGGAAGGGCATGCGGAATGATCTCTCAAACAGCTTGGCCAACTCGACCAACTCGTCGGTGCCGGAATAGATGCGCGTCATAGGATAATTGCCTCGCTGCGTGGCCTCCTTGAGCCGTCGCAGGTCTTCTTTGCTGCGAATGGGCACGCCGCCCTGGCCCTTGAGATACTTATCGGGATCCTCCTCGCCGCGCACGAACTTGGCCAGGTACTCCTGGGAAGGCTGATCGGGGGCCAGGGAGACGATCTCCAGACATTCGGCCTCGGCCATCTTCTCGACGGCCTTCACCGTGGGCTCAATGCTATCGGCGGCGACGCCGATGTGGGCGCGGATGATGGGGCGGTTTTCCAACCGACGCACCTGGCGGACCCGCTTCAGCAGCGTGTTGGCCCACTTCGTCTCTGGCTCTTTCTCGACGACACTTGCGCCCTGGGCAAATGCTTCCAGTTCCTCCATGGTGACAAAGTCATCCACCACCAGGCCAAAGAAACCCTGAAAGGCGTCAATGTCGCCGTAATTCTCGGCGATCTCGTCCAGGTCGAAGTGGCGATCCTCCGGCGGCGAGAACTTGTCCTCCTGCACCGGCAAGCCGGTCATGGCCCGCACCAGGTTGGCCGCTGGCCGCAGCCCACCAAAGGCATAGCGGATGCCGCTCTCGCGCGGCAGCAGGCGGTGCTTGGCCGCCTTTTCGACGAACTCGGCGATGAGCTTGTCCACGTGCAGGTCTCCCAGACGCATGGAGATGGCCACCACCTCGGGGCGCGATTCGCGGATCTTGTTGACTACATCCTCAATAGGCACGGCCGGGCCTAGCTTGACGGCCATGTAACCCTCGCCGCGATCCTCCATCCACTCGGCAAAAGTCTCCACCCCCAGCGAGTGGACACAATCGCCGATGGAACCGGCCAGCACGCGGCGTTTTTTGGCCGGTGTTTCCGTATCAGTACTCACGTACTTCCTCCTGTAAATGCGTTTTGTTCGTCACCTTGCGTAGCTGACGTTTCCTACACTTTTACGTTTGACGCCTTACTCTACCACATTTCAGCCGTAAAGTCAATCAACTGCTCCAAACTCCCCAACCCATATTTCTGTGGGATGCGAGCCTCGCTGGCATCCCGATCAAGATAGTCTTTGCCCAACTGTGCGCCAGCCCAGGCGGTCACCTTATCCATGGTGGGCGTCTCCACGCCGGCCAGGCTGGCGATGGCTCGGCTGACGGCCAAGCCAAAGGGCACGTCCTCGGCCAGGTAGCGGGCGCCAAAGTCGGGGACGAACTGCCCCGGCGAAACCTGGCGCACAGGGGCCTTGAGGCCAGCGTAGGCCCGGTTGGTGACAAAGGCGCTGTGCAAGCTGGTTGGATCGGCGACCGCATCGCCATAAGAGCGCAGCAGCCACGCCTTCAGCGGGCGCACGGCGGAAAGGTCCAGGACAGGCTCCAGTCGGGCGCGGATGGCTTGCACGTCGTCGCTCAAGCCGGCCAGCGTTCGCGCCCCTTCCTCGCTGAGGCTGTGATAGAACAGCGGCGCTTCGTCAGCACGGAAGGGCCTGCCATCCCAATCGGCAAAGAGACCATACATGATCCCTGGGTGGATGAGCTGCCCTGTGTTGGCCAGGGTCAGAGCGAGCATGTTGGCCGCCGCGCCAATGGACATGCCCAACATTCGCTCTAGCAGCGGTGCGATCTGCTCGATCTGCGCCGCCGGCCGACTGCCCGCGTCCACGATGTCCTTGCCGCCCAGGACGTGGACGACCTGGGCGTACTGGTGGATGCGGCAGGCCCAGGGCAGCGTTTGCAGGCCAAAGAGCCCCACGTCTTGCCGGTCGTGTTGGGCCAGGATTTGTGCAGCGCAATAGTCGAAGCCGCCTCGTGCAGGCATGGCTCCCACCCACGCGCCCTCGTCCAGGAAGGGGACGATCTGGCGCAGGGTGCTCTCGTGGGCAAAGGCGGGCAGCACCAGCACGACCACGTTTGAGCCGGGGACCACCTCGGCAGGGTCAGCGCTGACCCGACGAGGCCGGGCCTTGCCCTGCACCGCGCCGGTGACCTCCAGGCCGCCGTGGGCGGCCATGCCCGCGCGCAGCCGCTCGGCCTCGTCGGCGAAGGGCGCGTAAATGTCCACCGGGCAGCCCAGATTACGAGCGGCGATGGGCACCAGGGTTTGCGCCCCGTTTCCTCCGCCGCAAACGGTGATTTTGTGTGCCTTCATTTCAAACCTCATTCTCTGGCTGATTGTCGGCCGGTGATCAATATCCAATCGCTGTGGCTGGGGTCGGGACCGTCACTCCTCCATGCAGTTTACCTGTTTGCAGATCCCTCATGATAGCCACAGGCAAAGCGAAGTTGCCGTCGGGTAGCAGCACAACCTGATGGCCTCGCCTCTCAAGCTCCTTCACGACCTCCACAGGCATCCGCGAGTCAATGAATAGCTCTCTGACCAGCTTCCCCTCTGGCACCTTGGGATCGCTCCCCTCGATGTGAATCCTTGGCGCAGCAACGGCCTCCTGGATGCCCATCCCAAAGTCTAGCACCTTCACCAGCACCTGAACCACCGAGGTGATCACTCGCCTCCCGCCAGGCGCGCCGATGGTGATCAGAGGTTGACCGTCCTTGAAGACCAGGGTCAGTGAGTCGTGGCTCGATGGCCTCTTCCAGGGACCAATAGAGTTGCTGGTGCCAGGCTCAGGATTGAACAGGTTGGTGTAGTTGCGCAAGATGATGCCCGTGCTGCCAGACAGGACACGGGCCCCGAAGCCGCCTCCCAAAGTCTGGACCATGCTGACCATGTTGCCATCTCTGTCCATGGTGCAAAGGTGGGTTGTGTTCTTCCCCCCTCCTCTGGGACCCGGAGGCCTGGCTGCTTCCGGCACCTGGCCATCTCCTTGATACTTCCACGGGTTTCCCGGCCTGATCTCATCAGGTACGCTCTCCAGATTGAGATGCTTGCGCATCTCGTCGGCGTATCCCTTCGAAGTCAGCCCTTCGATAGGCACATCTTCGAATTCTGGGTCTCCCATGTAGCGGAAGCGATCCACCCACGCCCTGCGGAAACACTCGGCAATGAGGTGCAACAATTGGGGACTGTTGTGTCCCAGGGCGGTCAGGTCAAAGCCTTCGAGGAGATTCAGCGTCTGAAGTACCTGGATACCGCCAAATACCTCTGGCATGCAGACCAACTTGTAGCCGCGATAGCTCCCGACGAGGCCGTCGTCGTAGGTTCTAGGTTGATAGTCTGCATAGTCCTGCAAGGTCACGATCGAGCCGTGAGGTTGGGTATCGGCCATGATAGCCTGGGCGATGTCCCCCCGATAGAAAGCATCGGCGCCGCCCTGCGCGATCTTCCGTAGGGTCTCTGCCAGCTCTTCCTGCACGATCACTGTGGGCTTGTCATAGCCGCTCGCCGGGCGAGGTGGATAGCCACCAGGCAGCAGCAACTCGTCAATAGGTGGATATTGCTGCAGGAGCTTCATGTCATTGCCAATCATCAAGGCGTAATAGCTGTTGATCTCGTAACCCTCTTCGCAGATCCTTAGCGCGGGGGCGGTGACTTCTTCCAGGCTCATCTTGCCAAACTGCTCCAGGATTTGGCATAGCCCCGCTACCTGGCCTGGGACCCCCAAGGCACGATACCCCATCCACCCGACGTTGTCTCTGGTGCCACGCCAGCCAAAATAGGGTTGATTTACCCCGGGAGGCAGCAAATCGGGCACGAACATATCCTCTGTGGCTGCTTTGGGGAGGCGCCCCTCGAACTCGATGGCGACCACCCGGTCTTCATCGGCCAGGTAAACCAGCACCGCTCCCCCTCCCCCCAGACTGCTCATGGCTGGCTCGCAGGTAGTCGCGGCGAAGGAAGTCGCTACGGCTGCATCTATGGCGTTGCCGCCCTTTTCAAATACCTCCCTGCCTGCTTCGGCAGCTTCGACGCTTTCAGCGACGACCATGCCGTTTTCGGCCACGATCTCCTCTTTCTTCTGGATCAATACGCTACGTAGTGTCATTATCATTTCTCCTTGGTAGAATCTCTTTTCTCACATAGGGCGAGGCCATAGCAGTCATCAAGGCCGGATACTTCAAGGCAAATTCCAGTTTGTCACCAACCTTGACGGGCCTGGCCGTTACATCGAGCACCAGGTGATCGCTGCTGCCCCCAATGACGTTCATCCCTGGAGTTCTGGGGCTTAGCCCTTCGATCCTGACATCTTGAGTTCCCACGGCTAGAATGGCCTGGCATCGAAGAGCGTGACCCTCACGGACAGAATGCCTTCCGAGAACGCTATGGCCGCCCTTCCCCTTGGGCAGTGTGGGTTTCCACTTGACCTCAATCACCTCGGCTGTAAGGGTGAAGGCATTTTGACTTGTGTAAGAAAAGGGCCGCCCATCTGCAGGGTCAGAGCCCAAGAGTATCCCCTCGCCGATCCTTAGTTGGTTGATCCTGGTTGGCAATCTGCCCTGCTCGACCATCCGAAGGTGAATCGAGCTTCCCCCGGAGATGACTGCCAATTCTCTCCCGATAGCCTCCTCGACCCGGACAGCAAGTTGCACCAGCAGTTGAGTGTCCTTTAGGGAGGGGGAATTCCTGCTCAGGCAGCCGAAGTTGCTACCAAGCCCTACCAGTCGAATGCCCTCCAGACTCTCCGTTTCCCGCGCTACTCCCTCCACGTCCTTTGGCAAGAAGCCCTCGCGGCGATCCCCCACATCCACCATGAGAATGACTCGGTGAAGCTTGCCCAGAGCGCGGGCTTCCTGCGCCAAAGAGGCCATCACCTCTGACTCAGAGTTGAGACTGATCTCAGCCAGCTTGATCACCTCGGCCGCCTCGCTGAGAGCTGGTGAGCGCAGAAGCAACATTTCCGCTTCGATGCCAGCCTCTTTCATCCGCCTGAGGTTGCCGAGCCGGGAATCGGCCAGCCCTCGAATGCCGCTAGCAAGGATAGCTCTAGCTACCTCCGGCATCCCACAACAGCCCTTGGTCACGCCTATCACCGTAATGCCATGAGCGGCACACAGGTTAGTGATAGTCCTGGCATTTTCGGTTATCTTTTCAAGGTTGATCTTGACACGCACGATTTTTCTCTGCCCGCCTCCTCACCTTCACCGAACGATGTGTTTCGGCCAGGATAGATCTCTAGGGGCTACCGGCGCCGAAGGCGGGGATCCAGGGCATCCCGCAATCCATCACCCAACAGATTGACACCCAACACCACGATGCTGATGGCAATGCCAGGGAAGGTAGCCAGCCACCAGGCGTTTCGCATGAACTCTCTCCCGTCGGACAACATGCCTCCCCACGTCGGCATTGAGCTCTGAACGCCAATTCCCAGGAAATTAAGGGATGCCTCGGAGATGATCACCGTGCCCATTCGGAGGGTGGAGATCACCAGAATGGGGGCCAGAATGTTGGGCAGCACATGGCGCAGGATAATTCGTAGATCACTGGTGCCCACGACCCGCGCTGCCATCACATAGTCCCTCTCGCGGATGGAAAGGACCTCTGCTCTAACAACGCGGCAGTAAACCACCCAATTGGTCAAAGACAAAGCGAGGATGAGATTGACCAACCCCGGCCCCAGGGCGGCTCCAAAGGCGATAGCCAGCAGCAGGCCAGGGAAAGCCATCCAAATATCCACGAAGCGCATCACGATGGTATCCAGGGGGCCTCGATAGAATCCAGACACGGCGCCAATCAGGCTGCCCACTGAAGCAGACAAAAGAATTGTGGTCACTCCCACCACAAATGAGACGCGCGAGCCAACCAAAAGACGGCTGAGAATGTCGCGCCCCAGATTGTCGTTCCCCAGAGGGTATTCCCAGCTTGCCCCTTCCATCCCGAAGCCAACGGGTGGCGCCAACCTGCGCTTCAAATCCTGCTGGGCAGGATCGCGGGGAGCGAGAACCGGCGCTAGAATGGTTATGAGCAAAAAGAGGACAAAGACTAGAGCGCCAAACGTAGCGATCTTACTCAGTAGAAAAGCACGCACTATTCTCTTTAGCTCGCTTTGCCGAGGTGCGAGCAGTTCTCGGTCTTGTGGCGATGGTGTTGTAAGCGATTCAGTCACTGTTCATCGCTCCTTTAGATATGGCCGATTCGAGGGTCTATCCACACGTAGAGAACGTCTGTCACGAGGTTGATGGTGACGCGGATCAAAGCGAAGAAAAGCACGACTCCTTGCACCAGAACAAAATCACGGTTGTAGATAGCCTGAATGACGAGCCGCCCAATGCCAGGCCAGGCAAAGATCGTTTCTGTAACGACAGCTCCACTCAGCAGCCCCCCCATCTGCAAGCCAATGAGAGTTACCACGGGAATGAGAGCATTGCGCAGCACGTGGCGTATGAATAATACCCACTCGCGTAACCCCTTGGCGCGGGCAACGACCACGTAGTCCTGACCAATGACTTCTAGCATGCTGGACCGGATAAAGCGCGTGGAAAACGTGGCTGTGGCCGTTCCTAAGGCGAGAGCGGGCAATGCGAGATGAGCCAGGGCATTCTTAAGGGCAGGGATATTCCAGGTAAAAAGAGAATCAAGGAGAAGGAAACCGGTTATTTTTTGAGGGTGTACTACATAGTCTATTCTACCAAAGCTAGGGAGCCATCCCAGGTTGACGGCCACGAGCATGATCAACATAATGCCGATCCAGAAAGTCGGCAGGGAGATGCCCAGGGTAGCTCCAGTCATAACGATGTAATCAATGAGTGTATAACGTTTCAGCGCTGAGAGGGACCCAATGGGGAAGGCGACCGCCAGAGCGATGATGAGACCGAACAGCGTCAGCTCGATGGTGGCCGGCATTCGCTCCAGAATCAATTCCAGGACCGGCTGTCTGAAGTGAATGGACTGGCCTAAATCGCCTCGAATTACTCTGGACACATAGTTCACATATTGCACCGGCAAGGGAAGATCGAGCCCTAGTGAATGCCGCATCGCCTCCCTCTGCTCCGCACTGGCGCCAGTACCAGCGAACATAAGCTGGACCGGATCGCCGGGGATTACGTGCATGATGGTAAAGACAATGACCGACACGCCGAAGAGCACAGGAATGATCAGGAAGAGTCGTCTTAGCAGATATTGCATGTCTTGTCCTCTGCTGCAAAGATGGATTGAGCGCCGCCCCCTTGGGGGCGGCGCTCTAACGTCCTCGGAGTTGTGTGTGATATAGCTCCGATAGTCTAGTCCGCGATCCAGGCCTCGTCCAAGACGATCAGTGCATCCGAGCGGGGCACCCAGCCCTGGACCCGATCCCTCTGGGCGTAGACTTCGACGGGGTTGTAGAGGAAGAGCCACGGGGCCTCCTCGACGATGATCTTTACCGCCGTGGCGTAATACTCCTTCCGGTTTTCTGGATCCACATCCCTGGCCCCTGCTTCGATAGCTGCATCTACCTCGGCATTAGCAAAGCCGGTGTAGTAGCAACCGAGGTTGGCATCACCATAGCCGGTTTCTCCCTCGGGACCAAACAGATTGCAGCTGTAGCGGTTGGAATGGAACTGCTTGGATAGTATACCGTCGGCATCCGCCTCCGAGTTGCCCCAGGAAGTCAGGAAGGTCTGGCTGAAGCCCGGCTCGTACTTGGCGTAGAGAGCGGCCTTTTCCATGATGTTGACGTTGGCCGTGATGCCCACCTCACTGAGCTGGCCGGCCAACGCCTCGGCGATTTCTTTGAACGGAGGCTGCGTGTCGAGCTCAATCTCGAAACCGTCGGGATAGCCAGCTTCAGCCAGCAAGCTCCTGGTCTTGTCGGGATCGTAGCTGTAGACCGGCGTGGCAGTGTAGCCGACGGCCTCTGGCAATAGCGGGTTGTCAATCCGTCTGGCCAAGCCGTTCAGCACATTCTCAATGATGGACTCGACGTCAATGGCATAGTTCATGGCCTGTCGTACCCGTACATCATCGAAGGGCTCCATGTTCACGTTCATGCCGAGGTAGTAGGCGCGAGTGCCGGGCACCGTCACGACCTCAACACCTTCTGGCGCCTGATCAACATACTCCGGCGGCACAGCAGCGATGATATCAACGTCGCCTGCCTCCACAGCGGCTATACGGGTCGCCGACTCTGGGATAGGCGTGAAGATGACCGTCTTGATTTTGGGTGAGCCGCCCCAATAGTTGCGGTTGGCTTCACACACTACCCGCTCATCTTTGACCCACTCCACGAACGTGAAGGGACCGGTACCGACGGGGTTACTGGCAAACCCTTCCGCCCCGACTTCGTTGAAATACTCTTCATCGGTCATGTGCCAGAGGACGACTCTGGTCATAAAGGCCGCGTAGGGCTCGTGGGTGATAATGTCCACGGTGTAGTCATCTACCACCTCGACTCTATCCACGTACTTTCGCGTACTGAACTGCGAGTCATCTTCGACCAGCCGACCGAGCGTGAACTTGACGTCGTTAGCTTTGAAGTCATTCCCATTGTGGAACTTCACTGCCTGGCGTAGATGGAAGCGCCAGGTGAGTTCGTCGGGGTTCTCGTAGGAAGTGGCCAGCCAGGGAACGATCTGCATATTGTTGTCTCTATGGTAGAGACTGTCGAACATCACGCGCAAGACGTCCTGTGACTGACGTCCCTTGAGGTACTTGGGGTCAAGAGCATTGGTGTCTGCCGTCTCCGAGATAATGATCTGACCCGTCGGCTCAGGGGCCGTAAGCCCCGCAGCCTCCTCGGCGCCGGGGATGAGTAACTTCCAGCCGGGATGGATCAGGCTAGGGTTATCAATGTAGGCGAAGCTGGGATCTCCCCCATGTTTGGCGTTGGTGGCGCTAACGATGGTCTGATAGGCCGGACCGCTGCCCAGGTACTTCTCCGCCAGGGTCCAGAGGTTGTCGCCTAGCTTAACCGTGTAGGTCATCTCCTGGGCTGGTGGAGCAGCATTGACCACGCTCAGCCCCAGAGGCAGCAGCATGACGAGTGTTAGAACCAGATTGATAAGTTTCTTCCTAGACATTTCTTACCTCCTTCTTGGTTTGTGTTTTGAGTCTTGAGTCTTAAGACTAGCGCGAGAACTCGACATTTTTGTGCGATAGGCTCTCCTCCTTTCCGCCTTCCTTTTCCCTCAGGGCCAGCTCCCATCAACAAACTCTCACGCCCTGCACAGGAACAGCCAGGGAATCCCGTTTCGGCGAACTCAGAGAGTTTCCAGTGCTTCTACCACTTCCTTGGGTATACCAAGCACTTCCGTCAACTCATGGGACAGGTTCTGAATATGATGCCGGATCTCCTCTTCAGCCTGCTCGGCATCGCATCTTTCCAGGGCATCCAGGATGGCCCAGTGCTCCCGCCGCTCTCGTTCCAGACGGTCGGGCAACAGCTCTTCTTGCCGAAACATTCCCTCGTACAGCATCACACTGGGGAACCAACCCCATACCGCCTCCAGCAGGCGAACCAGGTACTGGCGGCCACTGGCTCGGCAAATCGAAAGGTGAAATTCGGCATTCAACTCGCGGCGCTTGGCCATCTGATCCTGCTCTGTATACCCTTCTGCCTCTTTCACGTTCTCCTTCAACCGCTCCAGAGTCTCCCCCGTGATTAATGGTGTGGCGAAGCGGACAGCCAAGCCTTCTAGCACTAGTCGGGTTGTGCAAATATCTACAATGTCTTCCGGTGAAAACTCGACCACCTTTACCCCTTTGTAGGGGATACGTTCGGCCAGACCTTCAGCTACTAGCCGTTTGAGGGCCTCTCGGACGGGCATCTGGCTGACGGCCAACTCCTGAGCTAATGTCTCCTGGCGCAGCCACTGGCCTCGCTTCAGCCGACCATCAATAATCGAGTCGCGCAGTTGCTCGAAAACAAGGTCGGCTAGTGGGCGGTGATTCTGGATTGATTTGAGTTGATTGGGCATTTCAGTTCTGCTCGCAGTATTCGTAGTTGTTTTCTGTCGAGGGCGCAATCGAATTCGGGATTAGATATTAGATATTTGATATTATATCCAAAAGCTAGATATTTGTCAAATGGGCGTATCCACTCGCAAAATGTTACCGACCCGTCGCATAATACGTTGGCGTGGGGGCACCAGCCTGCTGCCCACTTGACAATCGGAGGTCTCCAAGAAGTATCCCGTGGTAAACTAGAGCATGAATTCGTCATACTGCCCCTGACAGGGCAGCCCGTGACAGAAAAGCATCGTCCGCTGCACGGGCAAAAAGATGCTCGTCGAGATAGTAGCAGAATCCTTGCCCGCCACCGCGTGGCGACAGATGGAAGCCAACGGGCCGTCGTGGCTGGCCATCAACCGCTGGGCAAAGGGCGCGTCAATCTGGCCGAAAGCAGCGTCCAATTCCCTGGTCACTCTCTCGTAGCGATGGAATGAGTTACCTCTCTTCGGCGGCGGACTGGTGTCCACAAAGCAATCCCGCAGTTCGGGGCTGACAAAGTGGTTGGTGTTCACCAGTGTGCCATCGTGGGTCTCGAACAGGCCATAGCGACGGTGGCCGATCTCAAAGACGGCCAGATGCCCCTGGGCATCGGCCAGGATGAGGTTGTTCCGCCCCTGGCGAGGCACGGAGCGCAGGTAATCCAGCGCCGAAGACACGCTGTCGTGCGCTTCCAAGATGTGCATCATCAGCGAGTAGTCAGGCAGGCCAGGGCCGAGGTCGGTGGAGCAGACGTGGGTATCGGCGACGGCCAGCCCTGCCTGGTTGATCCCGGCACAGAAAACGCCCGAGCTGCCGGCGCTGCCGCTACAGACGTAGCGATAACCGGCCTCAGGCGTGGCGTGGATCACGATTTGCAGAGGCAACCGCTCCAGGCGATTATCTCGGTTCTTGACCAGGATGGGCTGTCCACCCCCAGTGGCCGACCCCGTGGCGGCCCAGGTGGTACAGCCCTCACTACTCGGAGGCTTGCGGGTCACCAAGTAGTCGAGTAGGTAGGTCACCAGGTCGTAACGCAGTAGTGTGTCGAACTCGAAATCCAGTGCTTCGGCCTGCCCCCGGATCATGTCTAATAGCGGGGCATCAATATCTTGAAGCAACTCGTGAGTTTCTCGCAGCAGCGCCTCAAAGCGCGCGTCGGGACCGTACTGCTCGATCTGACGGAAACGTGCTTCGATGGCCTCAACGATCAGCGGGCGCAATCCCCTGACCTGAAATCCGTGTTGCCGTCCCATCTGATAGTGAGACCCGTTTACGCTGATGGTCGTTGCTGGCAATCATCCTCCTTCAGCCTAGAGATGGCAGGCGACCCAGTGGCCGGAAGCTATCTCCTGCAAGGCTGGCTCTTCTTCTTGACACATCTTTCCCTTATTGGCAAAGCAGCGCGTGTGAAAGCGGCAGCCGCTGGGCGGGTCAATGGGGCTGGGCACGGTCCCCTCCAGGATGATTCGCTTCCGGCGAGCAGCCTTGTCCACCACCGGCACGGCAGCCATCAATGCCTGGGTGTACGGATGCACCGGATGCGCAAAAACCCCGTCGGTTGGGCCTTCCTCGACGATCTTGCCCAGGTACATGATGGCCACCCGATCGCTTACGTAGTGGACGACGCTCAGATCGTGGGCAATAAACAGAAAGGTCAGATTGAATTCCTCTTGCAGCTCGTCCAGCAAGTTGATCACCTGAGCCTGGATAGATACGTCCAGGGCCGAGACCGGCTCGTCGCAGACGATGAACTTGGGGCGCATGGCCAGCGCGCGGGCAATGCCGATGCGCTGGCGCTGTCCGCCGCTGAACTGATGCGGATAGGCGTCTATGCGGCGCTCCGGGATACCCACTCGCTGCAAGAGGTGGGCGATCTCTTCCTCGATGGCCTTGAAGCCCTTGATCCCCCGGTTTTTCAGTGGCACGGAGACGATCTGCCGCACCGTTTTACGAGGGTTCAGCGAAGAGTAAGGGTTCTGGAAGATCATCTGAGTCGTTTGGTAAAAGCTCAGCCGATCCAAGGGCAGGCTCCCCGAAACCTTCTGCCCGTTGTCAAAGACCACGACCTCTCGACTGGCGTCACTGGTACTGATAGGATGTCCCCGGAACAGCACCCGGCCGACCGTGGGCTCGTAGAGGCGCGTCAGCACCCGGCCAAAAGTGGTCTTGCCGCAGCCCGACTCCCCCACCAGCCCTACGGTCCGTCCAGGATAGATCTTGAGATCCACCCCATCCACCGCCTTCACCCACTGATCTCTCCGCCCGGCCAGGAGTTTGGCCAACAGGCTGTGCCGGATGGGAAAGTGCATTTTGATTCCTTGTGCTTCGACCAAGGGTTGTTCTGACAAATCGGTCCTCCTGAGCAGCGGATGGCGGATGGTTGGCGCTAGTGGAGCAGGCAGCGAACCAGCCGACCGTCTGGCAGTTCTCTCAGCGGAATGGCTTCGAGTTGCGAACATTCGGGCATGGCCACGTCGCAGCGCGGAGAAAAAGGGCAGCCCGGCGGCAGGTCGGCCAGATCGGGCACCAGGCCGGGAATGGGCGAGATTCTCTCCCGTTGAGCACCGATCCTGGGCAGGCAGCACAGCAGACCGCGCGTGTAGGGATGCACTGGATCTTCTGTGACCTGATCAATCTGGCCCTGTTCCATCAACTGCCCGGCGTACATCACGATGATTCGCTGACAGAACTCGGCCACCACCCCCAAGTTATGGGTCACCAAGACAATGGCTGTGCCGTGCTCTTGATTGATCTTGTCCAATAGAGTCAAGATCTGGGCCTGTATGGTCACGTCGAGGGCAGTGGTTGGTTCGTCGGCCAGCAGTACCTGGGGTTCACAAGCCAGCGCGATGGCCGTCAGGGCGCGTTGCTGCATCCCGCCGCTGAACTGGTGCGGATAGCGGCGCGCGCTCTGGCGGGGCACAGGGATGCCCACGTCGGCCATCGCCTCCCAGACACGCTGGTATTCGGCAGCTTTGCGCTTCCGGTCGAACAGGCGGGAAAACAGTCCATCGGAACGGGGAACAATGTCGTGAATCCGCAAAGATTCGCGGATTTGGTCTCCCACCAGAAAAGCCGGGTTCAGAGTGGTCATGGGGTCCTGAAAGATCATGGCCACGTCTTTGCCCCGGATCTGCCGCATCTCTCTGGCAGATTTGGTCAGGAGATTCTGGTCCCGAAAGCACACCTCTCCGTTGACAGTCTCACCCGGACTAGGCACCAGCCGCAGGATAGAGAGCAAGGTGACGCTCTTGCCCGATCCCGATTCGCCCACGATGCCCAGCTTTTCTCCTTCGTGCAACTGGAAGCTAAGGCCGTCCACGGCGCGCACCAGGCCGCGCCGGGTGGGAAAGACCGTGGTCAGGTTATCCAGTTCTAACAGCGGGGACGTAGTGCCCACAGGTTGATCTTCGGCTTCTTTCCCTGAAAACTGCATCCCGCGAGCACCCACTTTCCAAGAGAACTCCATCTCAAGAACACCTCTCTGTTTCAAAGCAACAGGTCAGCAAGTTAATAGGTCAAGGTTTGACTCTCGGTTTCTTTCACGATTTCATCGAGCTGCACAGCGATGCTGTCCGCCAGCGGCAGCGGCCGATGCTCCGCCAGGATGCGGCGAGCTTTTTCCTGCGCTCGCGTTCGCACATCCGGCGCGCCAGCCGCTTGCCACGACTCCCGGGATTCACGGCCGATCAGGTCTGGGATCAACAACTCGTCCCGGAAGTGACGAATGGTATGGGCCGTGGTCGTAAAAGCGCCCCCCGGCCCGATCTCGTGGATCAGGTCGAGGGCCAGGGTCTCGTCGTCCACGGTGATTCCCCGCAGGTAGCGCTCAATGACACTCAGAATTGCTTCATCAATGACCAGTTGCTCCAGGCTGAAGGACATCTTGGTGTCCATTGTGGTCAGGTTGACGAGGTCAATGCCGGCCAACGCCGGGGGCAACAGAGTCATCAGCCGTTCCAGCATCGCCTGAGCGCCCGGCACATGAGCATCGGTGCCACTGCTCATGACGCAGGGCAGACCGCAACGCCTGGACAATCGCGCCACCGCTGCACCCATCAGTCCAATCTCCACCGCACCAGACAGATTACTCCCGCTTCGCATATCCGGCACCGACGACGACATGCCATAGACCACCGGGGTGCCCGGTCGGATCAACTGAGCGATGGTCACCAGGGCCAGGACTTCGGCGTGGGTAATCACCAACTCACCAGCCAGCGTCACCGGCGCGGTGAAGCCGGCCATAGGGTGAGCATGGAGTGTGAGCGGCAGCCCCCGCGAGGCAAAAGCCTTCAGCACGGCCAACTGGCTCGACACCAACTGCAGCGGTGAGGTGGATTCGGCCAGAGCAGTGATAAAGGGCCGCTCCCGCAAAGCATCTTCTCCCCCTGCCACCACTGCCGACATGGCCAGAACCGGTTCGATGAGGCGCTCGTTGAGGCAGACGTAGCCCAGCGGCTTCACTGTGTTGGCCAAAGCAAGCCTCACTGTGCGGACATCCACCGCGGTGACGGGTATATCGGCCGGCTGCACCGCCATTGTGCTCACACCGTGGACGTGAGGGAGGGCGTCGGCCAGCCGTACGACATTGGCTGCATCCTGACAGTTGGGCCTGCGTCGCCGGCCGCTATCCAGATCGAGAATGCCCGTTGCCCCGCTGGAAGTGCGCGCATGAAAGGGGCCTGTGCCCAGGGCCATCACCTGCTTCCCCAGCCGGTTGTAGAGGCCGACCGTCGGCGGGGCTGTGGCTACGGCATTCTCTACCACCGGCGCTTGGATACAGACGTGGCGGGTCTCATGGTCAACCCGGCAGCCTGCTTCATCCAGCAGAGTCAGCACGGCCTCGTCGTGGATGGCGATGCCCGTCCGAGCCAGACTCTGGAGCGCGCCGTCATGAATGTGCTCGATCTCATTCTCGGTGATGGTACAGAGGCGTGCTCGGCTGAGGCCAGGGCTACTCACGCTCATCGGTTGCTACCTCTGCTCACTCGACTTTCAGGCGAGGGTCCAGAATGTCCCGCAGGCCCTCGCCAAAGAGGTTGATGCTTAACACCAGAACCAGAATGGCCAGTCCTGGCAGGGTGGCGATCCACCAGGAGGTGACCAGATAGTCCCGCCCGTCGGAGACCATGGAACCCCAGGCTGGCGTAGGCGGCTGGATGCCCAGACCCAGGAAGCTCAGGCTGGCCTCGGTGATGATCATTGATCCCATACGCAGTGTGCCCAGCACCAGGATGGCATGGAAGATGTTAGGCAGAATCTCGCTGATGATAATGATGGGGTTGGACTGACCCACCACCTTGGCCGCCTCGACGTATTCGGTAGTCTTTTCGGCCATGACCGCGCCCCGGGCCAGGCGGAAGAACACAACCCAGCCCTTGAGCGTCAAGGCCAGCAGCAGGTTGGCGAAACCCGGCCCCAAGAAGGCCATCATGCCGATGGCAAAAATGAGGAAGGGAAAGGCCATGAGCAAGTCAGCAAATCGAGAGATGAGGGCGTCCACCCAACCGCGATAGTAGCCGCTCACCGCTCCCAAAGCCGTACCGATCGAGGCCGAGATGCCCACCGCTAGTATCCCCACCCACAACGAGATCCTGGCTCCGAAAATGATGCGCGACAGAAGATCGCGGCCCTGCACGTCAGTGCCCAATAAAAACTCAGGGTTGTTTCCTTCTTGCCAGAGGGGGGGGATCAACTGGTTCCTCAGATTTCCTTTGGCGGGATCATGGGGTGAGACTTGGGGCGCAAAGATCGCTATCAGCACAAAGAGCCCGATCAACGCCGCCCCCAGCATCGCTGAAGGCTGCCCCCAAAGCTCGCGGAGAAAGTTAAGGCTGTTGTGCCTCCAAAGCTCGAGCCGGAGTTTGAAAGGATAAAGAGCTTGGTTCAAAGTAGTGCTTTGAGCTTCCATATCCAGAAGAATCCGCCTTTCGCTAAAGCGTGATCTTGGGGTTCAGATAAGTGTACAGCACGTCCACGATCAGGTTGGCCGTGACAAAAATAAAGGCGTAGACCATTACCGCTCCCTGCACCAGAGGAAAGTCCCGCGAAAAGATGGCCTGCACCACCAACCGGCCCAGGCCCGGCCAGCCAAAGACTGTCTCCACGATCATGTTGCCGCCCAGCAGCACGCCCACCTGCAAACCGACCACCGTCACGGTGGGGATGAGCGCGTTGCGAAGCGCGTGCTTAGTGACAACCAGGAACTCTGCCAGTCCCTTGGCCCGGGCCAGAATCACGTAATCCTGGCGCAGCACCTCCAACATGCTGGAGCGCAGGATGCGGGCCACCGTGGCGGCCATCGCTGCCCCCAGGCTGACGGAAGGCAGCACCAGGTGGCGCAGGCTACTGATCAACGCTTCCTTGTTGCTGGTGAGGATGCTGTCCAGCACGTACAGGCCGGTGGCCGTTTGCAGTTCTGCGTCATAGTCAATGCGCCCTGCCACCGGAAGCCACTGGAGACGCACTGAAAAGATAAGCATAAGAATGATGCCCAACCAGAAAGCGGGCATGGAAATGCCCAGGAAAGCCCCCGCCATGCTCACCCGATCCAGCACCGAATACTGTCTGACGGCAGAGACGATGCCGATGGGCACAGCCACTACCAGTCCAAAGATCAGCGCACCCAGGGCCAGTTCGACGGTGGCCGGCAACCGCTCGGCAATGAGCTCGGTCACAGGTGCGCGTTTGACGTAAGAGTTACCCAGATCGCCCCGGATGGCACGGGCCAGGAAGAGAAGTAGCTGCTCGTGGAGGGGCTTGTCCAGGTTGAACTCCCGGCGTAAGTTCTCTATTTCGCCCTCAGAGACGTAGCCGGCCTCGCCCATCATAATGTCCACCGGATCGCCCGGCGTCAGGCGCATGAAGAGAAAGACAACAATGGCCACCCCAAACATGATCGGGACGACCGCCAGCATCCGCTCCAGTATCTTGACCACTCTCATGGGTACGCTCCTTGGAGGGTTCCCAAAGTCTCGCCCACCACAGCCGACGTAAAACGTGAAACGTGAGGGTTCAGCATCGTGAACTCCTCACGCTTCACGTATGAGTTGCTCAAGGCCCGTCCTATTCGGAGAGCCAGACGTCGTGCATGTTCAGGCGCGCGTCAGCGCTGACCGTCCAGTTCTGCACGTTGCTGGTAGAGGCCTCGATGGTGTCGGGCAGGAACAAAAAGACCGCCGGCACCTCTGCGTACACAATCTGCTGCGCCTCGTTATAGATCTCGTGGCGCTTCTCCACGTTCGGCTCCACCTCACCGGCCTCGATGAGTTCGTCCACGCGGGGGTTGCTGTAGGTAGAGAAGTTGCCGCGCCCATTGCCCGTGCCCTCGACCATGGAGTGCCATTTGGCCTCAAAGTGTCCCACAGGGTCAAAGGCCGAGTCGCCCCAGCCACCGACAAAGGCTGTGCGCTCGCCGCCCAGCAGCAATGGCTTGAGCACGCTATAGTCGCCCCATACGCGCACGGTGGCGTCAATGCCCAGTTCCTGCAACTGCCCAGCTACAGCTTCGGTGTAGGCTTTCTCCGTAGGCCGTGCATCAATGACAAAGGAGAACTTCTCGCCGCCCTTGTCCAGGAGGCCATCGCCGTCGGAGTCTGTGAAGCCAGCTTCGGCCAATAGCTCCAGAGCTTTGTCCGGATCGTAGCCGTAAGGCTCCAGAGTAGGATCGGCAAAGTTGTTGTAGGGCGACAGAGGACCGGGGATGACGATGCCCAGGCCACCCAGCACCGTTTCCAGGATGGTGTCCGCGTCCACCGCATAGTTCATGGCCAGCCGTACACGGACGTCGTCAAAAGGTGGCTGGTTGACGTTCATTTCCATCCAGAAGGGCCGCGTGCTGGGACCGCTGACCACCTGGATGTTGGCGTCGGTGGCCAGCACAGGGATCATGTGCGAGGGAACGCTCTGGATGATGTTTACCTCACCGGCGCGCAGAGCGGCCACTCGCGTCGAGGCCTCGGGCAGGATCTTGAAGATGAGGCGATCCAGCGGTGCAGGGCCCACCGGTGGCAGTTCGTCGGCGCCGCCATAGTAGCCGTCGAATCGCTCCATTACAATCTGATCGGCCAGAGAGCCTTCCACGAACTTGAAGGGGCCGCAGCCAACCGGGGCTTTGACAAAGGCCTCGTTGCCCACCTCTTCAAAGTAGTCCTTGGGGATGACCTGCTGGTGGACGAACATCTGCATGGCCACCGGCCAGGGGGCCGACAGGTAGAGACGCACCGTGTATTCGTCCATGACCTCCACGCTCTCCAGCGGCGAGATCAAGCCTTTGCGCCCAGATGTGTGGGGTTCGGGGTAGTCAATGCCGTTCTCGGAGATGATGCGGTCGAAGGTGAATTTCACGTCTTCGGCCGTCAGGTCTTCCCCGTTGTGGAAGGTGACGCCCTTTTTGAGCACGAATTCCCAGGTGGTGTCGTCAACCAGCGCGGCCGACTCGGCCAGCTCCAGAAGCACCCGGCCGTCGGTGGTGCGGGTTACCAGGCCGTCGAACATGTTGCGAACGACGGTCTCGACGGTCCGATCACGGTGATCGGCCGGGTCCAGTGTCGAGAGCTCGGCAGACAGGCCAATGACCAGCGTGCCGCCTTTCTGCGGCCCCACGACCGGGGTGGCCGTCACTACCACCTCGACCGGTTTCTCGACCTCCACAACCTCCACGACCGGCTTCTCGACCACCACCTCCTTTTCGACCACCACAGTCTCCACGACCGATTTCTCGACCACTACCTCCTTCTCGATCACCTCTGGGGTCGGCGGGGCACAGGCCGAGAGAGTTATGGCGGCGATGGCCACCAAAGCCAATAAGGTTCCCCATCTTTTGTTAGCAAGCATTCTTTCCTCCTTATTTGTGTTTTGAAACTAACGCGAGCACCCGATGTTTTTGTGCGATAGGCATCCCTCCTTTCAATATGCGAACTCTCTCAGTAAGTTCCAGCGCGTGTTTCCACAACTGAAGAGCAACTCAGGACATCCAAGGTTGTCTCACTACCCGACATGTAGAGAGAAACCAGGTTTTTTGTCGTCTGAACCAAGCCGGTGATTGCTTTTTGAACGCTCTGGAGCGCCCAAGAATGCCTTTGCAAGAGAAAAACCCTGAACCCTATTATAACACAACCTGGCTCAAAGGACAAGCTGTTGACTAAGGATGAAAAAGGTGATATACTTGTAGTGTCGGACCTTTTGATCGCCGAAGGTCTCCTGACTGAGGTGGAAAGGGAATTCAACAACTAACTGGAGGTGCAAAATGATTGAGAACATCCATTGGCTAGGGCACGACACTTTCAGGATCGAGAACGATAAAACCATCTACATTGATCCCCTCAAACTGAAGGGCAGGCCGCCAAAGGCCGACCTGATCCTCATCACCCATGACCATTTCGACCACTGTTCCCCAGATGATGTAGCCAAGCTGACCAAAGATGACACCGTGATCGTGACCATCGCTGCGGCGGCGCAGAAGCTAAAGGGCGACGTGCGGGTGGTGAAGCCGGGCGAGAGCCTCGTTATGCAGGGCATCCCCATCGAGACAGTCTCTGCCTACAACGTGAGCAAGTTCCGCAGCCCTGGTGTGCCCTTTCATCCGAAAGAGAGCGGCCACGTGGGCTTCATCATCACCGTGGGGGGGGTGCGCATCTACCACGCCGGCGACACCGACGTCATTCCTGAGATGGACGACATTGAGGCTGACATCGCGCTACTGCCTGTGGGGGGGACTTACACCATGACCGCTGACGAGGCTGCCGAGTCAGCGAACAGGATCAAGCCCAAGGTGGCCATCCCCATGCACCACAGCGCTATTGTTGGATCCGTCAGGGACGCTCAGCGCTTCCGCGACCTGTGCGAAGTGGAGGTGGTCATCCTCTCCCAGGAGGGCTGAGTCCGTTAAGACTTCCGAAGTCTAGGGTTCTGTGGAGACTTCGGAAGTCTAGCGGGAGCAAACATAATAGAGCTAGGAGGAGAAAATGAACGAGAGAATGCAAATCTTGGTGACGGTGGGAGTCTTGGCGCTGGCGGCCTTGCTCCTCTTCGCTGGCGGTGCCGTAGCCGGCAACCCGGGCTTCCCACTCGACGTCTATCCCGACGCTGCCCGGCAGTCCAATTCCCATTGGAGCAGTGGGTGGGTAGACATTGCCACAGACACGGCGACGGTGTTCACCCACGATCTGGGTGGAGACCCAGATGACTATGCCGTTGAGCTGTGGTTCAGGGACACGACACCGGATGGCAAGGGCATCAATGGCTGGGGTGGTGGCGGGCTGGAAGCTGGCGGCAACTTCTATGGAGCCCATTGGCAGAACCTGACCGATACGACCATTGAGGTAGTCCGTCGAGAGGACGATGCCTTTGCCGATCAGGTGCGCGTGCGTGTCTGGATCCCGGAAGATCCCCCCGTGTGGGACAGCCAGTGGGTGGACATTGCCACAGACGAGTTGAAGTCATTCACCCATAGTCAAGGGGGCAATGTTGACGACTACGTCGTCGGCCTGTGGCTCAAGGACACGACGTCGGGTGGCATAGGCATAAACAGCCGATGTTACGGCGGGCTAGAAGCGGGTGGTCAGGTTCGCGGGGCGGCCTGGCAGAACTTGACGAACACCGCGATAGACGTCTGGCGCTATCCGAATGATCCCGGGGCCGATCAGGTGCGTGTCCGCATTTTCGCCCCCGACCCGCCCGACTGGGATAGTGAGTGGATGGACGTCGCACCGGGGACGGTGGCGACGCTTACCCACAACCTGGGCGGAAACCCGAATCTCTACCTTGTCCGTGCATGGCAGAAGGACACCGATGGCGGCATCGGCATCAACCACCGCTTTGCGGGCGGTTTTGAGGCGGGTGGCAGCTTCTTCGGAACCAATTGGGAGAACCTGACCGATACCACCATCAACGTCTTCCGCCGTCCGAATGACGGGGTTGCTGACCAGGTGCGCTTCCGCATCTGGGTGAGGGAGTATAAGGTCTTGTTGCCCCTGGTCTTGAAGGCTTACTCGGAAACGAACTTCAGCTATGAGACCAGCGATTGCCTTGAGTCATTGGGAAAGGCCGATGGAGATCAGGTCGAGATCTGGGTGGAGGGTCGCGACATCGTGATGGAGCATAGCGGGGCTATCTACAACTGCTGCGCCACCATGGTTGTAGACCTCATTGACCAGCGTCCTCTGCTGCAGCTCATTGAGCGAGAGACCTATCCCCAGAGTGGCCCTTGCTACTGCCTGTGCCCCTATGACCTCAGCGCCCGGATCCCGGACTTGCCCCCAGATACCTACCAGGTGGAGGTCTGGGACGAGAGCAAGACCCACCTCTTCGGCTCCGCCTGGGTGACCGTCGAGTAACTACTAGTGCCAACCTAAGACTTCGGAGGTTTCCTGAAAACCTCCGAAGTCTAGACTGTATTCCCGCCAGGAGGTGAGCAGATGTCACGACAAGTTGCGCGCATCACCAGGAGGGATTTCCTCAAGAGATCGGCGCTCGCCACCGGCGTTGCCGTGGTCGGAGGACTGCTGGAGGCCTGCGGACGGAGGGCCAGGCTCAGCACTCCCACATCGGCTCCCCCATTGCCGATACCCACGGCGACTGAAACCCTCGCGCCACCCACCGCCACACCCCTCCCACCACCTACTGCCACGCCTCTTCCGCTGCCGACCGCCACGCCCGAGCTGGCGGCCGATATGGTACTGGTGGGCGGCAAGGTCATTACCGTGGACCCAGCCGACACCATCGCCCAGGCGGTGGCTGTCAAAGATGGGCTCATCCAGGCTGTGGGCGACAGTGAGGCCATCCGTCCTCTGGTCGGCGAGAAGACACAGGTAATTGACCTGGGTGGCCAGGCTGTGACCCCTGGCCTGGTTGACCCCCACAACCACTTGCAGGTCTGGGGACAGTTGCAGGGTTTCTATGTGGCCCTCATGCCGCCAGGGGTCAAGACCATGGACGACCTCAGAGAGCGGCTGGCCGAGGCCATTGCCCAGACTCCAGAGGGCGAGTGGGTGCAGGGATACTTCCTCACCGTGGTAGGCGGCGGGCTCCCCAGTCGCCACGATCTCGACCCCGTCTCGCCCCATCACCCGGTCTGGATCATACAGCAGGGCGGGCACTACGGTTCGGCCAACAGCCTGGCGCTACAGATGGCCGGCATCACCGCCGACACGCCGGACCCGGTCGGGGGGGTGATCGAGCGGGAGCCCGGTGGCGAGCCGAGCGGGGTGTTCTACAACCACCGCGCTATGGATGTACTGCGGCGGCACGTTCCACGATTCACGATGGAAATGGTGCGCGACTACATCACCGCCGCCCAGCCCGTCTTCGCCGCTGCAGGCGTCACCACTTTCCACGACAACAACGTGCGCGGCGTGGATACTGTCGGCGCCTATTTCGACGCTGACCGTGAAGGGCAGATGCTCATCCGCGGCCAGGTGTACTATACCCTGGAGTGGCCCGGCGACCTGGAGCGTGCGCTGAAGGAAGTCGAGTACTACCAGGGGAATGGCTTCATGCGCTTTGCCGGCTTCAAGTTTCTGCTGGATGGCCAGGCCCAGATGGCCTACTGTCACGAGCCGCACAACGGCGTGCGTTGGGACACGCCTACCTGGGATCCCGAGAGATTCAAAGAAACTGTCCGCGCCCTGCACGACACCGGCTTGCAGATCTGCGTCCACTGCATGGGCGACGCGGCGGTGGACCTGACGCTGGACGCCTACGAAGAGGCCATGAATGCCAACCCTCGCCCCGATCCTCGTCATCGCATTGAGCACTGCATCCTCAGCACGCCGCAGGCCACTCAGCGCATCAAAGACCTGGGAGTGGTGGTCAGTACCCAGCCACAGTTCATCCGGCTGGGTGGCGACCATTATGCCGATATGTTCGGCGAGGAGCGGGCCAAGCGGGTGATCGTCACCCGCGAGTGGCTGGAGGCTGGCGTCCCGGTGGCTTTGGGGTCAGACTCTCCCACCACGCCCTGGCTCACGCCCCAGGTGACGCTTTTTGGGGCCGTGACCCGCATCACCTTTTCCAACCAGTTTTACGAGCCTGAACAGAGCATGACCATCCAGGAGGCGCTACGGGCGCACACCATGGGCTCGGCTTACGCCGGCTTCGAGGAGGATGTCAAGGGCTCCATCGAGCCGGGCAAGCTGGCCGACCTGGCTATCTGGAGCGAGGATCCGTACACGGTGCCACTGAAGCGCCTGTGGCAGATCCCCATTGAGATGACCATCGTCGGCGGCGAAATCGTCTATCAGGCTTGAGAGAACATGGTGCCCGAACACCTTCGACAGTGGATTCAAGACCGTCTACTTGCCTGGGTCCGCGTTCATCGCCGCCATCTACCCTGGCGCGGTGAGCGCGACCCCTACCGCATCTGGGTGGCGGAGGTGATGCTCCAGCAGACGCAGGTGAAGACGGTCATCCCATACTATCGTCGTTTCCTCTCCCGATTCCCCACCCTGCGCTCCCTGGTCGAGGCAGATCTCGACGAGGTATTGAAGGTGTGGGAAGGGCTGGGCTACTACGCCCGAGCGCGCAACCTGCACCGGGCGGCGCAACAGGTGATGGAAGATCACGGTGGCCAGTTGCCTGCCCATCGGGACGCCCTGCTCTCCCTGCCTGGTATCGGTCCCTACACCGTGGGAGCCATTCTGAGTCTGGCGTTTGGTCAGGACGCGGCGGTGCTGGATGGCAACATCCGACGGGTACTCTCGCGGCTCTTCACCATTGACGACGATCCGCGCTCAGGGGCTACTCGCAGGAGGTTCTGGAATCTGGCCGATGCGCTGTTGCCGCCGGGTCAGGCTGGCCTCTTCAACGAAGGGCTGATGGACCTGGGGGCTACAGTCTGTACCCCGCGTGATCCCCGCTGCGCTGAATGTCCCCTGAGCGAAGCGTGCCAGGGGTATCAGGATGGCGATCCTGAGAGATATCCGCCCCGCGTCCAACGACGGCCCCTGCCTCATTACGACATCGCTGCCGGGGTCATCTGGCGAGGCGATCAGTTGCTGATCTCGAAGCGCCATACCGACGACCTGCTGGGGGGACTGTGGGAGCTGCCAGGCGGCAAGCGAGAGAGCGGGGAGACGCTGAAGGAGTGTCTTGCCCGCGAAGTCTGGGAGGAACTGGGTATCGAGATTGCCGTCGGCGACCTTTTGATGACCGTTCGCCATGCCTACACCCATTTCCGCATCACCCTCCACGTCTTTCACTGTCGCTACCTCTCTGGCGAGCCTCAGACTCTGGGATGTGCTGACTGGCGGTGGGTGCGGCTCGACCAACTGGACGATTTTGCTTTCCCCGCTGCCAACCGTCGCATCTTGGCAGCGCTGCAGGAAAATGTGCAGGGAGAGGAAGAGAGAATGACATAATGGCCCATCCTGTGGTTGTGCAGCGTTAGAGCTGTTTTCAATTGACAGAAACATGGGGGGTGCCTGTGTACGTGGCACAGAGATGCAAGGGAGGTCAAAATGCAAAGGAGAGGTTTTGTCCTGAAGGAGGCAAGAACGAGAGACAAAATGAGTTTGCTCGTCATCGCCGCGCTGATCATTGTCAGCCTGCTGGTGTTGGTCGTCGGGGGCACGCAGGCCGCGCCGCCCAACTCCGGTGTGGCCCGGCCAGCGCTCGCCCAGGTGATCCTTGACCCCACGGCCATGGCCTGGGTCTCCAGCGTGGAACCGGACACCAACTTCGGCGGCCTGGGCTACGCCTGGGTGGGCTACGGTCAGGGCACCGGGGCGGCCTGCTGCAGCGCGCTGCGCGGCCTGGTCAAGTTCGACCTGAGCAGCATCCCCGCCGGTACTGTCATCACCGACGCCCGGCTTTACGCCACCATCTGGGACGCTCAAGGGCCACCTGACCACTTCATGTATTGGGCCGGACGCGCGAATACCCGCTGGACTGAGGGGAGCGTGACCTGGAACAACAAGCCCAATGCAACGTGGGGACTATCGGGCGTGGACATCAGCGCTACCTACGGCCAGGTCTCCTGGGATGTAACAGCCTATGTCCAAGGGATGTTCGACGGCAGTTGGGTCAATCACGGGTTCTATCTCATGCGGGAGAACGACGAGACCGATCCTCAGGAACACACCCGAATGTTTGGCCTCCTGCAACTAGTGGTCATCCACGAGACAGTCACCCCCACCCCCACGCCGACGCCACAGCCCGTGGTGCAGACTAGCATAACCGACCACGCCGACCCGGTCTACGCCGGCGATGAAGTAATCTACGCCATCAGCGTGCGCAACGTGAGCGACGAGCCCCTCGACAACGTGTGGCTGGTGGATACTGTCCCTGAAGGCACCGCCTTCGTGGAGGCCTCAGGCGGGGGTGTGTTCAGCGAGGACGGCACCGTCATCTGGGCCATCCCGGCGCTTTATCCGGGGGCCACCTACGCCGTTGATCTGACGCTGCGCACGTCCTTTGCCACGGCATCCGGTACGGTGCTGACCAACCGGGCAGCAGTCTCGTATCCCTGCGGGCAGGCCCGTGAGGTTGCTATCATCTGCACCGAGGAAGCGACCGAGACCACTACCGTGAACCGCCGGCCGGCGACTGCCTCTCCCACTGTAGTCACCTGCGCGCTCGACGATGCAGGCGATGACTTCAACACAGCAACGGACATCCGGCTGGGCATGCCTGGCATCTCGGCTGTCATCTGCCCCGCAGACGATGAGGACTGGTTCAAGTTCCAGGCCGACGAGAACCACACCATGGATGTCTGGCTCGGCGACATGACGGCTGACCTGGACATATATCTGTTATCGCCTTGGGGACAGGTGATGATGACGCTGGTGCGAACGGGGTTGGCTGATGAGCACCTGACCTGGCACGTCGAGGCCGGCGCCACCGGCGAATGGCGGCTACGCATCTTCGGCCATCCCGGCGTCTCAGCCGTCGCTGAGTACCGCTTGCAGGTACGGGTATTCCCGCCCACCCCAACACCAACCCACACGCCTACCCGCACACCCACCTCCACGCCAACCGGCACCCACACCCCCTCGCCCACCCCCACCATCACACCCATGCCCACGGCAACCCTCACCCCCGAGTTGGAACTGGAGAAATGGCTGGAGGAGGATTACCTGGTGGCCGGTGAACTGGCCCACTACACTGTTCGCGTCACCAACCTTGGCCCGAGCACGGCGCACGACGTGTTTGTGAGAGACATCTTGCCGCAGCGGAGTACCTTTGACAGCGCCGATCCTGCTGCTACTCCCGACCCCCAGAATCCGCGCCGCATCCCCTGGTCGCCGATAGCCGAACTGATGGCGGGAGAGAGCGCCTTCTTCCGGGTGGCAGCGCGCGTCAGCGACAATGTGCCCCCTGGCGACACCCTGCAGAACCAGGCCAATGTGGATGCAGACGGTGTCGCCAACGTGCACGCCGACTCCTGGGACACCGTTGCGGCGCCGCGTCTTTCAATATCGCCGCGAACTATCACCTCACCTGTGATAGCCGGGGAGGATGTCACCATCCGAGCCTGCGTGAGCAACGAAGGGACCGGTGTGGCACAGAACGTGGTGGTGACGGTCTCCATCCCCGACGGCGTACCTTATCGTGACTCGGACCCCGACGGCAGCTTCTCACCGTGGTCCGGTACCGTCACCTGGACATCCATCGAAACGCTCGATCCGGCGCCGGGAGCGTGTACCGACCTGAACCTCACCTTGGGGCTAGGCACGGGTCTTGAACCCGGCGACTCGGTGCTCACGCAATGGACGATCAGCGCCGACAGCATCGCCGAGGTGACTGTGGATCATATCACCACGGTGGATTATGGTTGCGCCGACGTGGATCTGTCATGGGAATTGACCGATGATCATGTTGGTCCCGGTGACACATTCCGGCTCAGCGCCACGGTGGGACAGCTTGATCCCCGCGATCTACATGACCTGTTGCTCAGCTTCACTGTGCCCGACTACCTGCGCATTGCTTCCTGGCATCATGGTTGCTCCCGCGAAGGAGATGTCGTGGAGTGTCCCCTTGGCGGAGAGCCCGGCGAATACCATCGCTATGTCGAACTGCGCGTGCCGCAGGAGTATCTCGTGAGTTATGAAGACCTGGTCATGGAGGTGCAGGCGCGCGAGATGTGTACATCCATCGTGGAGATGGCTGAGGTGGAGCTCAGGGGCGATCTCACCATTGATGGTCTGGAAATCACTCAGTCCATACAACGCTACCCCCAGAACAATGTGCGCCTGCTGGAAGGTCGCAAGACGTGGATCCGGGTGTATGCCGTCAATAACATCGGCCCGTGGGAGAACGTGCGCTGCAAGCTCGATGTCTACCGCTGCAATGGCTCGAATTGCGACCAGTATCTCGGCGAGTTGCCGCCGCTGGCTGACGAGTGGGGTCGAACGGGACGGACAGTGAACACCACCCTCGACCGCGGCGACGCTACGCAGGGTTTCTTCTTCGGGCTGCATCAGGATTGGGCCACGGGCCGATTGGCCCTTGTTCCAGAGATCAATCCGGAGGGTGAATGGGGACGGCAGGCAGAGACGGATTACTCGAACAACGTGGGAGAAACCGTCCACGCTCGCTTCGTTGCCAGCCCTACCGATGGATTCGCCCAGATCCTGGGGACCTACGTTGACCCCGCTAGCGGCATGCTCATAGGACCACCCATGTCGGCCCTGTGGGACGACATAGACTACATACGCGGCGCCTTCCCCTTCCGCGAGTTCGATGATCTAGGTCTCGCTCCTCCAGAAATATTCGGCGTTGATGGTTTCGACTTGACAAGGGAAGACCATTGGGATGCCCTCATGGCCCAGTTGCGCGCTCTCCACGACGAGTGCACGGGTGACCCCCTTTGCCACGCACGGTGGGCGCTGGTGTTGCCGGAGTTCCCTACTACCTACGGCGATCTGGCCCACGGTGGCGTGGGCGACCAGCCGGGCAGGGACATGATCGTGGACTGGCTAGGTAGAGACACTCTGGCACACGAGTCAGGACACAACTACGGTCTCGCCCACGCTCCTAGTACCGTGGACCCTTTCTGTGATACTCCCGACCCCGAAACCATAGACGAGACTATCCCCGAGCACCTGGAGGACTACGGCCTCAACGTCGAGACGTTGGACATATACCCCCCCGAGACCACCGCGGACATCATGAGTTACTGCGCCGTAGTGTGGCCAACCATCGAGGTCTATGATCGTATCTATGACCACTTCATAAGCGCGCAGCAACAGGTGATCGCGGCAGACGCTGATTCGCTCCAACTTGGCCTATTAGTGGGGGGGAGTCTCTACCCGCAAGGGGACAGCGGCGTGATCCGCCGCGCAGCGCTGGGCCTCTGGCCCGGTGGCCCGTTCGACTATCCCGGCAGCGGCCCCTATAGCCTGGAGCTCCATGACGCCAGTGAGAACGCGCTCTTCACGCGCCACTTCACCTCCAGCTTGGCCTTGGCAGATGCCGGCCATGGAGTCTTCCATCACTTCAAGGAAATCTTGCCCCCGCAGGAGGGCATGTCTCGCATCGTGCTCAGGCATGGGACGAAGACACTGGCTACCCGCGCCATCAGTGCCAATGCACCGCAGGTGACGCTGCTGGCGCCCAACGGCGGCGAGGTGATCACCGACACCTTCGAGGCGCAGTGGGAGGCCAGCGACACCGACGGTGACCCCCTCACCTTCTCCGTGCAGATCAGCCGCGACGGCGGCCAGGGCTGGCTGCCCCTCACCCGCGGCCTGACGGAGACCACGTATATCCTGGACCCAGATCGGCTACCGGGCGGCGACCAGGCGCGACTGCGCGTCATCGCCAACGACGGCGTCCGCACTGGCGTGGACGTCTCCGACGACGACTTCAGCGTGCCCAACCATCCGCCCAGTCTGCGGATTACCCGGCCAGAGGGTGGCGCTCGCGTGCCCGCTGAGACCATGCTCTTCCTCTCCGCCGAGGCGCAGGACAGAGAAGATTTGCTCATCGTAGAGCAGTTGCAGTGGCACTCCGACCGGGATGGGGCACTGGGCACGGGGCGTGAGATCGGCGTGCACACACTCTCCGTGGGCCAGCACACCATCGCCGCCAGCGTCACCGACAGCGGCGGATTGACCGCGAGTGATAGCATCGAGATCATGGTGATGCCGCCCATACCAGGGCCAGCTCAGTGTAGCGAATGGCTGGTCAACGGCGACTTCGAGAAACCGGGGTGGGGCGGCTGGTCGCACGGCGGCAGCCCTGAGCCGCTCATCACCACCAGCGACGTGCCCACCGACACTCATGTACTGTTGCCCGGCAACCCCAGCGCCCTTGACGGCCCAAGCCTTTCCTGGGTAGTGCAGATGGTGAGCCTGCCCGAGGCCACTGTCCACGCCCACCTCTCCTTCCGCTACCAGGTCTCCTCTCGCGATCGCAGTGCGGACTACGACTGGTTCGTAGCGGCCATCACGGGCGGCGAGGGGGAGCCAGTTCGAGCGCTGCGGATGCACGGTGGGCAGAGTGCCTGGCAAACGGCGACCGCCGACCTCTCGCAGTACGCCGGCCAGACCATCGGCCTGCTCTTCGCCGTGCGCAACGACGGCCAGGCCGGGAGCACCTGGGCCTACGTGGACGACGTCTCGCTCTGTGTCAGCGCAGCGCCGCCCATGGAGCTGGATTTCGACGGCTGCTGGCTGGCTGACGACCTCGCCGACTACGCCCCGGCCGGCCTGCCGGACTTCGACCAGCGGCAGAGCCTGTGGCGGGTGCCGGACACCTGGCAGTGGTCGCACGACGGCCCGGCGGCGGTGGCCGACCTACTGTGGTGGCGGGACTCGGCCACCGAACCTGGCGGCACAGCGCCGCCCGCCGTCTCCGACGGCTACCCGCTGGTAGAGACCTACGGCGTCTGGGACGACCACGACCCGCAGAACGTGCCGCCACTCATCGGTGACCTGGCCACCTACATGAGCACCAACGACGAGCATTCGGGCACCGACCTGGGCGACCTGGTGAGTGGCCTTAACGCCTACCTGGCGGCCAAAGACCTGGATGACGACTACACCCTCACTCTGCGTCGCGCTCCCTCTTTCGACTGGGTGCGGGAGGAGGTGAAACAGAACCGACAGGTGCTGCTGTTGCTCGGCTTCTGGGAACTGCAACCGACCGCCTGGCGGCGGATAGGCGGGCACTACGTCGCTGTGGCTGGCGCAGGCTGCGGTGATGAGGACTGGATCGCGTTCAGCGACCCCTTCCGCGACAGCGCCGAGGCTGGCCGGCCCGGCCGCATGGTCCCTGCCGAGTCCCACGGCCATGCGCCTGACCCGCCGCATACCGTGCACAACGATGCTGCCTACGTCTCCCACGACGTCTACGGCGTCATGCGCACAGCGAGCGGTTGGGGTCCGCAGGGCTACGCCCGCTGGTACGCCGACATCGCCAACTTCAGCGGCCTCAACTTCGCTCTCGCCCTCGAAGAGGCTCGCGCCAGCTCCTACCTGAACGGCGACATCCTCACCCTGGCCGACTATGCGCTGGTGCTAGCGCCGCGGTCCGAGGGGGTGACGCTGCGCGTATCGCCGGCCATCAATCGCGTGCGCGACGGCGAGCAATTCCTGGTGGAGATGGAAGTACGGGCCGGCGCGCAGGACGTGGACGCCGTCAACGCCTATCTGGACTTCGACCCCGCCGTGCTGACCGTGGTGGACGAAGAGGGTAACTCGGCCATGCAGGTCACCCCTGGCACTGCTCTGCTGACAGTGACAACCAACAGCGTGAACAACACCACAGGGTGGATCAACTTCGTCGCCAACGGCGACCCCGTCAGTGGCCGCTTTCGGGTGGCCACGGTTCGCTTCAAGGCCATCACCACCACTCTCGCCAGCCAGCTTCCCCTAAGCCTGGAGGCGCCGCGCGCCAGCGACGTGAGACTCAGCGGGGAATCGGTGCTCGATCACCTGTTGGGCGGGCTCGTCACCGTCAGGCAGGGTGCGCTGGTCGTCGGCCAGGCGCAGATGCAGCGCCAGGTGGCGTCACCCAATGCGTCGTGGAGTGTGCCGTTAATGCTGACGCTGAGCCGTGCTGGCGAGGAGGGTCCGGCCTATGCCTACAGCGCGGTGAGCAATCCCAGCGGTGCCTTCGCCATGCCCGGCGTAGCAGCCCCCGGCAGCTACCGCGCGCGTCTGAAGGGACTACACACGTTGCGCAACTTGCTGCCGGCAGCGACGTTGATGAATGGGCCCAATGGCCTGAACATGGAAACCCTGCTGGAAGGGGACGCCAACAACGACAACCGTATTGACATCCGCGACATCTCGCTGTTGGCGGCGGCCTATGGTAAACAACAAGGAGAGCCAGGCTTCGATCCCCGCGCCGACTTCAACGAGGACGGCGAGGCGAACGCGCAGGATCTGGAGTTGCTGCAGCCCAACCTGAGGCGTCGTGGCGACGTCCTGGTGGGGATCAGTCCTTCGGCTTCGCTCAGGGCAGGCGCTGCGACTGCCGCGGAGGAGCCGCTGGAGTTGTTCATTCCCAAGGAGACGCTGGCCGCCGGCTCCGTCTCGCTGCGGCTGGTGCCTACGGACACGCAGACCATCGAAGGGGAGATCATCAGCCTGCAGGTGGTAGCCACAGCCGGCGAACAGCAGGTGGATGGTGCCCAGGTGTACGTGGATTTCGAACCCGCAGCGATGCAGTTTGTGGATCCGGCCGGCGAGCCGGCGATGGAGATCGAGCCCGGTACGGCACTGCCGACGGTTCTCCTGAACAGTGTGGATCCGGCTCGCGGCTGGGCCGGCTACATGGCCTCCAGCCTGGGTTCGTCGCCGATCAGCGGAGAATTCATCGTGGCCACGCTGCGTTTCAAGGTCCTGGAGGCCGGGAGGACGTGGGTGCGCTTCAGCTTCTCCGACTGGCGGCTGACGGACATGACCTATCAAGCGCAGTCTGTACTGGGTAGCGTGGAGGCGGCCCAAGTCCAGGCGACAGCCAAATATGACATCTACCTGCCGGTGATCCTGAAACAGTACAATCCGTAGGAGTGTGAGCCTCCCGCGGGTTCCGCGCCTGCGGGAGGCTCGTTCCAACCCTCTCAGCAGCAGGTTGCCTGCCAGTAGGCCCCCTTCACTTTAGAGCAGGTGAAGGGGGTTCTTCACGTTTCTCTCTTTGCGGAGGGGCCAGTCCCTCTCAACACAAAAAAGGAGCAGATCTGGGCTTCGATCTGCTCCCTTCATTCGTCTGGGTCGCCGCTACTCCTGCTACGGAGGGGCGTCTCGCCCCGATTCTGCCCTTGGGCAGGGCGGGGATGTCCTCTGATAGCGGTCGTAGAGCGTCAGGCCGTTTCTTTCAAGTTAATGGGGCGCTCCGACTGGGTGAGGAGCAGCGGGGTAGCCTTGCCCAAGACGGCCTCCGCGTTGATGATGCACTTCTTAACGTCGCGCCGCGAGGGTATCTCGTACATCACGTCCAGAAGGGCTCTCTCGATGATGGTCCTCAGCCCTCTGGCGCCAGCCTCGTGCTTCATGGCCTCCTCGGCCGCCGCAGCCAACGCCTCTTTGGTGAAGATCAGCTCGACGTTGTCCAGAGCCAAGAGTCGCTGGAATTGTTTGGTGATGGCGTTCCTGGGACGGGTCAGGATGCCGATCATGTCCTCCTTATCCAGAGGGTCAACGATGGTTATCACCGGCAGGCGTCCCACCATCTCCGGGATCATGCCGTACCTCATCAAGTCATCGGGAGTGACCTGCTTGAGGAGCCTGGCGATTCTCTTTTCTTCCTCTTCCCTCTGCAGCCTGGCCGCCTCTCCCTTCACGAAGCCCACTTTCCCTTTCGTCCCCACGCGCTCGCCCACGATCTTGTCCAGGCCATCAAAGGTGCCGCCGCAGATGAAGAGGACATCGGTGGTATCAAGCTGGATGAACTCCTGGTGGGGGTGCTTCCGACCGCCCTGGGGAGGGACGTTGGCCACCGTGCCCTCGATGATCTTCAGGAGGGCTTGCTGCACTCCCTCGCCTGAGACGTCACGGGTGATGGAGGGGTTGTCCCCCGTCTTGCGGGCCTTCTTGTCGAGCTCGTCAATGTAGACGATGCCTTTCTTGGCGCGAGCCAGGTTGTAATCGGCGGCCTGGATCAGGCTCAGCAGGATGTTTTCCACATCCTCGCCCACGTACCCGGCCTCGGTCAGGGCTGTGGCGTCGGCGATGGCGAAGGGGACATCCAGGATCTTGGCCAGGGTTTGAGCCAACAGTGTCTTGCCGCAGCCAGTAGGCCCGATGAGCAGGATGTTGCTTTTCTCCAGTTCCACATCGTCGGCCTCGGATCCGGCGCTGATGCGCTTGTAGTGGTTATACACCGCCACCGAGAGTACCCTCTTGGCGTCGTCCTGGCCGACCACGTATTCGTTCAAGCGGTCGTAGATCTCCTTGGGCGAGGGAATTGTCTCTAAGAAGAATTCCTCTTCGGGTGAGTCCGGGACTTCCTCGTCCAAAATCTCCAGGCACAAGTAAACACACTCATCGCAGATGTAGGTTGAGTCGGGGCCGGCTATCAGGCGATTGACTTCATCCTGACCTCGCCGGCAAAAAGAACAGTAGCTTTCTTCCTGGCGCATCCTGGCCATCCTGGCCTACCTTTCTTTACGGGTTTGGGGTTTTGGGTCTAGAGTTTCGGGTTTTTCGTTCCCCAACTCGAAACTCAGAACTCGAAACCCCAAACTCAAACGGTTACTCCTCGTCTGTCTCCTCTGTCTCTTCTGTCTCCTCTGTCTCTTCTGTAACGACCTGCTTGCGGGGAGCCAACACCTCGTCAATGATGCCGTACTCGACGGCTTCCTGGGCGTTCATGAAGTAGTCTCGATCGAAGTCCGTGGTGATTCGCTCCACCGATTGCCCTGTGTGGTTGGCGAGGAGGTTTTTGAGCAGGTCTTGCATGCGCAGCAGCTCGCGGGCCTGGATCTCCACGTCGGGGGCGTAGCCCCGTGCGCCGCCGCCGGCTGGGTGCATGTGGATGGTGGCGTGGGGCAGGGCATAGCGACGGCCCTTCATGCCAGCGGCCAGGAGAACAGTGCCCAGGCTGGCTGTCCAGCCCACAGCGATGGTGGATATGGGGGCCTGCACTTGTTGCATGGTGTCATAGATGGCCAGGCCGGGATATATCTCGCCGCCAGGGCAGTTGATGTAGAGGGAGATCTCCTTCTCTGGGTCCTCTCGATCCAGGAAAAGGAGTTGAGCCACGACCACATTAGCTACCTGATCGTGGATGGGCGTGCCGAGGAAAATGATCCGCTCTTTGAGAAGCAGGGAATAGATATCGTACATCCGCTCGCCGCGTCCCGTGCTCTCGATGACGTAGGGAATCAGGGATTTCATTTTGTCTGTTTCGCTCCTTTCACTCTCATTCTCGAAAGACCTCCGAGGTTCCTCTGTTAAAACCTCGGAGGTCTAAACTCTTACTCGTTCTCTACAGCCTGTTGCTCTGTGCTCTCCGTCTCTTCCTCTGAGGGGGTTTTCTCTGACGCGGGGTCTTCTTCCACCTCTCCCCTGGCAATAGCTGCCAGGCGTTCCAGGGCTTTCTCCACTCCACCAGATTCGGTCTCCAACCCTTCTAGCTCGATGAACTTGCTCAAGGCCAGGGAGCGCTTTAGCCTTTCCTGGACTTGGGGGGAGACCTCTTCACGAAACTCTTCTTTGGTCAGTTTTCTCATCTGCAGGTAGTTGTCGAGGTTTAGGTTCTGCCGCCTGAGGTTCCGGTCCAATTCTTCGAGCCAGCCATCAATCTCTTTCTCCAGCACCATGGGGGGGAACTCTATCTCGGATCTCTCGACCAGGGCTGTCAAAGCTCGATTAGCGAACTCTTGTTCGGCTTCGGCTTGCAGCTCACGGCGTAGTCCAGCTTTGAGGTCTTCCAGAGTTTCATAGCTACCGACGGTGCGAGCCAGGTCGTCATCAATACCAGGCAGCACTTTTTCTTTCAAGTCCTGGAGATGGACTTTGAAGTGAGTTGGCTGGCCAGCCAGCTCCTTATCTTCTGACTCTTCAGGGTAGGTTAGCGTGAACTCCCTCTCTTCGTTGATGGTCATGCCCAGAAGCTTTTCGCTGAAGCCAGGCAGTGGACTGGGGGAATCGGCCTTCAGGATCAACTCTATCCCCTTGTCTTCTGTTACCGTCTCTCCCTTAACGGTGCCTTCGATGTCCACTATGGTCAGATCATCCCACTGGGCGGGTCGTTTCACAGGCTTCTGAAAGGCATTTTGTTCCTGTATTCTTCTGAGGGCCTCGTTGACTTTCTCCTCTGTGATCGTTTCCACCTCGGCCTCTAGTCGCATCTGCCGGTAATCGCCCAGCTCAACCACCGGGGGCAGGGGCACGACCATCTTCAACACCAGGGGGTCGGTTTCGTAATCATTGATCTGCGCCTGGCCGAAGGGCTCGATGCCAGCTTTCTTTAGAGCCTCTTCATAGACAGCGTCTCCCAACTCGTCCACGATTTCTTTGAACAAGGTCTCTTTGCCAAAAAAGCGGGCAACGATATGGTAGGGGGCTTTGCCGGGGCGAAAGCCTGGGATTTTGGCCTGTCGCGATATGCGGCGGGCAACGTTGCGCAGGGCCTGCCGGGACCGCTTTTCATCAACCTCAATGGTCAAGGCCATTTGGCAATTCTCTAGTCTCTCGGTCTCTACTTTCAATGCTTCAGTATTCTCCTTTCTCGCAGGGGATTATAGCACAAAACTCTGAGATGTGCTAGTTTGAGCAGAGTGGGCTCATGGCCCGCAGCTTGTGGACGATGCCGGGCAGCGTCTCCAGTACGTAGTCAACGTCCTCGGCGGTGTTCTCCCTTCCCAGGGTCAGGCGCAGGCTGCCGTGGGCTACTTCAGGGGGGATGCCCATGGCCAGGAGCACGTGAGATGCCTCCAAAGAGGCAGAGCTACAGGCCGAGCCGCTGGAGGCGTAGATTCCCGCCAGGTCTAGATTGAGCAGCATGGCCTCCCCCTCGATGTACTTGAAGACGAAGCTGGCGCTGTTGGGCAGTCGGTTGTTGGGGGGGCCGGTAAGCTCTACTTCGTCTATGCTCTCCAGAACGCCCTTGATCAGGCGATCCCGCAGGACGGAAATGCGCTGGTTGTTGGTCTCCAGCTCGTTATAGGCTATCTTCAGTGCTGTGGCCAGCCCTACGATGTAAGGCACGTTCTCGGTTCCTGCCCGGCGATTGCGCTCGTGGCCGCCGCCAGTTTGGGTTGGCAGCAGGGGCACGCCTTGCCGCGCGTAGAGCACGCCGGCTCCCTTGGGGCCGTAGAATTTGTGCGCCGAGAGGGAGAGGAGGTCCACGTTCAACTCGTTCACATCCAGGCTCAGAGAGCCACCGGCCTGTACGGCATCGGTGTGGAAAGGCACGCCCTTTTCCCTGGCGATCTTGCCGATTTCGGCGAGGGGCTGAATAGTGCCCACTTCGTTGTTGGCGTACATGATGCTGATGAGGACAGTGTCGTCCTTGATGGCTCGGCCGACGTCGTCTGGATCAACTACGCCGTATTGATCCACTGGCAGGTAGGTGACCTCGAAGCCGAAGTGCTTTTCCAGTTGCTCGCAGGTGTGGCTCACGGCATGGTGCTCTATGGACGAGGTGATGATGTGGTTTCCTTTTCCCAGGCTGCGCCGCGCCCAGCCCACACCGCGCAGGGCCAGGTTGTCGCTCTCGGTCCCACAACTGGTGAAAATCACCTCTCTGGGCTGGCAACCCAGGACATCGGCCACCGTGCGCCGGGCTTCGTCAAGGGCTTTGCCAGCTTCTTGTCCTATCCTGTAGATGCTAGAGGCATTGCCGTACCTGGGGTTGAAATAGGGGAGCATGGCCGTCACCACTCGCAGATCAACGGCGGTGGTGGCGGCGTGGTCCATGTAAATCGCCTTCGATGGTTGTTGCATTTTCTTCCTCCGCAAATCGTCTGGGTTATTCTAGCACGTCCACTGGTTTCTGTCAAGGATGGTTTGGTGGAGAACAGCGGATCCCTTCGACAAGGCTTCGACAGGCTCAGCCCAGCGGCTCAGGACAAGCGGCAGGATTTCCGGATCGGTTGCGTGTGGTTTCGGACTTGCCATTTTTCAGGTTGTGTTATATCATTGTAGAGAACAACGGAGCAGCAGGGTCAACGGATCAACTGGCTTGGACTGAGGAAGAATCTGTAAATCCTGCGGTCGGTATTCTGACTAAGTTGCGAACGGAGACGAACATGCTTAAGATATTTTCTTGCCCCCAAGCGGTGGCTGTGATCGGCGCCTCTCGTGACAAAGAAAAACTCGGTCACGGGGTGCTATCGAACCTGATTAAATGTGGCTATCCAGGCCAGGTCTATCCCATCAACCCCAAGGCCGATGAGATTCTGGGACTCAAGTGTTATCCCAGCGTCTTGGATGTCCCAAGCCCCGTAGATTTGGCGGTCATCGTCATCCCCAACAAATACGTTGCCGCCGCGCTGGAAGAATGTGGCCAGAAGGGCGTCAAGGGGGTCATCATCATCAGCGCGGGCTTCCGCGAGGCCGGCCTGGAAGGAGTGAGGATGGAGCGGGAGCTCGTCGCCATCGCCAAACGGCATGGGATGCGGCTCATCGGCCCTAACTGCCTGGGGGTCATAGATACCATCTGTCCGCTCGACGCCTCGTTCGCTGCCGGGATGCCTCCCCAGGGCAAGATCGCCTTCATGTCCCAATCGGGGGCCCTTTGCACCGCCATCCTCGATTGGGCCCTGGCTGCCGAGATCGGTTTTTCTCGCTTCGTGAGTCTCGGCAACAAGGCCGACGTGGACGAGGTTGACCTGCTGGCGGCCTGGGAGGATGACCCCCACTCCAAAGTAATCCTCACTTACATAGAGGGTCTCTCTGAAGGCAGGAAGTTCATGGAGGTCGCCCGTAGGGTCACTTGCCGCATCCCGGTCATTGCCGTGAAATCTGGCTCCACCGATGCGGGTTCGCGGGCCGTCTCCTCACACACTGGCTCTCTGGCAGGCTCGGCGCGAGCCTACGAGTCGGCCTTCCGCCAGAGCGGGGTGCTCAGAGCCGAGTCCATCCAACACCTGTTCGACTATTCCTTGGCCTTCGCCTACCAGCCAGTGCTCCGCGGAGGGCGCATCGCCATCGTCACCAACGCCGGCGGGCCGGGGGTGATGGCCACCGACGCCCTGGAGCGGGAGGGGCTCTCGTTGGCCTCGTTGAGCCGGGAGACGATTGACGTCCTGCGGGACAACCTCCCCGCCGCCGCGAACATCTACAATCCGATAGATGTCCTGGGAGATGCCCTGGCCGATCGCTACTCCCTGGCCCTGGGGGCTGCCCTCAAGGACGAAGGCGTGAACGGCGTCATCGTCATCCTCACCCCCCAGGTGATGACCGAGATCAAGGAGACAGCCCAGGCTGTGGGTCGGATCGCCGCTGGCTACGACAAGCCTGTCCTGGGCTGCTTCATGGGCGAGGCCAGGGTCGGCGCCGGGGTCAAGGTGCTCAACGAATACAAGATACCCAACTACTCCTTTCCTGAGCGGGCGGTGGGAGCGCTGAAGGCTATGCTGGACTATCGGCATTGGCTGGAGCGTCCTCCCCTGGAAATCGAGGAGTTTGCCGTTGATCGGGAGAGGGTGAGGGGCATCTTCGCTCAGGTGAGGGCCGATGGGCGGCAGACCATCGGCGACGCCGAGGCGCGGGACATAATGGAGGCTTACGGCATCCGCATCCCGGCGTCCAAGCTGGCCACCACTGCCGAGGAGGCGGTGGAGTTCGCCGAGGAGATTGGTTATCCTGTGGTGATGAAGATCACTTCTCCGGACATCCTCCACAAGACCGACATAGGCGGCATCAAGCTAGGCATCGCCAGCGCCACCGACGTGCGGGACGCCTTCGACCTGTTGGTCTACCGGGCCACTCGCTACATGCCCGACGCCGAGATCTGGGGCTGTTTGGTGCAGGAGATGGTGAGGGGGGGCAAAGAGGTCATCGTGGGCATGAACTGCGACCCCCAGTTCGGTCCGCTGATGATGTTTGGTCTGGGCGGCATCTACGTTGAGGCCCTCAAGGACGTGGCCTTCCGCATAGCGCCCTTCTCCCGCCAGGAGGCCGAGGAGATGATCGCGGAGATCCGCGCTTACAGCCTGCTCAAGGGAGTGCGAGGCGAGAGACCCTCGGACGTGGAGGCTATCGTAGATACGCTACTGAGGCTTTCGCAGTTAGTGACCGATTTCCCTGAGATCATGGAGATGGACATCAACCCGCTCATCGTGTTCGAGGCTGGCCGGGGGGTGGTGGGTGTTGACATGCGATTGGTGCTTAGTGCAGAGGAGTGTTTGAGGGATATGACAGCGAATTTAAAGGACTAAACGAATCTCTCTTCGCCAAGTCTGGAGATTGAGACGGTGCGGATATGACGGCAAATCAGGAAGCAGCGCCCTGATCTTTGTCGAAGGGCTGTTGAAGGAACAGACTAAAGTCCATTCGGTAAATCCTAGAACCTGTCCTGAGCCTGTCGAAGGATTCGTTGTCGTATTTGCGTTCCACAGGTGATACCTGAGGACTGAATCAAGCAGCGAGTGATGCTTATCAAAAAAAGGGGAGGCAACAAATGAACACGCTATACGTAACTTCAACGGCAACTTTCTCAGGCAAGACAGCCCTTTGCATCGGCCTGGGAAACAGGTTCAGACGCGACGGCTTCAGCATCGGCTACATGAAGCCGGTGAGCACCACGGCCAGAAAGGTGGCTGGCCGGGTGGTTGACGAGGACGCCCAGTTCATTAAACAGGCTTTCGATCTGGCCGAACCCCTGGAAGCCCTCGCTCCCATTGTCTTGATGCCCAAGATGGTGGAAGGCATATTGATGGGTGAAGAGAGGACCGACTTCGTGGCTCAGCTCATGGAGGCTCATGCCACAGTCGCCCAGGGGAAAGATGTGGTCTTCCTGGAAGGGGGGGCGCACTGTATGGAGGGCTCTCTGGTTGGGCTGTCCACACCTTTGGTCGCCGACCTCCTGCAGGCTCAAGAGTTGGTAGTGATCAAGTACACCAGCGACCTGGTGGTGGACGACGCCCTGGGGGCCAAGGTGCTTTTCGGCGGTTCCATGATCGGAACCGTCATCAACGCCGTGCCGCGCCAACGGATGCGCTTTGTCCAGGAGATGGTCAAGCCTTATCTGGAGGAGCGGGGCGTCAGGGTCTTCGCCATCTTGCCCCAGGAGAGGCTGCTAATGTCCATCAGCGTGGGTCAACTGGCCGACTGTCTGAGGGGCGAAGTCGTCTGTGCTCCTGAAGCGAGTGATGAGCTGGTGGAGTACTTGATGGTTGGAGCCATGAACGTGGATTCCGCGTTGACCTACTTCCGCCGCAAACCCAACAAGGCCGTCATCACCGGCGGCGACCGCTCCGACATCCAACTGGCGGCTCTGGAGACCTCGACCAAGTGCCTCATCCTGACAGGCAACCTCCGCCCTAGCCCCCTCATCCTGGGGCGGGCCGAGGAGGTAGGAGTGCCGGTAATCCTGACCAAACAGGACACCCTGACCACGGTGGAGATCATCGAGCAATTCTTCGGCAAGACCCGTCTCCATCAGGAAAAGAAGGTGCAGCGTTTCCAGGAGATGCTCAATGAGCGTTTCGACTTCGATGCTCTGTACGCTGACCTGGGGTTGAAGCCGGCTGGCAGGTAGATAGCGGATGGCAGTAAGCCATCCGCTATCATCTATTAGCTATTGGGTACTAGGTAGGGCAACGGGAGAGTAGAGCCGATGTCTAAAAAGAAGCGGTTGTTGGGCAGCAGGGCGACACTTGCCCTAGCGATCTGGGTCGCGTATGTGTTAGCGTTCATACCGTTCTATCGTCTGCTGGGGGCAATCGTGCCCGCGCTGGCCTTACTGCCAGTGGTTGTGACGGGATCGGCCTTTGGGATGCGGGCCGGATTGCTCGCGGGCTTGCTGACCTTCCCACTGAATATGCTGTTTACGACCCTGGCTGGGGGCACAGGTGGGGACATGATGACCCCAGCAGGTGTGCTGGGCTCTGTTGTCACACTGCTGGTCGGCGCTGTGGTCGGGCGGCTACACGACCTGGGTGAGCAGGTGAGGCAGGAACTCACCGAGCGCAGGCGGGCGGAGCGCGAAATCGAAGAGCGACGGATGTACCTGGAAGGGGTGCTGGGAGCTGCTCCTGATGCCATCGTCACCCTGGATGCCCACCATCGCATCGCAGAATGGAACGCAGGCGCGGAGAGGTTGTTCGGGTATTCACGGGAAGAGGTAGTTGGCCAAGACATTGACGACCTAGTCGCCAAGCGTGATGTGTTCGACGAGGCGGTCGGGTTTACGCAGACTGTCATGGACGGGGGAGAAGTGGCTCCCGTGGAGACCGTCCGTTATCGGAAGGATGGTTCTCCAGTGGATGTCATTGTGGCCGGATCCCCGATCCTGGTGGGGGACGAGTTCATCGGGGCAGTGGGTGTCTACACCGACATCACCGAGCGCAAGCGGGCGGAGGAGGCATTGCGAGTCAGTGAAGAGCGGTTTGCGCTGGCAGTGCAGGGCTCAAATGATGGTATATGGGACTGGGATATTCTAAACAGCTCCCTCTACTGGTCTCCGCGCTTGAAGGAGTTGCTTGGGTATGCTGATGATGAACTCGACGTTGACTTTGACACGTTTGATTCACTTCTGCATCCAGACGACGGGAAGCATACGGGGGCAGCAATAGAAGCTCACTTAAAGGGTCGGGGACTGTACGACGTGGAGCAGCGACTACGCACCAAATCGGGCCAGTATCGTTGGTTCCGTGCTCGAGGACAGGCACTTTGGGATGAGGCCGGGCAGCCCCTTCGCATGGTCGGCTCTACCACCGATATAACCGAGCGCAAATGGGCGGAGGAACAACTCCAACGCTACGCCGCCGAATTGGAGCAGGCCAACCAGGAGGTCAAGCAGTTCGCCTACATAGTTTCCCACGACTTGCGGGCTCCACTGGTCAACCTCAAGGGCTTTGCGGTCGAACTGCGCTTCGCCGTGGAAGCAATTGAGTCCGCGATGGAAACGGCCTTGCCCCATTTGGACGAGGAACAGCGGCAGGAGGTGACTATGGCCCTGGAGGAAGATGTGCCTGAGGCTCTGGGTTTCATCAACTCCTCCGTGACCCAGATGGATCACTTCATCAATGCCCTCCTGACGTTGTCTCGTTTAGGTCGCCGCGAACTCCATCTCGAGCCTATTGACATAGAAGCCCTTATCCAGGCGACTTTGGGGAATTTGGCTCACCAGATGGAGAAACGGCAGGTGGAGGTGAGGGTAGGGCCGCTGTCAGAAGTGGTTGCCGACCAGACCTCGATGGAGCAGATCATGGGTAACCTGTTGGGCAATGCGGTGAAATACCTGGATCCCGACCGCCCCGGCGAGATCGAGATCACCGCTGAACGCGGTCTCGACGAAACAACGTTTCATGTTCGTGACAACGGGCGAGGTATCGCTGAGGGGGACATGGATAAGGTGTTCGCACTGTTCCGTCGGGTGGGCAGGCAGGACGTGCCGGGCGAGGGTATGGGCCTGCCCTACGTGCAGGCTCTGGTGCGCCGCCATGGAGGGCGCGTCTGGTGTGAATCCGAACCAGGGGTGGGGACAACGTTTAGCTTCACCATCTCGAATCACCTGCTGCGAGGAGAGTGAGGAGGCACGATGATGAGTGGAGATAGACTCTGCAATCCACAGCCCGCAATCTGAAATCGAAGAGAGGCAATGATGTCTAAGATGCAAGAAGTAGCTATTCTGTTGGTGGAAGATGATCCAGGCCATGCCCGATTGATTGAGAAGAACCTGCGTCGCTCGAAGATCGCGAACAAGATCGTCACCATCGGCGATGGGCAGCAGGCGCTCGACTACCTGTTCAGTGAGGGTGAGTACGCAGGGAGTGAACGCCCCTCTCCGTTGCTAGTGCTGCTCGACCTGAACCTGCCCGCGCTCGACGGCTACCAGGTGCTCCAGCGTATGAAGGCGGACGAGCGCACCAAGCGCATCCCGGTGGTCATCCTGACCACCACCGATGACGCCCGCGAGGTGTCTCGGTGTTACGAGCTAGGCTGCAACGTCTACGTCACCAAGCCGGTGGACTATGAGCAATTCTGTGATGCGATCCGCAATCTGGGGTTCTTCCTGTCGGTGGTCACTATTCCTGACGGGGAGTGAATGTCATGTCCGAGTCTGGGCCTATTCGCATTCTTTACATGGAGGACGATCCCGGTTTGGCCCGTCTCTTCGAGAAAAGGCTGGAGCGGGCAGGCTACATTGTGGATATTGCCCGCAATGGAGAAGAGGGCCTGGCCATGTACGAGGCCGGCTCTTACGATGTGGTGGCCACGGATCAACAGATGCCCGTCCACACCGGACTGGACGTGATTCGCATCATGGCTGCCCAGGGTCCACTACCGCCTATGATCATGGTCACCGGCACGGGCAGTGAGCGAATCGCGGTGGAGGCCATGAAGCTGGGTGCAGGCGATTACGTCGTCAAGGATGTGGAGGGCGGGTATCTCAGCTTGCTTCCCACCGTGATCGAGCAGGTGCTCCAGCGGCGGCGCCTGGTTGAGGAGAAACAGCGAGCGGAGGCAGAGCGGGAACGTCTACTGGTGGCCGAGCGCGAGCAGCGCCTCCTGGCCGAAACCCTGGCCGAGGTGACTCTGGCCATCACCTCGCTGACCAGTCACGAGGCCGTACAGGACGAAATCCTGCGCCAGGTGCAGCGCATTGTCCCCTATTGCACGGCCAATATCGCGTTGTGGGAAGGCGACACCCTGCGTGTCGTCCGCTGGCGGGGCTACGAGGCGTTTGGTGGTGAGGAACTGGTTTCCAGTCTAGTGCAGACATTGGACGACTTAACGGTGGATCTTGAGGTCATACAATCAGGTCAGCCCCTGGTTATCCCCGACACGCGTCAAAAGCCAAGCTGGGTGGTGTTCGAAGAGACGGCCTGGATCAGGTCGTATCTTGCGCTACCTATCTGCCTGCACGACCGCGTCCTGGGGCTGCTCCGGCTGGATGGTGATACCCCCGGCGGTTTCTCCGCCGAGGATGCCAAGCGGTTGCAACCCCTGGCCAATGCGGCCGCCATTGCACTGGAGAACGCCCGGTTGTTCGGGGAGGTGCAACGCCTGGCCATCACAGACGGATTGACCGGCACGTACAACCGTCGCCATTTCTTTGAGTTGGCCGAGCGCGAAATAGAACGCGGACGGCGCTATGGGCACGCGGTGTCTGCCATCATGCTTGATATTGATCACTTCAAGCAAGTCAACGACACCTACGGCCACGCCACCGGCGACCAGGTCTTGCGCGCCGCAGCCGAACGCTGCAGTGAGAGCATCCGCGACGTTGACATCCTGGGACGCTATGGCGGAGAAGAGTTTGTCGTTGTCCTACCAGCAACCGACTTGTCGGGCGCACTCAGCACGGCTGAACGTCTACGCCAATGTGTTGCCGAGACTCCTATCCCGACCGACCGGGGTGACGTTACCATCACCATCAGTTTGGGCGTGGCCAGCAACATTCAAGACAACGGGGATTTGGCCGTCTTGCTCAACCGCGCCGACGCTGCCATGTATGCGGCCAAACAGGCTGGTCGCAACCGCGTGGCGGTGGCGTGAGGGTGCTAAGTATTACTGCCTGTTTTGGGAGGGTACAAAGATGAAAGATCGAGATAAGTCGAAAGAGCAACTTATGAACGAATTGGTAGAGTTGCGTCAACGAATTACTGAATTGGAAGCATCAGAAAGCCGCCGTGAGCGGACCGAGGAGGCGCTGCGCCAGAGCGAAGAAGCACTGAGAGCGATTTTTGACGGCGCCAGAGACGGCATAATGGTACTTGATAAGATGGGCAATGTGGTGAGAGTTAACAAATACATAATGGAGGTCGGAGAGTATACCAAAGACGAACTGGTTGGGAAACGCATTGATGTTTTAGAAATGGTCCCTCCTCAAAGCATGGCCAAGATACTCGCCGCCTTTGCCAGGCTTGAAAAGGGCCAAGATGTGCCTCCGTATGAGATAGAAGTGTATGTCAAGACGGGTGAAAAAAGGATCAGCGAAATTCACAGCTCTCTGGTGAAACAAAGCGGGAGAGTGGTGGGAATTGTTGGGATCATGAGAGACGTCACCGAGCGCAAACAGACCGAGGAAGTGCTTAGACAAAGCATTGAGAAGTTGCAAAGTGCCATGGAAGGGACGGTGCATGCCCTGGCATCAACAACCGAGAGGAGGGACCCATACACGGCAGGCCATCAGCAACGAGTAGCCCAACTGGCCTGTGCCATTGCCAGGGAGATGGGCCTTCCCGATGAGCAGATCGAGGGAATCCGTGTCGCTGGGAGTCTTCACGATATCGGCAAGATGTATGTGCCGGCCGAGATTCTCAGCAGGCCCGGTCAGATAACCGATATCGAATTAAGTCTGATCAAGATTCACCCCCAGGTCGGGCATGACATATTGGAGGCAGTAGAATTTCCATGGCCGGTGGCCCAAATCGTGCTTCAACATCACGAAAAGCTGGATGGGTCCGGTTATCCTGCCGGGCTGAAGGGCGAAGAGATCCTGCTGGAAGCAAGGATCCTGGCTGTGGCTGACGTGGTCGAGGCCATGTCCTCCCACCGACCCTACCGACCGACTCGCGGTACCGATAAGACACTAGAGGAAATCTCAGAAAACAGGGGTGTCCTCTATGATCCTGAGGTGGTAGATGCCTGCTTGAAGCTTCTCACCGAGAAGGGGTTTGGATTCGAAGAAGGGGGTGGAGTGATAACAGCGCATGAGTGAAATGCTGAAAGAAAACCGGCGAATGTTGGTCTACCTCGTCGTCTCCAACTTCATGCTTTACTTTGGCTTCCGCGTATGGCAGGCGATGTTCAACAACTTTGCCGTGGAAGAGATGGGTGTTGGGCCAGGGAGCATCGGCTGGATACAGGCGGTGCGCGAGCTGCCTGGGTTGATGGGCTTTTTGGTCGGCTTCCTGGCCCTCTTTTTGTCCGAAGTCCGCATCATGGCCCTGAGCATCATCTTGCTGGGCATTGGCACGTTTCTGACCGGACAGGCGACCAACGTTCCTTTCCTGCTGTTCAGCACGGTGGTGATGAGCTTCGGCTTCCACTTCTTCTATCCCACCAACAACGCCGTGGTGCTAATGGCCGTGGAGAAGCAGCACACGCCCAAGGCACTGGGTCAACTGAGAAGCCTGGCAGCGATAGCCGCGCTGGCCGCCACCGGTGCGGTCTTCCTGCTGGCAGAGTCCTGGGGCTATCGGCGATTGTTTATGGTCGTGGGGGTGCTGACCGCTGTGGGGGGGCTGTTGCTGTTGCCGCTGGGCGGCGCCAAAGAGGGCCTGCCACCGCGTCGCCGTGTCGTCTTGCGGCGGCGATATTGGCTCTATTACTTGCTTTCGTTCTTGATGGGCAGCCGCCGCCATATCTTTACCACCTTCGCCATTTTCCTGCTGGTGCGCGAATACGGCATCAGCGTCCAGACGACGGCGACACTGTTCCTCGTCAACAGCCTGGTCAACACCTACGTTCTGCAATTGGTGGGCAAATTGGTGAGCAGGCTGGGCGAGCGGCTGATGCTGAGCGTCGCCTTCGGCACATTGGCCTTCGTCTTCCTGGGCTATGCCTACGTGACGTACCTGCCATTACTGTTCGTCTTGTACGTGATTGACAACGTCATGTTCGGCTTCAACCTGGCGCTGGTAACCTATTTTCAAAAGATCGCTGTCACGCCCGAAGAGATCACCAGCAACCTATCGGTGGAGCAGACCATCAACCACATCTCATCCATGGTGGTGCCGGTGATTGGCGGCGCGGTGTGGCAACTTTTCGGCTCGCAGGCCCCGTTTCTGACAGGAGTCGGCATCGTGCTGGTCTCGCTGCTGCTGACCCAGTTCATGCGCACACCGCCGGAGCCGGTTGCCGAGATCGCCATGGTGGGGGAGTGAAGAGGAGGTGCTTCAATGAAAATCGTAAGTTGGAACATTGAGTGGATGAACAATTGGTTCGTCGGCCATGGCGGCGTTGCTTTCAAAGAGCGGTATGAGCCGCGAGGCAATCCACAGGATGCCATAGCCGATGTGGACGCTCTCTGCAGGCGCGTGGCTCAAGTCATTGAGGACCTGGCTCCTGACATCTTGTGTGTACAGGAAGGCCCCAGTGATATGCGTGAAATGGAACTTTTCGTGTCCACCTATCTCAGGGATCAGGCTGGGGGGAGCTGTTACCATGTTTTCGGGGGACATGATGGTCGCTCTCAGAAGGCATACATCCTGGTCAGGCGCGACGGCTCCGTCGCCAATCCCAGAGAGCCCGACGATGGGCCTACCCGCTCCCTGACCGAGGAATGGGAGAGTGATGTAGACGGAGATGCCACCCTCCAACCGTATCGCTTCACCCGCCGTCCAGTCGTCGTTGATTGCGACTACGAAGGTGAGACAGTGCGCGTGCTCGCGCTCCACCTGAAGTCCAAGTACGTTCACCGTGGCGCTGATTTGTGGAACAACCCCGCCAGACGGCCCGAGTTCATCAAGGAAGCCCTCAAGCACAGACGCCGTATCTCCGCTGAGTCCATGAGGGTTCGCCAGTACCTGAACGATCTACTGGATGCCCAGCCGCATTTTCCCATTATCGTCACGGGCGATTGCAACGATGGTCCAGGAGCCGATTACTTTGAGAAGCGGTATCTCACCCACAACGTGACAGACATCTTGCTCGGCAGCAGCTACTACCCTGCCTTCCAGTTCGAGCACGCTTTCATGCACCGTCTCTCCCGGACACAGCGCTACACGGCCATGTTCGACGATTTCGTGACCGGCGAACGTGACAAGCTGCTGGTGCTGGACCACATCCTTGTCTCTCCGGTTCTCAAGTCGGGTGGTGGTTGCACCATTGGTCTCCTGAACGGTGGTATCGCGCATCAGGAGTTCGAGCGAGCAATTGACGAGGATGCTGCCTCCGAGCGGCAGAAGTTTCCCAGCGACCATCGACCGGCCTTCTCAGTCTTTGGCCCCTAATCTCCCCCAGGTTGCTTGCGAGAGGGGAGGATGGGTAGCGGTGGGGAAAGCATAGACGACGAGATGGTCGTGCTGCCCAGCACTGGTAACGGGCACAAGTATGCGCATTGCAGGGTTGAGGGGGTCCAGAGAGCCACGAGCGAGGCGGTTGGTAGCCCGCGGGGAACTATCAACCGTCTTTTCGCTGGCGTTAGGCGCAATTGCTGCCTGTTTAAGGTGCACAAGATGCAAGGCAGAGGTACAACGGACTTGGGGATTTAACGGACAGGCACAATTGCTGCCTGTTTAAGATTCACAAGATGCAAGACGAAGACAAGATGAAAGGACAACTGATAACTGAATTGGTGGAGATGCGCCGACGGGTTGCCGAACTGGAAGCGGCGGACACCGAACGCAGGCGGGTGGAGGAGGCGCTGCTTACAGCGGAGGCTGAGGCGCAGAGGCGACTGAAAGAGCAGACTGCTCTCCGAGAAGCAGGTGCTGTCATCTCTTCCGCTCTAGACCTGGAGACCGTGTTGAGTCGGATCGCCGAGCAGATGGGCCAGGCCATAGATGCCACCAGCGCCTTCATCTCCCAGCACGAGTCAGAGACAATGACGAGTACCGTAATGGCAGAGTATATCGGCCCTCAGGCTTGTGCCCGGGAGCTGGTGCCCGATTTGGGCGTCACGTATCCTTATGAAGAGGACGATATCGAGTTCCTGAGGGCCATGGAGGCTGGTCGGTACGACATCTCTCAGCTAGATGACCCAGACCTGCCTGAATCCGACCGGGCCCACATGGAAGAGTACGGGGCCAAAACGATACTGTACATCCCGCTGCGAATCGGAGGTCGGCTTGTTGGCTACGCTGAGCTGTGGGAGAGTCGGCGGCGACGGGAGTTCACATCGGAGGAGATAGCCTTGTGTCAGGGTATAGCACAACAGGCAGCCATCGCCATTGAGAACGCCAGGCTCTTCGCCGAGGTCAAACAGCGAGCCGCAGAGCTCTCCACTATGCTGGAAGCGGCCAGGGCTGTCTCGTCCACTCTTGATCTCGAAGAAGTGCTGATTCTCATTGCTGAGCAGATGGCGAAGGCTATCGGGGTGACTGGCTGCATCCTCTCCCGCTGGGATCGAGAAGCCGATGCTGTCGTGACCTTGGCCGAGTGGCGTCAGTGGAGGACAGGAAGGACTGATGAGCCAGGTACCGGCTATGCTTTGGACGATTTCCCAGCCACTCGCGCCGTGCTGGAGAATCGCCAGCCTATGACGGTTCTGGCCTCCGATCCTGATGCTGATCTGGCTGAGGTAGCCCTTATGCGACAAGTGGGAGTCACAAGCTTGCTCATGTTGCCATTGGTCGTCGGTGAGCGGGTCATCGGCCTGGTGGAACTGGATGAGACCGCGAGCGAGCGGAAATTCACAGCCGCGGAAATCCGTCTGTGTCAGGCGCTGGCTGATCAGGCATCTATCGCCATTGAGAACGCTCGACTCTTCGAGGAGATCGAAAAGCGCCGGCTGTATCTGGAAGGGGTGCTGGCAGCCGCCCCCGACGCCATTGTTGCTCTGAATGCCCATCATCGGGTTGTGGAATGGAACTCGGGAGCAGAGAAGCTGTTCGGATACTCACAGGGGGAGGTGATCGGTCGAAGTATTAACGATCTGATCATCAAACCTGATGTGTTCGAGGAGTCGGTTGGTTTTTCGCAGATCGCAATGGGTGGGGGGGAAGTGCCTCCCGTGGAGACCGCCCGTTATCGTAGGGACGGTTCTTCTGTGGATGTCATCTTGGCCGCGTCCCCGATCCTGGTGGGGGATGAAGTGATCGGGACAGTTGTCGTCTACACCGACATCACCGAGCGCAAGCGGATGGAAGATGCGCTGCGCACCATGTCACTGGTTGACGAACTCACAGGCCTGTACAACCGGCGGGGATTCTTTAACCTGGCCGAACAGCAGTTGAAGGTCTCTGATCGGACGAAGAGGCGAATGATGCTGCTTTTTGCCGACTTTGATGGCCTGAAGCGGATTAACGATGCCTTTGGCCACCCCGAAGGAGACCGGGCCTTGATCGAGGTCGCTGATGACCTCAAAGAGACCTTTCGTGAGTCGGACATCGTTGCTCGCATTGGCGGGGATGAGTTTGTGGTTCTGGCGATAGAAACCGATGGGGTCGGTACTGAGATTCTTGTCACTCGTTTGTGGAAGAACCTGGAGGCTCGCAACGCAAGGGGAGGCCACTGCTATAAGTTATCGTTGAGTATGGGCATAGCGCGCTATGATCCTGAACACCCCTGTTCCATTGATGAGCTGCTGACCCAGGCGGATAGAGCTATGTATGAGCAGAAACGGAACAACCAGAAGGCCTAGTGAAGGAGGGGTATAGGTGGACAAACAACTGAGTGACCTGATCGGGATCATCCATTTCACTGAGAACGTGTCGGCGAAGATACATGGCATGTTGGACGAGGCCGAGATCTACAGGACTGTGATGGAGGAGTTTGCGAAGTCGAAGCATTACACCGCCAGCGTCATGTTGTTGACGGATGACGGGTCAAAACTCAGGATCGCGGAGACATCAATCGCCCCTAAGAAGTTGGAGGCAGGGGAGAAGGCTGCTGGCGTCCGGCTGAAAGGGTACAAGATAGACCTGCAGAAGTCAAGCATCTACAGTCAGGTCGTAAGGGAGAGGGAGATCGTCCAAGCCACGGTTAGTGACATAATAGGTGAGTTGTTTCCGCGACCATTAGCTTACCTGATATCAAAGGCCATGGGCTACGAGAAGTCGCCCAGCATCCTGACAACCTTGAAGCGGCGTGGAAAGATCGTGGGCGTCCTCGCTATGACTTCTGCCAACCAGGCCGAATACTTCATCCCGTCAGTGAGAAACCTCGCCCAGCACATCTCAGCCGCCTTGGAATTGGCCGATGAACAGGCTGAGCGCAAGCGGGCGGAGGAGGAATTGAGGGAGTACCGCGACCAGCTTGAGGAACTGGTGGAAGAGCGCACGACTGAACTCACAAAGGCCAATCAGCAACTTCAACGAGAAGTCACCGAGCGCACGCGGGCGGAGGAGGGCCAACGCAAGGCGTTGGCTAAGGCATTGCGAGCAACGCACGCGCTGCGGGAGAGTGAGGGGAAATACCGCACCCTCGTCGAGAGCGCGGACCAATCAATATTCACGATGGATCAGGATGGCGTTTTCCTGTTCATGAACACCGTCTCAGCCCAATTGCTAGGGGGACAGCCGGAGGATTTCGTCGGCAAGACCATGTGGGATGTCTTCCCGCAGGAGGTTGCGGATCGCCAGTTCGCGACTGTCAGAGGAGTGATTCAGTCGGGGCAGGGATGTATTGCGGAGAAAGTAACGATACTTCAAGGTGAGCTACGTTGCTACCGCACAAGCATCCAGCCGATCAGGGATCGCTCCGGGAAGGTCCACGTGGCTCTGGTCATTGCCACTGACGTCACCGATCGCAAGCGGGCGGAGGAGGAGATCCGGCAGCGTACGGCCCAGTTGGAGGCGCTGCGCCAGGTGGGGCTGGAGATCACCGCTGAGTTGGACCTGGACTGCCTTCTCCACTCCATCGTCTCGCAGGCCGTCGAACTAGTAGGGGGAACCGCAGGCGGCCTTTACCTATACCGGCCAGACCTGGATGTGCTGATGTGGGTGATGGCCGTTGGTCCCCACCTGCTGCCTATGGGGGCCCTCCTCCACCGGGGCGAGGGGCTCTCTGGCAAGATCTGGGAGACTGGCAAGCCGCTTATCGTGGACGACAGCCCGCAATGGCAGGGACGGGCGTCCGTCTACGATGGCTATCCCTCGACGGCAGTGGTGGGGGTGCCGGTTCACTGGGGGGAGAAGTTCCTGGGAGTGTTGAACGTGCTGGCAGACCACCCGCACACCTTCTCCCTGGCTGACGCCGAATTGCTGAGCCTGTTTGCCACCCAGTCGGCCATCGCCATCCGTAATTCCTCCCTCTTCGAGGGTGAGCAGGAGCAGCGGGAACTGGCCGAGGCTCTGGAGGAGGCGGCTGCTGTCGTCAGCAGCACCCTGGATCCTGACCAGGTGCTGAACCGCATCTTGGAGCAGGTCAGCCGTGTCGTTCCCAACGACGCCACTAACATCATGCTCATTGAGGAGGACCAGGCACGCGTCGTCCGCTGGCGCGGCTACGAGCGCTTCGGCGCGGAGGAGTTCGTCCGGGCAGTCGTGTTCCACATCCCTGAGGTGCCTGGCTTACAAAAAATGGTGGAGAGCGGGGAGCCGATGGTCATTCCTGATACCGCCACCTACCCCGGCTGGGTCCGCCTGCCGGTGACGGACTGGCTGCACTCATATGCGGCTGCGCCCATCGTCGTGCGCGGTGAGGTGATAGGTTTTCTCAATGTGGACAGTGCTACTCCCGGCTTCTTCAGCCAAGCCGACGCTGTGACCCTGCGTGCCTTCGCCGGCCACGCCGCTGCTGCCATTGAGAATGCCCGGCTGCACGAGGCCGAGCAGGAGCGGCGTCACATCGCAGAGACCTTGTGCCAGGCCTCTGCTGTCCTCAGTTCGACCCTGGAGCTAGATGAAGTGCTGGGGCTGATCTTGGAGCAACTGCGACAGGTGATACCCTACGACAGTGCTTCTGTCCAGCGGCTGCAGGACCAGCGTCTGGAAATCGTAGCCTGTCAGGGATTCGAGGAGATGGACAAGGTAGTGGGCCTGGTCTTCCCCCTCGACCCCAAGTTCCCCAACCATCGCGTGGTGACGACCAAATCCCCGCTCGCCATTGAGGACGTCGTTCAAGATTACGTCCATTTCAAGGACGAGGCGGATACATATAAGTCGGGTCGCATCCGATCCTGGTTGGGAGTGCCACTGATGGTGAAGGGTGAGATCATCGGCATGATTGCCATTGATCGGGCGGAGGTGCGACCCTATACCACCGAGGAAGTCGAACTGGCTACGACCTTCGCCAACCAGGCAGCCATCACCATCGAGAACGCGCGGCTCTATGAGGCGGCGCAGCAAGAAATCACCGAACGCAGGCGGGCAGAGGAGGAGTTGCGGAAGAGCGAGCAGAAATATCGGACACTGATCGAGCAGTCACTACAGGGAATCGTGATCGGTCAATGTCTTGGTGCTCCTCGCCTGGTTTTTGCTAACCGAGCTATGGCCGACATCTTGGGTTATACCGTTGACGAATTGACATCCCTTTCACCCAAGGAAACGGCAGGACTGGTACACCCTGAGGATCGCGGGCTCTTCTTCAAGCGTTTTGTGGATCGCTTACAAGGAAAAGCGGCGCCGCCGCGCTACGAGGTCCGTGGAATCAGGAAGGATGGGGCACTGCGCTGGCTGGAGGTATCTTCCAGTCGCATCGAATATCAGGGGCAGCCAGCCGTGCAGGCCGCATTTGTAGACATCACTGAGCGCAAGCAGGCGGAGGAGGGACAACGAAAAGCGTTGGCGGCCAAGGAGAAAGCTTTGGCTAGAGCGCTGCGAGCAACGCACGCACTGCGGGAATCGGAGGAAAGGTACAAGATGCTGGTCAGAACTTCCCCAGATGCGGTGACAGCGACCGACTTAGAGGGACACACTACTTACGTATCGCAGCGCACATTAGAACTGCACGGGTTCGAAAGTGCTGAGGAGTTACTCGGAAGGAGCGCTTTCGAACTTATCGCTCCGGAAGACTGCGAAAAGGCGGCCACGAATCTTCAGAGAACACTGGAGGAAGGAGTCACACGAAATGCGGAATATACCTTGCTGAGGAAAGACGGGACTCGCTTCATCGGCGAGCTAAGTGCCGCCCTGATCAAAGATGCTCATGGGAAACCGACGGCCTTTGTTGCCATCACCAGGGACATCACCGAGCGCAAGATGGCGGAGAGAGCGTTTGAGCGGCGAGCGACCCAATTGGCCACGGTGGGCGAGATTGGGCAGCAGATCGCTTCTATCCTCGAACTAGATGAGTTGCTACGCCAGATAGTTGACCTAATAGAAGAAGCCTTTGAATGTCGCTACGTCTACGTCCTTTTGCTTGACGAAGACTCAAATGAGTTGGTGGCCAGAGCAGGGGCAGGGCCCGGGAGGATACTGGAAGGCACGCGGATTCCACTTGAGGCGAGATCAATCAACGCCCACGTGGCGAGAACTGGCGAGCCTCTGTTGGTCCACGATGTTGCGGCAGAGTCCCTGTACCTACTGTTGGAAGAGATAGCAGACACTAGGTCAGAGTTGACCGTTCCCATTAAGGTCAAGGGTCAAGTCATAGGAACGCTAGATGTTCAGAGTACGGAGCTCTACGCTTTCGATGAGAGTGACCTGTCCACGCTGCAAACCCTTGCTCACCAAGCAGCCATCGCCATCGAGAACGCGCGGCTGTATGAGGAAGCTCAGCGGAGGATTGACGAGCTAACAGGACTACACGAGCTCTCCCAGGCCTTCAGTGCCATGACCGATGTGCGAGAGACATACGGCGAGTTGACCAGGCGGATGGCGAAACTGATCGGCTGCCAGGCATGTACCATAGCCACCTACGACCATCGAAACAGAGAGATGCGGGCCCAACCCCCTGGCTATGGAGCGCCGGACGAATTGATCCGATCCTTTCGCTACAAGGTGAATGGTCCAATCCGAGATGCCTGGAATTTCCGCCTCCAGGGGGCTCTCCTGGCTAATGATGTCGCCCAGATACCAGACTTCTTTTCTCGGTGGATACAAGGTTTTGACCTCTTCAACCTCCTCATCATCCCCATGACCATTGAGCGGCGGATCACGGGCCTGGTCTATGCCGCCAATAAGCCCGGTGGCTTTGGAGGGGATGATTCTAAGCTGCTAACCATTTTCGCCAACCAAGCAGCCATCATCATCGAGAACGCCCGGCTCTACGAGGAGACAAAGCGTTGGGCTGAGGAGATAGGCAGCGTGTACAGTATCGGTGTTGCCACTACTTCCACCCTTAGCCTGGATGAGGTGCTCGATTCCGTCTGCCAACAGGTCAGCCGTTTGATGAAGGTGTCCAGCTTTTACATCGCCCTCTATGATGCGGAGAAAGACGAGCTGCATTTCGAGTTGACCCTTGACGAGGAGGTGACTTTGGCGAAGTTCGCCCGTAAGCTGGCCGACGGGGCTGGCCTGAGCGGGTGGATCGTCCAGTCTAAGCAGCCTCTCTTGATCAGGGACGCGGAAAAAGAGGAGTTCCCGGTGGGGGCCATCGTGGTCGGTATGCCGGCCCGCTCCTGGCTGGGTGTGCCCCTCTTGTACATGGACCAGGTGGTGGGCGTCATGGGTGTCCAGAGCTACCAGCCCAATGCCTTCGACGAGGACGACCGGCAGCTTCTGTCCACCATCGCTGCTCAGGTGGCCATCGCTATCGAGAACGCCCGCCTCTTCGCCGAAACCAATGGAAGGGCCAAAGACCTGGCCCTTCTCCTCGGCACCAGCATCGCCATCTCCTCCAGCCTCGACCTGGATCAGATCCTGAAGACTGTGGCCCAGCAGATAATCGCCTCTCTGGTGGCCACCTTCTGCCGCATCAGTTTGCTGGACGAGACAGGGAAGAACCTGGTCATTCGTGCTGTTTACCCCATTCGAGAACAGGAAGCGAAGGAGGACTTCAGCCGGCAATGTCCCTTGGCGATGGCCCCCTGGCACAAGCGGGTGATTGAGACCGGCGAGCCGGTCGTCCTGCGCCAGGACGTGCCAGAATTGGCCCTGTCGGACGAGGAGTGCAAGCTGGTCCTGACCGAGGGGGTGAAATCGGCTGCTCTGATTCCCTTGATCGTGGGTGGACGGATGCTGGGCGTAATCTCTCTGGGAGAGAAACGGAGCTGGGAGCGCAGCCCTTTCACTCCGGGGAAGGTCAAACTCTGTCAGAGCATCGCCGCTCAGGCAGCGGTGGCCATCGAGAATGCCCGCCTGTACGAGGAGCTCAGGCAGAGTTTCCTTCAAACAATCGCAGCCCTGGCCGCCGCCGTGGATGCCAAGGACGCTTACACTGGCGGTCATTCCCAGCGTACCACGGAACTGGGGGCCGCCATTGCTCAGGAGTTAGGTCTAAGCGACCAGGAGATAGAGCTTATTCGCTATGCCGGCCTCCTGCATGACGTGGGCAAGATCGGCATCAGCGAGCAGATTCTGGGCAAGCCAGGCCCGCTCGATGCAGAGGAGTGGGAGGCAGTTCGCAGACATCCTGCCCTTGGTGCCGACATTGTGGAGAGGGCCGCTGCGCTACAGCAGTTGGTGCCGGTGATCATGCACCATCACGAGCGCTACGACGGCCAGGGCTATCCGTCAAGACTGAGGGGAGAGGACATCCCCCTCAAAGCCCGTATCCTGGCCGTAGCCGATGCCTACGAGGCCATGACCTCCGATCGGGCCTATCGGCCAGCCATGTCTGTGCAGCAGGCCCTGGATACCTTGCGACAGGGGGCGGACAAGCAGTGGGATGGTAGGGTGGTGGAAGTCCTGTGTGAGATCATCCAGGAACGGGGAGATGAGGCACAAAGATGAGGTGAGTCGCTATGTCAACCCTGAATGGCTTGTTGAAATCGAAGCTGCTGCGCTGCTGGAGTACGAAGAAGAGTGGCTGCCAGCCAGTACGGATTGCCTTGAAGCGGTCCGTGAAATCCACCATCCTCGTGATCGCGACCTTGGCGCTCCTGGCCGCCTGCACCTCTGCGCCGGCACCTCCGCCGACGGAGCCCCCGCTCCCCACGCCGAGCCCAACCGTTCCGCCGCCGTCACCGACCCACACCGTGGCTCCGACGACTACCATGACACCCACGCTGCCTCCTCCCACCCCCACACCGACGCCTCCGCCTCCTTCCCCGACGACCATAGCGACACCCACCCAGCCTGTTCCCACCGCCACCCCCACACCGACGTCGCCGCCTCCTACCCCGACGACCACCATGACACCCACACAGCCTGCTCCCACCCCCACACCGACACCTCTGCCTCCTACCCCGACGACCACAGCGACACCTACGGAGCCTGCTCCCACCCCCACACCGACGACTCCGCCCCCTACTCCGACCCCCACGCCGACCGTTTTCCGACCTCGGGTCGAGGTGGTGGCGTCCGGCCTTCAGGTGCCCTGGGCTCTGGCCTTCGCTCCTGACGGTCGCCTCTTCGTCACCGAGCGGCCCGGGCGCATCCGCCTCATCGTGGACGGCCAGCTCCGGCCTGAGCCGGTGGCTGAACTCCCCGTGGCCGCCGTGGGCGAAGGCGGCCTGATGGGCCTGACCCTGGACCCCAACTTCGAGCAAAACAGCTACCTGTACGTGATGTACACCTACCAGGCCGGCAGCGACCTGCGCAACCGCATCTCCCGCCTCACCCTGCAGGGCGACCGGGCCGGCGACGAGATGGTGCTTTTGGACGGCGTCCCCGGAACCCCTACCCACGACGGGGGACGCCTCAAGTTTGGCCCCGACGGCAAGCTCTATGCCACCACCGGCGACGCCGCCCAGCGTGACCTGGCCCAGCGCCTGGACACCCTGGTGGGCAAGATCCTGCGGCTCAATCCCGACGGCTCGATTCCTGAGGACAACCCTTTCTCCGGCTCACCTGTCTACTCCTTTGGCCACCGCAACCCTCAGGGGCTGGCCTTTCAGCCCGGCACCGGGCAGCTTTTCAGCACCGAGCACGGCCCCAGTGGAGAGATGGGCCTGTGCTGCCGGGACGAGGTGAATCTGATCTTGCCCGCTGCAAACTATGGCTGGCCTGTTGTCACCGCCGACCCTGGTGATCCCCGCTTCGTGGACCCTGTACTGCACAGCGGCAGCGACGACACCTGGGCGCCCGCCGGTGCCGCCTTCTACGACGGCGATCCCCTGGCCCCCTGGCAGGGCGACCTCTTCTTCGGTGCTCTGCGCGGGCAGCACCTGCACCGCCTGATACTGGGCGGGCCGGAGTTGCGGCAGGTAATCGCCGAAGAGCGGCTGTTCGAAGGGGAATTCGGGCGCATCCGCGAGGTGGTGCTGGCGCCGGACGGGTATCTCTACTTCGCCACCAGCAATCAGGACGGCCGAGGGCGTCCCGCGCCTGACGACGACCGCATCTTGCGCATAGTGCCTGGATCATGAGTCGCACTGATGACGTGATCAGGTGCGGAAGCACAGGGGAGGGGGGACATCAATCATGAGCGACCTGACCATACCCAAGAACCTGGTCGAGCAACTGTGCAAAGGCAACTGCGTGCTGTTTGTGGGGGCGGGCATCAGCATGGGCGAGGGCGGCCTGCCCAGTGGCAGGCAACTGGCCAAGGAGTTGGCCGAGCGCTGCGACTACCCCGGCGACGACCTCGCCCTGGACCGCGTGGCCCAGTACTACGTCAACACCATTGACAAGGCCAGCCTACTCCAATACGTCTGCCAGCGCATCCGGGAAGCCAGGCGCGAGCCCATGGCAACCCACCGGCTGATCGCTGACCTGCCCTTCAAGATCATTGTCTCCACCAACTACGACTGTCTCATCGAGCGGGCGCTGGAGGAGGCAGGCCAACCATTCAACGTCATCGTCACCGACAAGCAGGTCAGCTCCTGGGACGAGGACAAGGTGAATCTGCTGAAGGTCCACGGCTGCGTGAGCCAATGGGAGTCCATCGTCATCACCAAGGACGACTATTGGGAGTTCTTCGAGCGGCGGCCCAACATCGTCAACATCCTGAGCGCGGAGGCCGCCCGGCGCAGCCTCCTCTTCGTGGGGCACGGACTGGGAGATGACGATTTCAACCGCATCTACTTGCAAGTGACCCGCAACCTGGCCGAGTTCCGCCACAAGTCCTACGCCGTGCAGCTCGATCCCGACCCCGTGAACGTCGCCTTTTGGAAGGCCAAGCGACTGGAGATTATTGACGCCGACGCCACCAGGTTCCTGACCGCTCTCAAGCAGGCGGTGGCGGCGGCCATGCCCGTCGTCGAGGTCAAAGAAGAAATCCCGCTCCCAGAGCGCCCCTACAAGTTCCTGGATTACTTCGAGGCCAAAGACGTGCGCATCTTCAAAGGGCGAGAATTGGAAGCCCCGGCCCTGCATCGGCAGATCATGGCCCACAAGCTGACCGTCCTGTACGGGGCCTCAGGAGTGGGCAAGACCTCGCTGATCCAGGCCGGGGTGGTGCCCCGCCTGCGCGAGGACGGCTACACCGCGTTCTACGTCCGCTCCCTGGAAGACCCAGCCCAGGCCATCAAGGTTGAGGCCCTGCGCCTGGCCCGGGGCCCGGAAGCCCAACTGGACGAAGACGCCAGAACGACGACCCTGCACACCTACCTGCGCCAGGTGCTGCCTGCTGTCACCCGGCTGGTGGTCTTCCTCGATCAGTTCGAGGAGTTCTTCATCCGGCTGGGGGACGGGGTGCGGCGGGCCTTTATCGAGGAGCTGGCCGCCTGCCTGGAGGACGATGCCCTGGAGATGCGGGCCGTCCTCTCCCTGCGGGACGACTACTTCCAGCGTCTGGATGAGTTCGATGAGCGCTACCCCAAGGTCTTCGACAACCGCTTCCGGCTGCGGAACCTGGATGAGGAGAAGGCGCGGCTGGCTATCTTCCTGCCGGCCCATCAGTTTGGTCTCTCATACGAAGACCGCTTGCTGAGGCAACTCTTGGCTGACCTGGAGAGAGGCGGGGTGGAGCCTGCCCAACTGCAGATCGTGTGCCACAAGCTGTACGAGGACCTGGTGGACAGCGGGCAGCCGAGCACTTTCACCTTGGCTCGCTATCAGGCTTTGGGCAGAACCAAGGCTATCCTGGCTGGCTACCTGGACGACGTGCTGGAGAAGTTGCCAGAGGGGGAGCGGGAGCCAGCGCGGGGCGTGCTGAAGAGCATGGTCACGGGCCAGGAGACCAAGGCCGCCCTCAGCGCCAGAGAGATCGCTCAGGATGAAATTGTGCGAGGGTTGGGGCTGGACGAGGAGATGGCAGGACGCATCTTGGGCGAGTTGCGGGACAGCCACGTGGTGCGCAAGCTGGCCCTGGCCGAGGGAGAGAGCTACGAGTTGGCCCACGAGGTGATGGTGGAGAGAGTGTGGGAGTGGGTGACGCCAGAGGAGGCCCGCTCCAAGTACGTGCGGGACATGCTGCGCCAGGACCTGAACAACTTCCGCAACCTGGGCCTCCCGATGCCACTGGATCGGCTGGAGATCGTGAATGATTATCGCGACGGGATGAACCTGACCGAGGAAGAACTGGAGCTCCTCTTTCGCTCGGCGTTGGCAGCAGGTTACGAAGTGGCGTACTGGCGGGATAGAGCCAGCCACTCTGAGTTTCTGGAGAAGCTCGCGGACAAGTGGCTGAGCAAATTGGAGGATGAGGCCACTGCCGCCGAGGCTGTTGTTGCATTGGGGGTCATCGGCACAGCGTGGCTGGCGGAGCAGTTGGTGCCCATGGTAGAGGCCGATTTCGCGGAGGGTATGGAGCGTGACGTGCTGCACCTGACCACCGCACGTCAGCGGCGGACCGTGGCTGCCCTAAGCAGAATGGCGTGCCCTGAAGCCATCGCCGCCCTGGGTCGCTGGACGCCCCGGGACATGGTCTTGATCCCGGCAGGCCCATTCATCATGGGCAGTGCAGAGCGCGGCGAAGAAGGACCGGTGCACCAGGTATGGCTGGATGCCTACTGGATCGCCCGCTACCCAGTGACCAACGCCGAGTACGCGGAATTCATCGCGGCTGGAGGCTACAGGGAGTGGATATACTGGACAGAGGCGGGGTGGGAATGGAGGGAGAAGAAGCAGCGTACCCAGCCCAGAGAATGGAGAAAACTCAGAGGCAAGTGCGACCACCCGGTGCGCTACATCACCTGGTACGAGGCCGTGGCCTACGCCCGTTGGAGGGGAGCCATGCTGCCCTCCGAAGCCCAATGGGAAAAAGCGGCCCGAGGGGGCCTACAAATCCCCAATCCCCAATATCCAATCTCCAATATCCAACTGGTGGACAACCCCAACCCCGAACGTAAGTACCCCTGGGGTGATCAGTTCGACAGCAACAAGTGTAACACCTCTGAATCGCGCATCAGGGACACCACGCCGGTGGGCAGCTATTCTCCACAAGGCGATAGCCCCTACGGCGTGGCCGACATGACCGGCAACGCCTGGGAGTGGACCAGCAGCCTTTTCAGCCCTTATCCCTATCGGGGAGAAGATGGTCGCGAGGATTTGGGGGCCAAAGGTGGTCGCCGGGTGTTGCGGGGCGGCTCTTTCTACTTCAATCTGTGGTTCGCTCGCTGCTCGTCTCGCCACTATCTCGATCCCGACTTCGAATGGAACCCCCAACGGTGTCGGTTGGGGTGGTGTGCTGCTCCGTCTCTCCCCTTGGATTCTGGTTTCTGATCCAGCCCCCTCCCCGACCCTCCCCCAACTCTGAGGGAGGGAGGTCATCCTTGATGATGCCGGTCACCTATTGGTGGTGCTCTGTTAACCCTTTGGCTGTGCTTAGGGCACGCTCTGGAGAAGGGGGACGCAGGCAGAGTTGCCTTACTCCCCCTCCCTCTCCTGGTTTCGGGAGAGGGAGGGGGTTGGGGCTTTCAAGGGTAGGTTTTTGGATCGGGCTTGCCAAATCAGGCATAAGGTGGTAT
>CAYMKL010000002.1:42059-105995 GCA_964390805.1 uncultured Anaerolineae bacterium | reverse complement strand
CGTTTACAGCTAGGACTACCGGGGTATCTAATCCCGTTCGCTCCCCTAGCTTTCGCGTCTTAGTGTCAGGAGCAGGCCAGGAGGCCGCCTTCGCCACTGGTGTTCCTCCCGATATCTACGCATTTCACCACTACACCGGGAATTCCACCTCCCTCTCCTGCCCTCAAGTGCTTCAGTATTGAACGGCCTCTCCCAGTTAAGCCGGGAGCTTTCACGCCCAACTTAAAGCACCACCTGCACGCGCTTTACGCCCAATGAATCCGGATAACACTCGTCCCCTACGTTTTACCGCGGCTGCTGGCACGTAGTTAGCCGGGACTTATTCCTGGGGTACCGTCCTTCCTCTTCCCCCAGAAAAGGGCTTTACAACCCGAAGGCCTTCGTCGCCCACGCGGCGTTGCTGCGTCAGGCTTTCGCCCATTGCGCAATATCCCTCACTGCTGCCTCCCGTAGGAGTCGGGCCCGTGTCTCAGTGCCCGTGTGGCTGATCGTCCTCTCAGACCAGCTACCCGTCATTGCCTTGGTGGGCCATTACCCCACCAACTAGCTGATAGGCCGCAGGCCCCTCCCGAAGCGCCGGAGCTTTAATCATGAGGCCTCTAACCCTCATGACCACATGGGGTATTAGCCGCCGTTTCCAGCGGTTATCCCCCTCTTCGGGGCAGGTCACCTACGTGTTACTCACCCGTTCGCCACTAACCGGCTGATGGCTGATAGCTTGTGGTAAATAGCAAGCTATCTACCAGCCGCCATCTGCTATCTGCCAGTCCGTTCGACTTGCATGTGTTAGGCACGCCGCCAGCGTTCATCCTGAGCCAGGATCAAACCCTCCATAAAGAGTTGACTTTTGGAACCCAAAATTTCCGCACATCCTTCTTACCACTCTTCAGTTGTTAAAGTGCTTCCATCCAAGCAAACAGAATTATAACACGCCTCTGATAATTTGTCAAATCCATTGGATGACAAAAAGCCGATGCCTTGACACCGGCGGAGGCAAAAGATCTATCACTTTTTACGATTCCCCTTTAGCTTTAGACCATTTGCCTCCTTATCTCAGTTGTTAGATCTTCTCGCCAAGAGCGAGCGAGATCAGCTTCCTAAGCACGCTTATATTATACCAGAAATGAGCAGGTTTGTCAAGAATGCATTTCCCTGAAAGGTGCATTGAGATTGTCAAAGCGTGCTGCCCCAAAACTGACATGCACCTATCTGTAGTCAAGGAAGAGGAAGTTGACTTGTCAGAGTATATCGACTACAATGATGCCTACCGTCAACTGGGTCGCTTTCTCGAAGGCGTATACACGCACAAACGTATCCATATCTTCGTCGGGCTACCTCACACCGGCTGAATTCGAGGAGCAGGGGGGAAAGGAGCAGGTTCTGGTCCTCGAATTGAACTAAGAATCGCCAAGAATGCAACCTGTGCGGTTAGCATCAGGCACCAAAGCCAAAGGACAATGTACGGGTTATCGGGCTCAGAGGCCCTTACCTAATATCCCGAAGGTGCATTACTCGGTATAGATTTGCGTTTCACGAGAGGTGACCATACGACTCTCCGTAGGGCGCGGATCAGGAGATAGAGATGAACGAACTTGTTTCTGGAGCCTATGCGCTGGCCCACGGCGCTATCCAGGCCGGCGTTTCGCTGGTGACCGGCTACCCAGGTGCGCCAGCTACAGGCGTTGTCAACGCCATCCTCCAACTGACCTCGCCCGACGAAGTGCAGGTCGAGTGGACCAGCAACGAAAAAGTCGCCATTGAGATGGCCTTCGGCGCTTCCTTGGCCGGGACGCGCTCACTCCTGTGCGTGAAAGGCGTGGGGCTCAACATCGCGCTCGACCCGCTCATGGCTTTCAACCTCTCCGGCTGCAATGCCGGTTTGGTCCTCCTCGTCGGCGATGACCCCGGCGGTTGGGATTCGCAAAACGAGCAGGACAGCCGGCACCTGGCACTGGCGGCGGAGGTCCCCCTGCTCGAACCTACCTCGGTCTCCAATGCGAGGGCGGCAATGCGCCAGGCATTCCAACTGTCGGAGGAGACGGGCCTGCCAATCCTCTTGCGCATCACCCGCGCGCTCTCGCTTGCCGAAGGGAAGATCCAGGTTTCGGAAGTGCCCGGCCCAGACAAGAAGCTCCGAAACCTTGCGCCGCCTCCCTTTCAGCATGAATTCATGCGCTGGGTGGTTCTACCGGTCAACGTTGTACCCTACCATCTGCGCCTGGGCCAGCGGCTGGACGCAGTCCAGGCCAGCTTTGAGGACTCGCCGCTCAACGGGGTAGAAGGGGAGGGCGCAAAAGGGGTGATCGCCGCCGGGTTCGCCTACCAGAAGCTCGCGGATCTGCTGAGCGGTGCCGTCCCACCTGAGTTACGGATATTGCGATTGGGGACCTTCCACCCGTTCCCGGTGGAGCAGGTGAGGTCCTTTCTGCGGATAGTGGAGTCGGCCCTTGTGCTGGAGGAAACGGCCCCCTTGGTCGAAAGGACCGTGCAGGCGGCCGCGCAAGGGGCGAGACTGACCTTGCCCATCTATGGCCGCGATACTGGCCACGTCCCCCGAGCTGGCGAGCTATTTGCCCCCCACATCGCGGCCGCGCTGAACCGTTTCCTGCCCCACTTGGCCCTACCAACAGAGGGAGAGACCAGCCGGCCCCGGCCCAGTCGAGAGCCTCTCTGCGATGGCTGTCCCTACATCCCCACCTTTGACACCCTCACCGCGGTCATCGCTCAATTGGGGGAACGCGACGAAGTCATCATCACCGGTGATCCGGGCTGCATGGTTCGCGCCCAGTTGCCGCCCTATGAACTGTTGGATGTCAAGAACAGCCTGGGCTCGAGTATTGGGATGGCGGCCGGAATAGCCCTCGGCTTGTCGAAGCAGGACCCGGGAAAGCGAGTCGTCGCACTGTGCGGCGACTCGAGCTTCCTCCACTCCGGCTTCGCCGGGCTGGTGGACGCGACGCGGGTGGGCGTGAAGATGTTGGTGCTGATCCTCGATAACGGCACGACCGCGCTCTCAGGTGGGCAGCCCCACCCGGCCAGCCGAGGGGATGCTCGTGGAAGGCCGCAGCGCGCGGTGGATCTGGCAGCCCTGGCCCGGGAGGCCGGTGCCAGTATGGTGCGCGTGGTTGACCTGGACCACGGCGAGGACATTCGAGGCGCGATTGAAGACGGGATGCATCACGATGGAGTAGCCGTAGTCATTGCCCGCGGTCAGTGCCCGCGGTGGTCATAGGCCATGTAGCTGGATAGTGATTTGACAAACCGCTATCTTTAGTGTATAATGCAGCCGACGGTCGACCGTCGGCTGTCTACTTGTAATGCGTTATCGTGGATACATGGAGGAATAAATGACAGGCGGGCTCATCTACGAACGATTACAAACGGCGATGATTGCTGCCGAGACGGAAGAGTTGCTAGTAGCGATCAAAGACGCACTCCAACGGAGTGTGGACCCACTCGACATCATCGAGAACGGCCTTACCCCAGCTATGAGGGAGATCGGTGAGAGGTTCAGGAGATATGAGATCTACTTGCCCGAGATGATGATGGCCGCTGAAGCCTGGGAGCAAGCAATGCAGATTCTCGAACCGAAAATCTCGGCCAATGTAGGCGAACACCGCTCAGTTGGGCAGGTAGTGATCGGTACGGTCAAAGGTGACGTTCATTCTTTGGGCAAGAACATTCTGGCCACTATGCTAAAGACCTCCGGGTTCGAGGTACTAGACCTGGGTATTGACGTGCCTGCTTCGGCTTTCGCAACCAAAGCGGAAGCGGTCGGAGCCGATGTCATTGCGGTTTCTGCCCTGATGACCACGACGATGCCGCAACAGAAGAGCGTTATCGAGCATCTCGAGGCGCGAGGGGTGCGAGACAAGTACCACGTTCTTATCGGGGGAGGCGCCACTACCCAAGAGTGGGCTGACGAGATCGGCGCCGATGGATATGGCGAGACGGCGGCGGACGGCGTGGCTCTGGCTCTGGAGGCCCTGGACCAGAAGAGAGGTAGGGACAGCAAATGATAAGTTTCTCCACGGTAGTAGAAAGAGCTCTCACTGGGCCTATATGTTCTGAACGTGACTTTGATCTCAAGATCTTTGTGCCAGCCGTGAGGCGATTTGTTGAGGAATACGAGATCCATTACGATCCACAGAATCCTATACCTGCGGATGATGACCTCGCGGATAGAGTCTGGGAGGCAGGGTTGGATCTTCTGTGCGAGACGGGGGTCTACTGCCCTGATACAGAAAGACGCCTTATCTTCACCCGTGCTGAGATGGATGCAGCTCTGGAGGCCGGGCCTCACGGGGTCATATTCGGTGAGGGCAAGGATGCAAAGGCAATGCCCAGGCGGGTGCCCGAAGACGAGACTCCACCTTGGTGTTCTGTGGGAGCGGGCGGCGGGCCGGTATCCGCCGAGCAGTATATCTTGGGCCTGGTGAGAGCCTATGCTGAAAACCCCCTGGGAGATTCGATCACTGCTCCTTCATTGGCCAAAGCTGACGGGCAGTTAATCGTAGCTGGCAGTCCATTGGAGATAGAGGGTGCGATCCGTGCGATGGTCTTGACTCGTGAAGCCCTGCGACGAGCAGGGCGTCCGGGGATGCCTATCGTCAACGCAGTCGCAACGGCGGTGCGGGCAGCTGCTCATATCGCAGGGCATCGGTTTGGAATCCGACCGACCGATGCCCTTGAAATTGGATCTATTCACGAGATGAAGGTAGACTTCGACTCTATGAACAAAGTAGCTTATTCTCTGGCTAACGGTAGCTTGATCTTTGCGGAGAACGGAGTCGTCCTGGGTGGACTCTCGGGCGGGCCGACAGGTACGGCGCTGGTCACCGCGGCCTATAATCTGGTAGATTTGCTCATCCTGCGCGGTGCTGTGCAACATCCCTTTCCGACTCATTTTGATCTACGCACCACGTCTACTCGGGACACGATCTGGGCACGCAGTCTGGCCAACCAGGCTGCCAGCCGCAACAGTCCTTTGCCTGTAGTCAATATCGGATATGCTGGGGCCGGCCCGATGACGAAGATGGTTCTCTATGAGTTTGCTGCTTGGGTCATCGGGGCCGTGGTGTCTGGCGGATCAATTGAGGTAGGCGGATCGGCTAAAGGCACACTGGTGGACCACACCAGTCCAATGGAGCCCCAGTTTGCCAGCGAAGTCGCCCACGCCGTGGCTGGCATGAGCCGTAAGGAGGCGAATGAAATCGTCAAAGCTCTGCTGGAGAAGTACGAGGACAGATTGCGCGATCCGCCGAAAGGTCAACGGTATCAGGACTGCTTTGAAGTGGAGACTGGAATGCCTGGCAAGGAATTCGTAGAGCTATACCGCGAAGTCAAGCAGGAGATGGTAGATCAATTCGGCTTGCAGTTCAAACAAGTCTCACCCTATTCGTAGTATCGCTCAAGGCGTCTGGCCAAAAACGAGCACAAATTTGACGAGAGGAAATTGGATTTATGAAGAGATTTCTGATCAAAGGCGTCAAGGCACGAGAAATCATTGATTGTCGGGGATATCCCACGGTGCAGGTGGACGTCGTTCTTGAGGACGGTACTGTTGGGCGAGCAGATGTGCCCTCTGGCCTGTCCACGGGCAAGCACGAAGCCGTGGAGTTGCGGGATGGGGGTGCACGGTACCGCGGCCTGGGAGTAAGAAAGGCCGTGTCCAATGTGAACGAAATCATCGGCCCCGCCCTGGTCGGGAGGGATGTGACACGGCAGCGCGAACTCGACGAGCTGATGGCCCAGGAGTTGGATGGATCAAGCAACAAGTCTAAATTGGGTGCCAACGCAATCGTAGGGGTTTCCTTGGCCATCGCACGCGCTGCTGCTATGACGTTGGGCATTCCTCTGTATCGCTACATTGATGCCAACTCTCACATCTTGCCGGTCCCGCTTTTCAACCTGATCAACGGTGGCAAGCACGCCTCGAACGAGCTTGAAATCCAGGAATTCATCATTATGCCTGTGGGGGCAGAAAGTTTCTCTCACGCCCTTCAAATCGCAACGGAGGTCAACCTGGAGCTGAAAGAGCTCATCGTCGATAAGTACGGCAAGATGGCGGTGAACATAGGCGATGAGGGGGGATTTGTGCCACCTATGAAGGGGTTGCGCGAGCCCCTCGACTATTTGGCTATGGCTGTGGAACGGGCTGGATACGAGCAAGAAATCGTGTACGGCCTCGACTGCGCAGCCAGCCACTTCTATAGCACGGAGACCGATAGATATCACCTGGCTGGAGAGCAACTGACACGCGAGGAGCTGATTGGTCAATACAAGGAGTTGCTATCCAGCTACCCTATCGTTTCCATCGAGGATCCGCTCCACGAAGATGATTGGGAGGGATTTGCCAAGGTAACGACTGCGCTCGGCATACAGATCGTAGGCGACGACTTATTCGTAACCAATCCAGAGCGACTTCGCAGGGGCCTGGAAGCAGGAGCAGCAAACGCGCTGCTGTGGAAAGTAAACCAGATAGGAACACTGACAGAGGCGTTGGATGCCGCGGCCCTGGCCTTTAGGAATGGATATGGGGTGCAGGTCTCGGAGCGTTCCGGAGAGACAGAGGATCCCATCATTGCCGACCTAACTGTCGGGCTGAACGCCGGTCAGATCAAGACGGGCGCCCCCGTGCGCGGGGAACGGACCAGCAAGTACAACCGGCTCTTGCAGATCGAGGAGGAATTGGCAAGCCAGGGAAGGTATGCAGGTCAAGACTTTCGGCAGCCAGTGGGCCGATAGTACTCTACTTCATGTGGTGTTTGCCTAGCTGAGGTGAGAAAGGTGTTCGATGTTTCTTATACGTAATCAGGCACAGTTGCTGAACCATAGTACTTGCGAGTTGCGCAGGGCAGCCATTGACATCTTGGAGCACGCCCTCGCGGCTGCCGACCCATATCACGTGGTCAGAGAGCTCATACACCTCGAAGATGAGGTCCTATCCATCGGTGATCTACGCTATGATTTGTCTCAGCCAGGAAACATCTTCGTGCTGGGCGCCGGGAAGGCCACGTTTAGAATAGGCCAGGCTCTTGAAGAGATCCTGGGGCCACGGATAGAGAGAGGTGTGATCGTAGTAAACCAACGCCCATCAGATCATTTAAAACGTATTCGTGTACTGGAAGCGGGACATCCAATCCCCGATGAAAGGAGCTATCAAGCGGCGTGTGAGGTGATGGCCTGCGCCCAAGCGGCCAAGGCTGGCGACCTCGTCTTCGCCGCCATCACCGGTGGAAGCTCGGCTCTGTTGTGCCTACCTGCGGAGGGGATCAGCCTGGAGGAGAAGAGAGAGGTTCACCAACTTCTCCTCGCCTCTGGCGCAGACATTCTGGCAATAAACGCCGTTCGCAAGCATCTGTCGAGGATCAAAGGCGGGCTCCTGGCACAGGCGATTTTGCCTGCAGAGTTGGTCAACCTGACGGTGTCGGACGTCATCGGTGACCCATTGGACTACATTACTGGTCCCACCGTCGCTGACACTTCCTGTGTTTCGGATGCGATTGACGTACTGAAGAGATTTGACCTCTGGGACAAAGTGGCAACTTCCGTGCGGGAGCATTTGTGCAAAGAGAGCCAGGCAGAGACACCGAAAGCACTAGCTGCGGGGCTGGTGCATACCTGCTTGCTCATACCCAATGCGACAGCCTGCGAAGCGGCCAGCGCAAAGGCCCAAGAGCTGGGGTTCAAGCCCCTTGTTCTGACCACTTCATTGGAAGGGGAAAGCCAGGAGGTGGGCATCTTCCTGGGCACGATCGCAAGAGAGATCGTGGCGAACGGCAGGCCAATCACTCCTCCCTGCGCGGTGATCGCCGGCGGGGAGGCCACGGTCACAGTGCTCGACGCAGATGGAGCTGGAGGGCCCAGCCAGGAGCTGGCATTGGGGGCAGCCATGAAGATTGAGGGGATGCCACAAGTTGTGCTGGCATCTATTGATACAGATGGCTTTGATGGTCCGACGGAGTTTGCAGGCGCGTTGGTTGATGGTTCTACTCTCTCCCGGGCTGAGAAATTGGGGTACAACGTCTTTAGCCAACTAAAAGCTCATAATGTTACCCCGCTTTTAGAGGACATTGGGGACGCCGTTCTCACCGGCCCCATTGGAACAAACGTTGCTGATTTGGTGGTGATACTCGTTGGGTCAGAGCATGGCTCGGACTAGCAATCGACAGCAGCATTTCATTAAGCCCGTATGACCTGATTATTGAGGAGGTGAGTCAGGTGCTTGATGTTTCCTGGGAAAAGGTGGAGAAAGAATCTATAACGGAGAAGGTGGTAGCGGCTCTTCGCAAGAGCATACTCTCCGGGAGTCTCAAGCCAGGCACTCGACTTGTCGAGGCACACTTAGCGGCCCAGCTTGGTGTGAGCCGTGCACCAGTGCGTGAAGCCTTTCGCATCCTGGAGCCAGAGGGGTTGGTCGTCCTGGAGCCGACCGAAGGGACCTTTGTCGCAAAGGTCTCCGAGGACGACCTTCGTGAGATATATACGGTTAGGAGCGTATTGGAGGGTTTGGCGATGCGCCTCGTGGCTGAACGTATAACGAAAGACGATCTGCCCAAACTGTCGCATATTGTGGAGCGGATGGAAGAGGCTGCTCGTCGCCGGGATGCGGAGCGAGTCTTGGAACTGGATCTGGAGTTTCATGAGCTGATTTGGAGCCTCTCAGGACACAGGCGGTTGCAGGAGATACTATCCAACATGATCGGTCCCATTCGCATGTTCCTGGCCCTGAACACCCAAGTGTACGAGGATCTGGTTGATAACGCCATGGAACACGTGGAATTGCTCGAGGCGCTCTCGTCGGGCGAAGTGAGGAAAGCAGAGAAGATGATGGTGGAGCACATCGAGGAGGCTGGGAGAAGGAACATAAATTATCTGAAGACGATCACAAGTTTGAATAAATGACTCGGTCTTCATTTCCCCAATTCCCACAGTGCATTTGTTCACATAAGACACACCGGAAAAGGGAGGTTAATCAATGAGCGAGGAGATCGTTGTTGATCCAGCGCGACTGAGGAAATTCACAGAAGAAGTGCTACAGCAGGTGGGAATCCCGCGCAATGACGCTGTCATTGGAGCAGACGTTCTGATCGAGGCTGACCTGAGGGGTGTCGAGACTCACGGCGTGCAGCTCCTGCAGAATTACATCGAACGTCTCCAAAAGGGTGGATTTAACCCGCAGCCCAATATCGTAACAGTCCAAGAGGGACCTGCAGTGGCTGTGCTGGACGGGGACGCAGGGATGGGGCATATCGTTTCTGTGAAGGCAATGAATGTGGCCTTAGAAAAGGCAAGCTCCTATGGCGCGGGGGTTGTGGTGGTTCGTAACAGCAACCACAACGGTATGCTAGCGTACTACGCCATGATGGCATTGCCACGAGATATGATCGGTTGGACTCTGATGAGCGGCGGACGGTGCATACCGCCATGGGGCGGAATGGAGCCAGTCACGGGTAATAACCCGCAAGCCTTCGCAATCCCAGCCAATGAGGAATGGCCTATTGTTCTGGACATGGCCCATAGCGCGGCGGCGGGGGGCAAGATCATTATGGCTGCTCGCCGGGGCGAGAAGATCCCTTTAGAGTGGGGCCTTGATGAGCATGGCCATCCTACGGATGATCCCAATGCAGTACTGCGATCCAAGCTTTATTCACCCCTTGGGGGGGTTAAAGGCTATTGCCTCGCTGTTGTTATGGCTGCCCTGGCAGGTGTCTTGAGCGGAGGGCGCTTCGGTAAAGGTTTCTCCTTGAGAAGGGGCCCTTCAGAACCCGCGGGAACATGCCATTTCTTCCTGGTCATCGACATCGGACAATTCATACCGGTGGATGAATTCAAAGAAAGGACAGACACTTTGGTCCGCCAAGTTAAGAGTGCAAGACTGGCTCCAGGATTCGATCGCATCTACGCCCCAGGAGAGATCGAGTTTCTAGAGAAGGAGAAACGGCTGAAGGAGGGGATACCGATCCACGTTTCGGTCTATCGAGAGCTAGAGCAGGCAGCTAATGACCTGGGACTGGAGCTGGGGTTGTAACCTCGTGGGAGAACCTAAACTATAAGTAGAGAGGAGTGTATAAGCATGAAATTTGGACGTTTTGAGCACAAGGGCAATGCAGCTTACGGTGTAGTAGAAGAGGGCATTGTCTATGCGGTGAAGGGCTCCATATTTGGGGAATGGGAGAAACAGGGGGCCATCGGCCGATTTGATGAGTTGAAGGCTTTGGTGCCGTGTGAACCGGAAAAGGTTCTGGGCATTGGCCCAAATTACCGACGCCCAGAGAGAGAGTTTCCCGATCAGGAACCGCAGATCTTCATCAAGCCGATGACCTCGCTGATCGGGGATGGGGACCCGATTATCTATCCCTGGATGTCGGAGTGGGTGGTTCCGGAGTCGGAGCTAGCGGTTGTGATTGGTAGGAAGGCGAAGAATGTGCCTGTGGACAGGGCACTTGAATATGTCTTCGGTTATACCTGTGCCAACGACGTCACTGCGAAGGACTTGATGCGCAAGGAGCGACTGATGGCTGGGCGCTCTAAGATCTTTGACTCGTTTTGTCCCCTTGGTCCGGTGATTGCCACAGACATTGATGGGAACGATCTAGCCCTAGGTGCCCGTGTAAACGGGCAGGTGGTCTCGTCATCGCGGACGTCGAAGATGGTGTGGAAGGTTGAGGAAGTGGTGTCTTTTATATCGTGTGTCATGACCTTGGTCCCAGGTGATGCGATCTTGCTAGCTAATCCTACCGCCCTACCAGATGTGAAAGCGGGAGATGTAGTAGAGGTGGAAATCGAGGGCATCGGCGTCTTGCGGAATCCGGTCGTAGCCTCTACCGACAGGCCAGTCTGCTGGGAGAAATCGTGACGAGGAGAGCTTTAAGATCGCGAGGGGGAAAGGAGGTGGGTGTATTAACTAAGAAGGCTTAAGAAGACTTAGGATGTCTATCTAACTATCAGTGCAAAAGAAGGAGGTAAAGTCATGTCTAGCGAAAAGTCGAGGGGAGAGAAGCTTACCCGTAGGCAATTCATGAAAGGGGTTGGCGCAGCCGCAGGCGCAGCCATCCTGGCTGGTTGTGCGCCGTCAACGCCAGAGGTCAGAGAGGTCACCAGAGTCGTAGAGAAGGAGGTCACCAAGGTTGTAGAGAAGGTTGTGACTCCTACGGAAGCGCCACATGTGGCCAAGCCAGTGACGATCAAGTGGTGGCAGTGGTGGCACGTTCCCGATGACCCGATGATCAGGGAACTGATCGAGAGGTTCGAGAGCAGCCACCCATTGATTAAGATCGAGTACGACGAGACTCCTTGGAAGGGAGCCCACGACAAGTTGATCACGTCGGTTGTGGCCGGCGAGGGTCCGGATGTGCATAGATCCTCCCTCAACTGGATGGGCGAAATGAAGACGATGGGGGTGTTCCTTCCGCTCAACGACTGGGTAGACCAATGGCCTTACAAGGACGACATTGCGGAGAAGGCTTGGCCCAGCTACCGAGACCCTGTGGATGGTGAGATTCTGATGCTCGGCCACGGTATGGGCTGCCGCTATCTGTACTACCGCACCGACTGGCTGGCAGAGATCGGCTACCCTGAAGGTCCCAAGACCCACGATGAGTTCCTGGATGCCTGCCTGAAACTGAACGATCCGCCTGACCGCTACGGGTACAGCATGCGCGGCGCGCGAATGGGGCACTGTAACTTTGAAAGCTACATCGGGGGCGACGGCGTAACACTCTTCGACGAGGAGGGGAACCTCATCTTCAAGGATCACCCCGACGCCGTGGAGGCCACAGCCTGGTACATGGACCTCTATCGCAAGCACAAGGTGTGCCCGCCGACGGCTGTGACCGACAGCTACGCTCAAATGCTTGCCTACTTCGGCGAGGGCAAGGCTGCTATGTTCAACCACGGCATCAACACAGCGGGGGCGGTCAAGGAGAAGATGGGTGATCTGGCAGCGGCGTGCCCCGTCCCCAAGGGCAAGGTGCGCAAATATACCCTGGTGTTTGGTAGCGGACTTGCGGCACTGAGGCAGTCAAAGAACCCGGATGCAGCGGCGGAGTTCGTACTCTGGAACACCGAGCCGGAACAGGTCAAGACGTGGACCCAGAACCCCAAGAACCCACTGGTGCCAACGCTCAAGTCGTTACTGGAAGATCCGTTCTACCGCCAGGACTCTTTCTGGAGGGCGTCGCTGGACCAAGTGCCAGACTGGGGAAGGGGTGCGATCTGGCATCCGGGCTTCGCCGAGTATGCCGAGCGAGTGTGGCCGGAGAATTTCCAAAAAGCACTGCTGGGCGAGATCACAACGGAGCAGTTCATCGAGAACATCCACAAACACTTTGAGCAAACCGCCTAGCAAGTACCGCGGGGCATCCGCCCGTGGGCGGATGCCCCATTCTCAGTGTCCTCTGATTTGTGGAGTGATTTCAGCGGCAGAAGCAGATGGGAAAACCTGTATAGGTAGGGGCAAATGAACGCTAGTCAAGTACGAGGTATCAGCCGTATCGTGCGCTGGTGGCAACAGAGAAGGTATCGGATCCAGGCCAAAGCCTTGCCATACATTCTTCTCCTTCCAGCCCTGGCCCTGTTATGCTTGATCATTCTCTACCCGGTAGCCAGACAAATCTATACAAGCTTCCACTTCAACCAGTTGATGCGGCCTCTGGACACGCGGTTCATCGGGTTGGGCAACTACCTAAAAGCTTTCAAGGACGAAGAGTTCTGGGGATCCTTGAAGCGCACTGGTGCGTACGTAGGGATAACGATTTTCTTCCAGTTTTCTTTTGGATTTGTTCTGGCCCTCCTGCTCAATCAGGAGTTCAAGGGGCGAGGTATTGTACGGACCCTGTTCCTCTTCCCGTGGGTTGTGCCTAGCGTGGCCGCTGTCCTTATGTGGTCCTGGATGCTCAACGCTAGGTTTGGGGTGATCAATGACATTCTGTGTTACCGGCTTCATTTGACAAGCGAATATATTCCCTGGCTTTCGCAACCCCGTACGGCGCTGGTTGCTGCTACGCTGCCCGCTATTTGGAAGGGTGTTCCGTTCTTCACCGTGACGTTATTGGCTGCCTTGCAAGCCATTCCTATTGAGCTATACGAAGCCGCTGAGGTAGACGGCGCGGGGAGTTGGGCGAAGCTTAGAAAAATCACCCTGCCTCTGATCACCCCAACGATCGTTATCACCCTGATGTTACGGACGATCTGGGTGGCTAACTACGTGACTCACATCTGGTTGTTGACCGGAGGGGGCCCTGGTACCCATTCCACGACCCTGGCCGTCTATACGCTTAAGATCTTTCGCAGCCGGATGGATGTGGGATATCCCAGTGCACTGGCCATCCTTCTGGGGCTGATGGTCGGAGTGTTTATTCTCTTGTATATGAGGTATCTAAGCCGAGTGGAGGAAATGCTATGAGCCGCAAAGTCTTCAACCGAAAACGTCTGTTAACTTTAGCCAAGCGTATCGTTTCGCTCTACTTTCCGTTGGCCTTGTTGGGGATCATATTCCTGTTTCCTTTTTACTGGATCGTTGTGAGTTCCGTGCGGCCAGAGTTGGGCATGTTAAGCACGCCGGTTAAGTATTGGCCGCAGGAATTCACCCTGGAAAACTACATACTCCTGGCCCGCACTCTGAGTTTCAGGAAGTTCTTCTTGAACAGTATGATCGTGGGCGGGCTTACCACTGTCCTTTGCCTTTCCGTTGCTGTTGGTGCAGCTTATTCGCTGGCTCGCTTCCGATTCAGGGGGAGGAACGTGTTTAGACTGTCCTTCCTGATCACATATCTCTTTCCCACAATACTGGTTCTTATCCCTCTCTTCATGCTCATTCGCAATTTAGGTTTGTTGAATACTTACTGGGGGTTGATGCTGGCCTACTCGACTTATAACCTACCCTTTGCCATGTGGATGTTGATCAGTTACTTCCAGGCATTACCCGCCGAACTGGAAGACGCAGCCATGGTTGATGGTTGCACCCGAGTGGGTGCTTTCGTGCGAGTCCTGCTGCCCTTGGCAGCCCCAGGTGTAGCGGCCGCGGCCATATTCATTTTCATCTGGTCCTGGAACGAATATCTCTTGGCCATGATGTTTACGACGAGCCCTGATGTGCGGACCCTACCTGTCGGCCTATCCATGTTTCTTGCTGATGAGCACGAAACGCATTGGGGCGCTTTGAGCGCGGGGGTTGTGGTGGCTACCGTGCCGGTCGCCATCTTGTTTACATTTATTCAAAGACAACTGGTTAAGGGACTCACTGCTGGTGCCCTGAAGTGAGCTGTGCTGACTGCTTCAGGCGTGAGAGAGTGTGCAGTAAGCGAGGCGAAATGTCCGAGCAGGAAGATGGGCCGCTGGCGGGTGGAAAGCTGAGGAGCAACCTGGTGAGGGGGCCGCAGGTCGTTCAGGATAACTGAATAGAGATAGGGACTTAGCATGAGGCAAGGATTCACAAACGGTTAGTCCGGAGTCGGTTGCAGGGCCTCTCACAGGAGGTCGCGCTATGAAGATAGGCGAGTTTTCTGTCGGCCATCTCTCACACGTGTCTTTCCTATTCCGTTCCCCCCAAGGTACGATTGTCTTAACGGACCCGCTATTTGCAAAAGGCTTTATGTGGAAAGGACACTACGAGTTTTATCTTAGTCCACCACTGATCGCTCTGGAGGAGATCACTCGATGTGATGCCATCTTTGTGTCCCATATACATGGTGACCACTACGATCCACCAGCCATACAGTACATTCATGAGAGAACCAAAGCTCGTATTCTGGCGCCTGAGGATGTGTTGGGGTCCTTGCGATGCGTTGGCGTATCGGACAAGTACTTGGTTCACATTGAAGACGGCGTTGAAATAAGGATAAATGACGTTGAACTCACCCCTCTGACAGGATATGACCCGTCTCTTGATACACAGGGACGGCCTAACAAGTTCTCACTGATAGTTGAGGCAGGTATTTCACGTCTATTCTATAGCGGTGACTGTCATCGGGCACCTCCTGGTTTGAAGGGTAAGCGTGTGGATGCCATATTCCTCTGGCCACATCCAGACGATAAAGTGTTGCTCCAATTCCATGAGAATGTGGAGTTTTCAAAACTTGTCCTCATGCATGGTGACCATTTTGAACCAGGGAGTTTTCTATGTAACCTGGGCTATTCTGTCGAGAAGGAGAGAATACACAGACTGCTTCCAACGGTTGAGGTCATCATCCCAGAGCGGATAGCAAGAGTTGGCGATGACTTCAGTTAGCTCGCTGCCTGTAACTGGCCTCTCTAGTCCCAAGAATGGGAGAGGAGGAGGTAGGGGTACCCATACTTTGCCCAATAAAGCTTGAGCGGCGAGCATGATCGGTTCTGGATAAGTGTGTCGTTATGGGAGGCAGGTCAGGGGAGTACTGTATCGCTGTAAGGCCTCCCTTTGCTCATCTAGTGCTGGGACAGAAGCTCGTCGAAGCACACCTGGAGAAGAACAGACAGGTGTAGATGGGATGGCGCAAAAAGATACTAGACCGACCTGAGGACAATGTGGATCAGGAGGCCACACGATGAATTCGAGGGAAAGAGTTAAGCACGCTCTTAGTTTCGAGAAACCAGATCGGGTGCCCGTCCAGGATAGGATTTGGCCGTCTACCATCGAGCGCTGGCATCAGGAAGGTATGCCGACTCACATTTCCACCAGCGAGTACTTCGATTATGAGATGGTCAAATTTGGGCCTGACGTTTCCCCGCGGTTTCCGGTGCGTGTTCTCAGGGAGGATGAGCGCTATGTCATTGAGACCACGCCTTACGGTGGTGTGGCCCGCAACCGCAAGGACCGTGCCAGCGTCCCGGAGTTTCTTGAGTTTCCCTGCAAGACCCGGCAGGATTGGGAGAAGCTTAAAGGGCGACTCACCCCTGGAAAAGAGCGGGTGGATTGGATGGGGCAATGGCTTAGACGGACCGCTTTTGACGATGTGACGGAGTCGATACAGGTCACAGGACGGAGCGAATGGCGTCTGGGTCTGCCAGGATACCAGGAGGCTCGCGAAGCCGGCAAATTCATTGCCTATGTTGCGCCGATAGGCTTCGGCCATATCCATCAGTCCTACATAGGCACTGAGGAACTTCTCATCGCCGTTGCCACCGATCCCGAGTGGGTCATCGACATGTATAATACCAACGCCGATCTGGTAATCGCAATGTATGACATCATGGTCGAGGGAGGATTTCAGTTCGATGCGGCCCACTTCTCCTGCGACCTTGGGTATCGCAACGGTCTATTCTTCTCTCCACGTCACTTCAAGCAACAGCTTCATCCCGTGTTTGCCAGAATTTTCTCCTACTTCCGCAGCAAGGGAATCCCCGTGATACTGCATAGCGATGGTCGGGTCTCGGATCTCATTCCTTACTTCATTGAGGAGGGTCTGAACTGCCTAGAGCCTTTGGAGGTAAAGGCGGGGATGGATCTTATCAAGTTGAAGAAGCAATACGGTGATAAGCTCGCCTTGATGGGGGGAATTGATGTGCGAGCCATGGCCGCCGATGATCCCAAAGTCATCGAGGAGGAGATCAGGACCAAGTTACAGGTCGCCAAGGAGGGAGGAGGATACATCTACCACAGCGATCACTCCGTGCCTAACAATGTGAGCCTCGAGCAGTATAGGAGGGTGATCGAGCTGGTGTTGAAGTATGGAACGTACTAACAGTGATGAGAGAATGACATTCGCGGCCTGGGCCATAACTCTAAAGCAAATAAATCAGGGGCAAGGGCCAACAAATCAGCCCTTGAGGCCATTGGGCTCCTTGAATGTCGAGTCGTCCGACCTCATCTGCTTTACAAGGAGGCACAAGAGATAGAACAAATAGGTTATGAGAATCTACTAAGCTACATAGAGATAGCTGAAGTCGTGGACTGGTGCCGCGAGCTGGTGCGTTTTAGGAGTGTCAACCCTCCCGGCAATGAGCGGGACATCGCCGACTACATAGGCGGCATTCTTCGCGCGGCCGGTCTCACCGTCGAGATAGTGCCTCACACCCCCACTCGGGCCAGTGTGATGGCTCGGCTGAAGGGTAGTGGCGAGGTGCCGGCTCTCCTGTATAGTGGCCATTTAGATGTTGTGCCTGTCGGGGCTGAGGAGTGGCAATACGACCCCTTTGGGGGCCAGGTGGTCGATGGCAAGCTCTGGGGGCGCGGTGCCTCAGATATGAAGGGCGGCGACGCGGCCCTGCTAGCGGCGGCCAAAGCGTTGGCGGCGGCTGGTGTTTCCTTAAAAGGTGACCTCATCTTTGCCTTCACTGCTGACGAAGAGGCCGAAAAGCTGGGCGCCAAGGAGCTGGCAGCTCGTCCGGACTTGGCGCCTGTACAAGCAGTGGTCATCGCCGAGCCGACCGATAATGAGATCTGTGTGGCTGAGAGGGGCCTCCTTTGGTTAGAGATCACCACGCACGGCAAGACTGCCCATGGCTCTATGCCGCACCTGGGCCAGAACGCCATTATGATGATGATGGCATTCTTGACCGGGTTAGGCCAATTAGCCGTGCCGTATGAGGAACATCCCCTATTGGGCGGATTTACGCGTGGCATTAACACCATCTCTGGCGGGGTGAAGATCAATGTGGTGCCAGACCGGTGTGTCGCGACTATAGACATGCGCACTGTGCCAGGCCAAGATCACTGCGCCATCCTACGCCAGGTGGAGGATCTCATCGCTGACCTGGGCCGGCGGCTGTGTGACTTCAGTGCCTCGGTCAAAGTGATCGATGATGAGGCTCCGGTGGAGACATCACCGGAAGAGCCAATCGTTCAGCGCTTTTGTGACGTGGTGACTGAGGTGACTGGTGAACGCCCCCTGGCTAAGGGCGTGAGCTATGCTACCGACGCAGTGAAGTTCGTGCCGGCTCTCAAAGCCCCCATGATCATCTTCGGACCGGGCCGACCCGATCTAGCCCACCAGCCGAACGAATACATAGAGGTACAGAATATGGTTGAAGCAGCCGGGATCTTCACACTATTCGCTGCCCAGTTGCTCACATAGCCGCCGCTCGAAAAGGGTCTATGGAAAGATTCGTATGTGAAAGGGCATCAAACTGGAGACCAAATCTTTGATCAGGGGATGTTAATGGCTAGCCTGATGTGTACCAACTGTGAGCGCTCCTATCTGCCCCAAGAATTCATCCAGCGCTGTCAACACTGTAATGAGCCATTGGAAGTGCAGGTGAACCTGGCGGCAGCAAAGCTACCTTTCAAAAACGGCGTTCCCCTCCTCCAAAAGTATAAGCCGGTACTCCCTACTCTGGGCACAACCACCTTTCCATCACTGTCAGAGGGTAACACTTCCCTCAATGAGGCTTTCCGCTTGGAGAAAACACTTGGTTTGAGAGGGCTGTTCCTGAAGGATGAGCGGCGGAATCCAACAGGGTCGTTTAAAGATCGGGGTACCATCGTGGCCTTGCAACACGCTCTTGATCTTGGATTGTATCGAGTGGGTGCCGTCTCCACTGGAAACATGGCTGCGTCAGTAGCGGCCTATGCAGCGCTTGCAGGGCTAGAATGTTACATTTTAGTTCCAGCCACGATTAATCCGCACAAACTGGGGCCAATTGCCATCTACGCTCCTCACTTGATTGCCGTAGACGGAGATTACGGAGATCTATACTTCCACAGCTTAGACATCGGGCAGAAACTGGGGATCTACTTCGCAAACAGTGATGATCCTTACCGCGTAGAAGGCCAGAAGACAATTGTCTACGAGATTTGCGAGGCTCTTCGTGATACGATGGCCGACTACATAGTGCTTCCAGTAAGCTCTGGGGGCAACATGGGAGCTGTTCTCAAGGGTCTAAGAGAGCTCAGGCAGATGGGAGTGCTACGTTCGATGCCATTTGTCATTGGTGTACAGGCCGAAGGCGCCTCTCCGATTGCAAAAGCCTACGACGAACACAAAGAACACATTAGTCCCTTTGAGAATCCCTGCACTGTAGCACATGCTATATCCAACCCTTATCCGCCAAGCGGGAACCGCGTTTTGCGTCAGCTTAGGGGATATGGTCGTGGTCACATGATTACCGTTTCTGACGTGGAGATATTGGATGCACAAAGCAGATTGGCGAGAGAAGAGGGTCTGTTTGTTCAGCCAGCCGCGGCTGCCCCACTCGCCGGAGTCATTAAGCTAATCCGTATGGGATATCTGGCAACGGAGAAGTCCATTGTCTGTCTGATTACGGGCGATGGATTGAAGGACTTGTCTGTTTTTGAGCAGCAGCCGCTTAGAATACGGAAGACAACCCTTAGAAACTTGGGGAGAGTCATCATGGATACACTTGATGCGAGCGTATAGTAACGATCAGGGGTTATCGGAATGACTACACTGAAAGCGTCGTAATGCAAAAGGGAGTCATCCTCATGGGGATCGAGAAGACAGGGCGAGCTTGCATCATCCTAGCGGACAACTATCCTCAATCTCGTATGACCCAGGAAGCTCGGGCTTTGCTGGAGGCGACCAACGAGCTTGTGACGTTGGACTTCGGATACAGCCAAGAGGAGCTATTTGAGTGTCTTTCGAGGGTTGATGTCATCATTTCCAAAGCCGCACCGATCACTGAAGGTGTATTGGATGCGGCCCCTCGCTTGAAGGCCATTGTCAATTGGGGCGTGGGCTATGACCACGTGGACGTGCCATCTGCTACGAGAAGGGGAATCTATGTGACGAACACACAGGGATCGAATGCGGAGGCTGTCGCGGAGATGACATTCTCTTTGATGCTTAGCCTGGCGCGACGGACCCATCAAGCTGATCGGCTCGTTCGAAAAGGGGCTTGGAAATCGGGAAAGCTCTTGCCTTCTTGGCTGACTGGGGTCGAACTGAGGAATAGGATTTTGGGTATCGTAGGCATGGGCGCGGTCGGACGGTGTGTGGCCAAAATCGCAAAGGGTTTTGGCATGCGTGTGCTGGTCTACGATCCCTACGCCCCCGCTGAAAACATACGGCACCTTGGCGGTAACCCGGTGGACTTGGACTCGCTATTGCGCGAATCCGATGTAGTCACCATCCACGCTCCCCTTACCGAGGAGACCAGAGAGCTGGTGAATGGAAGACGCATCGCCTTAATGAAGCCCACGGCCTTTCTTATCAATACTGCTCGCGGACCTATCGTGGATCAGACGGCACTCATTGAGGCACTCCAGACGAGGCGAATCGCCGGTGCTGGGTTGGATGTATTTGCCTCTGAACCTCTTCCCCATGACCATGGCTTATTGGCCCTCGATGATGTCATCTTAACACCTCACATTGCTGCGATCACTGAGGAGGCTATGAAAAACGCTTCAAGGATGGTCGTACGGCAAGTCCTGCAGGTCTTGCGCGGAGAAGTGCCTGATAACTTGGTGAATCGAAGTGTATTGGAGCAGGGCGGATGATTCGCCAGCGCGGATTTAGCTTTGTGGGATTCCCGTTTGTGGAAGATTTAGGAGGAATGGCAAATGACTAGGCGAGTAGGCTTTATCGGTTTGGGCACTATGGGCAAGCCAATGGCTAACAACATCTTGAAGGCAGGCTATCCACTCATTGTCTACAACCGCACGCGTTCCAAGATGGCCAAATTCCTACACGCAGGAGCTGAGGGAGCAGATTCTCCCGGAGAACTGGCAAGGCGGTGTGACGTTGTGATCACTATGCTCAGTGACTCACACGCTGTTGAAGAGGTAGTCCTTGGCCCTGCAGGAGTCCTTGAGGGTGCCCGATCGGGTTTCACATTAATCGATATGAGCACTATCTCCCCTCGAGTCACACGTGAGATTGCTCATCGTCTCCAAGTCGAAGACGCTCACGTGCTTGATGCGCCGGTCAGCGGAGGCGAAGTGGGCGCAATCGAGGGAAGACTGTCCATCATGGTGGGAGGAGACAAAGACGTTTTCGAAGAGTTTCTCGCCCTGCTCCAGACCGTGGGCAAACGGGTCACGCACGTGGGCCCCAACGGCATGGGCCAGACCGTCAAGCTGTGCAATCAGATCATCACCCAGCTAACCCTACTGGCTGTCTGTGAGGGATTGATCTTCGCAGCGAAGGCGGGAGCGGATATACATAAGGCATTAGAGGCTGTAGGCGAAGGTGCAGCTGGCAGTTGGCAGTTGACGAATCGTGCTCCGAAGATTCTAAGACGAGATTTCGCGCCTGGTTTCATGGTCAAGCTGGCACAGAAAGACCTACGTCTAATCCTTGAAGTAGCCGACGAATTGGCGCTTCCGCTTCCTGCGACCAGCCTGTTGCATCATCTGTACAATACGCTTGAAGCGCAAGGCCTGGGTGACGAGGGTGCGCAAGCCCTGGTAAAGTCTTTGGAGGCCCTGGCTGGGGTGGAAGTCAGATGCTAAGTATCCAGACGAAAGCCACACTTGACATCGGCGCTAATTGGCCCTCTTCTCGTCATTGATATTACGCAAGGAGGCAACTTGCCGCTGATCGAGTTTCTATGCTGTTGCAAAACACGAAAGAACTCGCAACATCTGGCAACAAAATCCCAAGTGTCGCACTTAGAGGCCCTCCTGAACGTTCGCCCGGCATTATGCATGGAAAGGAGGTATCCAAATGACAGAACCACTCTACGGCTACGCCGGTCAGATCCTGCGCGTGGATTTGGGCAGCAGCGACATAACTAAGCTGGAGGTGACGCCAGGCTTTGCCCGCAAGTGGGTTGGTGGTAGCGGTTTCGGAGCGAAGTTTCTCTACGACGAAGTGCCACCCGATATAACATGGGATCACCCAGACAACCGCGTGACCCTGGCCTCTGGCCCCCTAGGAGGTACCAGAGTGGGCGGTTCAGGCACATTTTCAGTGGCCTTCAAAGGGCCGATGACCAACATGGCAGGGACCAGCCAAGCCAGCGGCTTCTTCGGTGCGTTCCTCAAGTTTTCGGGCTTTGACGCTATTGTTGTCCACGGAACTGCTCCTGATTGGTGCTACCTTTACCTTCACGATGGTCAGGTTGAACTGCGCGACGCCCGGCACCTGCAGGGGCGGGACACTTGGGAAACCGGAGCAGCTATTGCGGGGGAGCTGGGTGTTCGCGAGAGCAGATTAAGCGTATATAGCATTGGCCCTGCTGGCGAGAGTCTGGTTCGCTTTGCCGGGCTATTTGGCGACAAGGGACACGCGGCCGCCCACAATGGCATAGGAGCCGTCCTTGGCGCGAAGAAACTCAAGGCGATCGCTGTGGCTCGCGGCTCACATCGGGTTCCAGTGAGCGACAGCCCTCGCCTATCTGACGCCGACGATAGGCTCTTCGAGAGTGCCTCCAAGTCATATGGCGGCCTGCTCTACAGATTCGGAACGGGTGGTTCGATACCTCGGGTCTATGCCTCGGGGGCGCTGCCTATCAAGAACTACACCAGCAATGATTTCCCTCAGTATGAGAAGATAAGCGGGGAGTATATGCGCACTCACTTCGAGATCAGCAAGCATCCCTGTTGGGCGTGCCGGGTGGCGCATGTCAAGATGGTCAAGGTCACCGAAGGCCCATTCGCTGGCGTCGAGGGAGAGGAACCCGAGTACGAATGCATAGCTGCCTGGGGTCCCCAGATCGGCAATACCGATTTGGGAGCCGTCGTGATGCTTTCCAACCTCACCGACCGCCTGGGGATGGATGTCAACGAGTGTGGTTGGCTGGTGGGGTGGGTGATGGAGTGCTATGAGAGGGGGCTCTTTAGCCGAGATGACCTGGACGGCTTGGACATGACCTGGGGTAACGTAGGGGCCGTGGAGCGTCTCTTGTACAAGATCGCCAAGCGTGAGGGCTGCGGTGATTGGCTGGCTGAGGGTGTAATGCGTGCCTCCGCCAGGACCGGCGGTGAAGCGCCTAACCTTGGCATCTACACCCTCAAAGGGGCGAGCCCTCGGGGTCATGACCACAGAGCTCGGTGGTCCGAGTTGCTGGACACATGCCTGTCGAACACCAGCACTATCGAGGCCAGTCCTAGTACGTTCCCCGACCTGCCAGACGGTCCCAAGATGACGGATCCCTTCTTGCCCGAGGAGGTCTCAGCTTGCAACGCTGCAAGTGGCGGCTGGCGCCAGTTTCAGGACTGTTTAGGGGCCTGTCGCTTTTGTCTAGCCAATCATCAGGGCGTGCTGGATGCTTTCAACGCTGTCACAGGCTGGCAAATCACTGCGGATGACGCGCTTGAGATTGGGCGGCGGGTCATAAACCAATTGCGTGTCTTCAACTTTCGTCATGGTCTGGATGCGGACCTGGAGGCACCCTCGGCACGCTACCAATCAACGCCAGTGGACGGGTGGGCTGCCGGGATGAGTATTGCCAAGCATTTTGATTGGATGAAGCGGGACTACTGGGAGAAAATGGGCTGGGATACCGAAACGGGCAAGCCGCTGCCCGAGACACTGAAGCGCCTCGGGCTGGCTGAGTTGATACCGGATTTGTGGCCTTATGAATCTTTTCGAGGAGGGGCTGAGTGACACATCGGGCTCAGAAACAGCAAGAGATTGCTCACCAAGATGCCTTTCATCCCTTTCCCTGGCGGCCAGTTCCTGGAATACGCCGTCCACCATGGCCAGGCCCAAGCCTACTTCGCCGCCGCCCGTGCCGTCGGCTACCGATGGATCGAGGTGTCTGACAACGTCATCGAACTGACTCCTGAGGAGAAAAGCAATCTGATGCGCACCGCCCGCGAAGCGTTCGGATTGGAAGTGCTCGGTGAGGTAGGTAGCAAGGTCCAGGGCACCTCATCGGTGGAGTTGATCGCCGACATCCAACGTTGCCTCGATGGTGGTGCGTGGAAGGTCTTTGTGGAGGCGGCTGAGCTGTTCGGTAGCGAGCTAAACCAGGCCGGTAGTTACGTAGTTAGTTCAAAGGGTTGAATAGGCCGTGGTGTTCCATCAGCTCAGGCTCGATCCGTCAGAAACGGCGGGTGAGGTCAAAGAGCGATTGCAGCTCCGCGTGGTGAGCGCTGGCACCTGGCCCCCGGTTCCTCTGAAGGCGCGGGTCGCTTAGCTGCTCACGGAGAAGTGCGTAACTACTGTTAATGTGTTCAGTAGAATTATTGCACCCCATCAAGGATTGGACTTTGGACTAGTCCATGACGGTAGCCAGAAACCCGGCTTCTCATGCCAAATCAGTGTCCGCCGCACCTTAAGACAGCTTGATTTGAGTAAATTTCGGCGACAGAATCGCCAGAGAACGGGGTTCTTCGGTTTTGTCCAAAATCCGATAAGGAGATGCATCATGACATTTGGATTAGACAATCATATCTACGAAGTCACAGAGGGCTGGGGCAAGCTTCCTGAAGGCTGGGAATGGGGTTGGATTCCAGCGGTGGCTTGCGATTCACAGGGCCGCGTATATGTCTATTCGCGCAGTGAACACCCGTTGGTCATCTTCGACCGTGATGGCAATCTTATCGATTCATGGGGCGAGGACATTCTGAGGGACGCACACGGGATTTACATTGACGCTGAGGACAATGTTTACTGCACTGAGTACAACGCCCATTGCGTCTATAAATATAATCGCTGTGGCGAACTGATCATGACCTTGGGCAGGCCCGGCGAACCTGCCGAAAGGGATGGCGACCCGTTCAACAGACCGACCGACCTGGCTATTGCATCAACCGGCGAGTTGTTCGTTTCAGATGGCTACGGCAATGCGCGGGTTCATAAGTTTTCGCCCGACGGGGAACTGTTGCTGTCGTGGGGAGACTATGGCAATGGTCCCGGGCAATTCAAGATACCACACTGTGTGCGCGTGGATAGACACGACCGCATCTGGGTCTGCGACCGGGAAAATCGCCGCATCCAGATTTTTGACACCACCGGCAACTTCTTGACTGAGTGGACTGGCTTGCATCGCCCCACCACCATTTTCTTCGACCCGAATGAGGATATAGTATACATCTCCGAGGTGGAATATCGGCTGAATATATACAATCTCGACGGTGAATTGATTGCCTGGTGGGGCGGAGGGCAAAAGAGTGACAAACCGGGCGAGTTTCTAGGAGCTCCACACGGCATCTGGATGGACTCGCACGGCGACCTCTATGTGGGCGAGGTCGGTGTGGACGGACGACTCCAGAAGTTCGTACGTCAAACGTGAGATTAGACACTACCATGGCCGGCGTCCACTTTGCTGTGGCTAGTCGTTTCGTGCAAATCCTGTCCGACTCAATTAGGCCATTGATGGTCCAGTATGGCATCTTGGCTGACGAAGTATTCACCTTATGTACAGCCTCGGTCTGAGGGGGACAGTCAGGCCGGAGTTGCTGGACGAAGTCGAATGGGTGTGAGGTTCAAGATACAGGCACCGAAGCAGCGCAGATAGAAGGAGGTGGCAATATGGGAGGACAAGTTATGGCCGTTCATAAAGAGTCGATCATTATCGACGGGCTAAATATCAGCCTATGGGATGAAGATACTTTTCTTAGGTTGCGTCGTGGAGGATTAACAGCTATCAATGCTACGGTTGCTGTGTTGGAAAACTTCCGGCAGACTGTCCAGAACATTTCGGCGTGGTACCGAAGATTCGAGCAATACACTGACCTTATCATGCCCGTGAGAAGCGTTGCTGATATCTACAAGGCGAAGGAACTGGGCAAGGCAGGGATCATCTTTGGTTTCCAAAACACTTCACCGATTGAAGAGGATCTACACCTGCTTTCAATATTCAAGGAACTCGGCGTACGCGTTATCCAGTTGGTTTACTTCGAGCGAAACTTTGTTGGAGACGGCAGCACGGAGCGAACAAACTGTGGCCTTAGCCAGTTCGGGATTGAGGTCATCGAGGAAATGAATCGGCTTGGCATCCTTATAGATCTATCACACGTGGGCGATCAGACCACGTGTGAGGCCATCGAATTCTCAGAACAGCCGGTCACCTTCAGCCATGCTAATCCGCGTTCGCTTTGCCCCCACCCGCGCAACAAGACCGATGAGCAGCTCAAGTTCCTCGCAAGCAAGGGAGGCGTGGTGGGAGCAAATATCTATCCTCCATTCCTTCCTCGGGGTTACGATAGCACGCTGGACGACTTCGTCGACGTGATTGACTACTTGGTGGAGCTAGTTGGAATAGACCACGTAGCCATCGGGAGCGACCTGACCGAGGGACAGCCGTGGCAGTTCTTCGAATGGATCTATCGTGGAAGGTGCAAAAAGAAGATGGCGATGACCATCCAATGGCCCCTTGTCTATCCCGAGGGATTCCAATCCGCGGCTGATTTTCCAAACGTTACCAGGAAACTCATAGCAAGGGGCTATGAGTTCGAAAGCGTCAAGAAGATCGTGGGCGGCAACCTTCTCAGGCTGTATGGCGAGGTCTGGAAGGCATAACAGGAGCGGCGCTTGTGAGGCCGGGTGCTGTCCCCAAGCGCAATGCTTCTGCCAACAGGGAAGAGAGGGCTTCGGCTGGGTTGATGAATCCACGCTGATTTTCTCGACGACCGAGCCTTGCTCTACCTGGCTTCTCCGGAAGCGACCTATGTCACTGGCGCCGGCCTTTCGATAGACGGAGGGGCAACGGCCGGCGTCCTGTTGCCCTGGCGGGAGCCGTCGAGCAGCAAGTAGTTTCTTTTCCAATCGGCGAAAGGGGAATAACGAACGTGAGTAGCAAGGCTGCTGTTCGCCCGAAGGAACACTACAAAGAAGCCTGCGGATATGCAACGATTCAGCCCCAGGACCTGGTCTATGCCGGAGTGTATGGTACCTGGACCTTGACCTATGTTGCGGGGGAGCACGGCCTCGATGATGGAGCTCGCATCATGGTGGCTAGAAGAGCCGTCTCGGACTGGGGTGTGCCGCAGTTCGAGAAGCCTCAGGCTCCGGACTACACTACCGTTTCAACTACGGGGGCTGCCTCGCTGAGGGTATTCTGGGATCCCCGAGCCTTCGTTCGCCCCTGGAATCCAGCACTCGTCACCGAGGTGACCGATGGCTATCTCAAGCCTGGCGAGCAGGTGATGGTCACCTTCGGCGACAAACGCTGGGGCAGCCCCGGGTCGCGAGCCCAAACCTTTCCTGAAGAGACCTTTGAGTTTCGCGTTTTGGCAGATCCATACGGCACAGGTCGATTTCTCACTGTGCCAGAGTCGCCCGAGCTACGCATAGTGGGCGGTCCTGTCCACCATCTACGGGCTATCGCGCCCTCGCAGGTGGTTTCGAGAGGGGCATTCAGCCTGCTCGTCCGCGCCGAAGACGTGTGGGGAAACCCTTCTTACGACTACCAAGGCACCGTCGAGGTCTTCTTGGAGCCGGGCAACCGGCAGTGGAGCTCTCTGACAATAGAGCCGCGACAACATGGCGTACACAAGCTGGAAGGGATGCGACTTCCACAGGCCGGCTTGTATCGAGTGAGGGTTAGAGACTCAGCGCGTGACCTGGAGTGCCTCAGCAATCCGATACAGAGCATCGCCGGCGAGCCAGACCGACGGCTGTACTGGGGCGATATTCACGGGCAAAGCGAAGCCACCATGGGGACAGGTACGGTGGAGGAGTACTTTCAATATGGTCGTGATGTGACGGCATTGGATTTCCTGTCCCACTGCGCCAACGATTTCCAGATCACCGAAAGCCACTGGCAGGAGACGCAAGAGGTTGTACGCCGCTACCACCAGCCCGACGAATTCATCACCTTTCTGGGCTACGAGTGGTCAGGCAACACTTGCGGCGGGGGAGACCATAACGTTTACCTTCTGACAGACGAAGGTATCCTTCACCGGTCCAGTCACTGGCTGGTGGAGGATCGTTCTGATCAAGACAGTGATCGCTACCCGATAGAGCGGTTGTATGACGCTTTCTCGGGCCGAGAAGACGTACTGGTAATCCCCCATGTCGGAGGGCGTCGAGCTGATTTAGCTCGCCTTGACGTCCGACTCTCACCGGTGATCGAGATCTGCTCTGTACACGGCGTATTTGAGTGGTTCATCCGGGACGCTCTAGAGCGAGGCTTGATGGTGGGGTTTGTCGGTGGCAGCGACGTTCACACAGGCCGCCCTGGCTGGGCACCACCCCCCGCGGGATCTGAGCGTCTCCGTCGCCGAGGTGGACTCCTGGGATTGTACAGCGAACGTCTAACACGAGAGGCGGTCTGGGAGGCATTGAGAGCTCGCCGGTGCTATGCTACCACCGGCGAACGTATCATCGTGGATTTCTCTGTGGGAGAGCAGCCTATGGGAGGATATCTGGAAACCAGTAGGCCTCCCATCGTCCGCGCGAGGATCGTGGGTACCGGTGAATTGAAACGATTAGACCTTTTTCGAGGCACCCAGTTGGTGTGCAGCTACCCCCCTCAGGCCGATCCCCGTGACTTATCCTCCGGAAACATCGAATTGATATGGGGTGGAGCGCGCAACCGTGGGCGGAATCGCCAGGTCATATGGGATGGCGAATTGACAATTGAAGGTGGTCAATTCAAGACCGTCCGTGGATTTGGCTTCGACAAGCCAACAGATGCCATCGTGGCTCAAGATGAATCGCGCGTTGCCTGGCGAGCCAGCACATTGGGCAACGAGATGGGCCTGCTCCTAGAAGTGGAAGGACAGCAAGGTCCCAGGCTGACCTTTACCAGTGAGCCTGTTACCTTCTCCCTAACCCTCGGGGCATTGGCTGACAGCGACCTGAAAATAGAGCTGGACGGACCGGACCAGCGGGTGGTAGTCTCTCGGGCCCAGCCCACCATGGGAGATATACAGGGCGAGTGGGAATGGGTGGATGAGGGTATCCAGCCTGGTCTGAACCCTTATTACCTGAAGGTCATCCAGGCAGACGGTGAGATGGCCTGGAGTAGCCCTGTGTATGTGAACTTCTCCCCCCCGGAGAGCCGGCCATTCCCAGCCATTGAAAGCAGCAATCAGTGGAGGGGACGAATGTGAAGACTCAGTATTCTTAGAACCTATAAGCGCCTAGCAGACCATAGGGATGAAAAAAAGAGAGTAGGAATGCAATAGTGTTGCGTTAATTTGAGGGTTGACATTGGGGTATCAAATTGCCTGTTTAGGCAACACTGCCTGGGAGTTTCGCTCTCTCTTCCGCAACGGTTTGAGGTTGGAGAGGAAATCAGATTTGACATTTTGACCCTAATGTGGTAAACTCTACCACAAATCAAACACTGCCAAAGACTGGGAACAGGACTAGTAGGCCTTCAGGCGAGGCTCAGAGAGTCGGGGTAAGGTGAGAGCCCGACGCCAGCGCGAAGGCCGAATGGACCTGGGAGTTGCAGGCCGAACGGGGTAGTTCCCAAGTAAGCCGCGCCGGAGTCGCCACCGTTATCAGGGCTGAGGGTATCGGACGGCGTTGCGGCTGTCCCGTACCTGCAAAGAGTGAGGCTGGCTCACAACCTATCCGCTTGCATGGCGGATTTTTCTGTTTTAGGGAGTTGGCCTAAGAAGGGTGGCACCACGGGTGCTTCTGGCCACGGAGCCCTCGTCCCTTATCGGGACGGGGGCTTTTTGTTTTTGGGGAGGTGATGGACAATGTAGCGTGACGCTCATCGGGTAGATCTCAGAACACAGATACGAAAGGAGAAAAGGAGAATGAAGAAGAGCAGGACTTTCATCGTTACGTTGTTGTTGACTGCTTTGGTGGCGAGTGCGTGCGCGCCGGCTCCCGCGCCCCAACCCGTTCCCAAGGGTCCCATCAAAGTGGGGATGATGACGGTGATGACCGGTCCGGCCGCCTCGGTGGGCATGGAGCAGCGCAACTGGGCCAAGCTGGCTGTGGACCAGTTCAACGAAGCTGGCGGCATCCAGGGGATCAACGTCGAGATGGTGGAAGGCGACACTGAGTTTGATCCATCCAAGGCGTTGCTGGTGGCGGAGCAGATGGCCGCCGATTCCACCACCTATGGCATCGTCGGCCCGGAGAGCAGCCAGAACTGCGCGGCCACTGCTGAGATCTTCGAGAAGGCCAGCCTGGCTTACATCAGCCCTTCGGGCACCGGCTCTGATCTTTCGGAGCAAGGCTACACGACTTTCTTCCGCGTGGTGCCCAGGGACGACGTGCAGGCTCCCGCTGATGCCATCTTCATGGCCAAGGACCTGGAAGCCAGGTCGGTGTACATCATTGACGACCAGTCGGTGTACAGCGTGGGGCTGTCGGACGAAGCCGAGAAGAAGCTGAAGGAGCTGGGTGTGGCCAAGATCAAACGCGAGTCCGTCAGCCAGAAGGACAGCGATTTCTCGGCCCTGTTGACGCGGGTGAAAGCAGAAGCGCCGGACGTGGTGTTCATCCCCATCCAGTTGGCGGCGCAAGGGGCACAGATCGCCAAGCAGATGCAGGAACTGGGAGTGAAGGCCCATCTGGTGGGCAGCGATGGGCAGTTCTCGCCGTCCGACTTCATCGCCGGGGCAGAGGGAGCCACGGAAGGGGCCTACGTTTCCCAGTTTGCGCCCGACGTGCACTACATCCCCGAAGCAGAGTCAGCGTGGAAGGCGTACGAGGCCGAGTACGGGGAGTTTGGAGCCTACGGCCCGCCAGCCTACGAGTCCATGGCCGTTTTACTGGACGCTATCAAGCGAGCCTACGAGAAAGACGGCCAGATCACCCGAGAGAACGTGCTGCGCGAGGTGCAGGCCACCAGGGACCGCCTCGGCATCCTGGGCTTCAAGGTCACCTTCAACGAAAAGGGTGACGCCACCGGGGCCGCCTTCTACATCTTCAAAGTGGTCGGGGATCACTTTGAGCTGGTCAAGAAGGTGGAGATGGAGTAGCAGTTTTACAGGTGAAGGTGCGACGCATCTTCGAGGTGCGTCGCACCTCAGCACACCTTGGGAAACGGCCTATGGACATGCTCCTCAAGCAACTGCCGCAGCAACTGGTCAATGGGCTCACTCTGGGCAGCGTCTACGCGCTCATCGCCCTGGGTTATTCCATGGTCTATGGCATCCTGCAACTGCTGAACTTCGCCCACGGCGAGGTCTACATGATCGGGGCCTTCATCGGATGGGGGGTTTTCGCCCTCCTGGCCCCAGGGGACACCCTGTTGCTTCCCGCTCTTGTGATGATCCTGCTCATGCTGATAGCAGCCATGCTGGGTTGCGGGTTTCTGGGCGTGGTCATCGAATGGTTCGCCTATCGGCCCTTGCGCGAGGCCCCCCGCATCGCGCCGCTCATCAGCGCCCTGGGCGTGTCCTTTTTCCTGCAGAACGCCGTGCTGCTCACCATGAGCGCTCGCTACAGGACGTACCGCACGGGGTTGCTCATCCCGCGCACCTGGGGGATATCCATCTTCGGGGCCACCATCTCCTTCACGCGCATCCTGGTCATCGTGGTGGCCGTGCTCCTCATGCTGGCCCTGCGCTATCTGGTGCAGAATACCCGATTGGGCAAGGCCATGCGGGCCACGGCTCAAGACCGCGAGGCGGCAGCCATGATGGGCATTGACGTGGACCGCGTCATCGTGGCCACGTTCTTTATCGGCTCGGCTCTGGGCGGAGCGGCCGGGGTGTTGGTGGGGCTGTTGTTCAGCCAGGTTTATCACTTCATGGGCTTCACTGCTGGCCTCAAAGGTTTCACCGCTGCGGTCTGCGGCGGCATTGGCAATATCCCCGGGGCCATGCTGGGTGGGCTTTTTCTGGGCATCATCGAGAGCATTGGCGCCGGCTTCATCTCACCCAGGTACAAAGACCTCATCGCTTTCTGTGTGTTGATCCTGCTCCTTCTCTTCCGACCCAGAGGGCTGCTGGGCGTGAAGGCACAGGAGAAGGTATAAGCCATGTCAACCAAACCAGACGGGGAGCAATTTGGCAAAGATGACTGGGCGGCGCGGGAAGAGACGCGCCAGAGGGAGGCAGAGGCCGCGGGCGGGCTGTCCTTCCGACTCAGGCGAGCCTGGAAGGGGGTGGACCCTCGCCTGAAGATGCTGCTGGCGCTGGCTGTGGCCAGCACCCTGCCCCTGCTCGCGCACAATGCCTATCTCATGCGCGTGGCCGGGCTGACGGGACTGTACATCATGTTGTCGCTGGGATTGAACGTGGCGGCCGGGTTTGCCGGGCTGCTGGATCTGGGATACGTGGCCTTCTATGGCCTGGGCGCCTACACTTACGCGCTCCTGGCCTCACCCCAGTTCCACCAACACTGGCCTTTTTGGCTGGTGTTGCCCCTGGTCATCTTCGTCACCGCGCTCTTCGGCCTCTTGCTGGGTTCTCCGTCCCTGCGTCTGCGGGGGGACTATCTGGCCATCGTCACCCTGGGCTTCGGGCAAATCGCCAGCCTGCTCTTCCTCAACCTGGACAGGGTCAGCTTGCCCTTCCTACACCTGGACAAGCCCTTGAACATTACCGGCGGCCCGAACGGCATCATCAACGTGGACGACATCCGCATCCTCGGCCACACCGTGGAGACGGTCAGCGGTTATTATTACCTGATCCTGATCTTCGTCGCCCTGGTCTTTCTGGTCGCCTTTCATCTGGACCGCTCGCGCATCGGGCGGGCCTGGCGGGCCATTCGGGAGGACGAACTGGCGGCGCAGAGCATGGGCGTGGACGTCCGTCGGCTGAAGTTGCTGGCCTTTTCGGTAGGAGCGGCCATCGCCGGGACGGCGGGCGCGCTCTTCGCCGCCTGGCAGGGAGCAGTGTTTCCCTCTAACTTCGACGTGAGTATCCTTATCATCCTATACTCGATGGTGGTGCTGGGCGGGGTGGGCAGCATCTGGGGGGCGGTCAGCGGGGCGCTGATCCTGTCCATCCTGCCCGAACTGCTGCGCAGCCCAGAGGTGGCCCGGCTCATCTTTTTCAGCGCCCTGACCCTGGCCGTGATGGGGCTATCGCGGCGAGCGAAAGTGCGGGGTCTGGCCCTGCTGGGAAGCGTGGTGGTTCTGGGCATCGCCCTCAAGGTCGCACTGACCGGCCTGCGACCGGCCTGGTTCCTGCAGCCGGAGCTCAAAATGAGCGTGGCCCGATCCATGTTCGCGCCGTTGATGAGGGCTCTCAACTGGTGGATGTTGTACCCCCGCGACAGCCGGGGCGTGGGCAATGCGGCTTTCGTGCTGGCACTGGTGCTGCTGCTGGGGGTGGTTCGTCTCAAAGGCACAGCTCGATACGTGTTGCTGGTGCCTGGGCTTTATACTCTGGCCTTCGTCTGGGAGACCCGCCTGGTCGAAGAACCCAGCGTCACCCGCATGTTGATCTTCGGAGTCCTCCTGGTGCTCACGATGAACTACCGACCCCAGGGATTGTTTGGGGAGAGATGGGTGCAAAAGCTTTGATGCAAATGGAGGTCATATCATGCCATTGCTGGAAATGCGGGGGCTGACCAAGCGCTTCGGCGGCCTGACGGCGGTTGATAGTCTGAACCTGCGCGTCGAGCCGGGCGAGATCGTCAGTCTCATCGGGCCGAACGGGGCCGGCAAAACCACGCTCTTCAATCTCATCACCGGCCTCTATCCCCCCGATGGCGGCGACGTCGTCTTCGAGGGGCAGAGCCTGGTGGGCCTGCAACCGCATCAGATCACCGCCCAGGGCATCGCTCGCACGTTTCAGACGTTGCGCATTTTCACCAACATGACCGTCCTGGAGAACGTGATGGTGGCCCAACACTCGCGGAGCCGGGCCGGAGCGGCGGAGACCATCCTGCGCCTGCCCAGTTTTCGCCGCGAGGAGGCCCGCATCCATCAGAAGGCGGCGGAGGCCCTGTCCTTCTTCGGCACGCGGCTGGTGGGCTTTCGTTTCGACCAGTTGGCCTACAGCCTGTCCTACGCCAACCGCCGCCGCCTGGAGATCGCCCGCGCCATGGCCGCCGAGCCGAAGCTGCTGTTGCTCGATGAGCCCACTGCCGGCATGAACCCCCACGAGACGCTGGAGATGACACGAATGATCGGCCAACTGCGAGACCAAAAAGGCTACACCATCCTGTTCATTGAGCACGACATGAAGGTGGTGCAGGGGGTCTCGGACCGGGTGGTGGCCCTGGACCACGGTTGCAAGATCGCCGAGGGATCCTATGAAAAAGTGGCCCACGACGAGCAGGTGATCGAGGCCTATCTGGGCAGGAGGAGAGGCGGTGAACGATAAGCCTCTGTTGAAGCTGAGCCACGTGGACACCTGCTACGGCCCCATCCAGGTTCTGCAGGACATCAACGTCGAGATCCGCCAGGGGGAGATCGTGTGCCTGTTGGGAGGCAACGCTTCCGGCAAGTCCACCACCCTCAAGACCATCCTGGGGCTGGTGAAGCCGGCGCGAGGCACCATCGAGTTCCAGGGCGAACGCATTGATGGCCTGCCTACCGGCCACGTCGTCGCTCAGGGGGTATCCATCGTTCCTGAGAACCGGCGCATCTTTCCTGAGATGACAGTGCTGGAGAACCTGGAGATGGGGGCCTATCTGCGCCGTGACCGGGAGGGGATCAAAGAGGATCTGGAGCGGGTGTTCAGTCTCTTCCCCCATCTAGAGGAGCGGTTGTCGCAACCGGGAGGGACACTCTCTGGCGGGGAGCAACAGATGTTAGCTATGGGGCGGGCTTTGATGAGCCGGCCCAGCCTGCTGCTCATGGACGAGCCCTCCATGGGCCTGGCCCCACTGTTGGTGGAGCGCATCTTTGAGCTGATCCAGCAGATCAATAGCCAGGGCACGACCATCTTCATGGTGGAGCAAAACGCCAACCTGGCCCTGTCCATCGCCGACCGGGGTTACGTGCTCCAGACGGGCCGCATCGTCCTGGCGGACACGGCTCAGAGCTTGTTGCAGAACGAGATGATGCGGAAGGCATATCTGGGAGCATGAAAGGCTGAAAACAGGAGGGGTTGTGAAACGGATTCTGGTGAATGAGGACCTTTGCAGCGGCTGCCGGGCCTGTGAGGTGGCCTGCGTGGCCTGGCACGATGGGCGTTTCGGCACCGCCACGGCCCGCATGCGGGTGACCAAGATCGAGCCGTTGGGAGTGGATCATCCCCACGTTTGCCGTCTGTGCCGGCGAGCGCCCTGCGTGGCCGCCTGTCCCAGCGGGGCATTGTACAGGGACGAGACCACGGGGGCCGTCCTCCTGCGTCCCGACGATTGCATCGGTTGCTCAGCCTGTGTGGACGCCTGCCCCTTTGGCATGGCAGCCCTGCACCCGGAGACCGGCCTGGCCCTCATCTGCGACCTGTGCGGGGGCGACCCCGCCTGCGTGAAGCGCTGCGTCACCGGCGCGATTGTGTACGCTGACGCCGGGGCAGGGGCGAGAGCCAAGCGAGAGAAGCTGGCCATCGAGGGAGCGAGCGATCATGTATAGCTACAGCAGTAACATCTTACGAATCAATCTGACCGACGGCACCATCCAACGTCACCCCACCGAGGAGCACCTGGCCCGGGCCTTCCTGGGCGGGCGGGGGCTCAACGTGAAACGACTATGGGACGAACTGCCGGCCCACACTGATGGGCTCTCGCCGCAGAACATGCTGGTCTTCGGCGCCGGGCCGCTGGTGGGGACGCTCTTCCCCGGCGGAGCACGGTTCAACATCAGCGCCATGTCGCCTCAGACCGGGATCCTGGGCGACTCCAACGCCGGCGGCTTCTTCGGCCCGGAGCTCAAGTTCGCTGGCTACGACCAGGTGATCATCCGGGGCCAAGCCGATCACCCGGTTTACCTCTGGATCAAGGATGACGCGGTGGAGCTGCGGGACGCCCAGGGACTTTGGGGCCAGGACGTGTGGGAGACCACCTCGGCCATCAAGCGGGAGCTCGGCGACACCGACGTTCAGGTGGCTGCCATCGGCCAGGGGGCGGAGAATGGAGTGCGTTTCGCTGGGGTGTTCGTCAACCTCAACCGCCCGGCGGCCCGCACCGGCATGGGCACGGTCATGGCCTCCAAGAACCTCAAGGCGGTGGCTGTGCGCGGCACCGGGCTCATCCCTGTGGCCGACATGGCTCGCTTCAATGAGATCATCGAACACCTGGACGAGGTGATTTATAACCACCCTGAGTACGAGATTCGCCGCCGCCTGGGCACCACCAAGCTCATCAAAGCCCTCGATAGCATCGGCGGCCTGCCCACCCGCCATTTCCAGCGCGGCTGCTTCGAAGAGGCTGAGATGGTGAGCGGCGAGGCCATTGAGGAGCTGTACAAGATCAAGAGCAAAGCCTGCTTCGCCTGCACCATTCCCTGCAGCCGCTTCCTGATGGTGGACGACGCTCGGTTCCCCGGCCTGCGCCTGGAGGGGCCGGAGTACGAACCCCTGGCCGGCTTCACCGCCCGAGTGGGCAACGGCGATCTGGCTCTGGCCCTGAAATGCATTGACCTGGCCAACCGCTACGGCATGGATGCCATCGCCCTCAGCGAGGTCATCTCCTGGGCCATGGAGTGCTACCAGCGTGGCCTTCTCTCCCGCGAGGAGGCCGATGGGCTCGACCTCACTTGGGGCAACGGCGAGATCATCCTGGCCCTGATCCACAAGGTGGCCCATCGGGAAGGCTTTGGCGATTTCCTGGCCGACGGGGTCAAAAAGGCGGCTGAGCGCCTGGGGCGGGGCTCGGAGGAGATCGCCATGCATGGCAAGGCGCTGGAGGTGTTCCAGGCGGATGTGCGCAGCATCAAAGCCTACGGCTTGGGTAACGCCGTGGCCAGCCGTGGAGCCGATCACCTGCGCTCGGAACCTTGGTTCGAGTTCTCCAACGACCCGGAGGAGGGCATCCGCCGCTATGGCATCCCCGAGACGGCCTTCCGCCTGGAGTACAAAGGCAAGGGCCTGGTGGTCAAGCACTTCGAGGAGATGGCAGCCATCGCCGATGCCGCCGGGGTGTGCAAGAACACCTACAACAATATGGAGGTGCTGGATTGGGAGGGGACGGCAGAGCTGCTGCGGGCGGCCACCGGCTGGGACCTCACCGGCGAGGAGGTACGGCAGATCGGCGAGCGCATCGTGAACCTGGAACGGCTGTTCATCGCTCGCGAGGGCATCACGCGCCAGGACGACACACTGCCCAAGCGTTTCTTGGAAGAGCCCCTGCCCGAGGGAAGCGGCCCAAGTACCGGGTCGGTTTTGGAGCTGGAGCCGATGCTGGACGAGTACTACCGCGCCAGGGGGTGGGACGTGGAGACTGGGTTGCCTACCGAGGAAAAGCTGGAGGAATTAGGACTGGCAAAGCCGATAGGCTGGTGAATTGGTAGACTGATAAATCTGTAAATTCGGAAACTCGGAAATTCGGGAACTGCTCTACGAATTTCCGATTGTACGAACTTACGATTCTACCAACATAACGCGGCTGAGCCGCAACGTAGGACAAGATGGCATCTTGTCCCACAGAGTTCTCGAGCACAACACCAATCTTGTAGGGTAATTCTATGTAGTAGTGAAGAGGTTTCCCATGTATGAGCTTAAGATCACCGTTACCAAAGTGCTGGGCGCGTGCACGGCCGATCCGCCCATGAAGCCGGGCGATTACTTCACCGTGCGCGATGGCGACATCAGGATTCCTGAGGGCGGCTACATCTGCCTATGGGCTCTGCAAAACCTGTTGCCGGTCATCACGCCCAAGGAGAGGGAGATCCTCGAGGAGAAGGACGAGGACTGGATGTGGCGAGTGCATCATGCCCAATGCCCAGACCCAGAAGGCCGGGTGATTTTCAAGATCAAGAGGGTGGGGAAGGTGAAGAAAGGAGCAGGGGAGCAAGGGAGCAAGGGAGCAGAGGAGCAGGGGGGCAGAGGAGATGGGGAGACGATTGCACCTCTGCATCCCAGCGCCTCTGCGCCTCTGCACAATCTGCGGGTGGTGGTGGAGGAAGTCAGGGGGAAGTGCACCTCAGGGATGAGGCCAGGCGACTATTTTATCTTGCGCAGCGGGCGGCTGTACATCCCAGCCAATCGTCACTTCTGCCTCTACGCTCTGCACGCTGCCCTTCCGCTCCTTCCGGCCAAACAGCGCCCCTTGGAGGATGGCGACTGGCTGAAGCAGGACAGCCACGTCATCTGCCCCGATCCGGCTGGCAACGTGATCATGAGGATCGAGAGGATAGGATAGAAATGTACCATCCAACTTTAGAGGAAGCCAAAGAGCTCAGCGCCAGGGGCAACGTAATCCCCATTTACCGGGAGCTGCCAGCGGATTTGGAGACGCCTGCCTCTGTGTATATCAAGCTTCGCGGAGGAGGGCCTTCCTTCCTCTTGGAGAGCGTAGAAAAGGCGGAGCGGGTGGGCCGTTACTCCTTCGTCGGCATTGATCCCACGGCCACCATCATCGTTCGGGGCGAGCAGGCGCTGATCACCGGCCAGGAAGGCGTGCAGATGGAGCCGCTTCGGGGACGGGACCCCCTCCACCTGGTCAAGGAGCTGCTGCACCACCATCGGCCCATCCCGGTCCCTGCCCTTCCCCGTTTCCACGGCGGAGCTGTGGGCTACCTGGCTTACGATGTGGTGCGCTTCTTCGAGCCAAAGCTGCAGGCCACCGTCCCACCTCCGACCGGCTTCGAGCTGCCCGAGGCCATATTCCTCCTGGCCGACACCCTGGTGGTGTTCGACCACGTTAAGCACCGCTTGTTGGTGGTGTCCAATGCGCATCTCGATGGTGACAGGCCAACTTGTTGGCACACCCAGGCTTACGAAGGCGCGGTGGCCCGTATTGAGGCCCTGGTGCAACGACTCCGCCAGCCTCTGCCCTCGTTTCACAGCCACAGCAGCCAGAAGCGCGGTGAGCTGACCTCCAACTTCAGCCAGGCCGATTTTGAGACGGCGGTAAAACGGGCCAAGGAATATATCGCGGCCGGCGACATCTTCCAGGTGGTCCTGTCCCAGCGATTGCAGCGTTGGACCGGTGCTGAGCCCTTCGCCATCTATCGTGTGCTGCGGATGCTCAATCCATCGCCCTACATGTTCTATCTGGACCTGCCCGACGACTTGCACCTCATCGGCTCTTCGCCGGAGATGCTGGTCCGATTGGAGGGGGACAGGGCCGAGGTTCGGCCACTGGCGGGGACCAGGCCGCGAGGCAGCACACCTGAAGAGGATGAAGCTCTGGCGGAGGAGCTTCTGGCCGACCCCAAAGAGCGGGCCGAGCACGTCATGCTGGTGGACCTGGGCCGCAACGACCTCGGTCGGGTCTGTCGCTACGGCACAGTGCAGGTGCCCCTCTTGATGGGCATCGAGCGCTACTCCCACGTGATGCACATCGTCTCCGAGGTGGTGGGCGAGCTGGACCCCACCCACGATGCCTTCGATCTGCTGCGTGCCACCTTTCCTGCCGGCACCGTCTCCGGCGCGCCCAAGGTGCGGGCCATGGAGATCATAGACGAGCTGGAGGGGATGAGGAGGGGACCCTACGCCGGGGCGGTGGGTTATTTCAGCTACTCGGGCAATATGGATACCTGCATCGCCATTCGCACCATCGTCGTGAAGAACCAGACTGCCTACGTGCAGGCCGGCGCGGGCATCGTTGCCGATTCGGATCCAACCCGCGAGTACGAGGAGACGCTTCACAAGGCCCAGGCCCTGGCCGAGGCCATAGAGCAAGCTGAGCAGGGTCTCTAGCAGGAGGACTAAAATGATTGTGGTGATTGACAACTATGATTCGTTTACCTACAACCTGGTGCAGCATCTGGGCGAATTGGGAGCGGAGTTGCAGGTCTTCCGAAACGATCAGGTGACAGTGGAGGAGATCGAGGCGCTAGACCCCACCCACATCGTCATCTCGCCAGGGCCAGGCGCGCCCGAAGACTGTAAGCGAAGCGTCGGCATCTCCAACGACGTGATCCGACACTTTCACCAAAAGGTAGCAATTCTGGGGGTGTGCCTGGGTCATCAGTGCATCGGCTATGTCTTCGGCGGGCAGGTGGTACGGGCGCCGCGCCTCATGCATGGCAAGACCTCGCAGATCCACCACGGCGACTACCCCATTTTCAAAGGAGTTCCTGATCAATTCCAAGCTACCCGTTACCATTCCCTCATCGTGGAGGAGCCATTGCCCGAGGTGTTGATGCCTGTCGCCTGGACAGAGGAGGGGGAGTTGATGGGCCTCTGCCATCGGGACCACCCGGTTATCGGCCTTCAGTTCCACCCCGAGTCCATTTTGACGGGAGAGGGGAAAAGAATCCTGCAGAACTTCCTGGAGATGCCCTCTTCCCTCAGGCCGTCGAGATCATCAGTTAGCAGAAGAGTGGAGGGGGCGAGCGTTGAGGAGGCAAGGATGGATATCAAAGAGGCGATCAGCAAGGTCATTTTAGGGGAGGATCTGTCGGAGGAAGAGGCTGAAGCGGTCATGAGCCAAATCATGGCTGGGGAGGCCACGCCGGCTCAGATTGGCGCCTTCCTGACCGCGCTGCGCCTCAAGGGGGAGACGGTGGAAGAGATCACCGGCTGCGCCCGGGCCATGCGCCGCAGCGCCATCCCTGTGCGACCTCAGCGACGGGATCTGGTGGACACCTGTGGCACAGGCGGCGACAAGACGGGCACCTTCAACATCTCCACCACAGCGGCCTTCGTCGTGGCCGGGGCGGGCCTGGCCGTGGCCAAACACGGCAACCGCTCCGTCTCCAGCCACTGCGGCAGCGCCGATGTGCTGGAGGCGCTGGGTGTCAACCTGGAACTCACTCCTGAGCAAGTGGCCCGTTGCTTAGACGAGGTAGGCATCGGCTTCCTCTTCGCCCCCCGGCTCCACCCGGCCATGAAGTATGCCATCGGCCCCCGCCGCGAGATGGGCGTGCGCACCATCTTCAACATCCTTGGCCCCCTCACCAACCCGGCCGGAGCCACGCGGCAGATCATGGGCGTGTACGACGCCAGCCTGACCAGTCCCCTGGCCCAGGTGTTGGGCAAGCTAGGGGCACAGGCGGCCTTCGTGGTGCACGGCGCCGACGGGCTGGATGAGCTTTCCACCACGGGGATCAACCGCGTGAGCCATCTCCGAGACGGTTCGGTCAGGGACTTCTCCCTGGATCCGGCCGAACTCGGGCTTCCTGGGGCACAACTGGAGGATCTTCGAGGCGGGACAGCCCAGGAGAACGCTCAGATCACCCAGGCGGTCCTGGCGGGCGAGCGAGGGCCGCGCCGGGATGTAGTGCTCCTCAACACCGCTGCAGCCCTGGTGGCCGGCGGCATGGCCAGTGATTTCGAGGAAGGATTGCAGCGGGCGGCCGAGGCCATTGATTCGGGAAGGGCGCGGGAGAAGCTGGAGGGCCTGGTGGCCTTTAGCCAGGCCTGTGTAGCATGAAGTTCACCCTCCCGCAGGTTGCGACGGGATCCCGCATGGCAGGGCAATGTCCAAACCTGCGGGAGGGTAGGTGAAGTATCGGAGGGGAGATGCTTCTGGAGTCCATCGTCGCTCACAAACGAGAGGAGCTGGCGGGGTGGAAGGCAGCCATGCCGCAGGCGCGCCTCGAGAAGATGGCCATCCAACAGACGCCGCCCCTCGACTTCGCCGCCGCGTTGCAGCGGCCAGGGGTCAGCCTCATCGCCGAGGTGAAGCGGGCCTCGCCTTCCAGAGGGCTCCTTCGCCCTGAGCTTGACCCCGGCCAGTTGGCCGTGACTTACGTGGAGGGCGGCGCGGCAGCCATCTCCGTTCTCACCGACGAGCGCTTTTTTCAGGGGAGTCTGTCGGATCTGGTGGCAGTCAAGGCTGCCCTCCGTCAAGTAGGAAGGGAGGCGCCGGTCCTGCGTAAGGACTTCATCCTTGATGTCTACCATGTCTACCAGGCCCGAGCCTGTGGGGCAGATGCAGTCCTGCTCATCGCCGCCATCCTGGAAGCGGAGGAATTGGCCAATCTCCTGGCGCTGACCCGTGAGCTCGGCATGGAAGCTCTGGTGGAGGTTCACTGTGAGGAGGAGTTGAATCGCGTGCTTCCCCTCGGCCCCGCCATCGTCGGCGTCAACAACCGGGATTTGCAGGACTTCAGCGTGGATTTGGCGACCACCGTTCGCCTTCGGCCGCACATCCCCTGCTCCATCATCCTGGTCAGCGAGAGCGGCATCCACAGCCGCGCCGACGTGGAGCGACTGGCGAGGGCCGGTGTGGACGCCATTCTGGTGGGGGAGGCGCTGGTGACAGCGGAGGATGTGGTCAGCAAGACCAGGGAACTAAGCGCCCCCCCTCTTTCCCCCCCAACCCTGGGGGGGAGGAAAGGTGCGCCATGACCAAGGTGAAAATCTGCGGCATAACCAACCTGGAGGATGCCCTGTTCGCCGCCGATGCTGGGGCCGATGCCTTGGGCTTCGTCTTCTATGCCCAAAGCCCACGCTGTATCGCGCTAGACCGGGCGCGGGAGATCATCCTTCGCTTGCCACCCTTCGTGGCGAAAGTAGGTGTCTTCGTCAACGCCCCCCCTCTTTCCCCCCCAACTTTGGGGGGGATGAAAGGGAAGGCAGTGAAGGAGATCATGGCCTATTGCCACCTGGACTACGCTCAGTTGCACGGGGACGAGACGCCGGCGCAGGTGGCTGCCCTGGCCCCACGGGCCATCAAGGCGGTGCGGGTGCGCTCGGCGGCGGACATAGAACGACTGGCCCAATGCCAGGCCGTCGCCTATCTGCTGGATACCTATCACCCCACCAAGCATGGGGGTACCGGAGAAGCTTTCGACTGGGAGTTGGCCGTGGAAGCTAGAAGTCATGGACCTATCATCTTAGCCGGGGGGTTGACGCCCGACAACGTGGCCGACGCCATCGAACGGGTCCGCCCCTACGCCGTGGACGTTTCGAGCGGAGTGGAAGCGGCGCCGGGGACCAAGGATCACCAGAAGGTGCAGCGCTTCATCATCGCTGCCAAAGGAGCTTAGACTGTGTTGAACGAGAAGAAGGGAGAAACGACTGTTCCTGATGAGGGCGGCCATTTCGGCCCCTATGGGGGAAAGTTCGTACCCGATACGCTGATGTCCGCTTTGGATGAACTGGAGGCTGCCTACCGGGAGGCGCAGGCCGATGCCGCCTTTCATGACGAGCTAGAGGGACTGTTCAGGGACTACGCTGGCCGGCCCACCCCCCTCTACCTCGCCGAGCAACTCACGGCCCACTGCGGCGGTGTCCTGAGCCGCTGGGCTGAGCCTGACGAAGCCTCGTCGAAGGGCGGGGCCCGAATCTATCTCAAGCGGGAGGACCTGGCCCACACCGGGGCGCACAAGATCAACAATGCCCTGGGCCAGGGATTGCTGGCGCGGCGTATGGGCAAGCACCGTCTCATCGCCGAGACGGGGGCTGGTCAGCACGGGGTGGCCACCGCTACGGTGGCCGCGCTGCTGGGCATGGAGTGCGTGATCTACATGGGCACCGAGGACATTCGCCGCCAGGCGCCTAACGTGGACCGCATGCGTTTGCTGGGGGCCGAGGTGCGCCCCGTGGACGCCGGCAGCCGCACCCTGAAGGACGCCATCAACGAGGCCATCCGCGATTGGGTGACCAACGTCCGCACCACCCACTACCTGCTGGGCTCAGTGCTCGGGCCCCATCCCTACCCTCTGATTGTCCGCGACTTCCAGGCGGTCATCGGGCGGGAGGCGCGTCAGCAGATCTTAGAAGCCGAGGGAAGGCTGCCCGATGTGCTCATCGCCTGTGTGGGCGGGGGCTCCAATGCCATGGGCCTCTTCCACGCCTTCCGCAAAGACCCGGTGGGGCTCATCGGGGTGGAGGCAGGTGGGCTGGGGATTGAGACGGCCAAACACGCCGCTCGTTTCGCCGACCCCCGGCTGGGACGTATCGGCGTGTTGCACGGCACCAAATCCTACGTGCTGCAGGACGATGACGGCCAGATCCTGACCACCCACTCCATCTCCGCCGGCCTAGACTACCCCGCCGTGGGGCCGGAGCATAGCTGGCTGCGCGATCAGGGACGGGCGAGCTACACCTACGCCACTGACGAGGAAGCGCTGGATGCCTTCCGGCTGCTGTGCCAACTGGAGGGAATCATCCCCGCCCTGGAGTCGGCCCATGCCGTGGCCGAGGCGATCAAGCGCGCGCCTGAGATGGATGCTGAGCAGGTGATCATCGTCAATCTGTCGGGGCGGGGGGACAAGGACTTGGAAAATGTCAAAGCGTGAAACGTCAAACGTAAAACGTAAAACGTCAAGCGTAAAACATATCGCAGAGGCCTTTGCGCAGGCGAAGGCGGAAGGGCGAGCGGCGCTGATGCCCTACCTGACGCTGGGGTACCCCACACCGCATCTGAGCCTGGAACTGGTGGAGGCAACGGTGGCGGGCGGGGCCGACCTGGTGGAGCTGGGCATCCCCTTCTCCGACCCCCTGGCCGACGGGCCCACCATCCAGCGGGCTACCCACCTGGCGCTCCAGCAGGGCATGACGGCGGCTCGCTGTCTGGAGATGGCCGCGGAGTTGAGGGCCCGTGGCGTAGGAGTGCCGATGCTCTTCATGGGCTACCTCAACCCTATCCTGGCCTATGGGATTGAGGCATTCGTCCACGGCTCTGCCCAGGCGGGGATAAATGGCTTCATCATCCCCGATCTCCCCCCCGAGGAGGCAGATGAGATCGAGGCGGCCTGTCGCCACAGCGGGCTGGCGCTGGTCTACCTCTTGGCCCCCACCAGCACTGAGGAGCGCGTCGCACTGGTGGCCAAACGCTCTCGGGGCTTTGTTTACCTGGTCTCTTTGGTGGGAGTCACCGGCGCCCGGGACGCTTTGCCTCCGGGCCTGGTCGAGTTCGTGGGGCGGGTGCGCCAAGCTACGGAGACGCCTCTGGCTGTTGGCTTCGGCATCTCCACCCCCGAGCAAGCGCGGCGGGTGGGTGAACTGGCCGATGGCGTGGTGGTCGGCAGCGCCATCCTCCGCCTGGTGGAGGATGAGGCGGCGGTGAAACAGCCAGCGCGAAAAGTGGAGGATTTCGTGCGCAGCCTACGCCGTGGCTTGGAGCGGAGAGATGAGTGAAAAAGGCCGCATCCTGACGGGACATCGGCCCACGGGTCGAAGACACCTGGGCCATCTGGTGGGCACTTTGAATAACTGGGCGCGGCTGCAGGACGACTACGAATGTCTTTTCCTGATCGCCGACTTGCACGTTTTGACCACCGACCACACCCACCCGGACCGCATCCAGAGCAATATCGCCGAAGTGCTGATAGACTGGCTGGCGGCCGGCCTCGACCCGGCAAGGAGCACCTTCGTCCTTCAATCGGCGGTCAAGGAGCACGCCGAGCTGGCTTTGTTCTTCTCTATGCTGGTAACAGTGAGCCGCATGGAGCGAAATCCCACTTACAAGGAGCAGGTGAAGGAATTGGGGCTCCATCCCTCGTTGGGCCTCCTGGCCTATCCTGTTCTGCAAGCTGCGGACATCCTGGTCTACAAAGCGGACACTGTGCCCGTGGGCGAGGATCAGATGCCCCACATCGAGATCACCCGTGAAGTGGCTCGTCGGTTCAATGCTACCTACGGCGAGACCTTTCCTGAACCCCAGGGGCTGCTCAGCCACGCGCCCCGGCTGCCAGGCATAGATAACCGCACCATGCACACCAGCTACGGCAACGCCATCTACCTCTCCGACGACCCTCAAACCGTCGAGGAGAAGGTCATGAGCATGTACACTGACCCCACCCGCATCCACGCCACTGATCCCGGCCACGTGGAGGGCAACCCTGTCTTCGCCTACCACGACAACTTCAACGAGGACAGGGAGGAGGTGGAAGAGCTCAAGGCTCGCTACCGGGCCGGTCGAGTCGGCGATGTCGAGGTCAAGAGGAGGCTGGTCAGGGCCTTGAACCGCTACCTGACCCCCCTGCGGGAGAAGCGCCGTGAATTCGCCGCCCGGCCCGATTACGTACGGAATGTGCTGCACGAGGGCACAGCCCGCGTCAGGCCTCTTGCCCAGGCTACTGTGGCTGAGGTCAAGGAGAAGATGGGGCTAAAGTGATGCGTGATGATCCTCTTTAGCATTACGCTCTAAACGGAGGAAGCTTATGGCCAAAACCGGACTCTTGAAGCCAAAGACGAGCTGAAAGAGCCACTCGTATCTTGAAACTTATGACAACATCCTGAAACTCAAAATACACAAGGAGGAAATTCAGTAATGAAAGAGACCAAGATTCTTCTCAGCGAGAAGGAGATACCTACTCAGTGGTACAACATCCAGGCAGACCTGGGATTCGATCTGCCGCCGCTTCTGCATCCCGCCACGTTGGAACCCACCATTTTGCCACCTCCCCTCTTCCCCCGCGCTATGAACGATGCCGAGTTCAGCAAGGAGCGGTACATTGAAATCCCTGAACCGGTGCGGGAGATCTATCAGCTCTGGCGTCCGACGCCCATGTATCGGGCCCGGCGCTGGGAGAAGGCGCTGGACACTCCGGCCAAGATCTACTACAAGTGGGAGGGGGTGAGCCCCCCAGGCAGCCACAAGCCCAACACTGCCGTGGCGCAGGCCTTCTACAGCAAGGAAGAAGGCATCAAGCGTCTCGCTACAGAGACGGGAGCTGGTCAGTGGGGCAGTGCCCTGGCTTTTGCCTGCCAACTCTTCGACCTGGAACTGAAGGTTTACATGGTCAAGGTCAGCTACAACCAGAAGCCCTACCGACGGATCCTGATGGAGACCTGGGGGGCGGAGGTGGTACCTAGCCCCAGCCCAGATACCCCAGTTGGACAGCACATCCTGGCCCACGATCCCGACAATCCAGGTTCCCTGGGTATCGCCATCAGCGAGGCCGTGGCTGACGCGGGCCCTCGTGACGACACTCACTACTCCATTGGGAGTGTGATCAATTCCGTGCTGTTGCACCAGACCGTGATCGGGCAGGAGGCAAAGAAACAACTGGAGATGGCGGGAGACTATCCGGACGTCCTCGTCGGTTGCATCGGCGGGGGCAGCAACTTCGCCGGTTTCTTCCTGCCCTTCCTCAAGGACAAGCTGGACGGTAGCAAGCCGGACCTGCGGGTTGTCTGCGCCGAGCCCACGGCTTGCCCCAGCCTCACTAAGGGCCCCTACGCCTTCGACTGGGGCGACACGGCCAAGGTGGCCCCAGTGGCCAAGATGTACACCCTGGGCCATACCTTCATACCCGCCCCCATCCACGCTGGTGGGCTACGCTACCATGGCATGGCCCCCATCATCTGTGCCCTTTACAGCAGGGGGATCATCGAAGCTGAGGCCCTCTACCAGAACCCCGTCTTCGAGGCAGCAGTAAGCTTCGCCCGTGCCGAGGGCTTCGTCGCCGCGCCCGAGCCGGCTCACGCCATCCAGGTCGTCATGGAAGAGGCCCTCAAGTGCAAAGAGTCCGGAGAATCGAAAGTGATCGCTTTCAGCTTCAGCGGACACGGCCACTTCGATCTGGCGGCCTATGACGAGTACTTCTCGGGTAAACTTCCGGACTACGAGTACCCGGACGAGAAGGTCCAGGAAGCGCTGAAGGAGCTGCCCAAGGTCTAGGTAGTTTGGGGTTTTGAGTTTCGGGTTTCGAGTTTCGAGTTCATCCAACCCGAAACTCAAAACCTTGTCCTGAGCTTGGTCGAAGGATCGGAACTCATTCCGGTAGGCCAGTTCCGCCATGGCCGGTGCTCCTCCCCTGGCAAGCAGTGGAGGAGCACCGGAGGTGTATTTCAGTCTTGGGGCAAGTGTCATTGCGAGCGGAGCGAAGCAATCTCCCCTCCTGCACCTGGAGATTGCTTCGTCGCAAAAAGACGCTCCTCGCAATGACACATCGTCCATTTCCTCGAACCTGCCCCAGAACTGAAATGCACCTGAGCACCGGCCTTAGTTTGACATTCTGCCCCAGTTGTGGTATTATCCTCCCTAACAATTGAATACACTTAGACGAGACTTTTCTTATCCAGAGAGGTGGAGGGACCGGCCCTGTGAAACCTCGGCAACCAAGGTAGTCCGGTGGTCCTTGGTCGGATAGTCCTTGGTCAATTGGTTTGGATAGTACCAGACCACCAGCCCAAGGACCAACTGACCATCTGACTAGCTATGGTGCCAATTCCGGCAGACCCTTAGGGGGTTCTGGAAGATGAGAGTGTTGCAATGACGCGAATGCCTCTTCAACCGGTACATCCCGCTGAAGAGGCGTTTTTAGTTCCCCTCTCTCCTCTCTGATTAGGAAAGCCCCGATCACATTGGTCATAAAACGACCGGAGAGGAGACTGTTTTGACTAACCACTTTTCAACCCAGGCCGTACACGCCGGTGAGGTAAAGCGCAAGCCCTACGGCGCCATCACCACCCCCATCATCCAGGCTTCGACCTATACCTTTGAGAATACGGCCGAAATCCTGGACTACATGCATCGCCTGGCAGCCAACGACCCAAACGCGCGAGACGAGTATGGGCGCTACGGCAACCCGACGCAGAAGGTCGTGGAGCGCAAGATCGCCGCGCTGGAAGGGGGGCAGCAGGCCCTGCTTTTCGCCAGCGGGATGTGTGCTATCACGACGGCGTTGTTTACCTTGCTATCCACTGGCGACCACCTGGTCATGGTCAGCGGCAGCTACCGCCGCACGCACGAATTCGCCTTCAGCTACTTGAGCCGCTGGGGGATCGAGGCCACCACAGCGCCCATTGACGATCCTGCCGCGCTAGCTGCAGCCATCCGCCCCACCACCCGTGTGATTTTCTCCGAAACGCCAACCAATCCTTATTTGCGTGTCATAGACGTGACACAAATGGTCGAGATCGCCAAGCAGCATGGCATCATCACCATCCTCGATAGCACCTTCGCTACGCCCATCAACCTGCGCCCCCTGGAGTACGGCGTTGATCTGGTGATCCACAGCGCGACCAAGTACCTGGGAGGTCACAATGACCTGCTGGCCGGAGCGGTGATTGGCTCCAGCGAGATATTGGCCCCAATCCAATCGGCACGGGGAGTGTTGGGTGGCATAAGCAACCCCCACGAAGCATACCTGCTGCTGCGCGGCCTGAAGACACTGGAATTGCGCGTCCGCCGCCAAAACGAGAACGGGTTGCGCATCGCCCAATTCCTGGCAGATCACCCTGCCGTTCGTCGTGTCTATTACCCCGGCTTGCCCAGCCATCCCGATTACGAGATCGCCCGGCGGCAGATGACCGGATTCGGGGGCGTGGTCAGCTTTGAGATCGAGGGCGATATGGACACAACGTCCCGTTTCGTTGATCTCCTGCGTCTGCCCTACATCGGCCCTACTCTGGGCGGCGTCGAAAGCATCATTGAGCAACCGGCAACGCTGTACTCCTTGGACCGTAAGGAGCGCTACGAAGCGGGCATCAAAGACAATCTGGTGCGCTATGCGCTGGGCATTGAGGACGCCGATGACGTGATCGCCGACCTGGGTCAGGCACTGGCACAGATTTAGCTTTGCTACAGGGAGGGGATGATGATCGTACACAAGTTTGGCGGCACCTCGGTAGGAGACGCACAGCGCTTTGCCGGCGTAGCGGACATTGTAATGGAACACCATAACGAGACAAACGGCGTGGCGACGGGCGAGACAGTAGTCGTCGTGTCCGCAATGAGCGGCGTAACCAGCCAGTTGATCGCCGGAGCGCGGGCCGCAGCCGATGGCAAGGACACCGTGTACCGCGAGATCAAGGCCGGGCTGTTGGGCAGACACCTCGACATCGTCGAGACCCTGCTCAACCATAGCCCGGAGCGGCTCGAAGTGGGCGGGCTGGTCGAGGACCGGCTGCACGACCTGGAGCGGCTCTACCGCAGCATCGCCATGTTGGGAGAGTTGACCGTCCGTGGCCGCGACGTGGTGGCATCCTTTGGTGAACAGCTCTCGGTCAGCATCCTGGCCGCTGTGCTACGCGAGCGGGGTGTGCGCGCCCAAGCGATTAGCGCGACCGAGTTGATCGTCACCGACGATAACTTTGGTGCGGCGACGCCGCTTATGGATCAGACACGCCAGCGGCTGCAGCAGCGGGTCCGGCCGCTGATCGAGCGGGGCGTGATCCCGGTCATCACCGGCTACATCGCTGCGACCGAGGATGGAGTGACCACCACTCTGGGACGTGGGGGCGGCGACTACACGGCCGCCATCATTGGCACAGGACTGGACGCCGATGAGGTGTGGATCTGGAGCGACGTGGACGGCATCCTCACCGCCGATCCCAACATCGTTCCCCACGCACGCACCCTGACCGAACTGTCCTACACCGAAGCGGCTGACCTGGCCTATTTCGGCGCGGACGTACTCCACCCCAAGACGATCCGCCCGGTCACCGAGAGTGGCATTCCTCTGCGTATCGTCAACAGCTTTAGCCCCACCCACCCCGGCACGCTCATCGTCGAGGCCCCCAGTCCCGATCGCAAACTATTGCCAGCGATCATCTCCACCACTGGCCTGAGCATGATCGCCGTAGGTGGCCAGGACGATGCCGTTTCGCTTACACCGCTTCAGATGGCCGCTCGCGCGCTGCAGCGCCTCAGCGAAGTGGACGTTGACGTGCTGATGTTCTCACAATCCCTCTCCGAACGCAGCCTGAACCTGGTGGTACGCGAACAGGATCAGGCGCATTGTCTGGAAGTCCTGCGGCGTGAGTTCGAGAACGGCCATCAGGACAGCGGTTTCAGTTTGGAGGTCAAAGAAAAGGTAGCAACCATTTCCGTCGTCGGCGTGCCGGGTTGGAATGAGACTGGCATCGTCTCCCACGCTTTTTTAGCTCTGGGCAAGCACCATACGCGGGTCATCGCCGTGGCCCAGGCAGCGACCGAACACAGCGTTTCCTTCTGCATCCCTGAGGACCAGGTGGCGGACACGGTGCGTTTTCTGCACCGCGAGTTAGGGTTAGAGGATGGAAGCTAAGATCCCGGAGTCGCTATTGACAAATCTCGCCTCATACGATATAATACCCAGGAGAACGTTCCAGAATCGGCAGGTTGTCATCAGCCTGATGCAATTCTTTCCTCCCCCCAAGCCCTGGACAAGACTTCGGCGAGCTCAGTCGAGCCGTTCGGGAATCCCGATCCGCGAATCCTGCCAACCCGTGTTCTTCGCAAAGGAGGTGATGACGGACACCAAAGCTCCCGTAATACAGGGATGTCCCCCCTACCTTATTCCCTCGCAGTCCGAGAAATCGCGATTCCTTGGACAATGAATCCCCATTTAAGGAGGAGACTAAAATGCTTAGTAAGAAACTGTGGGTACTGCTGTTGGTGCTGGGCTTGATCCTGACTGCTTGCGCCCAGGAGTGCCCCGAGTGTCCCAAAGTCGAATGTCCTGAATGTCCTGAATGCCCCGAATGTCCCGAAGTTCCAGCCGTGACTGGCAGCCTTTTTGATGCTGTCAAGGCGCGCGGCAAAGTCATCTGCGGCAGCCGCACCGACCTGCTTGGCTTTGGCTACTTGGACGCGAACGGCAAGAACGTCGGCATGGACATTGACCTCTGCCGGGCCGTGGCCGTCGCTATGCTTAACGACCCCGAGGCGGTGGAATTTGTCTTCCTGACGGCTGCCGAGCGAGGCCCTGCCCTGCAAACTGGCGAGATTGACATGCTGTCCCGCAACTGCACCTGGACCTCCAGCCGCGACTCCCAGTGGGGCAACTTCACCACCGTCATGTTCTACGACGGCCAGGGCATGATGGTCCGCAAGGACACCGGCTTCACCGAGCTGGAAGACCTGGATGGCGCCACTGTGTGCGTCACCACCGGCACCACTACAGAGAAGAACCTGTCCGACAACTTCCGTCAGCGGGGGCTGGACTTCACGGCGGTGACCTTCGAGGACACCGCGTCGGTTTACAACGCCTACGAGGACGGCCGCTGCGATGCCGCCACCAGCGACAAGTCGCAGTTGGCAGCCGTGCGAATGGGATTCGCCAACCCCGAAGACCACTACATCATGGATGTGACCATGTCCAAGGAGCCGCTGACGCCAGCGGTGCCCTCAGGCGACGACAAGTGGTTCGACGTGGTCAAGACGGTCATGTATGCCCTGATCAACGCCGAAGAGTTGGGCATCACCTCACAGAACGTGGACGAGATGATGAACAGCACCAACATCCCTGTCCGCCGCCTGCTGGGCGTGGAGGGCAGCTTTGGCCAGGAAGACCTGGGCCTGAGCACCGATTTCGCGGCCAACGTGATCCGCGCCGTGGGGAACTACGGCGAGGTCTATGACCGCTACATGGGCCCCAACGGCGCTGCCTTCACGCTGCCTCGTGGCCCTAACAAGCTCTGGAGTGATGGTGGCCTGATCTACGCGCCGCCGCTCCGCTAAACCATCTTTCGAGCTTTCTTTCTCGGAAAGTGCTCGAAGCCCCGTCCCCGGGGCGGCTCTTGCGTGCCGAACCCCGTTTGGCCTACGACTTCGCCGGCGACGCCCCCGGGGACGGGGGCTGGGAGCGCTTTCAACGACTTTCCGAGAAATCTCGAATAAATGAGGAGGTGCAGCGCTAGGTGCCAGGGCTGCACCTCCCTGGTAAAATGCTATCGTGAGCCAATCAGCCTTAACTCGCATTTTTTACCGCCGAGGGGTTCCTTTCTGGCGGGACGTTGTGGTCTTGCAATGGTTCGCCCAGATCGCGTCGGCTGTTTTGGTCATCGCCTTTCTGGTCTTTTTCATCAGCAACGTGCTCCGCGCCGCCGAGGCGCGAGGGTTGAGCCTGAGCTACGGTTTTGTAGATACCGCATCCGGCTTTCCTCTGCCCGAATCCGTCCTCCCTTACGATGCAGCCCGCCCTTTTGGATACGCCTTCCTGATCGGCATACTGCACACCCTCAAAGTATCACTAGCCGGCATCGTACTGGCTACTCTATTGGGCACCATTACCGCCCTGGCCCGCCTTTCCACTAACTGGCTAGTCAACAAGATCGCCAGTGTCTACATCGAGATCATTCGCAACGTCCCCCTCGCCGTACAGCTCTTCTTTTGGTATTTCGCCATCTTTCTACGACTCCCACTCGTGAAAGAGAGTATCGAGTTGCCTGGCCCCATTTTTCTCAGCCAACGGGGCCTGTACATGGTGTGGGCCAGCCCCACTGCCACCTTTGGCACCTGGATGATCTTTGTCATCGCAGGAGTGGTGCTGGCAGTTGTCCTGTATCGAGTGCTGTCCAGTTATCAGATACGGACGGGGCGGACGACGTACCCCATCGCGACGGCGCTCATTGTATTGATCGTGTTGCCGGTCGTGGGATGGTTCCTGGCAGGAGAAAGTCCGTTGGGCAAGACAGTGCCGGTGCTGGGTAAGTTCAACTTCTCAGGCGGCTTGAACCTCACGCCCGAATTCACCGCCTTGCTGGTGGGCCTGGTGATTTACACCGGGGCGTTCATCGCCGAGGTCGTCCGGGCAGGCATTCTGGCCGTGAGCCGAGGTCAGTTCGAGGCAGCCCGAGCCGTGGGCCTGTCTCCCATGCTCGTCCTGCGGCTGGTCGTCCTACCCCAGGCTCTGCGGGTGATCATCCCCCCGCTGATCAGCCAATACCTGAACCTGACCAAGAACTCGAGCCTGGCTATTCTCATTGGCTATCCAGACCTCTTCTTCGTGGGCCGGACGACCATCAATCAGGCCGGGCGGGCCGTGCCCGTCTTTATCCTGGTCATGGTTAGTTATTTGCTAATGAGCTTGACCACTTCGGCCATCATGAACATCTATAACCGTCGCATACAGTTGGTGGAGCGATAGCGATGAGCATAGCCAGCGATATCATGACTCGACCCCCCTCCCCGCCGGGCCCGATCAAGTGGCTCAAGAAGAATCTGTTTAGCACCTGGCCTAACACCCTGTTGACTTTTGTGGCAGCCGCCTTTGTGTATCTTGTCCTGAAAGGCGCTTTGACCTGGGTTCTCGTCACGGCCAAGTGGGACCCAGTCATCAACAGCCTCAAGCTGTTCGCCGTTGGTCAGTATCCGACCGGGGAGATCTGGCGGGTAGGAGCGATCATCCTCATGGTGTCTTTCCTCATGGGCGTCAGTTGGAGCCTGTGGGGGGGTACCGTTCGGACCTTTGCCCTCGCCCTCGCCGTGGCGTTGGGCGTCGCCGCCCTGCTACCCGTCAGCCTGGAAACTATGGGCTGGACGCTGCGGCTCTGGTTCCTGGCCAATCCGATCCTCACTGGACTCGGGTATCTGATAGGACGAGCGCCGGTGGTCAAGAGCCGCTGGGTTGTGATCGCCTGGCTCCTTTCCTTTGTCCTGACCATTGTTCTGCTGCGGGGATTCGGGGGCAACGAGGCTATTCCCATAGTGGAAACAGGCTTGTGGGGCGGATTGCTCCTGACTTTCCTCCTGGCCCTCATCGGCATCGTCGCTTCGTTCCCCATCGGCGTCCTGCTGGCGCTGGGACGGCAGAGCTCGCTGCCGGTGGTCAAGATCTTCTGTACCCTGTTCATCGAGCTGGTGCGGGGCGTGCCCCTGGTGACCATCCTGTTCATGTTCTCCATCATCCTGCCGCTTTTCTTACCGGAGAATGTCCGCATTGACCGCGTTCTACGGGCCATGATGGCCATGACCTTTTTCGCCGCCGCATACATGGCCGAGAACGTGCGAGGCGGCTTGCAGGCCATCCCCAGGGGCCAGTACGAGGCCGCCGAAGCAGTGGGACTCAACGCCTTTCAGACCATGTTGTTGATTGTCCTGCCCCAGGCGCTCAGGGCCGTGATCCCCACCATCGTGGGACAATTCATCGCTCTGTTCATGGACACCACCCTGGCCATCATCGTCGGGCTGGTGGAATTGCTCGCCATAGGCAAATCAATCCTCAACAGCAACGTTGATTGGCTGCTGTTGGACAGCGAAGTGTACATTTTCATCGCCGCCGTTTTTTGGGTTTTCACCTATTCCATGTCCTACGCCAGCCGTCGGCTGGAGACAGCGCTGGGCGTCGGTGAGCGATAGTACCCTATTGTCCCGATTTTTTGCACAACGAGCAAGAATTTCAGAACGCACTTTTTATCTGCCACGAATTTCACGAATTAACACGAAAAAGGAAAAATTAGTGAAAATTCGTGTAATTCGTGGCAAAAAGCTTTTTGATTCTGGCTTGTCCAGGTTAGTAATGAGGTAGGGGATTATGCAGAACGAGACACCGACCACAACAGAAGACATCATTATCTGCCGAAACGTGGAGAAATGGTTCGACGATTTCCACGTGCTGCGGGGGGTGAACCTGACCATCAAGAAAGGTGAGGTGGTCGTGGTCTGCGGGCCATCGGGGGGCGGCAAGTCCACTTTCATCCGCACCATCAACCGCCTGGAGGAACACCAGCGGGGTGACATCATCGTGGACGGCATCGAACTGACCACCGACCTGCGCAACATTCACGCCATCCAGCGCGACATTGGGATGGTGTTCCAGTCGTTCAACCTTTTTCCGCACCTGAAGGTCATTGACAACATCACCCTGGCCCCCATCTGGGTGCGGAAGTGGCCGAAGGAAAAAGCGGTGAAGGTGGCCATGGAGCTCCTAGAGCGAGTGGGCATCCCGGAGCAGGCCAACAAGTACCCCGGCCAGTTGTCCGGCGGGCAGCAGCAGCGGGTCGCCATCGCGCGAGCTTTGGCCATGCAGCCCAAGATCATGCTGTTCGACGAGCCGACCTCCGCGCTGGATCCGGAGATGATCAAAGAAGTGCTCGACGTGATGGTCGAACTGGCCCGCTCCGGGATGACCATGATCGTCGTCACCCACGAGATGGGTTTCGCCAAAGAGGTGGCGCATCGCATCATCTTTTTCGGGGACGGGAACATCATCGAGCAGAACACGACGGAGGAATTCTTCGAGAATCCGCGAGAGGAACGCACCAAGCTGTTCTTGAGCCAGATTCTGACGCACTAGTTGGTAGATTGGGAAACTGGTAGATTGGTAGATTGGGAAACTGGGTAACTGACCAATGCACCAATGTACCAATCTACCAGTCTATAATGTACCGATCTACCAGGGTTGGCCTTGTTTGTTTGTGGAAAGTCTACTATACCTCAAGGAGCAGGACAACTCGATGAAGGTGGCCAACAATCTCTTGGAATTGATCGGTTCTACACCAATGGTGCAACTAAACAAGGTGGTGGACGACTGCGAAGCTACTATCCTGGTGAAGCTGGAATACTATAATCCCAGTGGCAGCGTCAAGGACAGGATCGCCCTACACATGCTTGAGGAAGCCGAGAGACGGGGTGAGCTAGAGCCTGGGTGCATGATCGTGGAGCCTACCAGCGGCAATACTGGGATGGCTCTATCTTTTGTCTGTGCCGTGAAAGGATACAAAATGGTCGTCGTCATGCCCGAGGCCATGAGCGTCGAGAGGAAACAGATCATGAAAGCCTTCGGTGCCGAGGTAGTGCTGACCCCATGCAAGGGCGGTGGCAAGCCGGGGTCATTCACCAAAGAAGACGTGGAAGCGACGATGGAGAAGGCCAAGGAGATAGCTAGGGAACGCGGTTGCTTCCTTCCCAATCAGTTCGAGAATCTGGACAATCCGAAGGCGCATCGAGATACCACCGGTAGGGAGATCCTGGAGCAGACCGATGGACAGGTGGACGCCTTCGTTGCCGGCGTGGGAACTGGCGGCACCTCGCTTGGCGTGGCCCAAGCCCTGAAGGAGCATGACGATAGAATACTGGTGGCGTACGTAGAGCCAGCTACATCCGCAGTGCTTTCCGGAGAGAAACCTGGCTACCACAGGATCCAGGGCATTGGCGAGGGCTTCATACCTGGGGTAGTTGACATGAGCTATTGCGATGAGGTGATCGCCGTTGACGACGAGGTGGCCATCGAAATGGCCAGGCGGTTGGCTCGAGAGGAGGGGATACTGGGCGGGATCTCTTCAGGGGCCAACGCGGTGGCAGCCTTGCGGGTGGGACGTAGGCTGGGCAGAGGCAAGACGGTGGTGACCTTGATACCGGACACAGGAATGAAATACTTGAGCATGAATATCTTCTAGTCGTGAAGTCCGCCTACTTCTCCAGTATTCTGCCTAGTTCGCGGAGACTCAGATCGAGCTCTTTGCGGCGGGTCAACACATCCTCCAAAGGGGTGCGAAAAACCTCGTTACCGATCAGGCCCACGATGTGGCCGTGATTACCCTCTTGAAGTTCCTTGACGGCAGCAGCCCCCAGTCGGGTAGCCAGGATTCGGTCGAAGGCCATGGGCGCGCCGCCCCGCTGGATGTGTCCCAGAACAGTGACTCGCACCCCGAAGCCCAACTCTTCCCGCCTCTCTTTGAGATAATCAGCCACCGCTTGAGTGCCAGGCTTATACCCCTCGGCCGCCACGACGATGCAGTGTGCTTTCCCCCGTACGTAGGCGTCCAGCAGGCCCTGGGCTACCTCTTCGAGAGTGGTCTCGACCTCAGGAATCAGAACCATCTCTGCCCCGCCAGCTATCCCCCCCATCAGGGCCAGGTATCCGGAGTCACGGCCCATGGTCTCGATCAAAAAGGCTCTTTGGTGAGAGGAGGCGGTATCCTTGATCTTATCAACGGCATCCAGGATGGTGTTGAGAGCGGTGTCCACGCCTATGGCTATGTCGGTGCCGACCACGTCGTTATCAATAGTAGCGGGCACGCCTACCACCGGAAAGCCGCGTTGGTGAAGGGCACAAGCTCCCTTCAAGGAGCCGTTGCCGCCGATGACCACCAGCCCATCAATGCCATGTCGGTTCAGGCAACGCAGGGCTTCCCGCTGTCCCTGGGGCGTCTTGAACTCAGGCGCGCGCGTAGTGCCCAAAAAGGTACCTCCCTTACCGATGATGCCCCCTACCGAGCGAGCATCAAGGGGGATCATCTCGCCATCCATCAGCCCAGCGTAGCCCCGTTCGATACCCATCACCTCCAGGCCATATCCCAAGGCCATCCTGGTCACGGCGCGGATACAGGGGTTCAAGCCCGGCCCATCGCCGCCACTAGTCAGTACCCCAATGCGCTGCATGACAATCTCCTTCCGAAGTGTCCCGACGGTCAATCCTCGGTCACGTCTGCCAACTGTCCCTCCGTTATCTCCAACAGCGTTTCGTAGGAGATGGGGAAGACGGCGCGCGGAGAGCCTGCTGCCGCGTAAAGGTCTTTAAATCGCCCCAGGTTCCTATCAATGAGGGTGAGCAACTTGGTCCTGTGGGCCACCGGAGGCACACCGCCGATGGCGAAGCCAGTGGCATCCCGCACCTGGTTGGCGTTGGCGATCTTCACCCGCTTGGCCTTGAGGGTTTTCTCCAGCTTCTTGTAATCGGCCCGCTTATCGCCAGACACCAGGACGAGGACCGGCTTCCCGTCGGCCATGAAAACCAGCGATTTGACGATAGCGCCCAAAGGTGATCCCACGGCCTCAGCGGCCAATGCTGCCGTGCGGGTGCTCGCCGACAGCTCCAACACCTCGATGGTCAGGCCGCAATGTTTGAGATGTTCCCGAACCCTATCAACGGATCTCGTTTTTGACGACGACTTGCTCATTGTCAAGCTCTCCTCGGTTGCAGATGTGGGCAGCCTCATTATATCTTGAGTGGCGAGATTGCGCAAATGGGCCAAACGCAACAGTAAAAAGTTCATTGGTGCTTGACAGACTGTTGAAAATGTGCTATAATTTAAACGTTTAAGCAGCGGGGCAACTAGCCCTGCTTTCTTTAGCCCTGCGAGTTAAACGTTTAAGCGAAGTGGGATGCCGACAATCAAGGATGTTGCCAAAGAGGCTGGTGTCTCCATCGCCACGGTGTCGTACGTGCTCAACGATAGCGGTGCCGTGGGCGATGAGACACGCCGTCGTGTGTTGCAGGCTGTGGAAAAGTTGGGCTACCGGCCGAGTGTCATTGCCAAAGGGCTGCAAGCCCGCGAAAGCCGCATGATCGGCTATTCCTGGCGCCCGGTGCCGCCCAATCAGTTCAACCCCATCCTGGAAAAGTTCATCCACAGCATAGCCGAGGCCGCCGCCCGGCACGATTATCACGTCCTGACCTTCCCCTGCCCCGAACCCTATGACGAGGTAGATGTCTACCGCGAGATGGTGAAAAATGGCCGGGTGGACGGCTTTATTCTCCCCAACACCAACCTGAACGACCGACGCATCCGCTACCTGCTGGACGAGGGCTTTCCCTTCGTCGCTTTTGGCCGCTCCAATCCCGAATGGGATTTCCCCTGGGTGGATGTGGATGGCGCCGACGGCGTGAAGCAAGCAGTAGCCCACCTGCTGGAGCTGGGCCACCAGCGCATCGCCTGCCTGGCCTGGCCAGAGGCGTCGCTCACCGGCCAGTATCGCCTGGACGGCTATCAGGAGGCCATGGCCAGCGCAGGCTTGCAGATGGATCCAGCCTGGATTATCCGCATCGAAAACGACTATTACTACGCCTATCGAGCTACCCAGACCTGGTTGGACCTGCCAGTCGGCCGGCGGCCCACGGCGGTGGTGACCCTCACTGACCTTATGGCCATCGGTGTGATCAACGCCGCAACGGATGCCGGTGTGACGGTCGGGCAAGACCTGGCAGTGGTCGGCTTTGACGATGCCCCCATCGCCGGTTATCTGCGTCCCTCCCTCACCAGCCTGCGCCAGCCAATTGCCGAGGTCGGAGAATGGGTGGTGACCACGTTGATAGATCTGGTGCGCGGCGAGACGCCGTCGCCAGCCCAGGTGTTGCTCAAACCCCGGCTCATCGTGCGCGACTCGACGGCCCTCAGGAATAACTGAGTTAGTCCCACGCGAATCTTGTGGGCACGAGGATTGAAGGCAAGGTGCTCTGATGGAGACTACCTCCTCGACTATCGCAGCTTTTATCTTTGACCTGGATGGCGTGCTCGCCGACACGGCCGAATATCACTACCGAGGTTGGAAGCGGCTAGCTGATGAGTTGGGTCTTCCTTTCGACCGCCAGCGCAACGAACCGCTGCGCGGCGTACCCCGCCGTCGCTCCCTCGAACTACTGCTGGACGGCCGTCCTGCTACCGAGTCACAGATACAGGAGTGGATGGAGCGCAAGAACCGCCACTACGTCGAGTTGATCCAGCAGATGACGCCCGCCGACATTCTGCCTGGCGCGCTGGAGTTGCTGGAGGAACTACGACAGGCAGGGATCAAGATCGGCATTGGCTCAGCCAGCAAGAACACTCGTACCGTCCTCGACCGGTTGCACCTCTGGGACCACGTGGACGCCGTATCTGACGGACACAGTGTCCAGCGCCAAAAGCCTGCGCCTGACCTCTTTCTCCACTGTGCCCAGCAGCTCGGCGTTGACCCTGGCAAAGCCATCGTCGTCGAGGACGCTGCGTCGGGCGTGGAGGCGGCGCTGGCGGGTGGCTTCTGGGCCCTGGGTCTGGGGCCGGAAGAACGGGTTGGCGCGGCCCACATCGTCTTCCCCAGCCTGGAAGGCATCCACCTCCAGGACATCCTGTCTGCACTGGACCACGCATCACGCATCACCCATCACGGATCACGCATCCATCCAGAAAACTGGCTCATCACCGAAACCAGCTTCGACCCCGATAGTCTCCACCACAAAGAAGCCGTCTTCACCATCGGCAACGGCTACCTGGGGACGCGCGGCGCCTTCGAGGAAGGGTATCCCGGCGCCCGACCCGCCACGCTGATCCACGGCGTCTTCGACGATGCGCCGATCGTGCACACCGAATTGACCAACGCCCCCAACTGGCTGCCCTTCGTCCTCCTCGTGAAAGGCGAACGTTTTGGCATGGATCGCGGGGAGGTGCTGGATTACGAGCGGACACTGGATCTGCGTCGTGGCCTGTTGACCCGCAAGGTGCGCTGGCGTAGCCCGGCTGGGCATACGGTGGACATCCGCATCGAGCGCTTCGCCAGTCTGGCCGATCTACACGTGCTGGCTATTCGCTACCAGGTGACGCCCCTTGACTTCGATGGTTGGATCGAGTTTCGAGCCGGCATCAACGGCCACGTGGACAATGATGGCTATGTGCATTGGGATTGGATGGATCAAGGAAGGACCGAGATTGGCTTTACCTGGCTATACAGCCGCACCCGCAGTTCTGGCCTGGAGTTGGGTCAGGCAGCAGGGCTGTTGATTCGAGGCGGCCGCAGGGTGCGAAGGCGAGTGATGGATTGCCATAACAACCCTACTATTGTGGCCAAGTGTCAGGTTGAGCAGGGTCACGCGGTCACTGCCGAAAAACTGGTCACGGTCTTCGCCTCGCGGGATCTGGAGCCGGAACACTCGGTCGTTGACGCAGCTCTGGACAGATGGGAGGAATTCTTCGAGAGCCGGTCGTATTACGAAGAACTCCGTGCCACTCACGAGGCGGCCTGGGCCGAGGTGTGGGCCGCTTCGGACGTGGTCATTGAGGGGGATGATGCCGCGCAGCAAGCAGTGCGCTACAACCTGTTCCAGTTGCTCATCGCCGCCCCGCGCCACGACGAGCGCGTCAGCATTCCTGGCAAGACGCTGAGCGGCTTCGGCTATCGAGGGCACGTTTTCTGGGATACCGACATCTTCATGCTGCCTTTCTTCACCTTCACCCAGCCGCCTCTGGCGCGCAACATGCTGATGTATCGTTATCATACATTGCCCGGAGCGCGACGAAAAGCTCGTGCCAACGGCTACGAAGGTGCCCAGTACGCTTGGGAGAGTGCGGCTACCGGCGATGAGACTACGCCCCGCTGGGTGCCCAACTCCACGGGAGAATTGATCCGCATCTGGACCGGTGACATTCAATTTCACATCAGCGCCGACGTAGCTTACGCTGTCTGGCGCTACTGGCAGATCACAGGCGATAGCGAGTTCGTGTGCGACTACGGCGCGGAGATCATCCTCGATACCGCCGTCTTCTGGGGCAGTCGCGCAGAGTACAACACCGAGCGGGATCGCTACAAGATCAACGACGTCATCGGCCCCGACGAGAACCACGAGCACGTGAATAACAACGTCTTCACCAACCGCATGGTGCAATGGCATCTGGAGACGGCCCTGGAGACGCTGGCCTGGCTGCGGCGCGAGCACCCCGGCAAAGCGGCCGAGCTGGAGGAGCGGTTGGATCTAAGCCCGGAGCGGCTGGCTCATTGGGCCGACGTCATCGGCTGCCTGCACATCTTGCACGACCCGGAGACGGGGCTGATGGAGCAGTTCGAGGGGTTCTTCGAGTTGGAAGACATTGACTGGCAAGCCCTGGAGCCCCGAAGGCGATCCATCCAGTCACTACTGGGAATCGAGCGCACCAATCAGGTGCAGGCACTCAAGCAAGCGGACGTACTGATGCTCCTGTACCTGCTGGGCGACCGCTATGATCTGGACACCAAGCGGGTTAACTGGGACTACTACCAGCCGCGCACTGATCACACCTATGGCTCATCGCTCAGCCCGGCCATTCACGCCATCTTGGCCTGTGAGCTGGGCATGCCCGAGGTGGCCTACGAGCACTTCATGCGCGCCGCGTTGGTGGACCTGAAAGATGTGCGGGGGAACACGGCCGAAGGCATCCACGGCGCTTCGGCTGGGGGCGTGTGGCAGGCGGTGGTCTTCGGGTTCGCAGGGCTGCGACTCACACCCGAAGGCTATACCCTCAATCCCCGGCTGCCAGCCTCTTGGCGGCGACTGGCTTTTAACTTCCGGCACCACGGCTTGCAAGTGCGCATTGATCTTCCGGGCGATGCTCTTTGAAAGTCAATAAGTCAACGGGGCAATGAGGCAACGGATGCCTTTGTTAACACATTACTCGTTGACTCGTTACTTGTTGACTCGCTAACTCTTTCCGAGAGGAGGTGATGGAGGGAGAGTGAAAACTGGCTTAACCGAAGGCAGCGAAAGCTGCTACATCCTGCCAAGGAGCAAAAGACAAGGAGGAGAAAAAAATGAAAAGGAAAATGTTTTTGAGCGTGCTGGTCTTGGTAGCCATGCTACTCGCAGCCTGTGCGCCCGCGGCCACTCCTACCCCTACCTCCGTGCCACCCACACCCACTCCCAAGCCGGCTGCGCCCACCGCGACGCCCAAGCCGGTTGAGAAGCCCCCAGAGACCCAATGTCCTATCGCCGTCGAAGAAGGCGCGACCATCGTCTTCTCTGGCTGGGGCGATGAAACGGAGCAGAACATCTACCGCGACTCCATCGCCCGCTTCAGCGAGGTCTGCCCCGACGTCACGGTGGACTTCCAGCCCATCCCCGCCGACTTCCAGACCACCATCAAGGCCCGCATGGCTGGCGGCACTGCACCGGACGTCTTCTACGTGGACGACCAACTGATGGCCGCCTTCGGCCCCACAGGCCAACTCCTGCCCCTGGAGGACTTCATGGCCGAGGCCGATGTCAAGCGCTCCGACTTCATCGAGGCCCTGCTGACCATCTTCACCTACGAGGGGAAGACCTACGGTCTGCCCAAGGACTGGGGCACCCTGGGCCTGGTCTATCTACCTGAAGTCTTCGCAGAGGCCGGCATTGACGAGCCTACCGCCGACTGGACCTGGGACGACCTGAAGGCGGCAGCCGAGGCCATCGCCGCCAACACCGACTACGCCGGCTTCTGCCAGAACGCCGACTGGGCTCGCTTCGCGCCCTTCGCCTTCGGCGCCGGTGGCTCGTACACCAACGACGCCTTCACCGAGGGGGCGATGAACAGCGCGGAGGTGGTGAGCGCGGCTGAGTTCGTGGTGGGCATGTACGAAGACGGCTCGCTGGTCACCTCGGCCGACGTGGGTGCTGGCTGGTGCGGTGAGGCCATCGGCAAGGAACTGGTGGGGATGACCTACGAGGGCGGCTGGATGGTCAACTACATGCGCCAGGACTATCCCGACGTGAACTGGAAGGCCGTCCCCCTGCCCAAGTCGCCGGCTGGCAAGGCCGCCGACGTGATCTTCACCAACGCCATTGGGGTCAACGCCGCCACCAAGTACCCCAAGGCGGCTGCGGCTTTCCTGATCTACGTCACCGGCCGCGAAAACCAGGCGGAGATCGTCAAGACCGGCTTCGCCTACTCCACGCATCCGGATCAGGTTGACCTGGTGGTGGATCCGAACGACGCCGCCATCGCCCAGGGTGGACTGGTGGGCCGCGTGGCCTACTGGGGCCCCTGCACCGGGCAGATCAACGACACCATCAGCCAGGCCCTGAACCGCGCCTATCTGGGCGAGCAAAACGTCAAAGACGCCCTGGAGCAGGCCAAGCAAGAAGCCGACGATATCCTGGCTACCTGCGGCGCACCGCCCAAGCCCCCAGAGGTCAAGTGCCCCCTCGCCGTCGAGGATGGCGCGACCATCGTCTTCTCTGGCTGGGGCGATGAAACGGAGCAGAACATCTACC
>CAYMKL010000002.1:0-41959 GCA_964390805.1 uncultured Anaerolineae bacterium | reverse complement strand
CCGTCCCCCTGCCCAAGTCGCCGGCTGGCAAGGCCGCCGACGTGATCTTCACCAATGCCATCGGCGTCAACGCTGCCACCAAGTATCCCAAGGCGGCAGCCGCTTTCCTACTCTACGTCACCGGTCGCGAGAACCAGGCCGAGATCGTCAAGACGGGCTTCGCCTACTCCACGCACCCGGATCAGGTTGACCTGGTGGTGGATCCCAACGACGCCGCCATCGCCCAGGGCGGGCTGGTGGGTCGCGTGGCCTACTGGGGCCCCTGCACCGGACAGGTCAACGACACCATCAGCCAGGCGTTGAACCGCGCCTATCTGGGTGAGCAAACCGTCCAGGAGGCACTGGAGCAGGCCAAGCAGGAAGCCGACGAGATCCTGGCTACCTGCGGCCAGTAGTCCGTAGCTTAAACAGTTCAGGGGCGATCCTCCGTGGTCGCCCCTGAACGCGCTTTACTGACGGGACTTCCACCCTCGCCCTAGCCCTCTCCCTGTGAGGGAGAGGGAACTTAGTCCCTCGCCCCTTTGGGGAGAGGGCCGGGGTGAGGGGAAGCTTGTGAATAACCCAGGGGGTGATCTATGGCAGCCATAACGCAAAAGCGACGCAGTACGTGGCGTGACCCACGCAAGCGGCGTGAGGCACTGACCGCGTACGCCTTCATTTCACCTTATTTGATTGTCACCCTGATATTCACCGTCGGGGTGATCGCCTTCGCCGTGTACATCAGCTTCACTCACTACAACCTGTTCTCCTCGCCAGAATGGGTAGGGCCCAAGAATTACGTGGATGCCATTGCCAAGCAGGACTTTCGACGCAGTCTGGTAAACGTCGGTTGGTACGTGCTGATCGTGGTACCCACCCAGACCGCGCTGGCTATCCTGCTGGCGGTGCTGTTGAATGCTCCCATGCGCGGTCGGCAGTTCTTCCGCACAGTTTTCTACGGCCCCAGCGTCACATCGTCAGTGGTGATCTCCATGATCTTCTGGTGGCTGTATCTAAAGACCGGCTTCTTGAATCTCTTTCTGACTGAAGCTTTGGAGCTGATCGGCGTGTCGTTCAAGACCGTCAATTGGCTCAACGATCCCCGTGGTCTGCTCCAGTTGATCGTCCGAATGTTTGGCGGAGACATCCCCATCCAATACTGGTATCTGCGTGGGCCGAGCGTTACCTGGATGGCCATCATGTTCCAGAATATCTTCACTACCGCGCCGACGTTCATGGTCATGTTCCTGGCCGCGCTACAAGACATCCCCCCTGCACTCTACGAGGCGGCCTCGATTGACGGCGCGAACAAGCGGCAGCAGTTCTGGAAGATCACGTTGCCCATGCTGCGGCCGATCATCCTGCTGGTGGTAGTGCTGGGCACAATCGGCACTTTCCAGATTTTCGACCAGGTCAAAATCCTGACCGGTGGCGGGCCGCTCAAGACCACCCTGGCTCCGGTGTTCCTGATCTACCGCGACGCGCTGGGTACTTCGGGACCGCCACGGATGGGCTTCGCGGCGGCGATGGCCTTCCTCCTGGCAGCCATCATCTTCGTTTTCACGTTTATCCAGCGCCGATTGATCGAGCGGGGAACCGAGCAATATTAGGAGGGTTACGATGACCACAACCGTTGCTCAGACTGCTGCGCCGGGGCGCGCACGCAAAAGATATGTTAGCCTGGCAATCCGCTACCTGGTGCTGTGCGTCATCGGGCTGACACTATTCACGCCCTTCATCCTGGCCTTCCTGGGCTCCTTCAAGTCCAACGCCGAGATCGTCGCCTGGCCACCTACCCTCCTGCCCGCGAAGTGGCGTCTTGAGAACTGGGTGGAGCTGTTTGCGACGGACATGGGGGGCCTGCCTCAAGAGAGCGGTATGATTGCCTTCGGGGGAACGATGGGGCTGGTGGCCTTTCTTCTGGCCCTGGTGGGAGGACGTATGGCATCCGTCCTGGGGGAAGAAAAGCGCACCCTGACCGCCCTGCTGCTGGCGGCGGTGGCGGCCACGGTGGCCGCCTGGGGACTGATCACAGCAGTGGGGGGTGAGGAGCCTTTGATAAAAGGGCTCCTGATGGCTGCCGGGGGCCTGCTGGCCCTCTCTCTGGTTGGATTTGGCATTGCCGCCGTGTTCAGACAGCGTCGGATACGTGGGGTTGGTCAATTCACCAGCCTATCCACCGCGCTAACTGTCGGCGTGGCGGTCACGCTCATCTTCTATGCCTTGGTCAAGGCCGCCGGTGGGGCCACCTTCGTCCGCTGGTTGCTGAACACGGTTATCCTCTCACTAGGAGTAGCCATATTTCAGGCCATCTTCTGTTCCATGTCTGCCTACGCCTTTGCCCGGCTGAGGTTCCCCGGCCGGGATGCCATCTTCTCCTTCATGCTGGCCTCCATGATGATTCCGGGCGCGGTGACGCTGGTGCCATCCTACGTGTTGATGGCTAAAATCAAGCTGGTGAACACCCCCTGGGCGCTGGTTCTGCCCGGCATTGTGAGCGCTTTCGGCATCTTCATGCTCACCCAGTTCTTCAAATCTATCCCCGTCGAGCTGGAGGAGGCGGCTCTGATTGACGGAGCTTCCAGGTTCCAGATCTACTACCAGGTGGTGCTGCCCCTGGCCCGGCCGGCGCTGCTGACGTTATTCATCCTCCAGTTTCAGGGAATGTGGAACGCCTTCCTGGGCCCCCTGCTCTACCTCAACACGCCCGACATGTACCCGCTCAACATAGCGCTCCTGATGTTCCAGCAGCAATACAGATACGCCTGGAACGTCACCCTGGTGGGAGCCATGATCAACGCCGCCCCCATCCTGGTGTTGTTCTTCGTCTTCAGCAAGTACTACATTGAGGGCGTATCCTACGCTGGGCTGAAGGGTTAGCCTATCTATGCGCGCGAGGAGCTGCTTCCTGCTACTTGCCCTCTTGCTGCCAGCCTGCAGCCAAATGGAGATGCCCACCTTGACCCCCACCCCCGCGTTCACCAGTGGCGACTACGAGCGGCGTCCCGCGCCGGCTGTCCAACGGAGCGAAACGCCGTCCGCTGCCATCGAGGTGGCTGAGACCGGGAGCGTGCGCCTCACGAGCGGCGAGTACACCCTGCGCTTCGCCGGGGCCACCACCCACGACACACTTCTCATCCAGCGAGCAGGCACCAGTGGCGCGCTGGCCCTGCGCCCCCTGGGAGCCGAGCTCAACCCACTGCCCGCGCTCAGCGTCGTCACCTCCGAGGTAGGCGACGACGTGCTGGCCGTTACCCTGTCGGGCGAAGTCGGTTGGGCCAAGGTGACACTGCAACTGGAAGTTTACCCCTATCAGCCGGGGCTGCTACGCACTCGGCTCACCGCCACCCTGCACGACCCGCCACCGTATAGTCCCGCTTTGGAATGGACTTTCGTGGACCCAGCCACCGGCGAGGAGACGAGCGCGGGCTTCACTGTCTATGCCGACCCCGCTCCGATGTGCGCGCCGGTGCTCTACGGGCACGCCCAAGTCCTGGACAGCACGCTCTTCTACGCCGTGGACCGCACTGCGCTAAATCCCTTCATGCAAGCGGCGCACTACACCCCCAGCGCTACCCCTGGACGGCGAGGCCGCTCCTTCGGGCACACGATTGACGCCGCCAACCTGCGCGCTCTGCCGTCCGGCGAGCCATTCGTCCTCTACGACGGCTACCTGTACCTGATGCCTGGGGAACCGGACAGTGAGGCCGAGATGTTCGCCCGTTATCTGCGCAGCCTGGGGGATGTCTATGACTTGCTGCACAAGCCGGTCAACGAGACGCTGCCGGATTGGCGCGCGCTGGCGGAGAAGACCATCGCCGATCTGGACGACGAGCGGGCCTGGGTCGAGCTGGGGAGCAAGCGCTACCTGCGGGCCTACGTGGGCGATACGCGCCAGGGCGCGGAGTTGATCAGCCAGCTCGACGTGCTGGAGAGCATCGTGCGCTACGAGACTCGCTACGATAACGCGACTGCCCTTGACGAAGACCTGTGGGCCGCGCTCCCCGATTTCTACGATGAAGACTACGGGATGCTGGTCAATGGCGGGCCCGTGGCGCTGGGCCGCCAGACGCGGGGCGATACCTGGTACGAACTGGGCCACGCCGTCAAAATGGCCGAGCTGGGGTTGATGGGCTACCAGCAGGCCGCGCAGTTGGCACTCGATTCGGCGGCCGCCTGGATGGATTTCGCCCACGCGGTGGATTACGAGTTCCCGCAATTCTACAATTTTGACACCTGGCGGGGGACGGGGCGCGAGCCGGACTGCGCCGGAGGTTACGCCTACCACATGCTCCTGCTGCACGATCTCACCACCGATGCGTTCTACCTCGACGAGGCCCGCGCTGCCATCGAGCACCTGGCGGGGCACGGATTCCGCCTGGCCTACGAGACCCACATCACCGCCCAGGCTGCGGCCGCCTGTGCCCGGCTAGCCGACTTGACAGGAGACGCGGAATACCTACAGTTAAGCTTCGCACCGCTGGCCAACCTGCTGCACCTGACCTGGCTATGGGAGTGCGATTACGGTCCGGCCACCGGCTACCGCACCTTTTTCGGGCTGAGCCCGATGGCGCGCTCAGCGGTCATCACGCCCAAGGAACAGTACGAGGCCTGGCTGTACCTGCGGGAGTACCTGACCCTGGCGCACGGCCTTGACCCGGCCATTGAGGGGCTGGTGGCCGGCTTCCTGGAGCACACGCTGACCACCCTGCCCTACACCCTGCCGCCGCTGCTACCGACAGGCGTCGCCACCGACAGCCCCACCACCTACCCCACCGTGGCGGAGAACGCGCTGGAGCTCTACATTCCGCTGGAGGACCTGCGTGGCGGCTGGAGCGTGGCCGGTGTCATCGGCCAGGAGGTGTACGGCGCGGGCATGGCCCCTACGCTGGCTGCCGTGGCCTACCAAGAGGTTGCGCCGGGCGTGGTGGTCTACAGCGGCCCACCGGTGGTGGAAGCCATCGAGGATGGGGACGCGGTACTCGTCACTTTCAGCGGGATGGCTGGGCGATCCACGCCGGTGCAGGTCTTCGGCGTGGCCGCTGTGGAGGGAGTGGAGACACAGACGTGCGGCGCGGGGTTGTGCTTCCAAGCGAAAGGCGACACGGCCTATCGTCTACGGAGGACCACAGATAGAAGAAATACACGATAATTGGGCCCCTGTGAGTTGAAAGGGCGCGTTTCGTCTCAACCGACTGCTTACCATCGTGTATTTCTGTCATCCGAGATTCTCCTTCCGCAAGAGGATGCAAGCAAGAAAGATGGCTGACGCCTGGCAGGTCTTTCGGAAAACGCTGAGCGATTTGTGGGACGAGATGTACCTGCTAGTGGTGGTCAACGTCCTGTGGGTCGCGCTGAATGTGCTGCTGGTCACCGGGCCACCGGCCACGGCTGGACTCTTCGTGTTGACCCACCGCCTGGCCCGCGGCGAGGCTGTTGGTCTGCGCGATTTTTTCGAGGGCTTCCGACGCTACTTCTGGCGGAGCTGGCCATGGGCCATCGTCGCCGGCGTGGGCTTTTTCATCCTGGGCGGCGACGTCGTGCTGATCGGCGGTCTCTCCAGCGCCAGTTACGTCATTTTCATCCAGGGCTTTTTCCTGATGCTGCTGTTCCTGTGGGCCTTCATGCTGCTCTACGCCTTCCCGCTGGTACTGGAGCAGGAGCAGCCAAGCCTGCGCCTGGCGCTGCGCAACGCGCTAGTGATGTTCGCCACCAACCGGGGTTTCTCGATCACGCTCTTCGTACTGGCGCTGCTCGTGGCCCTGCTCAGCAGCCTGCTTGTCGCGCCCTGGGGGATTATCACCGTTGTCTTTTTGGCGCTGATAGGCAACCACGCCGTATTGGACCGGCTAGAAGCACACCGCGCGAAGGAAGACGAACATGGATGAAAGCAGCACATCAAACGACCCCAGCACATGGGCCGAAACCCTGGTCGGGATGGGAGTCTTCCTACTGATCTCCGTAGGGTTTGTCCTTGCGCTAGTCTTGGATACATTGCACGCGAACGCAATCTTGTCAGAACCTGCCTTGCCCATTATCGGTTCTGTCCTGGTATTGACGATAATAGGCGCGGTTGTCATTGTTCTGGGTTTGGGATGGGTGAAAGGGTTTCCCCGCTGGTCTTTTCCTTATTGGGGAATAGCTTTGGCACTTTCCAGGTTGTTCTTCGATCAATGGGGATGGCGGGCGGGGATACCGCTGGTCTTGCTGGCAGTGATCGCCTCGTTGCTGGCCCGAGGGGTGTGGCCCCTTCGCCAACTCATCACGGGTGTATGGAACGACTGGACGCAGCTCTCTTTTGCGTTTTACGGCGCTCTGCCACTGGCGTTGGTGATAGCCTTCGATGAGGTCAAAGAGCAAGGGCCTGAGGTCATGTTGTTGGTAGCCCTGGCCTTGGGTGCGCTGGCCTACATGCGCAGTGCCAGAATCTGGCAACGGGCACTGGCTTTGTTCGGCGGCTTTACCCTTATCTGGGCGGCAGCAACTGTGTGTTTAGCGAATTATTGGGATGGCCGGCAAGAGCCGTGGATGCCGAGACCGGGTGATTGGTCCAGGACCGTGCAGTGGATGACCAAAGAAGGCATGGGCTTGGCCGGGCTACTACTGGCCCCAGCGCTCTTGGGTCTTCTGCGCGTCTCCCTCAAGTCGATTCGCTCTTGGCGGGCTGCGTACATGGGTCGAGTCGCCAAGCGGCCTCTCATTGGCCTGGTGCTGGGTGCAGCCGTGCTGATTGTGGTGGCTGGTGTTGTCATGCTGAACAACCGTCAATTGGAAAAGCCACCCTACGATAGCGCACCGCCCCTCGCCCTGGACAAGGCGACGGACGTGGTACAGGTGCTTTCGTGGGGAGAGGTGCAGCAAGAGCGGACGGCTCCGGCCGATACGATGTTTGCCACCACCGGACGGCAGCTCTACGTCATCGGCGACGTTGACGGCGACTTTCGGCCGCGCAGCAACCCCTATGACTTGGCGGCCTTCGGCGGGCCGCGCGCCGATGATCCCCTGGGCGGCGAGTTGGGCGGCGTGTGGGCGCAGCCGGTGAAGGTGCTGGACGGCTACGCCTTCGTCGTCGAAGTGGACGGCGAGCGCTGGCCCTTGCTCGACGCGCGCCGCTTCACCCAAACTTTCGCCGACGTGCAGTTTGGCCACGAAAGGGAACAACTCAAGGCCACCCGCCGCGATTTCGTCCTCCAAGATCGGCCCGCGCTCTTTACGACACTGACTCTGCAAAACACTGGAAACGAGCCGCTGGACGTGCGCCTGATCTTTTCCGCCTACTTTGACCTGGAGGACGCCTGGCTCACCTCACTGGCCGACAGGCGCAACACGGGCGAAACGGTCTGGGTGGATGGCAAGCACCTCATTGCCCAGGCCGAAAGCGCGCCCGATGCCTGGGCGGTGGCCGTCGGCGGCGAGAATCCGCCGGAACAGGCCCAGGTCACGAGTGGGCCGGACGGTCAGCAAGTGGGGCAACTGGAATACAGCGCCCATCTGGCGCCGGGTGCGGAGCAGTCCTGGACTTTCGCCGCTGTTGTCGAGACCAAATCCGGCCCGGAGGCAGCCCTGCAACACCTGGACGAGTGGCTGCCCCAACACGCGGCGCTTCTGGCCGAAAAGCAGGCTCTCTACGACGCGCTTCTGACGGACGGTCCCCGCTTTCACAGTCCGGACGCCGAGTTCGACGCCGCGTTTGACATCGCTCGCGCCAACGCGCAAATGCTCGAAGCCGAGTCTCCGGCCCTGGGCCGCTACTTTTACGCCGGCCTGGAGACCTTCCCCTACTGGTTCAGCAACGACCTGGCCTACGGCGCGAGCGGCCTGACCCTGGCCGGTTTCGGGCCAACCGTGGCCGCCCACCTGCGCACCGGCGCGACCCAGGCTGCGAGATACGGCGGTCAGGTACCGCACCAACTGTCCCCGGTCGGCTCGCTCATCGCGGCGGGCAACGTGCAGGAGACGCCCCAGTTCGTCAGCGCGGCCTGGGATTACTACCGTTGGACGGGCGACAGCGCTTTTCTGGCGGACGTCTATCCCGCAGCGGTCGAGGGGCTGTTCGAGTATAATCTGGACCGCGCCGACCGGGACGACGACAGCTACCCGGAGGGCGCGGGGATGGTGGAGCGGACGGGCATGGGGCCAGAGAAGCTGGACGCGGCCTGCTACCTGTGGGAGGCCCTGGGCGACCTGGCGCAGATGGCCGAAGTCCTGGGCGATGCGGACACGGCCGAGCAGGCCCAGGCTGCGGCCGACGCACTGCAGGCCAGTTTCCACGCCGATTGGTGGCTGCCCGAGGAGGAGGTCTACGCCAACTCCCTGCTGCGCTACAAAGACAAGCCTCGCCACGATGGCCACTGGACGGTGGCCGTGCCGCTGGAGGTTGGCATCGCCCCGGCCGAGCACGCCTGCCTCTCGCTGGCCCGCATCCAGCGCGACTATCTCAACGAGTGGGGTCTGGTGCACACGCGCGGGGACGACGAGCGGGTTTGGACGCTGCCCACCGCCACCCTCAGCCGGGGCGCGTATCGCTACGGCGACCCGGAGATGGGACTGGAGATGCTGCAACACCTGGCCCAAACCCTGGACCACGGCAGCATTGGCATGTTTCACGAGCTCATTCCAGAAGGATTCTCCTTCTTGCAATCGTGGTCGGGGGCAACCTTTGTTCGCGGTGTGGTGGAAGACCTGATGGGCATCCATGTCCGGGCGGATTTGCACGCCGTGACCATCGCGCCGCAATTAGCAGCGGCCTGGGATTTCGCCGAACTAGAGAATCTGCGCTTCGGGGAGCACGCCATCACCGTCCGCGCCACGCACACCGGCGCCACCGTGACGCACACCAGCGGCTCTGTGCCTCTGTCTGTCACCTATCGTCCGCCAGATGGCCCGGAGACAGCCCTCACCCTGGAGCCGGGCGAGACGTTAGGAGTAAAATGACAGTGCCTACCACTCGTGTCCAACTCCTAGCCTTCCGAGCCCGTCGGCAGCATCTCGCTCCTGACGCTCAGGGGCGCACGCCTGAGGACGTCTTTGTCATCCTGGCGGCGCTCCAACCATTTCCACCGATTGCTGGCACGATGCCTGGGTCAGCCCCCCACCCGCGCAGCCGGGTCGTGGGCTACGAGGATGAATGGTCTCAGCGATGGCGGGCTGCAGGCTGTCTGGTCAAGGGCCGTTTCATGAAGGGCAACGTGGCCTACGTCGCCGACGTAGACCTTGCTCTCTACGCTGCTGCTTTCCGTCGCCCGCTGCGCGCCCCCCTTCCGCGGTCTGCGCGCCGAATTCTGGACTTATTGGAGCGGCACGGCCCGATGCCCAAATCCATGATGAAGGAGATGATGAGCATCGAACGTGGCCGCTTTGACCGGGCGCTGCTCTCCCTGAATCGGGCCTTCGAAGTGATGGAGATCCAGCGCGAAGTGGATTGGGACAGTCCGTGGGATCTCCGCCGGCGCGCTTATCCCGACGCTGACCCTGACGCCTGGAGCCAGACCGACGCCCAGGCTGAAGTGCTGCGTCGCTTCACAAGGGCCTTCGGCCCAGCCACCATCGCCGAGATGGCTGATTGGTCTGGTTGGAACCAGCGGACGATCAGCAAACTGCTTGATCACCTGTTGGCGCGTCACGATATCGTCCGTGTCGAGATTGAGGGAGAGACTGAGGAGGCGTGTTTTGCTAGCGAAGACGCCAGAGCATTGAGGGCCGCCGCACCGGTCAGTAGGTTCATCGTCGTTCTGCCGATCAACGATCCCTTTGTGCTGCCCCAGTGGTCGCACCTGAATGCTCAGCACCGGCCTTATCCCCTGCCCTACTGCTACAGTGTGATCGTGGTGGACGGTGAGATCGCTGGCGCCGCCTGGGGGCACTATAAGCGGCGCTACATCCACATTGAGGAGCTAAGCCTGTCGCCAGACATCGTCCACGACCCGCCACGGATGGACGAGGTGCTGGCGACCCTCGAATCCCACGTAGGCGCTGGTCAGGTACCGATTCACATCTACGGCATCAACGAGGTCGCCGAAGCCCCCTGGATTGGTGATATTCTGGCGCGCAACGGCTTCGCCTGGCAAGCTGGATACTACGTCAAGGAAGCAACTCGGATGAGTGAACACCATGACCATTCACGTTGACCAGCTAGTCAAATACTACCGCGTGCATCACAAAGAAGCCGGCCTGCGGGGCTCCTTGCGTAGCCTGTTCCGTCGTCAGTACGAGACGGTGAAGGCAGTGGACGGCATCTCCTTCGACATTGAGCTGGGTGAGATCGTCGGCTTCCTGGGACCGAACGGGGCGGGCAAGACGACCACGCTAAAATGCCTGTCCGGGCTGCTCTACCCCACCGATGGCCGTGTCACCGTCCTGGGGTTCACGCCACACCAGCGGAAGAGCGCTTACCTCAAGCAGTTCACCCTCGTCATGGGCCAGCGCAACCAACTGCTGTGGGACCTGCCGGCCATGGAAACCTTCCTGGTCAACCAGGCCATCTACGGCGTGCCGGAGCGGCAGTTTCGAGAGACGCTGGACGAGCTGGTAGCGCTGCTCGACCTGGAGCCCTTGCTGACCAAGCAGGTGCGCAAGCTCAGTCTGGGGGAGCGGATGCGGTGCGAGCTGGCGGCCTCCTTGCTCCACCGGCCCCGGGTACTCTTTCTGGATGAGCCGACCATCGGCCTGGACGTGACTGCGCAGGCCGCTATCCGCGACTTCATCCGCGCCTACAATCAACGGTACCATGCCACGGTGTTGCTCACCAGCCACTACATGGCCGACGTGACCGCGTTGGCCAGCCGCATCCTGGTCATCGAGCAGGGGAAGCTGATGTACGACGGCGACCTGCACGCGCTCGTCGAGCAGACCGCTCCCTACAAGCTGCTCCGACTGACGCTGGATAGGCCGGTGAGCCGTGCCGATTTGAGCTCTTTGGGCGAGGTCGAGTCCGACGACGGGCTGAAAGTAACGCTGCGCGTTCGCCGGGGTGGCACCAAAGACGCAGCCGCCAGAGCACTCGCTCATCTGCCGGTGGCAGACGTGGCGATTGAAGAGCCGCCCGTCGAGGAGATCATCCGGCAGGTATTCCGCCACGGGGGGAGCCATGCGTGACCCTTCGACAGCCCTTCGACAGAGCTCAGGACAGGGCTCAGGGCAAGCTCTGACGCGCATCTACCGGGCGCTGCTCAAGACTGCCTGGGCCACGGCCCTGGAGTACCGGGCCCAGGCTCTCCTATGGATACTGAGCTTCCTTTTCCCGCTGGTGATGATGGTCGTCTGGCTGGCTATCGTGGATGAGGCCGGGCCGGCCGTCGGCTGGGATCGAGCCGACTTTGTCTCGTACTACGTCGGCGCGGCGATGGTCCATCACCTGACCCTCGTCTGGATCGTCTGGAGCTGGGATGAAGACATCCGCACGGGACAGCTCTCTGTCAAACTGCTCAAGCCCTTGGACCCTTTCCACCACCTACTCAGCGAGCAACTGGGCTGGAAGCTCTTTGTTTTGCTGATCATCTTCCCGGCCGTGGCGGTGATCGCCTGGCTATCTCCAACGATCAACTACCCGCTCACTCCGGGCCGGGCGGCCGCCTGTGTCCTGAGTATCAGTGCCGGCTTTTCGCTCAACATGCTCATGGGTTCAGCTTTCGGCGTGCTGGCTTTCTGGTCTACCCAGACTCACAATCTCTACAGCCTGTGGATTGGTGTGGGGCAATTCCTCTCCGGCTGGATCGCACCGCTGGCCCTCTTCCCAGCCGGCTTCCGCCAGATCGCCCGTCTGCTCCCCTTCCGCAGCACGCTGGGATTCCCGATGGGAATTCTCATGGGCCAGCTCACCTGGCCCGAAATAGGGTTCGGATTTGCCGTGACCGCCGGCTGGATCCTGGTGTTCCTGACCCTCTATCGGGTGCTGTGGCGGCTGGGGCTCAGACGGTACGAGGCCGTGGGAGCATAGCTCGTATGCGCAACTATCTGCATCTGCTGACCATCTTCTACAAGAACACGCTCATCAACGAACTCGAATATCGGCTCAACTTCTGGGCCAACATCGGGCTCAGCCTTTTCTGGTTGATGTGGGCTGCGCTCAGCGTACGGGTCTATTTCTTTCACGCCAACACGATTGCCGGTTGGAACTACTACGAGCTTCTCATCGTGATGGGGCTGTTCTTTGTCATGAATGGCTACCGGCAGATCATCCCGGAGCCAAACCTTTCGCGCATCTCTGAATACGTGCGGATGGGCACGCTGGACTACATTCTCACCAAGCCGGTGGACAGCCAATTTCTGGTCAGCCTGCGCCATATCGGTGTCTACAACTGGGGCGACCCGATCCTGGGGCTGGGGTTGGTGGTCTACGCCCTCTGGCGATTGGGCTACGTACCCAGCCCAGGCCAGGTTGCCCTGTTCGTCGTGCTGAGCGTGGCAGCGATGGTTCTGCTCTACAGTTTCAATCTTATCGTGCAAACCACCAGCATCTGGCTGGTCAACGTCGAACGAGCGGATGCCCTGGTGATGGGCCTGCTGGAGACCGGGCGCTTTCCCATCAACTTCTACCGTGGGTGGGTCAAAGCAGTGCTGACGGTCATCATCCCCGTGGCCTTCATGACTACCTTCCCAGCCCAGGCCCTGCTGGGCCGGCTGGAGTGGTGGCTGGCCGTTGTCTCCGTCGGGCTGGCAGTGATTCTTTTCGTTCTGGCATCGGCCTTCTGGCGCTTCGCCCTGCGCCACTATACCGGCGCAAGCAGTTGAGCGAGGAGAGAGAAATGAAGATCGGGCCGGGGGCCACGCCTTTCGAGACCGATCACGGCTGGCTGCACATCTACCACGGGGTCTTCCCCACCATGGACGGCTCCGTCTACCGCCTGGGCGTCGTGCTTCACGATCTGAAAGACCCGGCCAGGATACTGGGCATCTCGGACGAGTGGATCTTGCAGCCGGAAGACCCGTGGGAAGTGACGGGGTACGTCCACAACGTCGTGTTCACCTGCGGGGCGATCCCTGAGGACGATGGCACGGTCAAGATCTACTGGGGTGGGGCAGATACGGTGATGTGCGTCGGCACGGCGCGCATAAGCGACCTGGTGGATCTGTGCCTGGAAAACCCGAGACCGCCCTTTTGAAACCGGGCTTCGTATGGGAGGAATAATGATAAAGAGGTTGCCTGTCCCCCTGCAGGTAATAGCGCAGGCGCTATCCGACTGGTGGGACGACTGGGTCAACATGGCCTTGATCAATCTGGTCTGGTTGCTGTGCTGGGCAACAATCGTGCTTGGTCCGCCAGCCACCTTCGGCCTCTACTACGTCACCAACCAGTTGGCCCACGGGCGGAGCCTGGGCCTGAGGGGGCTTCTGGAGGGTGGACGGCGGTATCTCCGCAAGAGTTGGCTGTGGATGCTGCTCAACCTGCTGGTGGCTATGGTTTCAGCGGTCAACATCTGGTTCTACGGGCAGCTTGATGCGGACTGGGCAGGGATTGTGCGAGCGTTTCCCCTGCTCCTGAGCCTGGTCTGGCTGGTCGTCCAGTTCTACGCCTTGCCCTATCTTATGGAACAGAAAGAAGAATCCCTGAGGCTGGCGTTGCGCAACGGGCTGTTCACTCTGCTGGCCGCTCCTGGCTACACAGTAGTGGTGGCTGGCCTGGCCGCCCTGATCGCAATCCTCAGTGTTTGGCTAGTCGCACCTGTATTCCTGGGCGTCCCATGCCTGATCGCCGCCTTGGGCAACCGCGCCGTGAGGGAGAGGCTGGAGACTTACCGTGTGCGGGAACGGGAGAGAGCTCTGAGGGAGGGAGACAAACGCGATGACTGCTCGGAAACTGAAAGGAGAACCTAAATGAAACTACGCCGCCATCCCGATAACCCCGTCCTCAAGCCCAACCCCTTCAACGAGTGGGAATCGCTCAACGTGTTCAACTGCGGGGTCGTTCACCACGACGGCCTATTTCACATGTTCTACCGCGCCCAGGGGTTGGACTACGTCAGTCGCATCGGCTACGCCGTCAGCGCCGACGGCGTCCACTTCAACCGCCTGCAGCAGCCCGTCCTCACCCCGCAGGACGAGTGGGAGACACGCGGCGTCGAAGACCCCCGCGTCACCTACCTGGCCGACGAGGGACGCTTCATCATGACCTACACCGCCTATTCCCCCCTGGGGATCACACCGATGTTCGCCCAGAGCAGCAACCTCAGCACCTGGGAGCGAATCGGCCCGCTGGTGAAAGGCGAGGACAACAAGGACCACGCCGTGTTTCCACGACAGATCGGGGGGCGGTACGTGTCCTTTCATCGCCGCCCGCCCTCGATCTGGACCGCCTACAGCGATGATCTCAGGAATTGGGGGGACTTCCAGGTGGTGATGAAACCCCGGTCGGAGAACTGGGACTGCAAGCGAGTCGGTGCGGGGGGCGTGCCCATTGAGACCGAGCGCGGCTGGCTGATCGTATACCACGCCTACGACGATGACCGCGTCTACCGCCTGGGCGCGGCGCTCCTCGACCTGGATGATCCAACCCGAGTGATCCATCGGGCAAAGGAGCCCATCCTGTGGCCCGAAGAGCTGTGGGAGCTGCGCGGCGACGTGCCGAACGTGGTCTTCTCCTGTGCCAACCCGGTGGTGGACGGCACGGTGTACGTGTACTATGGCGGCGGTGATCACGTGATTGGATTGGCTACCTGTCGGTTGGAGGAGTTGGAGCAGTTTGTGCTCGATGCCGAATGAGGCGTGCCAGGGACTCGCCACCTGCCTAATCTCAAAGCTCCCCGGTTGGCCATTGCGCCGGGGAGTTTTCTGCTTTGTGCGCTCAGGCAAGTTAGCAGTGTTGCAAGAATGGATAAAACGTGGCAAGATTATGACATCGGCTCGACTGAGCACCGAGGCTCTGGAGCCGTGTTTTCGGCGCGTGATTTGGAGAGGGATGAAGAAGGGAAAGCCACCTGTCGCAACCGCACAGGCGGCTTCTTGGTGAGCGTTACATGTTTGGGACACGAGAACGGGAGAACCCAATGAGGTATGGCATGAGGATCTGGTTCCATGGCAGGCAAGAGGTTGGGCTCGCCGCCGTTGTCGCCGGGCCAGAGTCAGGCGTATTCATTTCCTGAAACGCCGGAGTATGGTCTTGCTCTTCCGTCTGGATCTGATGGCTGTTCTACTGATGCAAAGCGGCTGGTGGCCGCGACAGCCCCTCAGTTGGGTGGTGTTGAGTCCGCCGCTGGCTGATGCCTTGCTCTGCGTGCTGCCACTGTATTGGCCGCGTGCACTGAAGGTGCGGGCTTATCCACACCTGGTAGGCGGGACGCATCATCTCTACCGCCTGACGCTGATGGCCTTGTTCAGCGTGGGATTGTCTTCCCCACTGACCAACGCATCGGCGGTAAGTGCCCCCTGGAACTAGCCGGCTATGACATCAGCCAGATACCCCTCGCCCGCATCTTGCGCGGGCAGTTGCTGGGCTGGCCACCTGAAGCCCTCCAAGAGCTTGTCCCAAATGCGTAACGCTCGCAAACGCATCCTTGACAAATCAACGAATACATAGTATAATTACAATGAATCTTAGAATCACAGAATCACAGAATCAAAGAATCATAGAATCACAAAATCACGCTGGAGGTAAGAACCGGTGAACCTCACACGTCTGAAACGTCAAAACATAGCAGATGAAACCTATGATATCCTGAAAGCGAATATCATCAATCACGTGTTCACTCCCGGGGAACGGCTCGATCTACGGGAAATAGAACGGGCGCTTGGTATCAGTAAGACTCCCTTGAAGGCCGCTCTGAACAGGCTGTTGGTCGAAGGGTTGATAGAGATAGTCCCAGGAAAGGGCACTTTCATTACTTCTCCGACGGCACAAGAGTTAGCTGAGTCTTTCGATGTGCGCTGTGTCTTGGAAACATACGCAATGGAGTTAGCCGTACCGCGGATGGAAGAAAGCCACCTAGACCGAATCCGTACCATGGTAAGAGATCTGCGGGAGATGGTCGATAGCGGGCACTGGGACGACGTATACCAACAATATGTGAATCTTGATCACGCGCTGCATCGCTTTATTGTAGAGCTTACAGGCAACAAACAATTACTGCGGGTGTATGATCAGCTTAACGTCCACTCGCAAATGGCGCGCATACGGTATATGCGTGCTGAGGAGGAGTTGGATGTAGCCCAAGAAGAACACGAGGAAATACTACGGTACCTCGAGGCAGGAGATATCAGAGGCACTCTGGAAACTGTCAACAGGCATATCCAACGCGCGAAGGAATCGCTATTGCGAGATATGAATTTGACGCATCAATCATGAGTCAAGGGTGTTGTTTGTTGATCTCTTGCCTGGAGGCGCACGAAGCGCAGATGGTATTGGTGGACATCCTGGGAAACCCGCAAGCATCCTGGGTAGATGTCCGCTGGATGGACCAGTTCACAGAATTCGTACTTCCCCTATCATAACACTTGTGGGCATTCAGTATCAAGTCCGTAGGTGGATTGCAGAGGAGATTCTATGCAGAGAAGCCGTTGTGATTCAGACGGGCAAGACTTGACCAACCGGGTGGCGATGGTCACCGGTGGCGGTGGAGGCATTGGGCGAGAAATCGTTAGGACCCTTGCTAAGGCAGGAGCAGGAGTGGCTGTTGTCGACGCAGACAACTCCGCTGCCGAGGCTACATCTAATGCGATGTGCACTGCTGCCGGCGATGTTGTCGCACTAGTCGCCGACGTGTCGGATCGGCGTTCCGTGGAAGCGATGGTCGAGGCTGTACTGGCCCGATGGGGGCGGATTGATATCCTAGTAAATGCAGCCGGGACGAGCGATGCCAGCCCGGCACTACAATTGACGGATGAGAACTGGCAACGAGTGCTCGCGGTGAATCTCACAGGAGTGTTCATCTGTTCCCAGGTGGTCGGCCGACATATGGTGCGACAGAGCTATGGGCGAATCGTGAACATCAGTTCTGTAGCTGGCAAATTTGGTGCGCCAGGGCTATCGGCCTATGCTGCCTCCAAGGCGGGCGTAGTTGGCTTGACTCGGGTCATGGCTGTAGAATTGGGGCCTCACGGTGTGACTGTCAACGCTGTCTCTCCTGCCAACATCGACACAGGGATGCTGGAAAGCGGACTTAAGAAACGTGCTGAGAGTCTGGGTATTAGCCTTGATGATCTAGTCGAGGGCATGCTCGCCAAGACACCGGTGGGTCGCTTTGGTCTTCCCGCAGAGGTCGCAGCACTGGTTCTTTTCCTGGTTTCTCCAGTGGCTGGCTACGTCACCGGCCAAGATTTCATCATTTGCGGTGGACGCAGCGTCGCTCTGTTCAGATAGGAGGTTGCGCATATGCAGATCTTGCATCGCAGGGCTGTTCGCAGATGAAGTACTTGAGTTGCAACTCGCACAAGGAGGTGATGCCTATAGGCCTATTAACTGAGCACTAAAGAGGATCGGTTTTATAGGCAGTTTCAAGATAAGGAGGAAATAAGAATGCACGAAGTAAGGAAGAAAAAGATATCCCGCCGACAGTTCATTCAGGCGGCTGGCGCATTGGGGCTCATGGCTTCCACTCAGGCCCTCCTCACCGCGTGCGCACCTCAGCCCACACCAACACCGACAACTGCGCCTACCCCTACAGTCCCACCAAAGGCAAGCCCTACCCCGATCCCACCTACCCCGACCCCAGCCCCGGGCACGGCCACTCTCACGGTGGGCTTTAAGAGCGGGCCTGCGACCTTGGATCCCCACTTCTGGACCGGCTTCCGGGAGCAGGAACTGTGCAATATCACCCTCGATACCCTCATCTTCAGGGAGCCGGGCGGTACGTACATCCCCCTCGCGGCCGAATCATGGACCCGAATTGACCCATACACTTGGCAGTTGAAGATCCGAGAAGGGATCAAGTTCCCTGATGGCACAGATTTCGATGCCTCGACAGTGGCCTACAATATCGAACGTGCCCTCGACCCCGACTTGGCCGTGACCCTCTATTCCCCAACGCTGATGAAGCCCAAGCTCGTCGAGCCCATCGACAAATACACCATCAACTTGGTCACAGAGTTATGTGTGGCAGAATTCATGCTGTGGGTGCGGACCCAGGACTGGGCGATGGTGCCCGAGAGTTACTACAGGGGGGTTAGTGGGGATGAGGCCGCCAGGATGTCGGTAGGAAGCGGGCCTTTCGAGCTCGTGGAGTGGAAGAAAGACGAATACCTTCACATGGAAGCCAAGCCGGACTATTGGAACAACCAAGACTACTGGGGTGGGCCCCCTAAGATCAAAACCCTGATCCACAAGGTGATCCCCGACGCGAGTGCGCGAATCGCCGCTCTGGAGAGGGGGGACGTCGATATCATCTGGGACGTTCCCTTCGATCAGGTGGATATGGTGAATGAGATGGAAGGCTTAACCGCCGTCTTTAGGCAGAAGGATACACAAAGCTGGATTGGGATCAACGAAACCAAGCCCTACCTCAGAGACGTGCGTGTGAGGAAGGCCCTCAACTATGCCCTGGACTGGGAATCCATCAACCAGAGTCTCTTCGATGGACAGTGCCCTCGCATGACGAGCCCTCTAGTGCCGCCATCGCCCAACCACAACATCCACATTGACCCTTATCCATACGATCCAGAGAAAGCCAAGGAGCTCCTGGAAGAGGCCGGTGTGCCGAAGGGGCACAAGCTCGAGCTCCAGGTTGCTGGGTGGGTAGAGAGCGGTGTCACCATAGCACAGGCCGCGGCGGCCAACTACGCCGACGTTGGTCTGGATGTGGAAGTCATACCGCTCGACTCCTCCATCATGGTGAAGAAGTTGACGGACAAGAGCGTTGGCGACCTCTTTCTCCTCGCCTTAGGCGGCAGCGCTGACGATGGGCACGGCGCTCTTACCCCCTTCAAAAGCGGTTGGGTGCTTAACGGTTTCGACTGGGACAAGCCCGAGTGGGAGGAGCTGTATGATTCGCTGACCGGGGAGGCATGCCTGTTTCCTGAGAGGCGCAAGCAAGTAGTCTTCGAAATGCAGCGGATGATAGCGGAAGATCCGCCCATCGTCTTCTTGTGTGTTTTTCCTGCGACTTTCGCCTGGGGTCCGAGGGTGAAGCATTGGGAGCCGCGTTATGACGGCCTCTTCTTCCCCTGGGAGGTGGAACTCGTAGAAGAAGCCTAGAGCCTGCGCCACACGGTTTCGGGTGAAGGGGGAGGATCCGCGTAGTGCGGATACCTCCCCCTTGCGGGAGTGGATCTTGCCTAAGGCGGAATTGCTACATTCGAAAGGTGTAAAATGACCGGGTATATTATGCAGCGGTTGCTCCTGTTGGTGGTCGTCGTATGGGGAGTGGCTTCTCTAACCTTTGTGGTCACCATGGTCACCGGTGACCCCATCACGCTCATGATGCATGTAGAGGCTACCCGAGAGCAAGTGGACGAGATGCGTCATCTGTACGGCCTGGATCGGCCATTCCACGAGCAGTATGTCAACTATATGCTGAAAGCCGCACGTGGTGATTTTGGCATCTCCTTCTGGCATCGCCAGCGAGCTCTACCATTGGTCCTGGAGAGAATGCCTAACACGATACAGCTCGCCTTCGCTGCCGTATGCATCTCCGTGGTATTTGCCTTCCCCATAGGAACTATCGCTGCCATCAAACGTGGCAGCATCTATGACGGACTGGTCATGGTCTTGGCACTACTGGGACAGGCTATGCCGAGCTTCTGGCTTGGGCTCTTGTTGCTCTTGCTGTTTGGGGTGTTCTTGAAGTGGCTTCCGATCGGAGGGACTGGGGGTCTGAAACATCTCATCCTGCCAGCCACCAGTATCGCCGCCTACCCCTTGGCCCGCAATGCTCGGCTAATCCGGTCTAGCTTGCTTGAGGTGTTGGGCAAGGAGTACATAACAACAGCTAGGGCCAAAGGACTCGGAGAGTTCGTCGTGCTTTACAGGCATGCCCTGCGCAATGCTCTCATCCCCATGGTAACCCTGGTGGCCCTGGATATGGGGTCGCTGCTTGGTGGGGCGCTCGTTGTAGAGACGATCTTTTCCTGGCCTGGGGTGGGTCGACTGATAGTGGACGCGATTCGACACATCGATTTCCCGTTGATTCAGGCTGGTACCGTCATGGTGGCCCTCCTTTTTGTGACCATCAATTTGGTAGTGGACGTTTTATATATCTTCTTGGATCCCAGAATCCGCTATACGCAATGATCGCCTGGCTATAGCGCTGTAGATTCTGGAGCTCGTGAAGGAGTACCGAAAGCGCATGTCGAGCAGCGGTGTTAGAGATCCTGTCGACAGATATGGACAGCAGTTGCTGAGGGAGCGCCACCCGTATCGAGCCATGGTGAGCAGTCTAATGCGAGCAAAGCTGCCCTTGGTAGGACTAGTCATCTTATTTCTGTTTATCTTGACCTCAGTGGCGGCGCCCTTGATAGCTCCCTATGGACCGAATGAAGTAGATATCGTGATGCGACTGAAACCACCCTTCTGGAGCGAGGATGCAGTTCCTGGCTATCTGCTGGGCACTGATCAGGTCGGCAGGGATATTCTCACCCGGCTAATCTACGGTGGACGCGTGTCGCTAGCGGTAGGGTTCGCGACCACGGCGCTCACTGGCATCATCGGTGTGATCATGGGCGTCATGGCAGGCTATCGAGGCGGGGCCCTTGACGAGGTCATTATGCGCCTGGGCGATATCCTCCTGGCCTTCCCTTTCCTTCTCCTGGCCATGGTTACTATCCTGATGCTCGGTCCCAGTCTCAGGAACGTTATCCTGGTGCTGGGGCTTTTCGGCTGGGTGGGGTTTGCGCGGATGGTCCGGGGCGAGACTCTCTCTCTGCGTGAGAAGGAGTTCGTTGATGCGGCGCGCGCCATCGGCGCCTCCGATTTCCGCATCGTGCGTGTTCACATACTTCCCAACCTGGCTGCGTCGACTATCGTCATTGCCACCTTCGTGATAGCCGGCATCGTCATTGTCGAAGCAACGCTGAGTTTCTTGGGCCTTGGGGTTCCGCCAGCCGTTCCAAGCTGGGGAATGATGCTTTCTGAGGGTCGGGACTACATGCGGGATGCCTGGTGGCTGGCCACGTTTCCCGGGCTGCTCATTCTACTCCTTGTGCTCTCTCTCAATCTTATCGGTGATTGGTTACGTGATTTCCTAGACCCGCGACTAAGATTCTAAGGAGGGGAAATGATCAAAAGTCACGTCCATGTGAAGCGCGAAGAGGTCGTGGCCGAGAGCGGTGTGGTAGCCACTGGTCACCCGTTGTCGGCGGAGACCGGGGTGCACATCCTCGAGAGAGGCGGCAACGCTGTAGATGCTGCGGTGGCCGCTGCCTTTGTGGCTGGGGTTATCGAGCCCTGGAACTGCGGCATAGGGGGCCATGGCTTTGCCTCGATATACAAGGCCGATACCGGGGAGACGGAAATACTCAATTGGGTCACCAAGGCTCCCCGTGCCGCTCGGCCTGATATGTTCGAACTGGAAGAAGGAACAGGAGGAACATTTGCTTGGCCTAAGGTCAAAGACGATGCCAACGCTACGGGTTACCTGGCAGCAGAGATGCCGGCAACAGCAGGTGGCCTGGCCGAGTTGCTCCAACGTCACGGAACGATGTCGCTGGCAGAGGTGCTCCAGTCAGCAATCAGTCTGGCTACCGAGGGCTACCCTGTGGACTGGCGCACCTCGTATTACATCTCCGCTTGTCTGGATTATATGCGACGTTTTCCGGCTTTGGCCGCCATCTATACCAAAGATGGGCTGCCCCCGCGCGTTGGTAGCTTCTTCACTCCGGGTGATCGACTGATCCTCTCAGATCTCGGCGCTACTCTGGGGCGCATCGCCGCTGAAGGGCCAGATTTCATCTACCGAGGCGATGTCGCCCAAAGAATCGCCATGGAGATGGCCGCCAACGGGGGGATCATCACCGCTGAGGATTTGGCGGAGCTGGAACCCGAGATTGAGATGGAGCCTCGCTGGTCTTATCGAGACGTGAACTACATAGCCGGTACTTGTCCTATCATCGTAGAGGTGCTAAATATCCTGGAGTGCTTCGATTTGCGCTCGCTTGGACCAGAGCACCCCACGTACCGACACCTAATGCTGGAGGCCATGCGCCAAGCATGGGCTGATTGCTTGACTTATCTCGGCGATCCACATTTCGTTGATGCTCCATGGAAGGGCATCCGATCCAAAGCCTATGCCCAGGAGATGGCGGAGACCATTGATCTCGACCGGGCGGCAACTAAACGTACCCCGGGTGATCCATGGAAGTATGAAGGTCGTCCTCGGCCGACGGAGGCAAAACCTTCATCAAAACCTATGCCAACGGGTTCCGAGCACACTACGCAGGTGGCGAGCATAGACTCGCAAGGCAACATGGTGAGTATGGGGATCAGCTTGGGCAACAGCTTTGGCTCAAAGGTAGCCATCCCTGGAACGGGTATCGTGCTGGGTAACGGCACGGAATCCTTCGACCCCAGACCCGGACGGCCACAGTCGATCGCACCGGGGAAGCGGCCCTGGAAACAGTCCCCGGCCGTGCTGATGTTCAAGGATAACCGCCCCTACGCGACTATCTGTGGGTCTGGGGGACGGCGGATCACTTGTGCCGCCCTCCACATCATGGTCCACCTCGTTGACTTCGACATGGGGATCCAGGAAGTCATTGAGAGTTGCCGGGTACATGCTGAGTTTGAGGAAGCATACGTGGATGATCGCTTGCCACACAGCACTATCACTGCTCTGAGAAGGATGGGACATCAAGTTGTCCCCGTACATGAAGATTTCGTGATGGGTAACTTCGGGCGTCCGTCCGCAGCCCTCATCGATCCTAAGACTGGAAAGCGCCACGCAGGGGCAGACCCAATGAGGTCAGCGGGAGCAGCGGGCTACTGAGAAGGCTGGCGGTTGAAACCGCGCCAGTGGAGCCTTCGGCTGGCTGTCCACCTACGTGGACAGGTGCGTCCACGCAGGTGGACGCCTGGCGCCAAGCCCTCCAGGGGCGATTTCAATCGCTGTGAGGGACTCAGGTTGAATACGCAACTTGTCTCAGGCATCGGTGTCAAGGCAATCCTGGCACTCCTGTTTCTTCATATGCTTCTGATCGGGATGACTCAGTTGGTCGTGCCTGTGTACTCGCTGACTCTCGGAGCTTCTCAACTTCAATTGGGGATTATCATCGCTGCTCTCGGTGTAGCCGGAATCCTGTTGTCGGTCCCAAGCAGCGTGTTGTCCGACTGCCTGGGGCGACGTAAGATAATCCTTGCGTCTTTTCTCCTGTGGATAGGGACTGGTGCGGTGGGTCTCTTAGCCTCTTCGTTGCCGTGGCTGGCGTGGGTCCAGACCCTGGTCGGGCTAGCAGATGTCTGTTTCTCAGTCGCCGGCATAACCTATCTAACCGAGATCACGCCGCCAGGCAAACACGCCGGGATGCAGACCTTGAGCACGAGCCTTATGGGTCTGGGGCTGATTATTGGGCCGGCACTTGGTGGTCATCTCGGCCGGGCTGGAGGCTTTAGATCAGTCTTCGGGTTGGTCGTTCTGCTTGGAACACTGGGGGTGGCTCTCTCCTATCGATTGCCGGAAGTGAAACGCCCAACCTGGGAGTGGGGCACCTTCCTCGAACGGGTCTTTCTATACCATCGTAGCGCCTGCGTATTGCTCTGGCAAAACGGGTCTGCGCGTCTGGCCATATTGCTAACGTTGCTGGGAACAGCAAGTTGGATGGCAGTCGGGCCGTCCTTCTACGTGGCATACTTGAGTCACCTGAGGCTCTCCCCAGAAGTCATAGGCTTGCTAGCCACGCTCAGGGCGGGCGTGGCGGTGCTGTCCCGTTTCGGTTTCTTCCTGCTGGCTAAGCGTGTAGGCGTGGTCGTTGCCCCGCTGCTGGGTCTTGCGGTCGGTGGTTTGACCCTGATGATGACTCCCTTTTTGACCAATGTGTCAATCTTGGCGCTAGTGGGATGTCTGGGAGAGGGCGCTGACAAGATGCGGATTCCTGGAATCTATACCTTGGTTGCTGCCGATACGGACCAAGACAACCGGTCGCTGGCTGTTGCCCTGGTCAACGTATCGTGGGCAGTCGCAAGCGCAGCCGTTCCTGCCATCCTGGGATTGATCGCCGACAGGATCTCGTTGTCGGCGACGTTCCTGGTAGCCGGGCCTTTTGCAGTCCTATCGGCGATTCTGTTGTACACATGGAATCGAGAGAGGGTCTCGGAGCCGGCGCAGTAGACTATTGGTAGTGGTTGCTAGGCAACCACATGTGGCAAGGTGGCCTGGGGTAGTTCTTGTCAGAAGAATAACAGCGCACTTCTCCTTAGAACCTGAGGAGTAGTGTGAAGTCCTAAGGTTGAATGCTATGCTATCAGCTCGTACCCGGGTAACCCAAGCGCTTGAACATAAGGAACCTGATCGGGTACCTATCAACTACGTGGGCGTACCTGAGACTAACGCCAGGTTGCGCCAGCACTTTGGACTGCAAACCGATGAGGAATTGCTAGATCGGCTAGGAGTTGACTTGCGGCCGATCTTCCCCACGTACATTGGGCCATCCCATAAGGTCGGCTATACTACCGTCTTGGCCCCAGGTGAGGATATCTTTGGCGTCCGCCGGAGGGCAGTACGCAATCCTTATGGGGAGTATTACGAGACCCAGTATTCGCCACTGGCTGGTGCTACCACTCTGGCAGAGGTTGATGCTTATCCCTGGCCTACCGTTGACTGGTTCAACTGGGAGAGCTTGGTGCCTCAAATCGAGCGGATCAACTGCAGGCACGAATACTACATCACCATCTTCGGCGGATGCGTGTTTGAGAATGCCTATCCGATGCGGGGGTTCGAACAATTCTTGCTAGACTTGGCAGAGCAGCCGGAGCTGGCAGATCGTATCATGCAGAAGATCGCCGACTTCGGTTGTGAGTTCATAGAGTGTGCTCTGGAGGCCGGCCAGGGCCAGATCGATATGGTGCGCCTGTCAGATGACGTAGGAGGCCAGTCAGGTATGCTTGTGTCGCCACGGATGTGGCGTGAGATGTTTCATCCTCACCTGGAGCGCCTCATCAAGACCGCCAAATCCCAGGGGGTCAAAGTGCGTTACCACTCTTGTGGATGCATTGATCCCATCATTCCCGACCTTGTAGATCTAGGGGCGGACGTGCTCAATCCACTCCAGTTCTCGGCAATGCGAATCACGCCAACTGAACTGAAAGAACGATACGGTGCCCTACTCTCTTTCGACGGCGGGCTCGATACACAACATACCCTACCGCATGGTACACCAGAACAGGTGCGAGCTGAGGCTCAGATGTTGATAGACGTGCTAGGAGCCGGCGGCGGCTACATCCTAAACTCATGCCATAACATACAGCCTGATGTGCCAGTGGAGAATATCTTGGCACTGTACGAGACTGGACTGACCCACCGATACGGAGCTAATCCATGAATATCCAACCTGCCCGTATTCAGCCCGACTATCAAAGATTGCTTACGACGATCCGTCGCCAGGAGCCGGATCGCGTGCCCCTGGCAGAGTTGAGCGTGGACAGGCCCATCAAGGAGCAATTCCTAGGGCAGGCGGTGCGGGACATACAGGATGAAGTGACGTTTTGGACAGCCGCCGGCTACGATTACGTCTACCTGCGACCGGCCTACGAGTTCTTTGGCGTTCACCCGCTCTCGGCTGTCGGGACTCCAATGGCATGGGAGGCTAGCGCCTTGGAGCAAGAGACGCAGACGGTTAGCAGCGCCCGAGCCGGCCCGGTACAAACGCTTGCGGATATAGATGCCTACCCCTGGCCAGACCCCCAGACAGTGGATTGCTCCAACCTGGAGGAGGCGGCAAGTCTGCTGCCGGCGGGCATGGGGATCATCTCTGGCGTGGGCGGTGTCTTTACCCGGACGTGGATGATCTTAGGCTACGAGCATTTTTGCTACTCGCTGGCAGACGACCCAGAGCTGGTAGCTCAAGTGTTCGAACGGGTGGGACGCATCCAGTGCGAGGTACTGCGCCGAGTGGTGAAGATGCCCGGGGTCTTTGCAATCTGGCACGGGGATGATCTAGCGTACACGGAAAGTTTGATGGTCTCACCACGGGTCTTTCGCCAGCACTTGTTCCCCTGGATGGAGGAAATGGCGACCATCGCCCACGAGGCAGGGATGCCTTTCATCCTGCATTCTGATGGGGTGCTGTGGCCGGTTCTGGACGATCTGGTCGCTTTGGGGTTGGACGCGCTGCATCCCATCGAGCCGAAAGCCATGGAAATCAATGAGGTGAAGCAGCGGTATGGTGATCGGCTGGCCCTGTTCGGCAATATAGACCTCGGCTACACCCTCACACGAGGAACCCCAAAAGAGGTGCGGGCCGAGGTGCGGCAACGCATCCGTGACCTGGCGCCGGCAGGTGGCTACGCCGTGGGGTCCAGTAACACGGTGACACGCTATGTGCCTGTGGAGAACTTCAACGCCATGCGTGAGGCGACGTTTGAGTACGGAGTGTACCCTATCCACCTTTGAGTTGGGTGGAATAGAATAGCGTAAAATGAGGAATAAGGAGACAGACCTGTGACAAAACGGATTGAGCGTGATCAACTTATCGAAATGCATAAACGGATGTTGATTATTCGACACTTTGAGCAAAAGGCTTGGGACCTAGCGAGCCAGGGCAAGATACCTGGAATGTTGCACGTTTCTATCGGCCAAGAAGCAGTATCCGTCGGCGTATGCTCTGCGCTCCTACCTGATGATTATATTCTCAGCAGCCACCGGGCGCACGGCGACCTTATAGCTAAGGGCGTCCACCCCCGGAAGGTAATGGCCGAGTTGATGGGTAAGGAGACCGGCTGCTGTAGAGGACGCGGTGGATCAGTGCACGTGACGGATGCCTCGGCAGGCGTCTTGGCAGTCAGCGGCATCGTCGGTGGTCAGATTCCCATCGCTGCGGGCGCTGCGCTTGCCTCAAAGCTTCAAGGTACTGACCGGGTAACGATTTGCTTCTTCGGTGATGGTGCCCTGGGCCAGGGAGTCCTCTTCGAAACCGTCAACATGGCGAGCCTGTGGAGTCTGCCCATCGTCTTCGTGTGCGTCAACAACCAATATGCCATCTCGTCGCGTATTGATAAGGTACAGCATGTGACTAGTGCCGCGACCTGGGCCGAGCCTTATCGCATTGGAGGCGACAAGGTAGATGGAAACGATGTGGTAGAGGTATATCAAGCTGCACAGATTGCTGTAGACCGCGCCCGGCGTGGCGATGGTCCCAGCATTCTCGACTGCGTTACCTATCGGTGGACCACCCATGGCGTTGGCGATCCAGGCCTCTACCGAAATACCGAAGAGGTCGAGATGTGGAAAAAACGTGGCCCGATAAAGGGCTTTCAGAAATATCTCCTGCAGAAGGGGTTTCTGACCGAGAATGAGGCGGAGCGGCTGGATGCGGAAGCTCGCGCACTCGTGGAGGATGCTGCACGATATGCGGAGACTAGCCCCAGCCCTGCGCCTGAACAGGCTTGCAAGTACCTCTATGCAGGGCCATTGGAGGAGGTATACTGGCGATGCGTGAGCTGACTTACATTGAAGCACTGCGCGAGGCGATGGCGGAGGAGATGCGCCGCGATCCCCGAGTAATCATCTTGGGGGAAGATGTGGAGGACCCACACGGTGGTGCCTTCAGGGCTTATAAGGGCTTGTCGTCTGAGTTCGGGTGTGAGCGGGTGCGTAGTTGCCCTATTTCCGAAGCAGCTTTCACTGGCCTTGGGGTGGGCGCGGCCCTGGCTGGATTGCGCCCCATCATTGACATCAATGCCATTGATTTCACCACACTGACTATGGATCAGATGGTCAATCATGCTGCCAAGCTGCGCTATATGACGGGTGGTCAACTAACTGTGCCATTGGTATTGAGCACTCGGAGCGGCGGGTACTTGTCGCTGGGCGCTCACCATGAACAATCACTGGAGGCGTGGTTCACGCATGTCCCTGGGCTAGTGGTCGTCATGCCCTCCTCACCATACGACGGCAAGGCATTAATGAAGGCCGCCATTCGGGATGACAACCCAGTGGTGTTCATCGGCCACATGGCGATGCACAACACCAAGGAGCCAATCCCTGACGATGACATCCTTATCCCACTGGGAGAGGCGGAGGTCAAGCGGCCAGGTCAGGACCTGACAATTGTTGCCACATCACTCATGGTCGGGAAAGCGCTGACCGCTGCTGAGCACTTAAGCGCCGAAGGGATAGAGATGGAAGTCGTCGATCCACGCACCCTGGTGCCTCTCGACAAGCAGACGATCTTAGCATCCGTGCGCAAAACGGGTCGGCTAGTGGTAGCCCATCAAGCGGTGAAGACGGGTGGATTTGGAGCCGAGATCGTAGCGATTGTCACCAACGAAGCTTTTGACTACCTAGACAGCCCACCGGTCCGAATCGCAGCGAAGAATGTCCCGGTGCCATTCGCACCTGAGATGGAGCGATACGTCTTACCCGATGTAGATGATATCGTCCGGGCGGCTAAAGAGCTATGTGAGTAGCTGGGTGTGCTCAAGCCGGTTCTGGCTAAGAGGGCTATTGAGCCAGTTGGCAGGCAAGTTCTGAGGGGAGGTGCGGGCGAATGTCCAAAGTGTTGGTAGTTTACTACTCAAGATCGGGGAACACCGAAGCCATGGCTAAGCTCTTCGCCGAAGGCGTAGAGTCGGAGGGCGTAGAAGCTAAATGTAAGAACGTCGCAGATACTAGCCTACATGACCTCTTGGCTGTAGATGGGATAGTGATAGGTTCTCCCACCTACTACGGCACAATGGCGGCGGAAATAAAGAAGCTTCTGGATGACAGTATCAAGTACCATGGTAAACTGGATGGTAAGATAGGAGCGGCATTCTCCTCCGGTGGTGGAATGGGAGGTGGGAACCAAACAACCGTAGTGGATATTCTGAGAGCCCTGATTGCACACGGCATGATCGTACAGGGCAATCCAGAAGGAGATCACTATGGCCCTGTAGCAGTGGGCAAACCCGATGCGCGTAGCTGTGAGGAATGTAGGCGACACGGCGTCAGGGTCGCGAGACTGGTTAAGCGCCTGGAACAATGAAATAGAGAGGGCCTTTCATAATCAGGAGAGGAGAACACCATGATAGAAGTCATCATGCCCAGGTTGGGGCTTACGATGGAAGAGGGAAACATCGTCCGCTGGCTGAAAGCCGAAGGGGAGGAGGTGGTTAAGGGGGAAACCCTCTTGGAAGTGGAGACGGACAAGGTGGTCGTGGAGGTAGAGGCCCCGGCCTCAGGTACCTTGGGCAAGATAGCGACTTTCGAAGGGGAGACGGTCCCCGTCAGCCAGGTCATAGCCTATATCGTGGCCCCGGGCGAGGAGACACCGAAGAGCTGGCCTCTACCCAAGCAAGGGGTCGAACTTCCTTCTGCCAAACCTGCGGCTGTAGTCGGCAAGGTTCGGGCTACGCCAGTTGCTAGGCGAACCGCCCGAGATAGAGGCGTCGATCTGAACCTGTTGGAGGGCACTGGCGAAGGGGGCATGATCACTAAAGAGGATGTGCTCGACTTCTTAGAGAAGAAACCCGTGGTGGAACGTTTCACCACCGTGGGCCGGATCAAGGCCAGTCCTCGGGCTCGAAGGCTGGCTGAAGAGAAAGGAGTTGATTTGGCACAGGTGGATGGCACTGGACCCGGTGACCGCATAACAGAGAAGGATGTGTTGGATTTCGCAGCCACGGAGGAGGAATTGATCACTCCCAACCCTGTACGGCGGATGACTGCCCAGCGGATGGTTCAGAGTTTCACCTCGGCACCCCATTTCTATCTTACGGTGGAGGCCGTAGCCACGAGATTGGTAGCCCTCAGGGAGAGACTCCTTCCCATAGTACAAGAGAAGAAGAGTGTACGGCTCACCTTCACAGACATCTTGATCGTCTTGCTGGCCAAGGTTCTTAGGCAGCACCCCTTGGCCAATGCTTCCTGGGAGGAGGGAAAAATCCGCATACGGAAAGCGATAAACATAGGCCTAGCGACGGCCGTAGAGCAAGGCCTCATCGTTCCCGTCATCAAGAACGCTGACCAGAAAGAGATACTTCAAACAGCCCAAGAGAGAAAGGACTTGGTAGGTAGGGCAACCAGGGGAGAACTGAGCCTGGAGGAACTGGAGGGAGGCACTTTCACATTGACCAATTTGGGAATGTTCGGAGTTGACGAGCTCGGGCCCATCATCAACCCACCTCAGAGCGCTATTCTGGGAGTGGGGCGGATAGCGGAGCGAGCAGTCGTGGAAGATGGGCAAGTGGTGGCCAGGCCCACAATCCGTTTAACCCTCTCGGTGGACCATCGGGTATTGGATGGGATAGAGGGAGCGAAATTCCTCAGCGATCTGAAGGCAATCATAGAGCAACCGGAATGGTGAGCGACTGGGTAGATTTCCTAGATCCTGTCAAATCCCCATCGGCGCAGGGCAGCAGGCACATGAAGGGAGTGCTGTGACAGTCAACCCGCTGAAAGAAATCATCTACGATCAACTTGCAGTCAGCGTTTATCCCGACAACGAGACACTGGGGCGGGCTGCCGCCGAAGCAGCGGCAGCTATCATCGATCAGGCTATCGCCGAGCAGGGCGTGGCCAACGTCATCCTCGCCACCGGCAATTCGCAACTCACTTTCCTGCACAATTTGCGCGAGCTGCCCGGCATTCGCTGGCCAGCGGTGAACGTCTTCCACATGGACGAATACCTGAACCTGGCCCCAGGCCACCTGGCCAGCTTCCCTCTCTTCCTGCGTCGGCACCTCCTCGATCACGTGCCCGTTGGGGCTTTCTACCCCGTGCCCGGCCATGCCGATGACGTGGAGGCCGCCTGCCGAGGCTATGAACTGCTGCTGCGGGCCCACCCGGCTGACCTCTGCTGCCTGGGCATCGGCGAAAACGGCCACCTGGCCTTCAACGACCCGCCAGCGACCGACTTCGACGATCCGGTGTGGGTGAAGGTAGTGCCGCTGGACGAGGCCAGCCGCCGCCAGCAGGTGGGTGAAGGGCACTATGCCTCGTTGGATGAGGTGCCGACCCACGCTATCACGCTAACCATCCCAGCGCTGCGGGCGGCAAAGAAGATGCTGTGCATCGCGCCAGAAAGACGCAAAGCTGAGGCTGTGCGCAAGGCGCTCCTTGGCCCCATCAGTACCGCCTGCCCCGCCTCCATCTTGCGCCAGACGCCGCACGCCCGCTTGCTTCTCGATCGCGAGGCGGCGGCGCAACTTCTAGGGCCGGCAGGCTGAACTGGAAACCCGGCCCTTTCAGGGCCGGGAGGGTCACAGTGCGGACGGAGGCTGGTCACGTTTCTGAGAGTAGGTGCACGAGCAGATTTAGCTCTGTTTCGCTGTTTCCACGCCAAATTGTCAAGCGACAATTAGAAATACCCATGACGAGATGGTGCTTTGGGTGTGCGACTCCTTGGTCCGTGCACCCGACTACGGTTTGACTATGCTCACGTTTTTATGTAGAATCATGCCAACCCCAGGGAAGGCGAGAGCGGGTACCCCCTTGGTTCCTGTTCTCGTCTTTCATTGTCCGCTGCCCCCGTCAGAGCTACTAACCTCAATACGGTTCCGCCTCGCCGCCTCCTCGGCACAAAAGCTCTTCATCTCCCGGCCAAACTCGATGATCAGGCTGTGGTGTACCACCCGGTCAATCGTGGCCGCTGTCGTCAGTGGGTCCTTGAAGATCTGATCCCATTGTGAGAACACCAGGTTGGATGTAATCACCACACTCCGCCGCTCATACCGCTCGGCCAAGAAGGTGAACAGCACTTCCATTTCCTCCCGACTTTGCTGGACATAACCGATATCGTCCAGGATCACCACCTGGAAGCGATCCAGGCTTCGTCGTGAGCTCAGCCGAACGGCGGCGGAGTTCTCGCTCCAATTCGTAGTCCCGCTTGGCACGTAACAAGCGCCCTACCAGCTTGTAGGTAGGCGTAAACAGCACGCTGTAGTTGTTCTGTATCCATTCATACCCCAGCGCAGCGGCCAGATGGGTCTTCCCAGTTCTCGGCAAACCGAAGATCAGGATGTTCTCCGCTCGGTCGATCAAGTCCCCCCGACGTAGTTGTGGCAACTGGCGGCGCACCCGGAGGGGCAACCGCTTTTGCTCGAACGTGGACAGTGTCTTGCCTGCGGGTGCTTGAGGACTACACCCTGGATGCTGACCCCCAGGTCTGTCAACCACGTGCCATCTGCTTGCATCACTTCTCCTGGACGATGGACCTGCTCCAACATGGCCACCTGATCGCTATGCAGGGCACGCCATTCGGCCACTCGTCGCTGAAAGGTGCGCAATTGTCCTTCCTGATAGTGCCCTAGCCTTTGCTCGCACAGCCATTCGAACAAGGCCTTGGCTTCCAGTTCCGGAGCGGCGAAGAGCATTTCTTCCACTGTCGGCCAGTCTTCAGCGAAGGGGTCTAGTCGAGTACGATACAGGCGTGGCTCTCTGAGTGCGCTGGGCAACTGTCCGATCTTCTCGTATTTGGCCACCGTCTTTCGGCTTCTCAGGTTGGCACTGGCGGCTGCTTGTTCCTGTGTCCGCCCTTTTCGCCTTTCCCTCACGATGATCCTCACTTGGGCATCGATTGCAGTCACTGCTGGCCTCCTTTTTCGGGCCAGTCTACCACAACTCAACCGTTCCCCATATGGGCATTTCTAGTTGTCGTTGGACAGTTTTGCATGCGCCCAGCCAAATCAACAACATTGCAAGGATGGACAAGATGTGATAGAATTATGGCATCCCCGTATAGAATAGACATCGCCAACCTGGATCAGGCCTGCTTTTTGACAATAGGCCCAATCAATGCTATCATACTCAACCAAGTCAAATGAACGAATTACGCAATTGGTACCTGAATCTATCCGACAAGCAGAGAACGATTTATGGGCTATTGTTCGCCATCATTATCCTCACTTTGCCCTGCTATTGCCTGGGATTGGTGGCTCTGGTCCTTGCACCACCTCCCTCGACAGCGTTTACTTCCACCCCTACCCCCACTCTTACCCCGTCACCCACCCTGCACCCATCGCCCACATCTACCGCCAGTCCCACCCCCAGCCCCACCCCCCTTGAGCCGACGCCTACCCAATGGCTGCCCTCGCCGACAGCTACGCTAACGGCCACCCCAACCGATACCCCCACTAGTACAGCTACGCCAACGGCTACCGCTACCACTCCCACTGGTACAGCTACGCCAACGACCACGGCGACTCCTACAGAGACCACGACGACGTCACCTTCTCCTGCCAGCACGGACACACCGACAAGTACAACCACGCCTACGGAAACGCCTACGGAGACCCCAACAGAAGTTCCCACCGCTACGGAGACTCCGACGGAGCCGCCGACAGCAACGCCGACACCAACCAACACGCCCACGCTGACGCCATCGCCGACGACTGCGGCAACTAACACTCCGACAGCTACGGCGACACCTGTACCAACGAGCACAGTTACACTTACGCCTACAGAGACGCACACCAACACGCCGACCGTGCCGCCGCCGACGGACACGCCAACAACACTGCCGACGACCACCAGTACAATCACATCCGTACCCACGGAGACGCCTACTGAGATACCCACCGAGACGCCTCCACCTGGTACATGATCCAACAATACGAAGCTGGACACTGGCGCTTTTTCGTAGTGACGACTTCAGTAGTCCAAATGGAGCCAGAGCGACTAAAGTCGCTACTACGAACCACATATCTTGTAGCTCACCGATAGACTTCTTGAGGAGGCCATGAACAGTGCAGATAGCGCCGTTGTTAAAGAAGCTTTCCGAGGCCAGAGGGATCTCAGGCTATGAAGCCGAGGTACGGGAGATAGTAGCCGAGGAATTCGGGCGATACGCCGATGAGGTGCAGACCGACAAGCTGGGCAATGTTATCGCCCTGAAGCGGGGAGAGAGTGAGGAGCCTCGCCGCCGCATCATGTTGGCCGGTCATATAGATGAGATCGGGCTGATGGTGACCACACTTGAGAAGGGATTCCTTCGTTTCACTTCAGTGGGTGGTTTCGACGAGCGGACCCTCCTGGGGCAAGAAGTGACAGTGCATGGCCGAAAGGACTTGCCGGGTATCATCGGCAGCCGCCCTCCCCACGTGCTTCCACAGGAGGAGCGCGGGAAGACCATAGCCATGGATAAGCTGTTCATAGACGTGGGAATGGGAGCAGAGGAATTGACACGCCTGGTGCGAGTGGGAGATCTGGTGACCTTGAGGCGAGAGTTCACTCAGCTCAAAGGAGACCTGGTGGCCGGGAAAGCTCTCGACGACCGGACGGCGGTGGCCGCCATCCTGGTCTGCCTGGAGGGGCTCGCTTCCGTCAGACACGCCTGGGACGTCTACGCCGTGGCTACGGTGCAGGAGGAGGTGGGACTGCGCGGCGCTATCACCAGCGCCTACGGCCTGGCCCCCAACGCGGCCATCGCTATTGACGTCACCTTCGGCAACCAGCCGGGCGTCTCCGAGGCGGAGACCGTCGAGATGGGCAAGGGGCCAGCCATCGCCTTCGGCCCCAACGTCCACTCCAGGCTGTATGAGACTCTGGTCCAGGTGGCCAAGGAGTTGGAGATTCCCTACCAGGTCGAGCCTATCCCCGGTCGAAGCGGCACCGACGCCTGGGCCATCCAGGTCACACGGGAGGGCATTCCCACCGCCCTGCTCTCCATCCCCGTGCGCCACATGCACACCTCAGTGGAGACCGTCTCCCTCAAGGACGTGGAGCGGACAGGGAGGCTGATGGCCGGGCTCATCGGGAGGTTGGACAAAGGCTTCATGCAGAAGCTGGCCTGGCAACCATCCGAGTAATCCCGACGAGAGGCGTGGCAGTGAAAAGGGTATTTGCTCGCTGGCTTTTCTTGCTCTTGGCGCTGGTTGGCCTGCTGTTCATTCTTGTGGCATGGAGCTTTTCGTGTTCTCGATATCGAGTGGTGGCGCACCTGTTGTGAACCGGGCGTGGTTGATAATCCCAGGGATGCAGGTTTTGCCCGCCTGCGCGTTACCGTCGGTGGACCTGCCGAAGACGGGATCATCTACGTCTTCGATGTGCTGGCAATCGGAGGTTCTCATTGGGGGGAGATGATGGGATGTCCGGTCCGACACTGGGAGATCATAGATGCCTATCCTGAGGGTGAGGAGCCGCTCTATTGGATGTGGTCACGCCAAGGAGAATGGCAAGGTTTATCAATGCATATCATTAGCAGTTCTTTGGAAGGAGGAAGCCTTTGATCCTTAAAGAATTATCTGAGGCTTTTGGGGTATCGGGCTGCGAGGACGAGGTCCGTGGGATCATCATTGAGGCCATCAAGGATCACGTGGACGAGTATCGCGTGGACAGCATGGGCAACCTCATCGCCCTGAAGAGGGGAACGGGGGAATCCAAGCTCAAGGTGATGATCGCTGCCCACATGGACGAGGTCGGATTGATGATCACTCACATTGATGAGGAGACCGGCGCCATCCGCTTCCGACCAGTGGGCGGCATTGATGACCGCATCTTGCTGTCTAAGGTTGTGCTCATCGGCAAGGATCGGCTGCCCGGCGTTGTTGGTGTCAAGCCTATACATCTCCTGAAAGGGGAGGAGCGCCGACGGGTTGTCAAGGTGGAGCAGATGGCCATAGACATCGGTGCCAAGAGCCAGGAGGAAGCGGAGAAAGCGGTTAAGATAGGCGATTACGCTGTCTTCGCCACCGACTTCCGCCAATTAACAGAGGACGGCCTGCGAACGGTCAAAGGAAAGGCCTTCGACGACCGAGCTGGTTGTGCGGTGCTGATCGAGGTGTTGAAAGAGCACTATCCTTTCGACCTGTATCCAGTCTTCACCGTTCAAGAAGAGGTCGGCCTCAGAGGGGCGCGGGTGGCGGCCTACGCCATCGAGCCAGACGTGGCCTTCGTCCTGGAGGGCACCATCTGTGACGACATGCCCAAGAAGAAGGACGTGAGTCCCTCCACCGAGCTAGGGGCCGGCCCAGCCATCACCATCATGGACCGCTCCTTTATAGCCGACAGAGGTTTGGTCAAGCTACTTGTCGAGACGGCCGAGGAACTAGGCATCCCCTACCAGTTCAAGCAGCCCGGCATTGGCGGGACCGATGCTGGCGCGATCCACCTGGCAAAAGAGGGCATACCTTCGGCCACCGTGGCTGTGCCCTGCCGCTACATTCACTCGTCGGTCTCTCTGTTGAGCCTGGAGGATTTTGAGAACACAGTGCGCTTGATGAAGGCAGCGCTGGGTAGACTACCCAGAAAAAGGAGGTCGCATGAAAGAGTTGACCAAGAAACTAACCGAGACCTACGGCCCTTCGGGGCGCGAGGAGCAGATCAGGGAGGTGATCAAAGGGGAAATCGAGGGGCTGGCCGATGAGGTGCGGGTTGATATCATGGGCAACCTTATCGCCCTCAAGCGCGGCAGCGGCAACGGGTTGAAAGTGATGTTGGCTGCCCACATGGACGAGATTGGCATCATCGTCACCCACGTGGACGAGAAAGGCTTTCTCCGCTTTACCCGTGTCGGGGGAGTACGTCCCCTCGCTTTGTTGGGCGGACGGGCCGTCTTTGCCAATGGTACGGTGGGCACCTTTGGCCTGGAAAAGCTAGAGCCTGCTGAGGAGAACAAGATACCCGGCCTGGACAAGCTCTATCTGGATGTCGGGGCTACGGACAAGGAGTCGGTGCCGGTTGGAGTGGGAGATATCGCCGGTTTTCAGCGTCCTTTCGCTGCTCAAGGGGACCGCCTCATAGCCAAGAGCTTCGACGACCGCATTGGCTGCGCCGTCCTGATTCAGGTTATGCGGGAGCTAGATGCCTCACCCCACGATGTCTACTTCGTCTTCAGCGTGCAGGAGGAGGTAGGGTTGCGGGGAGCCACGACCTCGGCCTACGGCATCCAGCCCGACCTGGGTATCTCTGTTGATGTGACCACCACTGGCGATACCCCGGAGGCTTACACCATGGCTGTCTCCTTAGGCGAGGGGCCGGCCGTCAAGGTCAAAGATGGGGGAATGTTAGCCCATCCAGCGGTCAAGGATCTGCTGGTCGAGACTGCCGAGCAGTTTGGGATCCCCTATCAATTGGAGGTTCTGGGGGGGGGAACAACCGATGCTATGGCTATTCAAGTTTCGAGGGATGGTGTGCCCGCTGGCTGCCTCTCCATCCCCTGCCGCTACGTGCACACGCCCTCGGAGATGGTAGACCACAACGACGTACTGAACGCCGTCAAGCTGTTGGTGGCTATGCTCTCGAAGCCAATCGAGCTGAGCTAAACAAAGCTTATCCGGGGAGTATCGCATTCTCTACGAAGTGGACGATCAAGCTCAGCATGTGACGATCTTCTTGATCGGCCATCGTAAGGATATCTACAAGAGGCTGGAACGACTGCGGTAGATGAGACTTGATCAGGGGTAAAACAGAGCCAGGGCCAATGCCCTGGCTTTTTGCTGGGGATGTTATTCTGGCGCAGTTGCATCAAGCCGAATGTGGCACTCTAGGTGGAGGATTCTCTCAATAACTAGGAATCCACAGCCAATGCCCGTAGAACACCCAGTTGTTCCGATGGTGGTGGCCCGGATTAGCGTCCCACAATCTCTGGAAGCTAACCCCTGTTCTGCGGGAGAGGTTGTACCAGGTATCCCCATGCTTCACCTGATACCAATAGCCTCCTGCGGGCTTAGGAGCAGGCTCATAGGAGGACGGAATCCACAGCCAATGCCCGTAGAACAGCCACTGGTATCTATGGTGGTGCGCCGGGTTAGCGTCCCACAATCTCTGGAAGCTGACCCCTGTTCTCTGGGAGAGGTTGGTCCAGGTGTCCCCGTGCTTTACCAGATACCAATAACCTCCTCCCTGCAATGGCGGCTCGGCCCAGGCCACTGAAGTCAGAGCCAGCGTTACCATAGCAGCAAGTACGAAGGCCACTACCAATCTTAGTCTTTTTCTACCCATCGCTTCTGCCTCCTGTCTCGGGATTTGTTGGAATTGTATCACGCCTAGTGGGGCTTGTCAAATGTCAATTTTTTCCTTGTTTATTTCTTTCATTTCTGGTATACTTATGCCGACACGAGGGTGGGAGAAGGTCGGATTTGAGAGTAGCCATTGTGCACGATTGGCTCAACCAAAAGGGCGGGGCAGAGGTGGTTCTGGAGGCCCTGGTGGAGATGTATCCTCAGGCCCCGATATATACTTCTATGTATTGGCCCCAGGCCATGCCCCAAGCATACCGCTCCTGGGACATCCACACATCATTCATGGACAGGCTGCCCTTTGTTAAAAGATACCACCAGCCCTTCCTTCCCCTGTATCCGCTCGCCTTTGAGAACTTCGATTTCACCGACTACGACCTGGTCATCAGCAACAAGAGCGGCTTCTGCCACGGTGTCATCACTGCGCCCGATACCCTGCACATCTGCTATTGCCTGACCCCCACCCGCTTCCTCTGGGATTACCCCGGCTATGCCCAGCGTGAGCGGCTGAGAAGGTTAGCTCGCCTGGCTCTGCCGCCTTTTTTGAACTACCTACGGCTCTGGGACCGGGCTGCCGCTGACCGGGTAGATCACTTCATTGCTATCTCTCGGACGGTCCAGCAACGCATCGCTAAATACTACCGCCGCGATTCTGCTGTCATCCATCCTCCGGTAGATACGAGCAAATTCGTTCCCAGCGACTCTCACGACGACTATTTCCTGACCGTCTCCCGCCTCATTCCCTACAAACGCATTGACCTTGCCGTGCGGGCTTTCAACGAACTGGGGCTACCCCTGGTGATCATCGGGGACGGGAGGGATCGGGATAGTCTGCAGGCCTTGGCCAAGTCCAATGTCGAATTCCTGGGACATGTGCCCGATGAAGTGATTGGCGACTATTTTGCCCGCTGTCGGGCTTTCCTCTTGCCTGGCCAAGAGGACTTCTGCATCGCCCCTGTGGAGGCCCAGGCGGCGGGGCGGCCGGTCATTGCCTACGCCGCCGGCGGCGTCCTGGACACGGTGCGGGAAGGGGTAACTGGGGCCTTCTTCCACGAGCAGACGACTGAGGCCCTGACAAAATTGATCAGAGAATTCGATGAAACTCACTACGATCCAGCCGTCATCCGCCGCCATGCCGAGCGATTTGACAAGCGGGTGTTCAAGGAGCGGCTGACCGCATTTATCGAAGAGAAGGTTGCGGAGCACCAGGAACGAGGGATGTGAAATGAGAAATGAGTGACGAGTATGCCTCGTTCCCCGTTACCTCGTTGACTCGTCACCCACCCAGGAGGCCATTATGGAGCTTCGTCAATATTGGAGCATCGTCTACAAGCGGCTTTGGATTGTCATCGCTTTAGTTGCCGTTGTCCTGGTCAGTAGTATAGTACTTCGACCCGGACAGCCTGCTCTCTACCAAACCGCCATGCGCTTCACTGTCGCCGTGATGCCTGAGTCCAGGAGCGGTGATTACTATGCCTATGACCGTTACTACACCTGGATGGCCTCGGAGTACCTGGTTGACGAACTCACGGAGATAGTTGGGAGCGAAGCCTTCGCCAGGGCGGTTAGCGAGGAGTTGGCCAGTAGTGACCTTGACTTCCCTGCCGGAGCCCTGTATGGTTCACTGGGAGCCGATAGAAAGCATCGCATCCTGACTGTGTACATCACCTGGGGAGATCAGGCGCAGCTTGAGGAAATAGCTAACGCCGCGGCAGAAGTACTCCGGGAGCGCAGCGCCGATTTTCTGGGCCAGCTTGGCGCCACCGATGCCGACATCCGCCTCATTGACCCGCCGGTGGTGTTACCTGCCGCTCGTAGCCTGAAAGACAAATTGGACCTGCCTATCCGCCTGTTCCTGGCCCTCCTGGCCGGAGTGGCCCTGGCCTTCGTGTTGGACTACCTGGACGACACCGTGCGCGACCGGGCCGAGGTGGAGGCCCTGGGGCTGGCCGTCCTGGGCGAGATACCGCCCTTGCCGGGCCGTCGGCGGTTCCCCTGGGAGAAGAAACTGCCCTAGCGTAGCGCTGTTTTGCCCAAAAGCAATGGCTATGGTACAATTAGACTGACCACGATTGAGGAGGGAAGTGTGGAAATACAAGAGTATTTCAAGATATTGTGGCGGCGAGGTTGGATCATTATCCTGATCGCCGCCATCACTGCCGTCAGCGCCTACGGCTTTAGCAAGATGCAAATGCCAGAATACAAAGGCAGCATCACCCTGCAATTCAGGCCCGCTCGAGTTGATTGGGGGCTGCAGAACGCGGCCAAGGGATTGCTCCCCAGTTATAGGGAATTGATAAGGAACGACAAGACGGCCGTTGAAGTCATAGACCGCCTGCGCCTGGACATGTCCAACGATTCCCTGCTGGCTAAGGTCACCACCAGCGCCGACGAAGCGACCTTTGCCATCCAGATTGATGCCCGCGATCACGATCCACAGGTAGCCAGCGACATAGCCCGGACTTTCGCCGAGGTGTTCAAAGAGGGGCAAGACGAGTGGAATCAACATCAGGACAAACGCGACCAGGTAGAGGTGTACATGTGGAACGAAGCCCGAGTCAGCCTCTTTAGGCCCAGGACGAAAATAAACACCCTGGCAGGAGGTATCTTCGGCGTAATGCTGGGGGTAGTGATAGCCTTCTTTTTGGAGTGGCTGGAGTCCGACATCGTGCGCACCGCCGAAGACGTAGAGCGACACGTCGGCGTCGCCGTGCTGGGTTCCATACCCGTCATCACCTCAGAGGAGGTCGTGCCCGTCGGGGCCAGGCGAAAGCGCCGTTGGGCTTTCCTGAGAAGTTTCAGATGAGTGTAGGAGGATAGACTTACGATGACAACTGACTACAAAGAGAGCCTAATCACTGTCGCCAATCCCCGCTCGCCCGCCAGTGAGGCCTATCGCACGCTGCGCACCAATCTGGAATTCTCCAGCCTGGATAAGCCCATCAGGACCATGGTGGTCACTTCTCCAGGCCCTGAGGAGGGCAAATCTACCACCCTGGCCAACCTGGCCATCACCATGGCCCAGGGTGGCAAGAAAGTGGTCCTGGTTGATTGCGATTTGCGACGCCCCTCCCTGCACACCATCTTTGGTGTCCCCAACGGGGCAGGGCTTACAACGATGGTCCGTGAAGATCAGGCCATGAAGGAGCCCCCTCTGCAGGATATTGGTGTCCCCGACTTTTGGCTCCTGCCCAGCGGCCCCTTGCCGCCCAACCCTTCGGAGCTCCTGGGATCGCGCCGCATGGAGGAGATCATCGCCACACTGTTGGAGCAGGCCGACATGATCCTCTTCGACGTCCCCCCCATTATCGCCGTGACCGATGCGGCCGTGTTAGCTTCCAAAGTTGATGGGGTGCTGCTGGTCTTCAAAGCTGGCGGCACCAAAAGGGATCACGCTCAGCGGGCCAAAGCCCTGCTGGAAAAAGTCAACGCGCGCCTGATAGGAGCCGTTCTCAACAACGTTACTTTCGACGTGAGCTTGCATCGCTACTACGCTGAGCAAGAATGAGGCTGATGATCAATTCTGACTTGACCTTCGAGGCATTCACGATTCTCCGTGAGCACTTCTTCGACCAGAACGGTGTGCCAAAAGCATTCCCACTGCGAGAAAAGCGAAACACGCAGGACAACCCGCTGGATGAGTACATCTGTGGCGTGTTGCGCAATAATCTGCAAGATAGCGAATGTGTGCCCGCTCCTGGCCCATTAATCAACCCTGATCTGGTGCTGCTGCGCCCGGAGCAGTGCAACAGCGTTCCTAGAGCTGCCTTGAGGGATGACTTAACGAGAATCGTCGGGATCGAGGTCAAGAAACTGGAACGCACGAAGTCGGGTTCAGTGGCGAGACGATCCGGCCTTGACTACAACACGACACCGCCTTGTGGGACGATTCGCGTGTACGATGCAAATGACAATCCCCTCGACATACGTGGTTTCCATCTCTTCGTCTGTCAGGAGCAAGAGACGGACACAGAGAATATCGGCTCTTTGGGATTTCGCAGGGAAAGGTCACATATAGTGGTAGTCCGATTAGGC
>CAYMKL010000001.1:85044-111909 GCA_964390805.1 uncultured Anaerolineae bacterium | reverse complement strand
TCCCATACGTGTCAAGTTGGTAAAGATCGTTCCCACGAAAGTAGGCTTGAGCGACTCTAGAAACTAAGAGGAGGTAGAAAAGATGTTTAGGAAAGAAAGACTGTGGAAGATGGTGGGGCTCGTCGTGCTGCTGGCCCTGGTGGCTAGCTGCGGCCCTGCGCCGACTCCAGAGATCGTGGAGGTAGAGAAGGTAGTCAAGGAGACCGTGGAGGTCGAAAAGGTAGTCAAGGAGACCGTGGTGGTCGAAAAAGAGGTCGTGGTCACGGCTACGCCAGAACCCAAACCTCCAATGGGTGAACCGGTTGAAGAGTTCCAGGTGATGACCATGACAGCCGTCGAAGACCCCAGAAGGTTTGAGATTTCACGCTTGGCCGTGGACGCCTGGGAAGACCTCGGAATCCCTGCAAAACTGTGGCCCGTTGCCAGTCCCGTGATGGTTGAAAAGGCCTGGGCGGGTAAGACATATGAGGTGTACTTCATTCACCATGACCCCAACCCCGATAGGATGGAACCCGACACCTGGTTGTACAACTACTACCACTCTTCGAATGTGGGCCCAAGCGGATCGAACCTCTCAGGCTACCAGAACCCGGAGTATGACGCTCTGATTGAGGGCCAGAGATCGGAAGCGGACACTGCCAAGCGTAAGGAGCTCGTTGACAAGGCTCAGGAGTGGCTTTACAACGCCCAGCCGTTCCATCCTTTTGCTCACCTTCACCTGGCCGGGGTATACAACAAGGACACCTTTGGCGACCCCACAATCTTTGTGGGCAACCCCGTGTACAACTTTTGGGGACTGGGCAGCCTTAAACCCCTTACTGACAGGCAGGTCATACGGGTCGGTCTATCGAGGGACTTTGAGACTACTAACCCGATGGCTGTCTCCAATCCTGAGGACTTCAACTGGCTCAGCCTCATGTACGACAAGCTGGGTAGGATCGCTCCAGATGGGACGGCCCAACCGTGGGCTGCTGAATCCATAGACGCCATTAGCCCCAGTGAGTATGAGGTGACCCTGCGTGAGGGAATGACCTGGCATGATGGAAAGCCGGTGACCGCTGAAGACGTTGCGTTCACATTCAACTATGCCAAGGAGAAGCAGGCGGTCTACTTCGTCTCGGCGTTGCAGCGGCTGGAGAAAGCGGAGGTGGTCGGCCCGAACAAGGTGCGCTTTACTCTGTCCGAGCCATTCGTGCCGTTCGTGGCCAATGTCCTCTGTCAGGTCTTCGTTCTGCCCAAACACGTTTGGGAGGGCATCGAAAACCCACTGGAGATCCCCAACGACAACCCCATTGGCAGCGGGCCCTGGAAGTTCGACTACTGGCGTACGTTGGAGGAATCCATGCTGGTACGTTTTGAGGATCACTTCCAACCGCCACTGGCTGAGGGGTTGCTACACGTCACCTACGGCAGCGTAGATGGTATGCTAGGCGCTATGGAGGAAGGAAGCATTGACACAGTGGGTGAGATCCTGACCGTTGCCCAAGTGGAGCAACTGGAGGGACTGCCCCACATCAAGGTCGAGAAGGTGGTCGAGTTCGGCATGTCTGGCGTGTACTTTAACACCAGATTTGAGCCGTTCAACGACCGTATCTTCCGCCAGGCACTTAGCCTAGCTTTCCCCATTGATGACATCATCAAGATCGTGCTGAGAGGCGCCGGAGACCCTGCTGGTTCCATCATCGCCCCGTCGCTCGAATTCTGGCACAACGATAGCGTTCCTGCTTTCTCCTATGACCCTGAGCGAGCCAGGGAGATGTTGCTGGAAGCGGGGTACACCTGGGATGAAAAAGGGATGCTACACTATCCAGCGCCTGAGAACGATAAGCGCGACATAGACACGGGTCCGCACCTGTACTAAGAGTCAGGTGGGCATAACAGTTCTGGAACAGGGTTGGGGAGCGCATTCCGCCCTCAACCCTGTTCCTTTGGAGTTTGGTAAGTGTTCACGTGGGGGCCAAGGAACCGAGTTTTTCGTACAGAAAGACCTCCCTGGCAGCGGAAAGGCGCCGGCAAATAGAAAACAGGAGAAGTGTACATGGAGCTTCGAATATTCATCGTCAAACGAATGTTACTAATGCTCCTGACCCTCTTCGTGCTAGTAACTTTAGTCTTCATCATGTTCCGAGTGATGCCTGGCAACCCGGCTTCGCTGGTGGTATCACCAGCACTGGAGCTGGAGGCCCGGGAGGCTTTGCTACGTCAATTCGGCCTGGACAAGCCGATCCACGTTCAGTATTGGCTCTATGTCAAGAACCTGGCGCGCGGCGACATGGGACACTCATTCCGCTACCGCCGTCCGGTAGTCGAAGTGTTGCGCCCGAGATTCATGAATACTGTGGTGCTGATCGGACCAGCCACGCTTCTCGCGTTGATCCTGGGTGTATTCATGGGTGGACTGACCGCGTCGCGCCGGGCCGGCAAGCTGGATACAATTGGCACCGTGATATCCCTGGCACTGAAGTCACTGCCAACGTTTTGGACTTCCATAATGCTGCTGATCGTGTTCGCCTATCGTCTTAAATGGGTTCCCGCGGCCGGCCTTAGAACACCGGGCTACACCTTTGACAGTGCACTGGAGAAGTTCCTAAACTTGGACTTTCTCCACCACCTTGTTTTGCCTCTGATAATACTCACCTTGCATTTTCTTGCCGAACCACTATTGACCATGAGGAATAGTATGTTGGAAGTACAAGGAGAAGATTTCGTCCAGATGGCACGGGCCAAAGGAATTGGAGAGAGGCGGGTGATCTACAACCATTGGGTCCGAAATGCGCTCCTTCCCGTGGTCAGCATTGTGCCCATGATGGTGGGCCACATCATTGGTGGTCAGGTGTTGGTAGAGACTGTATTTTCCTGGCCGGGCCTCGGGCGGGAGATAGTTAATGCTGTTAATGTACACGACTATCCTTTGGCCCAGGCTAGCTTCTTGATGATAGCCACGGTGGTCATCGGGCTAAACTTTTTGGCCGACATCACTTACGCCTTCCTGGATCCCCGAGTGAGGTTAGAATAGCGATATGGAGAAACAACCAGGGCGCAACCAGGAGCGTGTGCCACTGCCGGGCTTGTTAGGGGTGGTGCGGTCCGTAGGCGAAGCAATGGCCGACCAATTGAGCGTCATTGGTGGGAATATGTTTGGTCGCCTGGGGCTGGCTGGACTTGCCTTGTTCTTCATGTTGGCGGTTTTCGCCCCATACGTGGCCCCGTATGGCCCCTATGAGGAGACCTTTCACCTAGATGGAGAACTGGCCTATCTAGAGCCTCCATCGCTGGGACATCCTTTTGGCACCACCATGATGGGCCGGGATGTGCTTTCACAAATGATCTGGGGCACGCGGCGCACGTTGGTCATAGCCGTGGCCGCTGCCTTTGGCGCGGCTCTTGTAGGCACCAACGTGGGTCTGATAGCCGGGTACTATGGCGGAGCGATTGATACCGCCTTGATGAGACTAACTGACATAGCGTATGGTATTCCCTTTATCCCCTTCGCTATGATAGCCATCATGATGCTCGGGCGCGGCGATATGATATTGATCGTTGTCATATCCAGCATATTGTGGAGAACTACTTCACGGGTCATTCGCTCGCAGGTACTCACCCTGAAGGAGCGCCCGTTTGTTGCTGCGGCCAAGTCCATGGGCGCGAGTTCCGCCAGAATTATCTATCGCCATATCGCTCCCAATGTGTTGCCTCTGAGTTTTCTTTACACACTCATTATTGCTGGCGATGCAGTGTTAGTTGAGGCCTCCCTTAGCTTTCTGGGCTTAGGTAACCCTAATACCATCAGTTGGGGTCAGGTCCTCTTCTACTGTTTTTCTTCACAGAGGATGCGGACAGCGTGGTGGTGGAGTCTCTTCCCAGGCACAGCCATCGTGGTATTGGTATTGTCGGCATTCTTTATCGGATGTTCGTACGAGGAGATCATTAACCCACGATTGCGCGAGTGGTAGACAAGTCTCTGTTAACACAACGAGGGATGTGAAATGGCACTGTTGGAAGTCAATGACTTGCGGGTCTACTACAAAACAAGGCGAGGGTTGCTCCGCGCCGTGGAGGGAGTCAGTTTCCAGGTGGAAGAGGGACAGAACGTGGGCTTGATTGGCGAGAGCGGCTGTGGCAAGACGACAGTGGTGAAGAGCATTCTTCGGCTGCTGCCCCGTAGCGCAAGGGTCGAAGGACAAGTGTCCTTTCAGGGACGGGATCTGCTGACGCTTAAGCGCCCGGAATTGGATAAGATTCGATGGAAGCAAATCGCCCTCGTCCCGCAGTCGGCGATGAACGCGCTTGATCCTGTGCTTAGAATTGGCGCCCAGATTGTCGAGGCGATTCAGGCCCATGAAGAGACTACAGGAAGAACCGCTCGCGAAAAAGTAGCCGGGCTTTTCCATCTAGTGGGTCTTGATTCGAAGCGCCTGAACCACTATCCGCATCAGTTCAGCGGGGGCATGAGGCAGCGAGCGATCATTGCCATGTCTCTGGCGTTGACCCCGAAACTGATCATTGCTGACGAACCGACCACCGGTTTGGATGTCCTCGTACAAGATCAGGTTTTACACGAGATCGAAGATATCCATCGGCGATTCAATATATCCGTGCTATTCGTCACCCATGACATCGGGATTGTGGCCGAGACTTGCCAGCGAATCGCGGTCATGTACGCCGGCAAGATCGCAGAGTACGCTGATGCCAGGTCGCTGTTTGAAGAGCCTTATCATCCTTACACGCTTGGGTTGATGAATGCCTATCCCAGTGTTCGCGGCCCAAAGCACGAGCTCATTTCAATACCCGGTAGTCCTCCCGATCTGGTCGATCCTCCGTCTGGGTGCAGATTCACTCCTCGCTGTCCGTTTGCTCGTGAGATCTGCCAACAGGAAGAGCCTGAGCTCGTGGAGACAGGCCGGGACAACTGGGCAGCTTGCCATCGGGTTGGGGAGATAGATCAATTACGCACGGAGGCAGGGAAGGCACTGACATGGAAACGAATGGCAATGAACCAGGTCTGAAATCTGATCCCTGTGCGGTCCTGGAGACCAAGGATCTGAAAACGCACTTCAGGCTTAGAGCTGGGGTCCTGGGCTCGCTGATGGGCAAGAAGGAGTTGGTGGTCAAGGCTGTGGACGGAGTTTCCTTCGTCGTTAGAAGAGGTGAAGTGCTGGGTTTGGCGGGGGAGAGCGGATGCGGAAAGACGACCACAGCTCTGACTGCCATAGGCGTATGCCAGCCAACCGCAGGGGACATCTATTTCCTTGGTCGAAATGTATCCGCCTTCTCAAAAACGGAGATGCTTGACTTCCGTTCCAAAGCACAGATGATTTTTCAAGATCCTTATCAGTCGCTGAACCCTCGCTTTACAGTCTATGAAGCGGTGGTCGAGCCCTTGGTGATCCACGGAATAAAGGACCCGCGGGAACAGAGGAGACGAGTGACTATAGCGTTGGAGAGTGTTCGACTGCATCCGCCCACCAAGTTCTTTTCCGTTTTCCCTCACCAATTGAGTGGTGGAGAGCGTCAGCGAGCGTGCATCGCGCGAGCCCTGACGCTGCAACCGCAATTGCTAGTAGCCGACGAGCCTGTATCCATGCTGGATGTATCTGTCCGAGCTGGGGTCATTGATTTAATCCGCACCCTCTCGAAAGAGATGGAACTGGCAGCCATCTGCATATCTCACGATCTCTCCAGCCAGAGATATCTAACTGACAGATTGGCTATCATGTACCTGGGCAGGATAGTGGAAATTGGACCTACCGAAAAGATCGTGAAGGAGCCTGTACATCCTTACACCAGGGCTCTGCTGGCTGCCGTCCCTGTACCGGATCCCACGTTCCAAAGGCAACGTCTGGTCTTGCAGGGTGAAGTGCCGGACTCCATTGAGTTGCCAGAAGGGTGCCGCTTCTCAGAACGCTGTCTAGACTCTGCAGACAACTGTTGCCAGATCGAACCGGAGCTGATAGACATAGATCTCGACCATTCAGTCGCCTGCTGGCGATGTGAGTGAGGACCAAAACGCATGTACCGCTACAATAAACCCAGGGAGGCAAGTCATGACGAGCTATGCAACCAAACAACTGTGTGTCAAGTGCCATTCAGAATTCTCGATGGACGATGCTCTTTTTGAGGGCTGTCCTGTGTGTAAAACCAAAGACTTCGCCGCCAGTCTCTCGATAACCTACAACTATGACCAGCTTGCCAAGCGCGTGAGTCGAGACTACTTCGCCAGAAGGCCGAGAGAAGCCGGCGTCTGGAAGTACCAGGAGCTGCTTCCGATTAGGGACGAAGCACACCACATCACTTTGCAGGAGGGCTCGACGCCACTGGTACGATGTGAGAGGTGGGGGAAGGAGATGGGGTTAAAAGCTCTATATGTGAAAGATGAGGCGAGAAACCCCACCTGGTCATTCAAGGATCGCCACGCATCTGTGGCCATATCCAGGGCAGTCGAACAGGGTGCAAGCACGGTCACCATCGCCACCTCTGGAAATCATGGGGCTGCAACGGCGGTCTACGCAGCCAAAGCAGGACTCGACGCTGCCATCTTCACATATCCGGGGTATTATGAGACCATGAGAACCCTGATGCAGATGTATGGCGCGCTGGTCTTTGTGACGGATGTTGAGGGGCGATGGCTTCTCATGCGAGAGGGGGTGAAATGGTATGATTGGTATCCCATCGGAAACATAACGACGATTCCTACCTTCAACCCTTTTGGACACGAGGGCTACAAGCCCATAGCCTATGAGATATGCGAAGACCTACATTGGGAGCCGCCAGATTTCGTCTTTGTACCCAGTGGCTTTTCGGAGAGCCTTTATGGGATCTGGAAAGGATTCAAAGAGTTAAAGACCCTGGGGTTGATCGATCGCACTCCGCACATGGTTGCGACAGAACCAGCCGGTGGAGCTCCTCTTGCAGCGGCAATTGAGCAGGGACAAGATATTGTGCGGCTAGAAGGGGGTTGGAGCAATCAAACTGTAGCCCGCGGCATAGCATGCAGCGTAAATAGCTACTTGGGCGTACTCGCCATGCGAGAATCTGGAGGATCGGCTGTAGGAGTATCGGACGAAGGAATATTTGACGCCCAGGCAACAATGGCCAGAGAAGGGGTTTATAGTGAATGTACATCTGCCACGGCGGCGGCTGGTCTGCAGAAAATGGCGAGAAGCAATGACCTACATGGGGCAGTCGCTGTGGTAGTAAGTAGCTCAGGTGGGATAAAGGATTTCACTTTGGCCGCCGCCAGGATGCCTGAGCCACCCGTAATTGAGGCAAATTTCGCCGCTCTTCAGAAGGCTGCAGCGGAAGTCTATAGCACTCAGTTTAGATGAGCGTGGTAATCATTCTTGTGAATGGACTGACAGGCCACGGATGAGCCAACTGAAAGACAAGTTGGGTGCCAAAGGCGATCTAGCGTTACTTTCTGTTGCGCACCTTATGAGCGACGTCTACGCTAGTTTTATAGTAACGTTGCTACCACTATGGGTTCGCCGATTTGATTTGCCCTTTTCAGCAGCGGGTTTTATGGTGTTCTCGCGGGGTGCTAGTATGGCGGTGGTTGAACCCCTTGGCGGGTATCTTGCTGACCGCTCAGCTAGGCTAATCTTCCCCTTCGGCTTACTCATCGTCACGCTGGCCATGAGTTCCGTTGGGTGGGCCTCTAACTATTCCACCCTGATTCTTCTGATCTTGATTGCCACGGTCGGTCAGTCGTTGTTTGGGCCACAGGCAGCATCAACAGCAACGCAATCAAGCGGTAGTCGGAAGAGTCTTGGGCTGGCCATTTTTCTGGCTGGTGGCTCTCTCGGAGCTGCCTTGGGCCCTATCACTGTTGCCTATTTGGTCAACGCTGTGGGTCTACAAAGAATCTGGCTTATGGCGCTGCCGGGCCTGCTGCTGTCCGCTCTTCTTTACAGGAAGTTTGCCCCAGGGGTTGGAACTTTAGATAAAACAAAGAGATCTCTAAATATCCTGAGTTCGATAGACTTGAGACCGGCTTTAGCGCTAGCCGGCGTGTTATTGTTACGGGGCGCAGCCGAAACAGGTATTATGGCCTTCCTACCGCTCTTGATCGAGCAAAAGGGCAGCACTCTGATTGCAGTTGGCGCTACGGTCAGCCTCTTCAAGTTATCGGGGGCCGCTGGCGCTATCATCGTCGGTTCTCTATCAAACCGAAGGAGTTGGAAGCCTATTATGATCCTATCGTTTGTACTGGCTGCCATTTTCCTCTATGGTTTTTTGCAGAAAGAGAGTTTTATGGCCTCGATGTTTGTTGCGCTACTGGGAGCCACACTGCTATCGTCATCTCCCTACACTTTGGTCATGGCGCAACATCTCTTGCCAGAACGAACGAGCACCGCCACTGGCCTGGCTTTCAGTCTCTCATTGCTCGGCGGGGGGTTAGGCGCCTTGTGCGCGGGGTTCCTCGCCGACGGTTTTGGTGTAGAGACAGCCCTGCTCATCATTGGTGTGATTCTACCACTCGGTGCTGCAGCAGCTACGATGGGCTTGCGAGAGCAACCCATCACCCCGTAAGAACCTGTGCATATGTTCCCCAAGGGGAATCAACCACATCAACTCATGAGGAAAGGAGTCAAGAAACGTGACAAGATTGAAGAGATTCTGGGTTCATCATGAAGAGGTGCTGCGTACTCCTGATGCTGCCCTCGTCGTCATCAGTGGCTTGCTGATCCTGGCGAGCTGGCTGATCCAACTTATATCCGTTGGCCCGACATGGCTCAGTCCAGTGATGGCCCTCATTGCTGCCGCCCTCGCTGGCTGGCCCATCCTGAGATGGGCGTGGGGTGGGGTGAAGGAGAAAAAGATCAACGCGAGCCAACTAGTCATCATTGCTATGGTGGCATCGGTTCTCGCCCAAGAGTACATTGCCGCCGCCATTGTGGCTTTTATCATGATCCTCGGCGGCTTGCTGGAAGAGTTGGCCACCTACAGCATGCGCCGTTCCATCCGCAATCTGCTGGATTTGGCGCCTACCACGGTCACGCGCCGCCGCAACGGGCGAGAGGAGACGGTAGACATCAGCGAGCTGGAAACGGGCGACAGCGTGCTGGTCCGCTCCGGCGAGCGCATCGCAGTGGACGGAATCATCCGCCAGGGCGAGGCCTCGATCAATCAGGCCCCGATCACCGGTGAATCAGTGCCCGTGGACAAAGGGGCGGACGAGGAGGTCTTTGCCGGAACACTGGTTGAGTTGGGCGCGCTGGAGGTGGAGACGACCAAAGTGGGCAGCGACACGCTGTTGGGGCAGATCGTCGAATTGGTGGAAGCGGCGGAGAAACGAATCGCGCCTGTCCAGCGCGTGGCCGACAAGTATGCCAGCTACTTCACTCCCATCATCGTCCTGATCGCTGCGTTGGTCTGGCTTATCAGCGGCGAGTTTATGCGCGCGGTGACGGTGGTCGTGGTAGCTTGCCCCTGTGGGCTGGTGCTGGCCACACCCACAGCGGTTGTAGCGGGCCTGGCCAATGGTGCGCGGCGGGGCATCCTGATCAAGGGGGGCGCTTTCCTGGAGATGCTCGGCAAAGCCCAGATCGTCGCCCTGGACAAAACCGGTACGCTCACTCGGGGCCAACCCAAAGCGGCAGGGGTGCAATCACTGTGCTGCCATTCAGAAGAGGAGATCCTGACCCTGGCCGGCGGAGCTGAGCGTTTTTCGGAGCATCCGCTGGGGCGGGCTGTGGTAGCTGAGGGGCTGCGCCGGGGCTTGGAGATGCCGGAGCCGCTCACATTCCAACCGGCCATGGGGCGCGGTGTCTCCGCTGCGTGGATGGATACTGAGGTCAAGGTGGGGCGGGCCGACTGGTTAGCTGCTGAGGGGGTAGCCCTGGCAGAGCCGGTGCAAACGGCGGTCGTCGAACATGAGACCCACGGCCACACCCCCCTGCTGGTGGTGCACAACGGCCATCCAGCGGGTGTCATCTGCGTGGCCGATGAGATCCGCGAAGGGTCGGCCGAGGCTGTGGTGCGGCTGAAAGCGCTGGGGGTGAAGGTAACGATGCTCACTGGTGACAACCCGACCGTGGCGGGAGAGATCGCGCGCCAGGCAGGCGTGGACGATGTGCAGGCCAGCCTGCTGCCGGAGGACAAGGCCGCCATGGTGCGCCGGTGGGTGACTGAAGGGAAGAAAGTGGTGATGGTCGGCGACGGAATCAACGATGCGCCGGCTCTGGCTGAAGCCACGGTGGGCATTGCCATGGGCGCAGCAGGCGCCGACGTCGCTATTGAGGCAGCCGACATCGCGTTGATGAACGACGATCTGAACACGGTAGCGGACATCATCTCCCTTAGCCATCGGGTAATGAGCACTGTGCGGGCGAATATCCTGCTCTTCTCACTTGGGTTCAACATACTGGGCATTGCTTTGTCAGCGATGGGGACCATCCAACCAGTAGGGGCAGCGGTGATGCACAACGTTGGCTCGCTGGCTGTGGTGCTCAACTCGGCACGGCTTATCTTCCGCAAGCGACTGTAGTTTGTGAGGAAGATGGCGTAAGACACAGGGCTTCAAGCATATTGAACATGGAGGAGTATCTTGACCATCATGAATGACGTTTTAGCCGTAATCGGAAACACCCCCCTGATCCGGCTGAGAGAGGTTACTCAGGGGCTTGATGCAGAAGTGCTGGTGAAGGCTGAGTATCTGAACCCTAGCGGCAGCATCAAGGATCGCATAGCCCTGCGCATGATCGAGGGGGCCGAGCGCGCGGGGCTGCTCAAACCGGGTTATACGATTGTCGAAGCCAGTACAGGCAACACCGGCGCGGCTCTGTCCTTTGTGGCCGCGGCTAAGGGTTATCGAATGCGCGTATTCTCGCCCAAGGTCGTAGCCAGCCCCGAACGAAAGCGTATCATGGAGAGCTACGGCGCCGAAATCGAGATCGTAGATACAGAGGCGTTGCGAAAGAATGAGGAACTGCAAGACACGAGCGTCCACGGTGCTGTGATTGAGGTCATGCCACGGCAATTGTGCCTGGAGTTGGAACGCTCGGATGCCACCGTTTGGTGGGCGCGCCAGTTCAGCAATCCAGACAACGTCGCTGCTCATCGAGAAGGGACGGGTAAGGAAATCCTCGAGCAGACTGGGGGCCGCCTGCACGCGTTCGCAGCTTCGGTGGGCACCGGGGGCACGCTGCTGGGAATAGCTCAGGCGCTGTGGGCATACGACCCCCGAATTGAAATCTACGGGGTGGAACCCGCTGCATCGCCCCATTTGCGATGCGGCCTGGAGAACATGCGGATCATCCCTGGCATTACCGACGGCATCACTGTGGACATTCTCAAGGCAAATATCGTCACCGACGTCATCAGTGTGACTGATGAAGAAGCTATTGATATGGCACACCAGCTCGCTGAAACGGAAGGATTGTTCTGCGGCATGTCATCTGGGGCCAATGTGGTAGCCGCGTTGCAAGTGGCGAAAAGGCTCAGCAAAGGTGTGCGCGTGGTGACCGTGCTGCCGGACAGTCGAGATCGCTACCTTTCGGTCGAGAAGTACACCACGTAGGTTAATGTTGATACTGTTCAGTTAAGATTCAGTAGACCGCCTGAAGGAGTGGGGGCTCCTTCAGGCGATGCCAGTTCTTGTCTCGACAAAGAAGAGCGCAGGAGAGATCCTGCGCTCTTTTCCTGTGCGACCAAAGATTTTTAATCTTCGACTCTGTACTCGATTCGGCCTCCAACTGGCGCTGATCATCGCTGTCCTCCCCAAAGTGCCAGGGCGATAGGGCCTCACAGCGATAATTCGTCGGCATAAGCAAAGAGAGCTGGGATGCCCCCGGTGTGCCAGAAGAGGACGGTCTCATCTGGGCCGAAAACGTCTCTTCTGATCAAATCTATCAGGCCGGCCAGGGCCCGGCCAGTGTAGACAGGATCCACTAGCAGGCCCTCCGTGCGAGCTGCTAGCCGAATGGCCTCCCGCTCTGGCGGGCCTATCCTGGCGTAACCTTCGCCGAGGTAGTCGTCGTGGACGATAAAGTCCTCGCTGGCAAAAGAGAGATCCAGTCCCAGGGACGCTGCTGTGTCAGCGACCAATTCCCCCAGAGTGGCTTTCAGCGCCTCCTTGGTGCTGCCCACGCTGATGCCCTCGATCTGGCCAGCAAATCCCAGGGCCTTGCCCCCCACCATCATGCCGGCGTGGGTACCACCAGAACCCGTGGGGAAGACCAGCCGATCCACCCGGAGGTCTCGCTCCGCCAGTTGCTCCATCAATTCCAGCATGGCCGCCACGTAACCCGCCGCGCCCACGGGGTTGGAGCCGCCAATGGGGATGATGTATGGACGGCGGCCCAGGCGCGTCATCTCCTGTGCCACTTCCTCCATCACTTGTGAGCGGTCTCGTTCGCCAGCCCAGCGTATCTCGGCTCCCAGGAGGTCATCCAGGAGCAGGTTGCCGTTCCAGCGACTGGGGCTCTGTCCAGTCAGAACCAGGCAGCAACCCAGGCCGGACCTGGCGGCGGCAGCGGCCGTCTGTCGGGCGTGATTGGACTGGGCCGCGCCAGCGGTGATGATGGTGTCGGCCCCCTTCTCCAGAGCATCGGCCACCAGGAACTCCAACTTGCGAACCTTATTGCCTCCCGTGGCCAAGCCGGTCTGATCGTCGCGCTTGACCAGGAGGCGCGGCCCACCCAGGGCTTCGCTCAGGCGAGGCATCTCCTCCAGGGGGGTGGGCAGGTGGGCGACAGAAACGCGAGGCAGTGTCCTGAGCTTTGTCCTGAGCCTGTCGAAGGGCTTGCCGCAGGGTAGATTCTCAGTCAACATGATATTCACACTCCTTCGTAATCGTATGATAAGTATATCACCATTCCTTTGCAGAGAAGGCTCAGGCGGGTTTGCATGAGAGGCTCCTGTCCATGGACGACACCAGTTTATCACAGTTTGCACCATCGGTCAAACGGGGGGGGTCACTTTGTCGTGGTTTGACAATAAAGCTGCGCCGGGCTAGAATATCAAACCTGAATGAACTGGTGGCGCTTAATCTATTCGAGGGGGGGAATACTGAAAAATGCACCGGCGAAATTCGCTTAAACTTGTCTTCTGCGTGCTTCTCATGATCCTGCTTTTCTCATTTGTTCTTGCTTTCACCAGAGCTGCTCCACCACTGTCAGTGCTGCGGCCATCGGCCTCATCCTCTCTGCCAGACATGGCCCCAGAGGTGTGGACCAAGATCGAACCCCTGGTTCTCAAGGAACTGACGGAAGCTCCTGAGCAGTGTCCTGAGCCTTGTCCTGAGCGTGCCCAAAGGCTTGTCCTGAGCGAAGCCGAAGGGCCAAGTGAGAGCAAGGTTGCAGAGGATGGAAAAACCACCTACATCATCCACCTAAAAGAGCAAGCCGACCTGAGGCATGCCCTGAGCCTAGTCGAAGGGCCCGCCCAATTGATGACCACCAAGCTTGCCCGTCGTCAGGCGGTGGTCTCGGCTCTCCAGACGACGGCACAGCGAACCCAGGCAGACATTATCGCCTATTTGGAACAGCAGAAATCGGCGGGCCAGGTGGCGGATTATACTCCCTACTGGATCTTCAACGGGCTGGCCGTCACCGGCGACCTGGAGACGCTCCTTGCCCTGGCCGACCGGCCCGAGGTGGAAAAAATCCGTGCCAACCACAAGCGCGAACTCCCCCGCCCCCCCTCGGTCCCCCCCAACTCTGGGGGGGAGGTGGGCGGGGTGGTGGAATGGAACATCGCCCGGGTGAGGGCCGATGAGGTCTGGCGCGACCTGGACATCGCTGGCGAGGGCGTGGTGGTGGCCAATATGGATACTGGCGTGGACTGGACTCACCCTGCCCTGCAAAGCAAGTACCGGGGCTCAGACAGCGACCACAACTACAACTGGTATGATTGCACGGGCACTTATCCCAGCACCCCCGCTGACGGGGACGGTCATGGCACCCATACTATGGGCATCATAGTCGGCTCGGCTCCTGATGAAGATTTCCACATCGGCATGGCCCCCGATGCCCAGTGGATAGCGGTCAAGGTTTTGGATGACGACGGTGTCGGCTATGACACCTGGATCCACGCGGGCTTCCAGTGGCTGCTGGCTCCCACAGATCTTAACGGCAGCGATCCTGATCCCGGCAAAGCCCCCGACGTTGTTAGCAGCTCTTGGGGGCCTGGCCTTTCCAACGTGGCCGATCTTACTTTCCTGCCCGACGTGCAGGCCCTGCGGGCGGCGGGTATCTTCCCTGCTTTCAGTGCTGGAAACAGTGGAGAGCTGGGCGACGGCACCGTTGCCACGCCGGCTGGCTATCCGGAATCTTTCGCCGTGGGGGCCACCGACTTCGAGGACGCCATTGCCTCCTTCAGTGGCCGAGGCCCCTCTTTCTGGGAGGAGCTTAAACCGGAGGTCAGTGCCCCCGGAGTGGACATCCGCTCCAGCGTCCCCGGTGGTGGCTACGAAGGGGGATGGAGTGGCACCTCCATGGCTACCCCCCACTCCGCCGGCCTGGCAGCCCTCCTGCTCTCGGCCGATCCTGACTTGACCATCTCCGAGCTAGAGAACTTCATGAAATACACCGCCGCCGATTTAGGCGATGTGGGCCCCGACAACACCTACGGCTGGGGGCAGATTGATGCCTACGAAGCGGTGCGCTGGGCCCTGGGCGCGGGCAAGCTCTACGGCAAAGTGACTGCTTCAAACGCGATGGGCGAAGGTCTCTCGGCGATGGGCGAAGGTCTGCCCACCGGGCCCCCTCCGCCTCGGGCAGAGACCTTCGGCGAACGCGCTGGTATCCCCGGAGCCACGGTCAGCGGTGTCAGTCAGGCCCATGCCCAATTCATCGTTACCACCGATGATGCGGGGGTCTACGAAGTGAGCGTCCCCGGCGGCCTCTACGACGTCACTGCCAGCGCGTTTGGCTACTACTCCGAGACGGTGAGGGCGGTGGAGGTCATCACCGGCTTCATGTCCGTGCATTATCTCACCCTCCAGCCATCTCCTACGGGCACTCTGGCTGGTCGAGTGCTCGAAGCGGGGACGGGCGAGCCTCTCACGGCTACCATCAGCGCCGTTGATACTCCAGCCTCGACCAGCACCGACGCCAGTGGGTACTACACCCTGGCTTTGCCCGCGGGCGATTACGCTGTGAAGGCCACCAGCCACAGCCACAAAGCGCGAACGGTGACAGAGGTGAGCATCGCCGCTGGCGAGCATCGGGCCCTGGACTTCGCCCTTGAGACTGCCCCCTCCATATTGCTGGTTGACGCCGACGTTTGGACAGAGGACAGCGTGGCCAACTACTACCAGTGGGCTCTGGACTATGAGGGTTACTCTTATGACACCCGTCCCATCACCGACACTGACTATCTTCCCATAGCGGCGGAGCTTGCCCCCTATGACGTGGTTATCTGGGCCAGCCCCTGGGACTCGCCGGGCTACATCAACGCCGACGAGGAGTTGATAGATTACTTAGAAGGTGGCGGCCGGCTTCTCATCTCCGGCCAGGACATCGGCTATTGGGATAGCCAGTGGGTCTGGGGCCGTGCACCCCTCTTCTACCACAACTACTTGTATGCCGACTACGTGCGAGACAAGACCCGCATCAACGACTTGGAAGGGCTGGATGGCGATGTCCTCGAAGGGGTGAACCTGGTGCTCGAAGACGTTTATGCCTACAAGAGGGGAGACTACTTAGCCTCCGATGAGGTGGCGCCAGTGGATGGTTATGCGACCAGTATCATGAATTACAAGGGCGACGGCAGCGCGGGTCTCAAGACCGATGTCTGCGAGCCCAACCCCTACAGGGCGGTCTATCTCTCCTTCGGCTATGAGGCGGCAGGCCCCAGGCCGGGCTACGCCGCTGTGCTCGACAGGGCCATTCAATGGTTGAGCGCCCCCCGTCCCCTGAAGGCGACCAGCCTCAGGCCGAAGTCACAGTATAAGGTGGGAGAGCCGGGAACCAGCGTCCAGTATTCGGCCAGGGTGGTGAACGAGGGCCAGACGGCCAGTGCTTATGACCTTTCCCTCTCAGGCAACGCCTGGACAACGACCATCCTGGATCCGCAGACCATGAATCCTGTGACCAGGACGACGGAGTTAGTGCCTTGCGACTGGCAAGACCTGTTGGTGCAAGTGGACATCCCCCCCTCTTTCCCCCCCAATCTTGGGGGGGAAAGAGGGGGGGCGACGATAGGAGAGGTGGACACGGTTGTAGCTCAGGCAACGATGACTCATCACCCCATCATCTCTAACACCTCGACCCTGACTACCCGGGCCTTTCCCGCCTGGGATTACAAGAGCTGGATGATGACTTCCCGCTACCGCCTGGCAGCGGCGGTGGTCGGTTGCGAAGTCTACGCTATCGGCGGTTGGGACTGGACTGGAGCTTCCACCGTCAACGAGATGTACGATCCGGTGGCCAACTTCTGGTCACCCAGGGCATCCAAGCCGACGGGGGCGGCCAATGTAGGTGCTGCGGCTCTCAACGATCAGATATACGTAGTGGGGGGCATGTCCACTAACCTCGGCATTCTCAAGACGGTGGAGGTCTACGATCCTGCTGCGGACAACTGGTCGTCGGCAGCGCCTTTGCCCAAGGGCTTGTCGGGTGTGGCGGTGGCGGCTGCGGGGGGCAAGCTCTACGCCTTCGGCGGCGACATCGGCTCAGATGATGTGGACACCACTTACGAATACGATCCACTTGCTGATACGTGGACGCAAAAGTCCCCCATGCCCGGCGGCCCTCGAGCCTACGCAGCAGCTACGCAATTGAATGGCAGAATCTACGTTGCCGGCGGCTGGCCCGACCTCCGCACCTTCGAGGAGTACGACCCAGCCACCGATACCTGGGCCACCAAGACTCCGCTCTTGAGAGGTAGACAATCGCCGGCGCTGGTCGCCAGCGGCGGCTATGTCTACGCCATTGGTGGTGGCTCAGCCTGGGGCGCTGTGGGGAATGTCGAGCGCTATGATCCCGCCACTGACCTTTGGGTGCCGGTCTCATCCTTGAACAATGGCCGCATTGGAACTGGAGCGACGGCAGCGGGTGGAGGGATCTACGTGGTGGGTGGCGTGGACATATACGGCGAGGCTGTGCCGACCAACGAGGGGCTGGCTCTGGAGAACTCCCTCTGCCCCTCGAGCAAGAAGGTGGACAAGGTGACGGCCCCACCCGGCGGGGTACTGACCTACACCATCGCCCTACATAACCTGGGCGACACCGATTTCACGGGAGTGAGCCTGGCAGATCCCATCCCGACCCATGCTACCTACGTGCCGGACAGCGTCAGCGGAGGGGCCAGCTACCGTGCGGAGACCGATCAAATCGAGTGGAGCGGCACGGTGGCGGCGGGCATGTCCATCACTTTCACCTTCCAGGTGACGCTGGATGATCCCTTACCTGGGGGGACGACTATCGTCAACGTCGCAGCCGTCAATTCTTCGACAGGCCCTTCGCCAACCCTTCGACCCTACTCAGGGCGGGCCTCAGGGTGGGGCTTAGGACAGACCGATGGCGGGGGCACATCCTTCACCAAGAAGACAGCTACCAAGGTACAGGCAGCCAATCTGGAGACATCCACCAAAGAGGTTGATAAAACAGCGGCTTTGTCGGGGGAGGTGTTGACCTATACTATCACCTTGAGCAACACAGGCTCGGTAGACGCGGTGGGCGCCAGCCTGGTTGATCCCCTGCCGGCTCATATCACTTACGTACCCGACAGCGCAACTGGTGGGGCGGTTTACGATCCTGGCCTTCATCGGATAGAGTGGACGGGGGTGGTCTCGCCCACGGTATCGGAGAAGACGCCTTCGGTTTACAGTTGGCTGGACAGCGAAACGCCGGGCGGCCCCATCTATAACTGGGAAGAGATCAGCGAGACGGGCACAGAGGTCGCCTCCTGGACTAACAGGAACGACGGTTTTGCAGGGCCCTTCGACATCGGTTTCGATTTCCCCTTCTTCGGCGAGGTTGATGAACAACACGTCTACTCCGATACCCTCTACCTGGGCACAAACGGCTACGTGAGCCTCGGCCAGGGCTACAGCGGCATACCTATGGGCACCTTGCCCAGCCGTAGCTATCCCAACAACGACATCATGCCCTTCGGCGGTCCCTTGTACATCATGGATGGTGTATCTCACGTCTACTACCAGTTGCTGGACGATCCTACTCGCTTCGTCATCGAGTACGTAGACGTCCAATGGTGCTGTGGTTTGAACACCTCTCACACCTTCGAGATTGTGCTCTACCCCAGCGGTGAGATCCTGACGCAGTACAAGAGCCTGAACGGGGACATCCCCTGGTTGGTGGGTATCGAGAACGAGGATGGCAGCGAGGGGTTGAACTATCCACCTTCTTTGGTCGCTGACGGCCTGGCCATCAAATACCTGCCTCCTGCTCCGCCTTGTTCTCCCCACGTAATTACCTTCCAGGCCAGAGTTAATGGCGGCATCCCACCGGAAACAATCATCGCCAACACAGCCACCATCAGCGATGGGATGGGGTTCTCCTATACCAGGACGGTGACGACTGAAGCTAACACAGTGGATCTCTCCACCTCCACCAAGACGGTGGAAGGGGCGATAGCTGTGCCCGGCGATGTGCTGACCTACACCATCGTTCTGCGCAACGGCGGCAAGACTGCAGAAGCGGGGTTCACCGACCCCATCCCTGCTGATACGAGCTACGCATCCGGCAGCGCCACCGGCGGAGCGACTTATGATGACGCGCTCAACAGAATTCAGTGGAGTGGGACCATGCCCGCCAGGAGCGATAGAACCTTCACCTTTGCTGTGACCGCGGACAGATCGCTGCCAGACGATACCCTCATTGTCAACATTGCTACCATCACCGACGAGTTGCACCTGCCCTTCACTCGCACCGCAGCGACGATACTGAAAAGGCCCGACCTCTCCCTCTCGGAGAAGCTGGCCAGCGCGGCAAGAGCCGCGGTAGGCGACACCATCACCTACACCCTGCGGGTGAAGAACACTGGCGAGGGCCTGGCTAAGGCCATCCTGACTGACACCATCCCCGCAGGCAGTCTGTATGTGCCTGGCTCCGCCTTGACTGGCAATGGTACAGTTGCCTATGATGAGGCGAATGGCAAGATAATCTGGAGCGGCGAAGTGCCCTCCTGGGGCATGTCCACCGTCGTCTTCGCCGTCACCGTGACCGAGGAGAGAGCCATTAACAACACCGTAACCATTGACGACGGCCTGGGCAGCCTGACCGAGCGAAGCGCGACGACGAGGGTGCTGGCGTACGATGTCTACTTGCCCCTTCTGGTGAACAACTACAGCCCTTGATTTGGGGGGCATGGTGTGAAGTGGCTGGACGGGTAGGGCCACTTTGTCTTTCTGCAAGAACAACTAAAACCGCTGTAGGGGCGCAGGGATGGCGGGAGACGTGGCTTCGAGAGGTTCAGTTCCCGTCTGGCAGGGTTGCACAGAGCAGCACAATGTGGTACAATATGGTTGTCACTGGTTGTGATCACACAGCGCATCCACTCGCCGCAAGCGGGTGGCAGGTGCATGGATTTTCTTGGAACTCAGGACACGAGTCGCCAAGATTCTCAAAGTATATGAGGTGGAAAATCATGACACTAAATGAGATCATCCAGGATATTCACGGTCTAGATGCAGAACTGGCCAGACTGGAAAGACGTTATGGCCTACTTTCGGCAGATTTCTATCACCTGTACAAGGCCGGTGAATTGGAGCAGAGCCGCGACTTCATCCAGTGGGTTGGCTACTACGAGGCCAAATTGGCGCGCGAAGCCCATTACCGGGAGATCATGTACAATTATCTGCGTGAATTGCGCCAAAGAGCAGGCCTTGATGCCCTACACCTCGTCCCCGAGACCACTGCCGCCGGAGCATCGTAGTGCCCATATCAGATTTCCGGACCTATGCAGAGCTCATCTACTCGCTCCAAGAGCGTTATTCGATCGTCCAGCGCTCCACGTTGGTTCTGGCTACCATTGGGCCCACGCTGGCCAAGCTCGAAGGACAGGTGACCTTCGGAGGCGATGTGGTCCTGGACATCTGGGAACTCGTTGACTTTGAGGCTGGACGCATTCTCCACTATAGTTACGAGATCTACCAGGCCGGCGAGAAGATTGTTTGGTATGATCCCTTTGAGCACCCCCATATTCCCGAGCTCGCTAGCACCAACCCTCATCACAAGCATGTCTCCCCTGACATCAAGCACAACCGGATCCCTGCACCTGGCATCAGCTTTGAGGAACCCAACTTGCTGTTCCTGATCCAGGAAATCGAGCAAGATGTGCTGTCAGAGTGACGGTCGCTTGAATCCTCGTCCAAGCTCCGCACGTGCCGTGAAATGGGATGCTGTAGTATAGCCCCGGTTTTTGCGAACCAAGTCCAGTGGGCTCTTTCCCCCCACCCCCCGGCCCCGCAAAGCCTGCCCTGAGCAAGGTCGAAGGGTTGGGGGGAACGGGGGGAGAAAGAGTAGAAACGCCGTCAGACATACTGGCGCTTTTGTGAAATGTTGGCCCATAGGAAGCGATCGCTGGAAAAGGACTCAGAGCTTGAGAGAAAACCAGATCGCTAAGCAACCGAGTCTAAGCCTTCTGTGTGACAAGGTCATCGAAGCAAGCTGGATGGCCCTCGTTGTCGTCGTGCCTCTCTTTTTCAACGTGTACAGCCACCGCTCTTTCGAGCCTGACAAGATCGCCCTGATGCGTCCCCTTGCCCTGGTGATGGCGCTGGCCTGGGCGATCAAGGTACTGGAAACCAGAAGCTGGAAACTGAAAGCCAATCCCCAATATCCAATATCCAATATCCAATATCTAGTATCCAGACCTCCTCTGATCCTCCTCACGCTACTACTGGCAATCGTGTACATCCTAACCACCATCACCTCCATCGCGCCACGGCTCAGCCTCTGGGGCTCCTACCACCGAATGCAGGGCGCTTATACGATCCTCTCGTATATTGTGATCTTCTTTGTGATTCTGCACACCCTACGCAATCAGAAGCAACTCCACCGCCTGATCACTGTTGTACTCCTCACCAGCTTGCCCTTATGCCTTTACGGCATCATGCAGCACTATGGCTTGGACCCGATAGCCTGGACCAACGTCGGCGCCAGGGTTACCGTCCGCGCTATTTCAACCATGGGCAACCCCATCTTCGTAGCAGCCTATCTGATCATGATCGTTCCCTTGACGGTAGGGCGACTGATACAGCTCTTTTCCGTCATTCGCCGTGGGAAAAGGGCCGTCTCTCTCTATGTTCTCAGCGGATGTTACGTCTTCCTCCTGGCTATGCAATTGCTCTGCATCCTTTTCACCCAAAGCCGGGGGCCCTTGCTAGGCCTTATGGGCAGCGTTTTTTTCTTCTTTCTTCTCTTGGCGGCCGCAAGAGGGAACAAGAGGCTGGCCTTGGCCACACTTGGCGTAGCAGTCATTCTTGGTCTCTTCCTGATAACTTTGAATCTCCCCAATTCCCCTTTGGAGACCATACGAAGGATGCCTTACCTTGGACGGCTGAGTGGTATGCTCGATCTCGAGTCGCGCACAGCTCGGCAGAGGATGTTAGTTTGGGAAGGAACTGTCAACCTCATTACCGCTGATCCAAAACGAGCCCTGATTGGCTATGGCCCAGAGACCATGATCGTGGCTCTTAATCCCTATGTCCCACTTGAGCTGGTTTCTCTAAAACCAGACGAAGCCTTCGATCGCTCGCACAACGAAACCCTGGACGTCTTGGCGACGACAGGCTTCGTAGGATTGGCCGCCTATATCCTTCTCTTCAGCAGCCTCTTTTATTACAGCCTGAAGTATCTTGGCCTGATCGAGAGTTCCAGACATCGAAGGCTGTTCATTTCTCTATGCTTAACGGGAGGGCTCGCAGGCGGGATGCTTCCCCGGCTACTGGAGGGTAAGTGGCGATTTGCAGGGGTAGGGATACCTGCTGGGATGTTGCTGGCTCTGGCCATATACTTGATGACAACATTCAAAGTCCATAGTCCAAAGTCCAGAGTTCAAAGTCCAAAGTTCAAAGTTCAAAGTCCAATCCTTCGGCTACGCTCAGGACAGGCTTCCAGCTTCCAACTTCTGTTGATCGCCTTGCTCTCGGCCATCATAGCCCATCTTATCGAGATCCAGTTTGGCATCGCCATCGCAGCTACCCGCACCTATTTCTGGGTTTACGCGGCCTTGACTGTCGTCGTTGGCTTCTATCTCCAAGGGGAAACAAGCACGGATAAGCGCCCCCGCAGACAGCGGAGAGACAGCACACAGGGCGTTTCTCTTGGTTCCTACTCTCTGCTGGTGGGGCTAATCCTGGCCACGATGGGCTTCGCTTTAATAGGCAGTCAAGTCAATTCCTCCGGGCAACTTTTCGCCCTGCTGGGATTCTTCGTCGCCGTGTGGCTCCTATGCAGTACAATGGCGATCATCGAGGCCGGGGATGGAATCGCCTCTCTGTCCGATGCTATCAAAAGAGCACCCTTTTTGGTTTCCCTGGGCTGGTTTGTAGCATTTTTAATTGTCCAATTCGTCATGCAGGGAAATGGGGCAGTTCTCCTCATCCTCTACTATCTCTACCTTTCTCTGACCATCGTGGTCATCACTGTTGTCCTGCTCAAGGCGATACCCATCCCCATTCGCTTCCAGCCAGGAATCAATTGGTGGCCTTACCCCCTTTTGATCTTGTGTGCAGGTGTTCTGATCATCATAGCTAACTTGAACCCCATTGTGGCGGATATCCATTACAAGCAGGGGTTGGCCTATGCTAACAACGGTCAGTGGGATGAAAGCATCACCCTGTTTCAGAAAGCCCTGAAACTCGCTCCTGACCAAGACTTCTACTATCTCTTCCTGGCAGGAGCCAATGTAGAGAAGGCCAAAGCCGCCTCGGACACAGCCCAAAGATCGGCCTGGCTCGAAGAAGCCCAAAGGACATTGGAGCGAGGCAGGGAGATCAGTCCCTTCAATCCAGACCACGTCAGTAAGCTTGGGCTGCTGTATCGAGCTTGGGGAGAGATGCTCACTGATCAACAGGAAAAGACCGCTAAGTTTAACCAGGCATTAGAGTATTATCGCCAGGCGGAGGCTCTGAGACCCCATGATCCAAGCATATTCAACGAATGGGGCCTGGTTTATTTTGCCAAAGGGGAATACGATCAAGCCATTGACAAATATCAGAGGTCTTTGAGCCTAAGCAGTGGCTCTATTCAGACCTATCTTCTGTTGGGAGATGCCTATCAGGCGAGCGGAGATTTCGTTCAGGCTGTGGAAGCCTATGAAAGAGTCATAGAAATCGCTCCCGATGACTTCACAGTCCATAGAAGCCTGGCGCTTCTCTACGAGCTTATGGGGCGCATCGAAGAGGCCATCACCGAAGCGGAGATAGCCAGGAGCCTCGCCTCAGGCAACGAGGCTATAGCTTTAGAGGAGTTTATCATTCACCTCAGGTCACAAAAACGATGAGTGATATCCCTTTTGTAAGCGTCGTCATCCCCGTGCGCGACGAAGAGAAATTCATCGCTCGATGCCTTCATTCAGTGACTGCCCAGGACTATCCCGCGGGCAGAATGGAAGTTCTGGTGGTGGATGGCCGGTCAGAAGATCGCTCGCGAGAGATAGTAGCTGAGTTCAGTTACAGGTATCCCCTGATCAAGTTACTGGACAACCCCAAGCTCAGCGCCCCAGCAGGCCTCAACCTTGGGATCGAGGAGGCAAAAGGTGATATCATCGTCCGTGTTGACGGGCATTGCGTACTTGAACCCGACTATGTCAGCCAGTGTGTAAGATGCCTTCGGGAAACAGGAGCCGACAACGTTGGCGGTCTGATGAAGGCAGTGGGGCAGAACTACGTAGAACAGGTTATAGCCCTGGCCATCAGCTCCTTTTTTGGCTCCGGTGGTTCTAAGTTTCACTACGCCATCAAAGAGCAGTATGTAGATACTGTTTACCTGGGCGCCTTCCGTCGCAGCGTATTCGATAAAGTAGGTTTCTTCAACGAGAAACTAGTGCGTAACCAGGATTATGAGCTGAACTACCGGATAAGAGCCGCCGGGGGAAAGATATTCCTTTCGCCAGCTATCAGATCCCGTTATTATGGGCGTTCGACTTTAAGAGACCTTTGGCATCAATACCTTCAATACGGCTTTTGGAAGCTAGAGATGCTCCAGATGCATCCGCAATCCGTTCAACCTCGCCACTTGGCCGCCCCCCTTTTCGTTTTCAGCCTTTTTGCCACTGGCTTGCTGGGCCTTGCCCACCGCGGTTTCCTTAACTTATCCCTGTTAGCAATCTCAAGTTACTTACTTGCCTCTCTGCTTTCCTCCATACTAATCGCCCGCCGCAATGGCTGGAGATACTTCCCCCTTCTGCCCGTGGCCTTTGCTGTGATGCACTTCGGTTGGGGCCTGGGGTTTCTGTGGAGGCTGGTCAGCACCGTGATCTCAGTCCGCCACCCAACGCGATAAAATTGCTACCAAGGGGCGTCTCTGCCCATAGGCATCAAGTTAAGGACTCCGTCATGCTTGCCGGGGCCGCACGGCCATGAAGTGGCCGTGCTACTTTCGCTTCTTGACCAAGAACCTTAATCATACTATAATAATCGGTGAAAGGAGAGCGTCTTATGGAAGAGGAAATTGATCTGCGAGAATACATCAACGTCATCGTCAAGCGTTGGAAGTTGGTCCTGGGAATCCCCTTCGTAGCAGTACTTGTGGCTGCCCTGGTCAGCTTCTTGCTCTTGGCACCCGTCTACGAGGCTAAAGCGGGAGTGGTCATCGTCAAATCCAAGTCGGAGGTCACTTTCGAGCCTAAGTATCGCACGCTGACCGAAGAGGAGATGGGCCAGGTGGGAATGGACGTCAACGCGCGGCGCAAGGCCTTGGAAGCGCTAGTGAAGAGCAGTTCGGTGGCTGTGGAGGTGATTGCCAAACTGGGCTCTACCCTGGAGCCTGAGGAGCGAGAGGTGGAGACGCTGCTGGAGATGGTGGAGACAGAGGCCAATGGCGATCTCATCGGCATCAAAGTCAGGGGGAAAGACCCTGGCAAAATCGCAGCCATCGCCAACGCCTGGGGCGAGGACTACGAGGAGTACGTCAACGGGCTATATGGCGGCAGGCCCCAGTCCCCAGGAGACATCCAAACCCAAGTTGCTGAGGCCGAGAGCAGTTACAAAGAGGCCGAGGAAGCTTTGGCCGAGTTCACAGGCGACAACCAGATTGACACTCTCACCCAAGAGATAGGAGCCAAGCAGAATACCTTAGCCGACTACTACACTACTAAGCGGCAGCTCGACCGGCTCATCGCCGATGCTAGGGCCTTGTGGGATCAGTTGCACCTGGAGACTGCATCTTCCCCCACAGGGACAGGCAATGATCTCTCCATCATGCTTCTGCAAGCGAGCGCCTTCACGCTGTTATCGCCTGGATTGCCAGTGCAGCTTCAGCTTGCTTTTGATGAGAGGGCCAGTCTCGAGGCCAGTGCCGAGGAGCAGGTACAGGACCTCGATGCTCTACTCTCTATCCTGGAGGCCAGGCGGGAGGAGGTCCAATCGCTCATTGACGAGGGGGTTGTTCAGCAGGAGATACTGCAACTGCAGGAACAACTGGAGCGAGAGCGAGCCAGAAAGCAAGAGCTGACCCGCGCTAGAGACCTGGCCTGGGAGACCTATAACACCCTGGCCCGCAAAGGGGCGGAGGTGGGTGTTGCTTCCCAGGTTGCGGACACCGAAGTGCGTTTCGCCGTGTCCGCCGTCGAGCCCAAAGAGCCTGTGGCTCCCAAGAAAGCGCTGAACATAGCCGTCGCCGGGGTGTTGGGGCTGATGGTGGGAGTCTTTGGGGTGTTCGCAATAGAGTACTTCGAGGGAGGAGATTAGAGACCTCGGTCAGGAAGGTGACCGGTCTCGCGCATGACGGCGATCTCATTTCACGCGAAATTCACGCCGGCTTTACGTCAATTTCATGCACGAATAGATCAAATGATGGTATACTTTTGTAAGGGAGGAATGGCCTACGAGAGGGAAGTGTTAACCTGGTGTTAACCTGATCTTAACCTTATCTTTTCTCTTTGCTCTTGACAAAAGCAGGGAGGTTTGTTATAATGTATCTGTAACAAACGCTTGGTATATCGGACGTGGGAAGAAGTAGCGACTAGCCGTGACTCTTTGAATAGAGAAGGAGGAGACCATGTTCCAAAAAGTGTTTCTCAGGACGACTCGAGCGAGAAGATTTCGGTCGGGAATGATCGTCCTCTGTGCCATAGTGGCCATTGTGCTCGTGGCCGTGGGGGTATCCCCGCTTCTGGCTCTTGGGACAGTGACCATGCGTGTGGACCCGGCGACACGAGCCGTGCCAGTCAATGGGACGTTCACGGTGGACATGGTGGGGGATTTGGGCACGGAGATGGAATTGACCGGCGGTCTGGGTGCCTATGAGTTCGACTTGGTGGGTGATCCAAACTACCTGGAGGCACTCTCAGCAGACGATGCTGAGGAGTTGGGTGCAACGGGACGAGAGGTGATTGAATTAGGGCCGAATATTACTACAACAACCGTGACCACAACGACGTTTGGGGCATGCAGCTACCCGCCAACGGGCACGCTTCAGCTTGATGGTCCCATAACAGGCACCGTGGCGCTGGCCACAGTGACGCTGCGGGCCAAACAGGCTGGCGTGACGACGCTGAACCCGGTGAACGCGCTGCTGGCGGACACCGAGGCGAATGTGTGGCCGGATGCGGGGGCAGAAAGGTATCTGACCCTGCAAGGAGCTGACATTAGGGCTTACACGGTCAGAGCAAACTTCGACACCGATGTCAAGGCCGACCCGGCCGTGTGGGTTAACAACAACCGATTCATCTGGCTTCAGTCGGGATCCGGCTATGCGGCGGGTGCCGTGTGGATCGGCAGGGCAGGCGACACCC
>CAYMKL010000001.1:0-84944 GCA_964390805.1 uncultured Anaerolineae bacterium | reverse complement strand
TAACAACTATGCTACAGTAGGATGGGGTTACCTGGGCAACCCTACCGCCGTTCCACTGCCGCGAGACTTTGATGGGGATCTCAAGGCCGACCCGGCCGTGTGGGTTAACAACAACCGATTCATCTGGCTTCAATCGGGATCCGGCTATGCGGCGGGTGCCGTGTGGATCGGCAGGGCAGGCGACACCCCGGTGCCAGCAGACTACGATGGCGATGGCAAAGCCGATCCGGCTATCTGGCGAGACAACAACAGGTTTATGTGGCTCGAATCCAGTAACAACTATGCTACAGTAGGATGGGGTTACCTGGGCAACCCTACCGCCGTTCCAGTGCCCTAGAGAGATAGTCCCCGGTTCTGTTCCACTGAGATTCGTGATCGCGAGTGTTCAAATCCTTCCGATTACACACTAGTGGCAAAGAGGTCTGTGTCATGCACAGACCTCTTTGCATGAAAACACAAAGCTCCCTAGCAGTATCCATGTGAGTCAAGCTAGGAGTATTTTGCAAAATCCTTGCCTTCGGGGTACAATATCCCTGAAGGAGATAGCTCTTCATGCGCTTAAGGATGTTAGCCACGAAGTACTCGACTATTTCTATACAGCCTTGTCTATTGGGCGTCCAGCCATGTCGATCAAGAGCTACGCTATAAGACCGCTGAGAAGGCTTTTGAATGAGAGCTATTGCTTACAGGGAGAGACTGTCCCCATGCTCATGGCAATAAAATACCAATCGACGATAAACGCAGCAATCTCTCACTCGCTCAGGTGATAGCCACTGCTTCATGGAGCCGGCAACGCCAGTCGGGCCAGGGACTAGGTGTGGTCTTGGGACGAATTGGATGGATGTAGCTGTACCTGAAAGAGGCACATTGAAGCAATTGATAAGACTTATCTGGCATAGTGCTACCCAGCGTGTCATATCCATCACATCTGCAGGTATGCTGCTGAGCCTCGCAGTGGATGTACTTATCGCAGCCAAATTGGGAACACGGCAAGTCGCAGATGCACTGATTATCGCACTGAGCTTGCCATTATTCGTTGATATAGTGATCCGCGAAGGAACCAAATTCAGTCTGGTACCACTTTTTATCGAGAAACACAATACCCTGAACAAATCGGAATGGCATCGTTTTGTGAGCGGTTTACTAAATCTGGCCTTGGTCATGGGCTTGACTCTCACGAGCATGAGTTGGTTACTTGCTCCGTGGATTGTGGCAACACTGGGCCCTGGCATGACCGAACAGAATAAAACCGAAGCGGCACTCATTTTGCGGATTGCTGCACCCATCACGTTCTTCGCCCTTGGTGTGATGGTGCTTAGCGTTCTACTTAATAGCCAGCAGCGCTTTACCCTAGTAGCTCTGCGCACTGCGGTTGCTCCGGGTGTGGTCGTATTGGCAATTGGACTGGCCTGGAGAAGTCAGCAAATCGCCCTCTGGATTGCGGCAGCGTACCTGGTTGGGTTTGCATCGTTTTTTGCCTTACTATGGTTTGGTGCTAGGAAGATCGGGCACCGCCACTCCTGGAGAACCTGGCCCAAAATGCAGGATATCAGAGGTCTATGGGATAGTGCTTCGCTGCCCATCATAGGTTTCATCTCTCTTGAGGCTGTACGGATGATAGAGCGCAGACTAGCAACCCTTGTGGCAGTGGGAGGTGTTGCATCTTACTACTTCGCCTTCCGAATCTTTTCTGCAATCCAAACCTTGGTTGGTGTTAGCATTGCCACGACATCTCTGCCTGCTTTGACCCAGCACAGCCTCTCAGATGAGAAGGAATGGATGGTGGTGATATTAAGGCGGCGGTTACTCTGGGCACTGTCAATAAGTCTCCCTGTGACTGTAATGCTCGCAACATTTCACAACCAAATTGTGCATTGGGTGTATGAACGCGGTGCTTTTGACAAGGCCTCGACTCAACAGACATCTCAAGTGTTGGTCTGGTTGGCTGTCGGCATAATGTTTCTAACAATGATCCCGGTCCTTAACTCAGGCCTATATGCTCAACGTGCTTACAGACTAGCCTTCCAGAACATGGTCACCATTGCTATTGCGAATGTGGTCTTGGCGTGGCTATTCTCGCAGTCTTGGGGGTTGATTGGCCTCGCTATCGCTGCTTCGCTGTCAGTAGCCTTAGGTGCAGGGGATCTGATACGCCTGTTGAAAAAAACAGGAATTCCCTTGAGCATCAAGCCGGGCGGTTTTGACTTCAGCGGCTTGTCACATCGAGGGCGGAATAGCGAACAGCTTGATTAGCGCATCTGCGCCCCGAGGATTCAACCTGCGGACAGCAGGGCACCAAGGCGGTTGGGGTGAGACATTTCGGGCCTATTCCAAGTCCGCCGGTCATTTGAGGCTGAGTCTTGTGGAGGTACCCGTCGTATGAACGAATACAGATATCTAATCATCGCTGGAACAACAAAAGCGGCTACCACTTCGGTCTTTAATTACCTGGCCGATCACCCGAAGATATGTGCCTCAAACATCAAGGAGACCGGCTTCTTCCTCGACCCAGATTATCCTTTGCCTGCGAAATACCGCCTTGAGGACGGCTTGGCCAAGTATGAGTCGTATTTCATCCATTGCAGCGCTTCACACATTCGTATGGAAGCTACACCCGATTATCTCTATTCTCCATGCACTCCGCAGAAAATCAAGACTTCTCTACCATTGGTGAAGATAATCTTTGTTCTAAGGGAACCCATTGATCGACTGGTTTCATGGTATCGTTTTGCCAAACAGATTGCTGGCCTCCCTGCTCAAGTCGACTTCGAGCAATATGTCAATTCTCAACTTCGGAACAACGGTTCCAGCAGTTGCATCGAACAACACATGCGTGCTTTGGAGCAGGGGCGCTACTCAGTTTACTTGAAGCCATATCTTGATTTATTTGAGCAAGACCAAGTATTTATCGCGCAGTACGAAACACTCAAACGTGACCCTGCCGATGTACTTGACGAGGTTTGTCTCTTCGCTGGCATCGATCCAGCTTTTTATGTGGATTATGACTTCCGGGTATTCAACCCCACTCAGAGCATGAAAAGCGCTCGGTTGCACCGCTCCTACATGGAATTCCGTGTCCGCTTAGGCATGCGCGTGCATGACAATACACGAATTCGTATGGTGCTACGATTTATCCGGCGCAAGTTTGAGCCGCTTTATCTCCGTTTGAATAGAGGCGTCGAGGAAGAGGTGGTGATCTCAGAGCCGATGAGGGCGCTTCTTGAGGATTATTACAGCGGTGAAGCGGCTGCGTTAGCTTGTTTGCTTGGCACCGAGCATTTCTCCTAGCTATCGGCGATTCACCCATTGGCCGCAACGTCATCACGGTTGGGGTGTCCGCCGCGTGCTGGCAGAATACGAGCACCAACAGTACGGACGACGCAACAACCTGGCAGTGCGGAACGGCCATGATCGTTTGATATTCCTCTACCGAATGTGTGACCTTCCGCTCACGCGTTATCGAACCCGAAACTACCCGATTACATCAACGCGGAGCGCATTGTCACCCAGACGGAGGATGGAACGACCAGCCTCTCAAGACAACAGCCTGGCAAGGGGGCAGTCGTCATGCCGAGTGGCAGGAACTCGGTCGTCAAGTCCTACAGCGGGATGGATACACCGGCCGACGCTGCAATGGCACCAGCGGGTTAGCGGTCTACCATCTCAAAGCGCGACACCAAGGTGGCACAGACAGCCCAGAGAATCTCATCACGCTGTGTGAGGTTTGCCACTACAACTCGATGCGTACAGGGCGCAGTCTGCCCAATAGAGTAACCCAGACCGTCAATGGAGAGCCTGTTGCGTTTAACGACGCACGGCAGGTTCTGAGAAGGGTAATGAAGAAACACGCCCATCGCGAGGTGGAAATGCGCGCTTTGTTTCTACACGGAGTGGCAGCAGGGCGGGTGACCGGCCTGCTGACATACAGCGCGTCCGATCTCGCTGTCGAGTCTCTTCGTGAGTGTCCATCGCGTTTGCGGCTTGTCTTTTCCACTCTCCTCCATCGTCAGAGCCGCGCGGCGGCTGAGTTCCCATCCGTTATACCGTCCTTATGCACTTACAGGAGAGAACAATGAAAGAGAAAAAACAAAAGATACTACTTATCGAACCACCTTTCTATAGACTGCATAATATCAACGCATCTCTAAACAAGCTTCCACTTTCTCTTGGCTACTTAGCCGGAATGGTTAGTTCAAGAAAACCCAACTGGCAGGTCAGGATATACAATTCTGATTTTTCACCACACGATCTTCCTTTAAGTTACGAATACAATGTAGGACAAGGGTTTGATAATTATCTAAGAACTCTAAATGAACCAAGTTCATTAATATGGAAAGAAATAGAAGATACCATAAGAAAAATGGCGCCGTCAGTAGTCGGCATAACTGTGAAATCACAAAACTATACTTCTGCCTGCAATATTGCAAGGATTGCTAAATCAATTGACAATAATACTTTGGTTGTATTCGGAGGTCCTCATGTTACCCTCATAAAAGGCGAACTGCTGAAGAACCCAATAATAGATATTGGCGTATTAGGGGAAGGCGAAGAAACAATAGTTGAAATTCTGGATACATTTGAAGGCAGTAAGCCTCTATCTACAGTTAAAGGTATCGTATATAGAGAAGGAGATAATGTTGTTGAAACACACCCAAGAGGATTTATTCGTGACTTGGATTCTCTGCCCTTTCCTGTTACGGTAGCTCAGAATTGCTTAATGGATTTTGAAAGGTATCCTCGACAGGCTTTTAAGTATGTTTTTGCATTAAGGGGGTGTCCTTTTGATTGCGCTTTTTGCGGATCACGCTACATATGGAGTAGAAAGGTAAGATTTCGTTCAATAGAAAACATAATTGCAGAAATACAAGAGATACAGAGGTTAGGAGTTAATTATATTCACTTTGATGATGATACATGGGGAATTAAAAAATCATTCATTCGAAATCTTTGCATTGCGATAAAGGAACAATGCCCTAACTTAAGTTGGTCTTGTGAGATTCACGTAAGATTCGTTGATGAAGAGACAATAGCATTAATGAAATCTGCTGGGTGCCGTTCAATACAGATAGGTGTTGAATCAGGCAATAACGAAATGTTGAAGCTTATTAAGAAGAATATCACTATTGAAGATGCCTTTTCTGCAGCTAGAATTATAAAAAAACATAAAATCTATCTGCAGACTTTCTTTATAGTTGGGTTTCCTCAGGAGACTGAAAAATCTTTGCACGATACTATTTCTGCTATAACTTCAATTCCGACAGATCTAGTGATTTATAGCATATTTACTCCTTATTTCGGCACGGAGCTTTTTGATTATTGCAAAAAACAGGGGATCATTTCTAATGATTTCGATGTTTCACTATTTAACCATCAATCCCCGGAGAACTATTTTTGTCCAAACATACCACAAGATGTGTTCAAAGAGTGTATTCGAGAGCTGGAAAGAAAAGTGGATGGGATTAACAGTCGCAAAAGACTTAAGATGTATCTCTCAAGAGAAGGTTACCTGAAGTTTAAAGAAAGAGGCTTTAAACGTAGCATTCTGAGGTTGATGCATATTTGTCGGAAGCTAATCCGGTAATGACTCTCCTGAAAAAAACAATTGACCAGTGGTTGGTGGTGCGATAGCGGGGTAGTCACATCGAATCTTCATAGCGACTTGGCGGGCGTGTTCCGTCTGTTTGTTATTCGTCAGGAGTTTGCCGTCCGTCACCCTTCGAAGTGGACCATCTTGGCCGAAAACCAATGGACCCATATCGGGCGAAAATTGACAAATGCTAAGCACCTTGCGCGCATTCGAGGTTGAAGATAATGAGTCCTAATTCCGATGGCAACCGACTTAGAGCAGCGCCGAAACAAGTAGTAGCAAATACCTCATCCGCCCCTTCTATTGAATCACTTAGGAGTCGGATGTTGGCGCCTCGACAAATCGTTTCCAATTCTTGGATCCTGTTAGTGGGCTTGGCTTTAGGTATATCGGCGACGATTTCCCCACCTATCGCAGTGGTGATGCTCCTTGGCTTGATCGCAGTACTACTCATAACTGTTCGGCCCTATTGGGTTGTGTTATTTCTGACGGCCTTCATGCCCTTTGAAAATCTTGTTCTTAAGTTCCTACCAGTATCTGAGCAGATATACTTCGCCTCCCAATTTGCCAGCGAGATGCTAATTTACATGACGTTTGTTGCCTTTGTGTTGCGAAAACTGCTGAAAGGCTGGGCTTTTCGGAGAACCCCGATAGATGTTCCTCTCTTGGCCTTCGTAGGAGTTGCTATTCTCTCACTCATTGTAAACAGATCTCCCTTGTTTGGCAGTCTAGTGAACCTAAGAGCCCTTTTGCGCTATGCCGTACTCTTTTATCTTGTGATGAACCTAGATCTTACGCCCAAACAAGTACTCTGGCTTATACGAATCATTCTTGTCGTTGGGCTCATTCAACTGCTGATCGCAGGTCTACAGTTGGCAAGCGGCGGAGCATGGAATGAGCTTCTTATCCCGAGACAGACCGAGATGAACATTGCTGGTTACTCAAGACAGTTTACTTTAATCGTAAGGGGAAGAGAACGGGGAAGCGTGTTCGGAGCAACTGGAGATACGGTTTTCTTCGGTTTATTCATGCTCATCGTTCTTTCCGTATATCTGGGACGGCTCAAGGCGCCAAATCTCTTAGGCATCTCCTTCGTGGTCATAGTCCTTGTCGCCATTGGATACGCCTACACAAGAGCAGTTGTATTTGGGGTGTTACTTATGCTGTTGATTTTCTGTCGACTACGGTGTGGCCTGAAAAGGCTTCTCTTGATTTCTTTCCCAATGGCATTGCTAGGTGTTTTGGGGTTACTTCTTGTAATATCTAACCCGGCCGATGATTTTGTAAGCCCCTTGATATCTAAGCAAAACATCATTCATAATGTCACAGGCATTTTCGCAAGGAGATACTTTGAAATCGCTCAGAGACAGCGTCTAGGAGCCCTCACTCGGGTTGTGCCAACTATCCTAGCGAACAGGCCTATTCTTGGGTATGGTCCCGATGAGGAAGCTACTATCGAACGATTAGGGAAAAGCCGGCCGTCCTTCTTGGAGAGTCCTAATCTGGACAAAGGGAGGTTTGAGGATGTTTATTGGGTAGCGATTTTGGCTTATTACGGTCTTCCAGGAGTGTTCCTCATGGCACTTCTTATCCACAAACTCTATTCTTCAGCCTACAGGATCTACCGGACTTCTGCGCACGATTTAACAAGAGAGATTTCGGCTATGGTTATCTATATCGTTGGTTTGGTTCCCTTCTTGCTATTTTTCTACCGAGCTTTGGAGTTCCGTATATATAGTTTCTATTTCTGGTTGCTTCCCGCTTTGATGTTTGGATTGCACGTCCAAGAGCGCGCTTTAGATCTGAATTGTCAGGATTGATTAATGAATGTACTTCTACTTAACAACTTTCACTATATCCGTGGCGGAGATTGCCGTTACACGTTTGACTTGGCACACCTTCTCCAAGAGCGTGGTCATAAGGTAGTGCACTTCTCGATGCGCCATCCGAAGAATGAGCCTTATGAGTACGATCAGTATTTCGTCTCGTTTATCGACTACGATGCCATCAAGTTCAGCAAGAAACCAAGAGATGTGGCGAGGGTAATAAAGCGTGCCTTCTGGAGCAAGGAGGCTCAAGAGAAACTAGAAGCACTCTTGGCAGTGTTTCGACCGGATATTGCACATTGCCAGAACATCTTGCATCATTTGACGCCGTCAGTGGTGGCTACCCTGCGGGAACACGATATTCCGGTAGTGCTCACGCTTCACGACTACAACTTGATCTGTCCAGACATCTACTGCTTGCGCGATGGTGAGATCTGTGAAGAGTGTTTTAGGCAGAGATACTGGCGTTGTGTTCTGTACCGATGCAAGAAAGGACGCTGGGGGCCCAGTATCCTGGCAGCAGCACAGCGTTATGTCCATGATGCTATTGGAGCGTTCGAACCAGTAAATAAGTTCATTGCCCCCAGTCAATTTCTGATGCGGAAGTTTCAAGAGGCTGAGTTTCAATATGTTGACCGGATATGTCACATCCCTCTTCCTCTTGATCCCTCGACGGTTCGTTCAGACAACCCTGATAGCGAAGCTCAAAGGGCTTCAGGAGCCTTCTTTGCTGGCAGATTGATTGAGGAAAAGGGAGTGCTGACTTTGCTAGAGGCGGCGAAGTTAATTCCAGATATCTCTGTAACCATCGCTGGACGCGGGGAGTTACATAGTCAACTCAATGAAATGGTTCAAAGTGACAATCTCTCCAATATTCGTCTGATAGGCTACCGGTCACGGGAAGAGATCTTTAGGTGGCTGAGGCGGTCACGTTGTTTTGTGCTTCCCTCGGAATGGTACGAAAATCTTCCTATTGCGATCATTGAAGCACAAATGTTGGGTTGTCCTCCAATTGTCTCTGGTGGAACGGCAATGGAGGGCATGGTTCAGGATGGCGTGACAGGTCTGGTTTTCGAGATGGGAAGCGCGATGTCATTAGCGAAACAGATACGCCGTCTGTGCTCCGATGGTGGTCTTACGGAGAGGATGGGGATAGCGGCTTATGAGTATGCATTGGAAGAGTACGCACCGGAGCGGCACTATGAGCAGATTATGGAAGTGTACAATCAAGTTATGGAAAACAGCCGATGATTCGTGAATTCAGAGAACTGTTCTCTTACCATAATCAATTTGTGGAGCGCCAGGCGCACCATGACTGTGTGAATGTATTCGGTAAGGCAATGCGTGACCTTAGGCAAACTGGCTTTGCAGAGTTTGCCGGCAAACACGTTTTGGACCTGGGGTGCGGTCAACGATTTCCTTTTGCTCTGCTATGTGCATCCGAAGGTGCTAGAGTGACTGCTCTTGATCTCGACTATGTGAAGCCAGCCCCGTGGCCATTAGCTCTTCTGAGAGTTTGGAGGCATAATGGCCTGAAACGAGCGCTGAAAACTATCATTCGACATGTCCTTTTCGACAGCCGTTACTATGACACACTGGAGGATGCAGCGGAACGGGCATTGCGAAAACATAGTCGAGAGATCTCTTTTGTCGTGGCCGACCCGCAATCTGCAAGCTATCCATTGCCGGCTCAGGAGTTTGATCTGATTGCTTCGAATGCAGTGGTGGAACACGTTAAGGATGTTTTCTCGTTCGCGGCAGAAGTTGACCGTCTGCTCCGTAGTGGTGGGTATTTCTACGCCATAGTTCACAATTTCTACTCCCTTTCCGGTGGCCATGCGCTTGAATGGGCGTACCCAGATGAAAACCCGTCAACCAAGGTGCCCCCATGGGATCACCTACGAGAAAACCGATACCCATCCTGGCAATACCTCAATCGTCTGAAGCCCGAAGAGTACAAGGCAGCCTTTTCCGCGCATCTCGAATTGATGCTGTTTGAAGGGTGCGATATTCATCATGATCCTGGTGGACTGGAAGGAGAGCCATATTTGACTCCGGAGATTGAGGCGGAGTTATCAGCCCATTCTCGTGAATTGTTGTTAACGCGGGCATGGTGTGTGATTTGTCGTAAGAATTAGGAAAGGTGGAAGAGATATGGAAAGTGCTATCATTGTTACGTATCGTTGTAATGCACACTGCCAGATGTGTCATACTTGGAAATACCCTTCAAGAGTTAGTGAGGAGTTTCCCCCTGAAGTCTTGGAATCTCTGCCTTTGGGGCAGAGTAAGATAAACATCACCGGAGGCGAACCAACACTACGGAAAGACTTAATGGATATCATTGAGGTTCTGCATTCGAAGACCTCGCGGCTTGAGATCATCAGCAATGGGTCATTCCCTGATAGATTGTTAAGAGTTGCAGAGCGTTATCCCGATATGACATTTAGGATCAGCTTGGAGGGTCTACCGAAAACTAGCGATGAGATTCGGGGCTTGAAGAATGGATTCGACAAGGGATTAAGAGCTATCCTGGGATTGCTCGATCTTGGGGTCAAGGATGTCGGTATTTCGATGACCATTTCAGACAACAATGTTCAGGATCTTATCCCTTTCTACCATCTTGCTGCAAGGATGGGGCTGGAGTTCACCCAGTGTGTGCCGCACAGCTCGCATTACTTTCACAAACACGACAATGAGATCGTAGATGTGCCGACATGGGCGACAGAGGTACGGCGTTTCATTGAGATCCTTTTGAAGTCCAAGAGACGTAGTCTCAGATTGCGAGTGAAGGATTGGTTTCGGGCCTATCTCAACTTGGGCCTTTTGCTCCACGTCACCGAGGGGCAAAGGCCATTGACCTGTGGTGCGGGCACAGACTTCTTCTTTGTGGATCCTTTTGGAGATGTCTTGCCCTGCAACGGAATGGCCATCAAAAGGTCTATGGGCAATCTTAATAGACATACCTTCCAAGAAATATGGCACTCAGACCAGGCTGAGAAAGTCAGAGAGCAAGTGGCACGGTGCGATCGCGGATGTTGGATGATAGGGAGTGCAGTTCCGGCTATGCGTAGGAATATCCTCAAGCCCGTCACTTGGGTGCTGAAAAACAAGACCAGACTCTCTTTCGGAAGAGATGTCGACCTGGGAGAAGATGCTGTCTTCTGATACCTCATCATCGAAAGCTAACATCGCAATTCTGGGAGCAAAGGGGCTGCCTTTCACCGGTGGGCTGGAGATCATAATGGAAGAGATCGGCCAGCGCTTCATCCGTGACGGCTATGGTTTTGATGTTTTTGTACGTGAGCACTACATGGAAGGTAAACGCGGCCTCAAGACCTATAAGGGTATTGGCTTGAGATACTCTTGGGGTATTCACACTAAGCATCTTGACGCCATTTCTCACTCCTTCACGGCGATGATTAAAGTGCTCTTGGGGCACTATGATGTCGTCTATATAAACTGTATCGGTCCATCAGTACTAGGATTTATTCCGAAACTGTTTGGTAAGAACGTAATTGTTCAGATACACGGGTTAGACTTCAACAGAGACAAATGGGGTAAGGCAGCCAAGGCGTTTCTCAGATTTGGCAGTCTAACAACCATCTGGTTTGCGGATCAAATCCTCTTTGTTAGTGAGCAGGACCAGGCTTATTTCAAGCGAAAGTTCGGTGTGGATGGCGTTTTCATACCAAATGGCGTTACTATGAAAGAGAGGGTTCCCCCAAAGTTGATCAAGAAGAAATGGGGGCTAGAGAAAGATAGATACATTTTGTTTATGGCGCGGTTGGTGAAAGAGAAAGGATGCCATCTTCTCGTGGAGGCGTACCATAATCTTGAGACTGAAAAAGTTCTTGTGATAGCCGGAGATGACAGTCACAAGAGTGCGTACGCAGAGGAACTAAAAAGTCACGCAAGTGAGCGCATACGTTTCGTTGGCTTTGTCGACGCACAAGCAAAGACGGAACTCTTGAGCAATGCTTACTGTTATGTCTTGCCTTCAACCTTGGAAGCCATGCCCATATCCCTGTTGGAGGCTATGAGTTTTGGGAATTGTGTTTTAGCCAGTGACCTGTCGGAATTGGAGTCTGTACTTGAACATGACGGCATCCTGTTTCAAACAGGCTCTGTTCAGGATTTGAGGGAGAAGCTTGACTTCGCCTTAGCTAACCCGAGTTTTGTTGAGGACCAAGGTAGAAGAATGATTGAACGCGTGAAGCGTGACCACAATTGGGACAGGATTTACAGGAAGTATCTTGCCGTTGTTGAGGAACTGAATGAAGATTCCTGAGCTAGGCCGAACCAACGCCGTTAAGCCTAACATTATCATCGTTGGCTTTGGGATGCAACCTCAAGAACGCTGGCTGATGGAGAACTGGGACCGCATTGAGATCAACGTGGCCCTCACCGGTGGAGCGGTCTTTGATTACGTCTCCGGTGAACTGCGCCGCGCCCCCCGCTGGATGACGGACCACAGCTTGGAATGGCTGGCGTGGCTCATCATCGAGCCGCGCCGGTTGTGGAAGCGCTATCTTATTGGTAATCCCCTTTTCTTATGGCGGGTTCTGAAGCAGCGGCTGGGACTGCTATCTCTGTGATGCACTCTCAAGAACCAGGCTATAAATCCCTAGTTTGGTTTAAATTGGTTCAGGGGACAGGTTTCCGGACATTTTATTGGCTGGCCGCTTCTTTCCTCCCCCTCCTCTTCATCAGCACCTCCCCTCTTGTAACGCTTGGCCTGGCTACACTGGGCGGGCTTTTCCTTGGCCGGGAAACAAGCCGGGCCTTCGAAGGAGGTTCCGCCAGGGAGCGTATGTCTGAAAAATCTACTAGCTCGGCTGTCATCTGGCATTGGCTCATCGTCGGGGCCATTTGCCTGAATTATACCTGGTTCGTTTTCACAGACCGTCCGTTTGTTCCGGGTGTGATATTCTTGCTTGCTCTAATCGTGCTGCGCTGGATCCGCACACGGTCGCTTTTGCCCCCAACCCCCTTAGACCTGTCCATTGCTGTTCTCCTACTGCTCACGATCCTGTTCAGCGCCGTCATTTCTGCCAAAACCTCGCTGGGCCATCCGAAGCTCTATGGAGTGGCTTTCAGCATCGTGCTCTTTTATGAAGTGCTGCACGGACTTCAGCAAGACGGCAACTTGATTCGTTGGCTGGTCGTATTGCATCTCCTTGGGTTAGCCATCGCCGGCCTGGGTCTGCTTGGAACAGACTGGTTCCTCAACAAGGTTGTTGACCTGTCAGAAGTCTATGCCCTTATCCCACAGAAGATCGTTGACGTCCCCCGCTCACTTCAAGGGGGCTTTCATCCCAACGGCATTGCCGGAACGCTCGTGTACCTCATCCCCCTTTACGCCATCACACTAAAGGGACGTTTGTTCGAATCACTTCGACACAGGAGGCTCTATATGGGCCTGACAATTCTGACGCTGGTTAGCACCGTCCTCACGTTGCTCCTGACTCAATCGCGAGGGGCTCTTGCAGGTCTTTCCATTGCCTGCGTTGGATTGGCCTTCGCTCTGAATGGGCGGTTCCGATGGAGCCTCCTGAGCATCGTGTGCCTCCTGCTGGTGTGGTTGCTCTTTATGGCCTACTTGCCCCTCCTGGCCAATGCGTTGAATGTTACCGAGCACCCCGCCATGAGCCAACTTCTTCGATCGTATTACTTTCGCCAGCGGGTCTGGCGCTTGGGGTTGAAGGTCCTGGAGACCTTTCCTCTCAGAAGTGCAGGCATCGGTACCTTTGATCACGTGGCCCGGTATATGTTCCCCAACCTGTATGTCAGCAATCCTCGCAATTTACGCTATTTGCTCGGCAACCGTCGCAGCGTCATCACCCACGCCCACAACGAACTCCTCCAAGTAGCCATTGACCTGGGCATCCCTGGCTTCGTCGCCTACGTTGCCTTGCTGGCCGCCTTTGTCCGCACCGCGTGGCGCGCTTACACCTGGGCGCCTGATGAGCGGATCAAGCGACTCATCCTCGGCTTGGGCGCTGGCATGCTGGCCCACCAGATATTCGGCCTGACCGATGCCTTCATGCTGGGCACCAAGCCAGGCGTCGTGATGTGGATGATCATGGGCCTCGTCACCGGCCTGTACCTCAACCTGGCACCCGATCACCTGGCGACACAAGGTCATGAGCACGCCCAATCCGAAGCGGGGGCATCATCATGGGAGTTCACAGAATGACTGCACCCTCAGTCAGAACACGGATGTGCGGGATTTGCGGATGATGGAGTATGTTGCATGGCCCTGCCAAACGTGCAAGTGATCCGTAAATCCTGCTGCTTGTCCTGAGCCTGTCGAAGGGATGCGTTGTTCCTCTACCTGGCTCATAAACTCGCCACGAAAAGACCGGCCTCCAAGTGGAGCGCGGGATGAAAGCGGCGAGTTTGTTTTTAGACTTCCAGTATGGTATAATTAGCTCACCACGCAAAGGGAAAGTTCCCATGTTCAAGAGGTTCAATACTGGTTATATGGTGTTCCTGTTTATCATGGATCTCGTCCTCACCGAGGGCGCCCTGTACGTAGCCAGCGTGCTCCGATTTCGCCTGCCCTATGGCGACTGGATTCCCTGGGAGATGGCACGCGTGCCCTTACAGGTCTATGGACTGGTGGCCTTGATCTGGCCCCTGATCTTCCTGATTCTATCTCTATATAACTCCAACCGAGTATTCCGAGCTGTTGACGAATTCCCGCTCGTCATTCTGGCTACGACTCTAGCCGCTTTCAGCCTCGCCGGTATCCTCTATCTCACTTACCGCGATATTCCTCGTTACCTGTTTTTGTACTTCTTCTTGATTGATCTTGCTCTTCTTACAGGCTATCGTGCTGTGTTACGAGCTTTCTTTCGCCTCCGTCGCAGCCACCATCAGGGCATGACTCGCGTTTTGATTGTCGGCGCGGATTCACTGGGCTGTGAGGTTGCCCAGGCCTTGGAAGAGTATCGCTACATGGGCCTGGAAACGGTTGGGTTTCTGGCTGAGGATTCCCAAAGACAAGGGGCGATGATCGAGGGCTTGCCTGTGCTTGGTACCCTGGACCAGGCATGCGACGTGGTGGAGGATTATAACGTAGAAGAAGTGGTCATTGCCTTGAAGCATCACGAGCGAGGTCGTATGGCCAATTTGATAGCCGAGCTACAGAAGTACCCCATTCGAGTGCAAGTGGTGCCCGATTTCTTCGATTTGGCTTTTCCCCGCGCCCACGTAGGCATTTTCGCCGGGATTCCCATGATCGGATTGCGCGAACCGGCTATTGATGGCTTTCAGCGCTTCGTGAAGCGCCTGTTCGACCTTATGGCTACAACTGCTTTGCTCTTGCTGATCTGGCCCTTGCTGCTCCTCGTCGCGGTCCTCATCAAATTGGATTCCCCAGGCCCCGTTATTTTCAAACAACCGCGAGTGGGTGAGAACGGGAAAACTTTCTGGATGTACAAGTTCCGCTCCATGGTGGTCGGCGCTGAAGAGCATTGGGCTGAGGTCACCCGGCTCACTGAGGATGGCCAGGTTATCCATAAGGTTAGAGACGACCCTCGTGTCACAAGGGTAGGACGGTGGCTGCGCCGAACGAGCTTTGATGAGCTGCCGCAGTTTTTTAACATCCTTAAGGGGGACATGAGCCTGGTGGGACCTCGGCCAGAGATGCCCTGGCTGGTGGAGCGATACGAGCCCTGGCAGCGCAAGCGTTTCGCCGTACCCCAGGGCCTGACAAGCTGGTGGGCGATTAGTGGCCGCAGCGACAAGCCCCTACACCTGCACATCGAAGATGATCTGTACTACATACAGAACTACTCGCTTTTACTGGATTTGCAGATTCTCTGGAAGACCATCGGACTGGTGCTCAGAGGAAAAGGGGCGTTCTAGCACAAAACTCTATCTCCATTAGCGAGCAGCACCGTAGTTGAATGAGTGATACAAGTCAGCGAGCACAGAAGCGAACAGGCGCTCCAAATGGAGAGCATCAATTGGAGGCAGCAACTCTGTCCTTGAGGGAACGCGCCAATGGCCTATGGCAGCAAGCAAACATCCGAGGTCTCCAGGTGGCCCTGGGCACCGGCCTCAGCGTTGTCTTCCTATGGCTGGCCTTCCGGGATGTCCCTCTTTCCCAGGTGGTTGCCGCTTTCTCTCAGGCCGATTACCGGTTCGTGGCCCTGGCCCTGGCGCTGGTGTTCGTAAGCCCTCTGGTCCGAGCCGCCCGCTGGAGGCTGCTTTATCATCCTGGTCAAAAAGGGCTCAGTTGCTTCAGGCTGGCCGAGGTGCTCCTCATCGGCCAGATGCTCAACATCGTCGTCCCTGCCCGTCTGGGCGAGGTAGCCCGCATCTACTTCATGGGCAAGATCGAGAGCCGTAGCCGATCTCGCACTCTGGGCACTATTGCCGTTGAGAAGTGGTTGGATATTCTGATGCTGCTCCTGCTGGTGCTATGTGTCCCCATTTTCGTCTCCCTGCCCCCTTGGTTCCGAGATTCCCGTGTAAATCTGGCTGTCTTCGCCACCGCCTTTCTCGGCGTCGCTCTGACTCTGTCCCACGGCAGGGAACGGCTGCTCACCCTGGTGGAAACGATCTCGCGCTTCTTACCAGAGAGTTGGGGAACAGGGATTCATCGGGCAACGGGACTGGCTCTAGGCAGCCTGGATGTGCTGCGTTCTCCCTGGGTGGGGCTTCAATTGCAGGGGTGGTCCCTTCTCATCTGGGTTCTCAGCATATTGGTGAACTACATGGTCTTCCTGGCCTTGGGCTTGCCTCTATCCTTTGCCGCTGCCCTGTTCTTGGTAGTGGTGCTCCAAGTAGGGGTGGCAGTGCCCTCGGTCCCCGGCAAGCTGGGGGTCTTCCACTACTTGTGCACTCTCGCCCTGGGCGTCTTTGGGCTGGAGAAGGGGGCTGCCCTGGGCTATGCCGTGCTGTTATACTTCGTGGTCTTTGCCCCCCCTTCTCTCCTGGGCGCTCTGTTCCTATGGTGGGAAAGTGTTCACCGCCCCTCCTCAGTCCCCCCCAAAGCCTGCCCTGAGCCCTGCCCTGAGCAAGATCGAAGGGAAGGTCGAAGGGTTGGGGGGGAGGCATCCCTCTCAGTACCCCCCCAACGTTGGGGGGGAAGGGGGGGCTGGAGGAGCGAGTCATGAACCAGCCACCGTCGTTGATCTCCGTGGTCATCCCGGCCCATAATGCCTCGCGGAGCCTCGGTCCCTGCCTGCACGCCTTAGAACGGCAGACCATGCCCCGAGACAGATTCGAGATCATCGTGGTGAATGATGGCCCTGTGGATACTGCAGTCAAGACCATAGCTGATCGTTATGGGGCGACCTTTCTATCTCAGCCCCATAGGGGCGCAGCGGCAGCTAGAAACTTAGGCGCTAAGCAAACTCAAGGCAAAATCCTTCTTTTCACCGATGCTGATTGTATCCCAGAACTCAATTGGATCGAGGCCATGATTGCACCCTTCGCCGACCAAGGGGTTTCAGGGGTTTGCGGGGTGGTTCGTACTCGTCAGACTGGCCTTATTCCACGATTCATCCAACTCGAATATGACTATCGTTATCGGAACATCGCCAGGCATCGCCAGATAGATTTTATCAATACAGGAACGGCGGGCTACAGGAAGCACGTCTTTATGGATGGCGGGGGGTTTCGAGAGGATCTCCTGGGAGCTGAGGATACGGAGTTGTCTTTTAGACTGGCGAGTGCTGGCTACAGAATGGTCTTTGCTCCTCAGGCTGTCGTTTACCACTCACACCCAGAATCCATCGTAGAGTACGCCCGTCGGAAAAACCACTATAGCTATTGGAGGGCACTGGTCTACCGAAGGCATCCCCGCAAGGCTGTGGCCGACTCGCGCACCCCCCAAACCCAGAAGATCCAAATCGGCCTGCTTTTCCTCATGGCAACTGCTGTTATCGGGAGCATCTTCTGGAGGGGATTGGTGTGGTTGGCCGGGGGTCTCGCCCTGCTGTTTCTCCTTATCTCCCTGCCCTTCTGGTGGTGGGCGCTTCGCAAAGACTTAGAGGTTGGCCTGCCCGCCCCTTTATTTCTTCTGGTGGCCGCTGCTTCGGTGGGGGCGGGGGTGATAGCCGGCCTGACATGTGAATGGGTACGGAGATTCAAGGGTGCTTATGGCCATTGACGCTGAGACATAGATGGGAATGAAACTGCCTTTACAACTCTCCGAACGCAGAGTTCTCCTGATTGTCGTTGACTTAGCAATGGTCATCTTGGCCGTACTCTTCGCCTTGCGAGTATGGACATTGCGAGACCCGCGACTGAGCTTTTCCCCAGAGTTTATTCTTTCCCAAACCCACTGGTTCCTCTTCTTGACAGCTCTCTGGCTCTTCTTGGCCTCTCTTGGTGATTTCTATAACCTGAGGCTTGCCGCCAACCTTCGCTCGGTCTGGTTGATTCTGTTTAGAATCACGGCCCTCGTGTTCCTGATCTACGTGGCGATATATTTCTTGTCACCACGTCAATTGCTGCCCCGTGGGATTGTGCTCTATCACTCCACTGCAACCCTTGCTTTAGTGGGCATCTGGCGCACGATCTATGGTGTCCTGTTTGGCCGTGCTTTCTTTCGGCGGCGGGCTGTTGTGATAGGAGCTGGTCGAGCAGGACGAATCATAGCCCAGGCTATCGAGGAAAACCTGCCTTCTGAGTACCAATTGGTTGGTTACATTGACGACGACCCATCCAAGCAAGGGCAGGTCATCGAAGGGATACCGGTCATTGGGAGCCGGCGGGATTTACTCTCGCTTGTGAAAGAGGAAGACGTCTCTGAGATCATCCTTGCCACCACCCACACTGTACATGGCGAGCTCATCCGAGCGATCATGGATTGCCAGGAACAGGGGGTGCAGATCACCCTCATGCCCCTCTTTTACGAGGAGATCACCGGTCGGGTACCGGTGGAGCATGTTGGCGACGACTGGTCCCTCGTTCTGCCACTGGATCACGCCGCCATCGGTAGTTTCTGGCCCTTCGCCAAAAGGACAATGGACATCTTCATCTCCGGCATTGGACTCATCGTCCTCGCCCTCCTTTTCCCTATCCTGGCCCTGGCCATCTATGTTGATTCCCCAGGCCCCATATTCTACACTCAGGAGCGGGTGGGCAAAGGCGGGCGGATCTTTCGTCTATTCAAGTTCCGCTCCATGGTCCCAAACGCCGAGGAGGCCGGAGCGGTTTGGGCTGAGAAGAACGACCCCCGGGTCACGCGAGTGGGCCGCTTCTTGCGCCTCACCATGATGGACGAGCTACCTCAGCTTATCAACGTATCGCGAGGTGAGATGAGCATCGTGGGGCCTCGTCCTGAGCGCCCCATTTTTGCCCATCAGTTGGCGGAACAAATCCCTTTCTACCGCGCCCGCCACGCTGTGAGGCCGGGGATGGCTGGCTGGGCCCTGGTCAACTATGGCTACTCCAGCTCGGTGCGGGATGCCCTGGTCAAGCTCCAATATGACCTCTACTACATCAAACACCAATCCATCTACCTGGACCTGCTCATCCTGGCCAAGACCATAGGAGCCATGATCTCCTTCAGGGGCAGGTAAGGCCAGGGATCATAGGAGAAGCCGCCAGATGAAAACAGCATGGATTTGACGTGAACTCTGCGTGAGAATGAAGAGCCACGGTCAGGCGCTTGACCGTGGCTCTTGTTTCAGGTGGCTCTTGAGTTACCTGCTGCTTTGCTTCCAATCTCTGGCGAATACCCCGTAGAGCTTTTATGGCATCAGCAGTTTTTCGACTTGATAGCCGGATTTCTCCCCGGCCTGGCGCAATTGCTCAACGATGTTGTAACAGGCCAGGACCTCTTCTGCCCCATCTGGATCCGCACTGATTTCCACCACCGCCACCAGCAACAGCCACCAGAGCAACTGCTCAAAGGCTTCTTTGTTGAACCATAACACGCCCTGGTAGCGGTTCACCTGCAAGAATTGCTGCACTTCGTCGTCTTTGAGCAGAGCTTCCAGGACTTGATAGGCCCGCGACCGGGCATCGGGGGTCTCCGCCGCAAACCAGCGTTGATGACTGGTGAGCAGCTTGACCACCGCCGCCGCCTGCCAGGCCGCGGACTCGTCCAGCCCCAGGTCTTGCAGCGCGCTGGCGATGACTTTGCCCAGCAGCCACTCGTCAATCCAACTGCGGCTCTGCCCCTCAAAGCCGGCTTCGCCGACGATCTTGCCCAGGGAGTGGACACACCACCAGCTTAATAGGCTGCCCCAGTTTTGGATTTTCGGTTTTCGATTTTCGATTCTCGATTCGGCAATCGGCAATCGGCAATCGGCGATCGGCAATTGGAGGATGGTTTCCAGTTGCTGGCGCATCTCCTGGGCCAGGGACCCTTCGTCCCCCGTCGCGCTGGTGAACTGCTTGATCTCCCGCAACAAGTGAAGCGTCTTTTGCTCCACCTCGTCTAAAAGGGTTTGGTCTAGTTCCCCATCAGTCTCGGTGAGCCGGGCGTCCAGCAGCCGCTGGAACATGGCGGCGTTGACCAGTTCCTTGAACGCACGATGAATGGGCTGCAAGAAGGTTTCCCTCAGGGCTTCTTCGATGCTCGGCACCCCACGTCCGTCGAGATAAGCCGCCAGGTGGGCGTAGTGGTGCCACACGTTGTCCTGCACCTCGCGGAAATCGAGAAAGACCTGGTATTTGTATGCGCCCAACTCGACATAAAGCCCTTTTTCCCACAGCTCTTTGCTGGAACGAATGTATTCCAGCCCGCTGACGTGATCGCGGAAAGTGCAGAAGTAGTCGTCCTGATTGTGCAGCCCCAGGCCCTCGCCCAGGCTTTTTTGCACCAGGACACGATCTCCGTCTTCGCCCGTCTTCACTGAGTAGGCCACCGACGTCCGTATCCAACCTCGGGCATCTGTGTATTTGTTGTGATACATCACCACGGCCCGTTCGTGGCCAGCGCGGTTGGAATAGGCGAACACGTCTTCATTCACGTGCCCTTCCGGCGCAAAGAAATCGTATAGCAAGAAATTCTCCACACTGGCAAACAGATGGCGGCGATGCAACAGGGGAAAGATCTCCCGCTCGTGACGTCGAATCAGGTGCTCATCTGGCTGCTCGTCCCAGTAGGCGCGCCGGTATTCCATGCCATATTTCTCGGTGAAGCCTTCGATCTGGCCGTGCCCGAACATCGGCAGTCCGGGCATGGTAGCCATCATCATGCAAACGCCAAAGTATTTGTCATCCTTGCCAAACTGTGCGATGGCGGTTTCCTCGTCGGGGTTGTTCATGAAATTGACAAAGCGCTTCAGGATTTGGGGGTCGAATTCCAACACGTTCTTGATGGTGGTACGATAGTTGGCGTTTTCCTCGCTCTTGAGCATGTGCATGAAGGCGCTGTTGTAGACGCGGTGCATGCCCAGCGTGCGGACGAAGTAGCCCTCCATCAGCCAAAAGGCCTCGGCCAGCAGGAGGGTGTCGGGTGCTTCCTGAGCCACGCGGTCCACCACTTCACGCCAGAACTCCTGAGGCATGGCGGCGTCGAACTGAGCCTTGGTCAGCCCATGCTCTGCTCGCGTGGGGATGTCGCCGCCGGTGCCGGGCTCCGGGAACCACAAACGCTGGTAATGCCTTTTGGTCAAGGTCATGGCGGCGTCAAAGCGAATGATGGGGAATATCCGCGCCACGTGCAGGATGGTCTGGATCACGGCCTCACGCACCTCGGGGTTCAGATAGTTCAACTGGGCCGTGTCGTTCCAGGGCATGCTGGTGCCGTCATTCCCATGGTAGACATACTTCTCGCTCCCGGTCCAGCGGTCCAGCCGCTTAAAGACCACCGCTGCGTCGGTGCGGGTGTAGTAGTGATCCTCTACGAAAATGCCTACCCGCTCGTCCCAGGAGAGGTCTGGTCCGTTGAAGGTGTACGAGGGAAAGGGACTGTAGTCCAGCGACACGAACCAGTCCGGGTGCTCAATGACCCATTTGCCGTCAATGCCCACGTGGTTGGGCACCATGTCGCCGGAAATGCGAACACCCCGTTGCCAGGCCCGCTCCGTCAAGCTCTGAAAGGCCGCTTCGCCGCCCAGATCGGCGGCGATCTGATAGTCGAATAACGAGTAAGCTGAGGCCACCGCCTCGGGATTGCCGCACAGTTGCTTGATGCGCTGGGAGGCCTGGCTGCGCTCCCACAGGCCGATCAGCCACAGGCCGGAGAATCCCCAGCGGGCCAGAGTGTCCAACTCCTCGTCGGGCACCTGATCCAGGCGGGTGATGGGTCGCCCGTATTTCCTGGAGAGTTGATCCAGCCATACATAGGTGCTTTTAGCCATCAGCACCACGCGGGGCATCCAGTCACGATCGAGGCTATAGCGCTCGGCTTCCGCCTCCAGCCCGGCAAACTCGTACGGCCGGGCGGGGCCGGCACCCAGAAAGCGCATCTTTTCCTCTTCCCGGATCAAATCCAGCCCGCTGAGCAGGCGATAGAGGTATCGGCCCAGCAATGCCCCCCACCTTTCGCGGATGTATTCCAACTGTCCTGAAAGGGAATGAGGCACCGCGATGGCAGGATCGCGCAGCATATCCACCAGATATTGGTCGTCGGGGCCAAAGGTGGGTTGGGTGGCAAGGAATTCGCCTAGACCGGCGATGACTTGCCGGTAGGCTGTTTCCTTTTCCAGCGCCGCGTCGTCGAATAATTCCATAAGGGGGGAAAAGGCCGCATTCACGTTGGCCAGCCAGAGCATCAACAGCTCTTCTAGCACCATCTGGCGATGGGGTACGCCGGCAGTCTCTCCTTCCAGATAGGTCTGGGGATCAATCTCTCGCCGATAAACATCCAGTGGGGGAAATTCGTCCACGAATCGGCGCAGAGCTTTGTCCACCGCTGCCTGGCCCAGTTTTTCCACCACCCAGTCCAGGGCTTGTTCCATGGCCTGTTGATTCTTCTGCTCGCGATACAGGCCGACGACGGAGTGCAAAACCTCGTCAATCAGCCCCATGGCATTGATGTGGCCAGCTTTAACCGCCTGTTCCGGGAAGCGGACCAGATCGCGCTTGTCGTTCATTTGTTGCGCCAGCACCCGCGCGGCGTGAAAATCGGCCAGGATGACGTTCCCGCTGAGAGAGAACAGCGCCTCGTCAAACTGATAGCGATCCCGCGCCTGGCGGGAAATGTGAAATTCCATTATTAGCAAGTCTCCTCCCAGTGAACCACCACCAGCATGATGTCCACGATGTCAATGTTCCCATCGTTATCGAGATCGTAGCGTGGGTTCCAGTCAGGATCCGTGTCTGTCATACGCCAGCGAGTGGCCACCCCTTGGATGTCCGCCACGTTCACAACACAATTGAAATCAAAGTCACCGAAAAGTGACCATGTCCAATCAAGCACCCTCTCCATGACTAACTGACGATCAGCAGCCGAGTTGATGGCCTCGAAGCCGAAAGCGAAGTAGACTACCTTGTATGTCCCTCCGTCCACCCTTATCGCTCCGGCGCCAGAGGATGCCATGTCCCGGAGCTCAGCACTCTCCCTCGAAGCCACAGTGGCGCTAATATCGTATGTGAAGACGCTGACCGCTGGGTCAATGGGATCTATCTCGCTCGGCTGGCCTTGGTTATTGGCTCCATCGCCGCCGGAGATAGCTATATTGAACCCATCGGATATCGAGTCGCCAGAGACCCCGTTCAGGCCGGATAAATCAATGTCGTCCTGCACGTAGGTGGCATGCACATAATCGCTGTAGAAGGGCGATTCCCCAACGGAGCGCCCGATGTCCTGGCCAGTGACGAAGAGACAGCCACCGCCATCCAGGTAGGTTGCCAGGTTGGACTGGTCGGTGCTGGTCAGCGTGGTGGCATAGTCGTCGCCGGTGAACCATAAGACGACGTCGTACTGCTGCAAGACAGACGCCGGAGGCGAGCCCTGGCTCTCGACGTTCCAGGTGTCGTAGTCGTTGGCCAGAGTGTCGAGCGCTGCCGTGAAGTAGCTCTCATAAGATGAGCCATTATCGTCATCCACCAGTAGGATGGGCGGTGGGGGCGTACCTTCGGTGACGTTGAGAAAGATCGCGCTGAAAGCGCCCCAATTGCCGTTCACATCCTGTCCGCGCACAAAGATGATGTGCTTTCCATTGCTCAAGCCGGTGGTTTCTATCGTTGCTTCAATGTTCTCGGTCTTTGAGTCGAAACTGCCGTCGGATGCGGACATGGCGATGGCTGTGGAGCCGCTGACCCACGGCGGTGTGTCCACGTAATATTCAGCCGTGGCAATGTCTTGCGTCGGCTCGTCGCCGTGGCTGTTGTTGTAACGGGTATCGTTGATGGTGCCGCTCAGGGTGACGAGCGTGCCGGCGGGAACCGGATCGCCGCTGAGGGAGAGGGCGTAGGCGTCGGGTCCGGCGGGCGTCATGTAGGGTGTGCGCGCGACCTTGGCGGCATAGATCAACGCCGGCATGTTGTCGGGTACGATGGTGTTCTCGAAGTAGCTGCAGGACTGGAAGAACGTCGTGCCGAGCTCAAAGGTATAGGATGCCACTCCCAGGTCGCCGTAGCCAAAGTCGTCGGTGGTACCGTCGGTAGGGTACAGCCCGATCGCTTGTTGAGGCTCGTACTGGTTCCAGTAGGCGAACTTGCGCCCCAATGTCTGAAGCTGGGTCCCGTTGGGCGCTGTGCTGCTCGTGAAACCCCACGGCCAGAGGACGAGCTCGCCATAGCTGTGGATGTCGAGGTAGATGCCAGTGGCGTCATCGGGGGCGCGGTCGTTGAGGTTAGGGCCGCGCTGGTCGGGGAACTGGGTACGCATGTAGTCACGGACGGCCTGGGTTTCCGGCTCAGAGGCGGGGCTGGGGCCTCGATAGGTCTCACTGCATTGGCTGCCGCTAGACCCGCTGCAGCAGCCCCATTGATAACTGAAGTTTCGGTTGAGATCAGCGCCTCGATCGCTGCTGGTGGGGCTGCAGTAATTCTGGTTGGTGTTCTTGCGCCACCAAGCCCCGCCCTCGGCCATCTTGCGGCCGTCGGGATTGGTGTGGAGCATCAGGTGGACTTCGTGGTGATCCAGAATCCAGGTGGCGTCAGCGTCGGTGCCATAGTTGTCCATCAGGTATTCGGCGAAACGAACTAGCAGAGGGGCGGTGGCGTATTCGCGGGCGTGGATAGCGCTGGTGGCGAACAGCTTGGGTTTGGGGCCGAGGATGGCCGAGTTGGTCAAGCGCAAGACCATCACGTCGTAGCCCCCCAGGCCGGCTGACTTCTCCCAGGAGTTGCCGACGTCGGTCCAGGTGGCGAGATCGGGATAGGTAGTAGCCAGCGCTTCCGCAAAGGCAAAGGTTTCTTCCACGGTCTGGTAGCAGGGATAGCTAGGAATGGATTGCACCGTCGGAAGCTGTTGCCGGTCGGCAACTACAACTTGAAGGCCGGCATCGGTGAGGAGATATATCTCCCTTTGGGTCACTTTCATGAGGTGATAGCCTTCCTCGTAATCGGTCTCGAATATCCAGGGCTCGAACGAGATGAGCACTCTGTTGCCGATGTCGAGATTGGGGTAGTACACTCGAACGATCAGCGTGTCGTCTGTGGGACCGTCGCCCGGGCCATCGTCCGTTTTTCCATCTGGGCCGTCATTAGCCAGGGCGAAGGTGCCCGATAGCAGGGCGATGATCATGACGAGGCTTGCTATTGTGGTCAACCATTTTTTCATTCAATCACCTGTGTACCACCAGCCTGAGCTGATGATGGTCTGGCCGCACGAAGTGAAGTAGAGAAAATCATGCACCCCACGCCAGTAGTAGATTAAGAGGTCATAAGGGCCGGTCGCCGGTTTCTCAAACTCCGGCAGGCTGTTGACCAGATTGAAGAGGTCATCACCCTCACGGGCGGTCAGATCAGGGGGAGTGTGTTGGGCATAGTATATCAGATTCCCGCTTGTTTGGCAACACCAACAAAGCCACCCGTACGGTTGACGCAGGTGGCTTTTGTCATTTCCCTATGCTGCTTGAAAAGGTGGCTCAATGCGGATTCGAGGGGGAAGCCGCCACCCGAAACCCAATGTAGTGGTAGCGGGCATCGGGGTAGACCCCGTAGCGAAGCGTGCAGCGGGCGTACCACTGATTGCGGTACCACGAGCCGCCCCGCAACACCCGGCCTACGCCACTCTTGATACCTTCCCGGCCACTCTCTGGATCGCGGGGGTAGACCTCGCAGGCGCTCCGTGTCCACTCCCACACGTTGCCCGCCATGTCTGGCAAATCGTAAGGGCTGGCTCCTTGGGCGTAGGCCCTCATTGGTGTGTCGCCGCGTATGCTGCCTATGGTGCCATACCTCTTCTCGTCCCCCTGGCTGCCCCAAGGGTAGATGCGCCCATTGCTGCCCCATGCGCCCTTCTCCCATTCGGCCTCGTTGGGTAGGCGGTAGGGCTTGCCGGTTTCCTCGGTCAGCCAATTGCAGTAGGCCGTAGCGTCATGCCAGGAGACGTACACCGCAGGATAATGCTCTTTGCCTGTCGGTGGCTGCTCGCCTATCCAACGCTCCGGCAGGTGGCGGCCGGTGGCCTGCACAAAGGCCGCGTACTGGGCGTTGGTCACCGGCGTCTTGGCCAGGTAGTAGTCGGGCAGGTACAGTCTATGTTGGGGCTGCTCATCATCAACCGCATCTTGATCCAAGCTGGGATCACTGATCATGGTGAACTCACCGGCAGGGATGAGGACCATCTCCGGCTCGAAGGGCTTCAGAGGCTGAACCACTTGGAGTAACTCTGGAAATGCTTGCCTCTGAGAGGGTATTCCACGAGATTCAGTCACGAAGATGCTGGGATATCCTTTGTCTTTCTTCCCCGGCACCTCGCTCCACGGAAGCTTCTTACTGCCGCCAGCATAAGCAGGCGCCCGGATAGGAATGAGTCTGACCCCTACTACGATCTCATAACCGCTTTCGTACGTCATAGCATGCTCCCACTTAGTCACCATTTGCTCCGCCATTTTCACAGCTTCTTTTCGAAAGAACCCTGATTGCTGAAGAGCCTGTCCATAAAACGGGTGAAATGATTTCAGACTTGCTCAAACTTGGTGAAACGCTTGCATTATAGCAGATTACAGCAAATAGTGGGTGAAAACAACGTGAATTTCATGTGAACTCTGCGTGAAAACAAAGAGCCGCAGTCAGGCGCTTGACCGCGGCTCTTGTTTCCTGTACTCATTGCCTGCTGTTGAATGTGCCTCCTACGCCCGCCTGCGCTGGGTGATGCTGACCAGCAGGGTGGAGACAATCAAGATCAGCACGGCGACGATGCCCAGTGAACCCCAGATCAACGTCCTGTAGCGATCATAGAACGTGTCGGGTACGTTGATGACGATGCTATCGGCCGGCAAGGCCGAGGACTTCAGGCCGAAGCGCTGCATTTGCTCATAGTCGAACATGTAGCGGTTGGGGCTTTCCTTAACGACTGGGATATCCCCCACAGCTTCTCCCCCCAGGATGCGCTGCGCGATCATGGCCGCCGCCTCGCCCTGGTGGAAGCCGCTGGCCAGCTTGCCGCCGACAATGCCGCCACCCAGATAGAAGTCCCATAAGCCATAGATCGGTAAAGTGGTCACACTGGAGATTCGGGCCAGGCTCTCCTCGTAGGTGAAGAACTGCCCCGACGCGTCGCGGTTGAGCACCAGCAACAGGATGAGGCTGTCGGCAGGCAGAGTCTTCACCTGGGCCTGAACCTCCGCCATGTCCAGGTCTTCGATGAGGACGAACTCTGTCGAGGCCTCAAAACGTGGGAGCATCGCCTGCAACTCGCTTTCCAGGGCGACTCCTGTGGAGGTGCGATCGTTCACCACCGCGACCTGGGCCACGTTGGGGTGCAGTTGCAGGGCGATTTCGAGCGTGCTCTGGATATCGGTCACCTCTACCACCCCGGTGTACAAATCGTATCCTTCCAGCATGGAGTCCCTGAAATCGTTGATGCCACAGAACACCACTGGTGTGCCTGGGAATAGCTCGTCGTAATGCTGGTGCAGGAATTCAAAGGCGTTGTTGTCACTGACGATCACCACCTCGAACTGCATCTGGCTGTATTTGTACTGGTACAATTCATACAGCTTCTGAAGATACCCCTCATCGTACAGGCGTTGTACAGGCGTTTGGTGTCCATGTACTCGATGTGCAGCTCAAGGTCTGAGTCTCCTCCCAATACAGACTCGATTCCCTCAACGATGCTGTCCGTCCAACTCAGCCCCTGGTGGTAAGAGTTGAGCACCAGCACGTGTCTCGGTGCGGCTGCGTTCACCCCCGCTGCGTTACCCAGGACAGCCAAGAGGGACACTGCCAGCAGCAGGCGTAGAACCATCGGTCGCCTGCGGATGGTTTGGGTAAAGTGTGTCATAGTCATTTTTGTACCTCCTGATTGTTGTATTTCCTGGTTAGACAGGACTGGCGAAATGGCGATTGGTTCAGCAGTTCAAACTTGCCAAAGCGAGGGTTTTGCTGCTTCCCCGGCCAGTGTGTAGTAGACGCCCGGCCCGCGACGTTGCTCGGAACGCTGCAGCAGTCCCAGGCTCTCTAGGCGAGTCAGGGAACGGCTGGCCGTGAGGGTGTCGGTGAGGGTGTCGGTGAGGGTGTCGGTGTGGTTGAGGCTGCGAGGGCGGCTTGAGCTTTCAGTTTGCTCAGCAAGACCAACACCTTGCTCATCTTTCATCGAAACTTGACTTTAATGTCAAGTGGTAGTATAATTCAAGCAAGTAGCGGTATTGTAGGTCCTGGATCGGCTGGGTGTTCGTAGAACACCTCACTCCGCCCACTAGTTGGCGGTGGTTATCGGCCCCCAGGCAGAGCCGCTATTTTTGTTCCTCGTACCTTTTCCTCCACGATGACCTTGTCGGCAATGATCTGTGCTGCCCAGCCCTCGCCCAACCCGTGCTTCTGCTCAAAAGACCAAGCCACGAAATCTACTGCTTGTAACCCAGGCATTGCCCACGAATCTGATTGTTGGATCAACACGATTTGCATAGGCACATGAGCAATGGCCCCGCGTATGGCTTGCTCGAGTTGTACTCGTTGGGTGCGGTTAGTGTATCGCTTGTCCAGGCACAAGTTGACTTGAGGGTGGCGTTCGACGCAATGGCGGACGACTCGCGCCACCGCCGCACGGTATACCACTTCGCTGTGTTGCGGGGCGATGCCTTGCTTATCCACTACCGTAACGTAGATCTCGCACTCGATACCAGCTAACTTGGTCAGGAAACGCCGGATGACTCGTGGGTGCGAGCGAGCAGCCTTCAACTCGCTGGTTCGAGCGCGCCTGCGCAGCGATCGGCGTGTCCGACGGACGAGTGTTTCTATGTGGCGCGGATTTTGCACCACAAGCAGCGCCACGGTGAAGAATTGTTCCTCGCTTGCCGGGTTGGGCGTCCCCGACTCGTCTCCGAAAGCAAACAGCATCTAGGTTCTCAGGTCGCTCAGTTCGGGCATTTTGTGCAGCTGCACGAAGCGACCGTACACGCCAGCGCGTGTGCCTGGCTCGATGACCTGGGCGTAGAGCGGCTTTGTGACATCAAATACGCAAGCCTATCTCCTGGGCCATTAGGCAAATCATTCGTACCTGCGGAGAATATCCCAGTATGCTCCACGATATCCCTTCCTGATGGCGTCCACCAGCCGTTGATTGTCGTCGTAGTTGTAATCTCTGTCGGGCCTGGATGGATCGAAAAAGAAAAACCGCCGGTCATCGCCGATGAGGTCATCAAGTAGCTGAAAAGCGAAGGATGCGATTCTCGGCTCGAGGAAATAGAAAGGCTCTGACACGTCGTCCCCGCCGAGGAGACCCTCTATCGGTTCCTCTCGCAACACCAGGTCTGCCAGCTCCGTGCCCGGATAGACCCGCACGCCCAGGGCGACGCCGACTCGGTCTGGCTCAGCTCGCTGCATCAGCTCAATCGTGTGCCCTAGGCTCTCCCTGGTCTCCCCTGGCGAGCCGAGCAACAGGTCGAACATGACCGCTGTGCCCGCCTCCTGGCACGAGCGCGCCGCATCAAAGATGTCATCTGGCGTGAAACCCCGTCTCAACCGTCTCAACATCTCCTCGTCGCCGTTGTCCACCCCGAAGTTGATGCCCACACATCCGGCCCGACGCATCAGCCTGGCCAGTTCCCGTGAGAACGGAACCGGCGAGCAGTAGGCGTACCAACGGAGTCTGTCGCCGAGATCGCGGCGGATGATCTCCTCACACACCCGAGAGGCGTGCCATTGCGGCGCATTGAACTCGCTATCGCAGGTGTGGATGTGGTCAATGCCCTGTTCGAGAAGTCTTTCCAGTTCATCAACCACAGCTTCCGCCGGTCGGGTTCGTATCTGTTTTCCCTTCGCTAGCGGGTCGGCACAGTAGATACACTGGCCAGGACAGCCGCGTTTGGTCTCGATGCCGGCTTGCCCCCCTTCGCGGAAATAGCGACGGTTGTCAACCCAGCTTCGGCTCATCGGGGGAAGGTCTGTCAGGGGCGGATTGGAAGGCGGATTCCGATGCCACCTGCCATCGCCACGCCAAATCAGATTCGGCAAATCACGCCATTCTCGTTCTTCTTCCAGCCTGTCTGCCAGCTCTACGAGAGCAAACTCTCCATCCCCCCACACGCCTGCATCCGCCTCACAGAGCGCCAGGACTTGCTCAGGCATGATGGAGAATCCCACGCCGCCAAGCACGATCAGGGCATTCGTATGCTGCCGGATTGTGTTGACCACATCGGCAAACTCATCGAGAAACGAATGACGACTGGTGAACACACTATCGTCCGTGTTGCGCAGCGTCACTCCGACCAGGCCGAAGTCTGCTCCATCATCATTGAAGAAGCCAGCTATGGCAGCATCCCCATCATCCACCCAGCAAAGGTCGAGGATCTCAACGTGGTGTCCTGCGGCGTTCAGGGCTTCAGCCACGTATTCCAGACCGATGGGCGCTATGGGAGGCTGTATGCGGTTCGTGTTCACCAAAGCCACGTGCATGAAAAGGCCCTCAATCGCCCATCCCGTTACGCCAGCTTTCGGATGCGCACCTCGATTCCCTTCTCCTCTCGCAGCAGATCCTCAAGCTTCGAGGTGTCGGTGTTCCCATAATGATAGGGATACAGGATGTTCGGTTGAAATGCTTTCACAGCATCGGCCACCATCTCCGGCGTCATGGTGTACGGCAGGTTCATGGGCAGAAATGCGCAGTGGATGCCGTGAAGCCTCTTCATCTCGGGGATGTTCTCTGTATCCCCAGCGAAATACACCCGCTTATCGCCAAAGGTCACGATGTATCCATTTCCGATGCCTTTGGGGTGGAAGGGCTGTCCGGTCTCGCGTTTATGGACGAGATTGTAGGCCGGCACCGCCTCAACCCGCATCCCGTCAACAATGCGCTCATCCCCATTCTGCATCACAATTCCACCTTCGACCTGTCTGGCGCAGGTCTCGGTCAATACCACCACCGTCCTTTCCGTTCGCACCTTCGCCAAGGCTTGCAGATCAAGGTGGTCGCGGTGTTCGTGGGTGATCAGAATGACATCCGCTTCGGGGAGCTTCGAGTAGTCCGCTACCCTGCTGTACGGATCAACGTAGATGGTCTTCCCATCGAAAGCCAACATCAAGCTTCCATGACCCAGGAAAGTGATCTTCAGGTCTCCGGCCGACGTTGGAATCACGTCTGTTTCAAATTGCTGTTGAGCAGCCGCCGCTTCATCACATGTACGTAGCGACATTATCCCTCCTCGTAGGAACCGATTTCATAGGGGTCGTCGCCATAATACGTTGGCTCTGTGCCAATGATAGCGACGTCCATTACCGCCTTTGCCCTGGCCAGGTATTCTCTAAACTTAACTCTCGTCGCTGAAGCTCCGAATACATCTTTTGCTGCGTAACCTGCCGCGTTGATGCCATGCGCACGAGCTATGTAAATCGCTCTTTCACAATGGAACTGTTGGCTGATGACTGTCAGCGACTTGACATGAAACACTTCACTTGCCCGCACCACAGAATCCAGGGTCGAAAACCCCGCATAATCCAGATAAATGTCTTCGACATTGACACCTGCGGCGATGAGCGCTTCTTTCATATCCTGAGGTTCGTTATAAGAAACCCTCGAATTGTCGCCGCTCACAAGGATAGATTCGACTTTCCCCGCCCGATATAGTTCAGCGGCAGCGTTTATTCGATTCACAAAATACAAGTTAGGGCGCCCGTAAGCGTATCTACTGGTACCAAGTAACAGCCCTACCTTGTTGTATGGCAAATCATTGAAATCTGTGGCGACGTATTCTCCAAACCCATCAATGTGTAAGTTGGCGAATAGCAGAAACAGCGCGCCGCCAAAGCCAACGGCACTGATAAATGCAAGACATTTCTTTTTGCTGATCTTCAGTTTCATTTCATTTGCTCTGATTAAAGCGGCTAGTGCTTTTTCATGCAGTAAAAGTTGACTTCCCGTCGCCACCCCGCCTGGGGCTGAAGCCGTCAGGCTCAGTGTACAAAGGCCTATGGCCTGTCAAACCCAGCCCCACCGGGGCTTTGTAGACTGAGCCAGGGGCTTGAGCGGAGCGGAGCCCCTGGCGGACGCCGCCTGAAAAGTCAAGGTCTGTTTTGTGAAAGGGCACTAGTCATCACTGGGCGGCCAATGTCAGTAAGTTAAGTTGTCCATCCCAGACCTGACAGGTTTCACAAGCCACTTCTCGACGCAAATGTGTCCAGAATCAGGTCGAATCTAGCTGAAAACGATACCTTTCGGAAACCTGTCAGGTCTTAGCTTACTGGCGTTGACTGGGCGGAGCCCCCTTCAATACGGCGGCTCCGCTGGCCCACAGTATCCACACATCCCCACCCTGGGTGAGTTCACCAACGGTATCGGCTCCCCGTAGTCCTCACACGGATGATCTTCAACGTGCTCATCACACAGCGTCCCCGATTCGTCCAGTTCGTACATGCACTCTACACACAGCCAGGTGGCTGGTCGCTCGCACTCCATACAATAGGCTTCTGGCGGGTCGTTGCGGGCCAGCAGCGCAATAGGATGACGAGTTAGCGGTTTCCCCTTCCGCACTCCCACCGCTTTGACCAACGTTTCTGACGAGGTCCCGAAGTCATAGATGTGCGTCAACTCCACCCCCGGCTCAAAGACTTCCTCTACCCGTCTATTCTTTCCAATCTCCCCGCCACTCCAGCCCCCTATGGAAAACTGGCTCAGATGTCCACAGCACTCCAGCCAAATGGCCCGCAAGTATTTATCCAGATCTCGCAATGTTGCGGAGCCTTTCATCTCCAAATGCAGCCAGTAATCGCCTCGCCAGGCGTCCTGCACCTGCAAATGATACAACCTTTGCTCTTGGCCAGGCTTTTGGTTGGCAGCGCTAATGGCTTCTTGGCGGTGCGAACATGTTCGCAAGTGTCTGGTCAAACCACCTTTGGTCATTTCCCGCGCACAAAAGGCGCACTTCCCCCGCGATTGCTTCCTTCGTCCCATGTGGACTCCACCTCCATGTTTGCAATGTTGCCTCTGTGTGACTATCCAGGCTCCCGCTAGACGGCCACGTCCAGCGGCTTGGCAAGCCAGATTCCCGTCTGCACAGGCCGTCATGGGCCTGGATGGTTCGGCTGCGCTCACCACAGGCTTGGCAGTCCAGGCTGAGCAGGTTGGGTTAGTCACGCCTCTGTTTGATATTCGAGCGAGCCAGTCGCAGAATGAGCTGCTAGAGGCGGGCTACTTCTGGCGAGACCTGAAAGCTACCCTCAGCTGTGGTCGGTCGTTCACCTCAAGACGAAACACGTCGGGACGCGAGTAGTGACCACTGGTGTCCAGAACGAGATGCCCCTCCGTGATACGCCCCAACTCAAGCTCAGCGTAGATGGTGCAGGTTTCATCGTAGACCGGCCCGGCGAGATAGTTCCCATCAGGGCCGATAACGGCGCTTCCGCCATTCAGGATCAGATCATCGTCGTCGCCCGGAATCGCTTCCAGAATCTCAATGGCCTCGTCATTGGAAAGCGCCAGGGAGCGATAGCCATTGAGGATCTCTCCGCGACTCAGGATGCACCCTGCGGCGAGGACAAAGCACTGTCCCTCGAAAGCGTAGTGTCTGCTGGCAAGCTGGTGTAGTTCCTTCACCGCTGGCCATTGCGCTACGTGAATGGCTTCGTACTGAGCGTGCATGGCGGCCCTGGCCAAAGGCATCCAGTGCTCCCAGCAGATCAGCCCCCCAAGATTCCCATACTCGGTGTTCAGGACACGCAGGGTGCTCCCATCTCCCCGACCCCAGACCATCCGCTCGGTATAGGTGGGAATGAGCTTGCGATGTATCTGGTATCCCTGGCCGGCTCGATCAACGTAGATCATGGTGTTGTAAAGCGTGCCCCCCAGACGCTCGTGCGCTCCCATCACAAGATAGGCGCCGGTCTTCCTGGCGATGTGAAGCAGTGACTCAAGATGTCTGTCGCCCATGCAAATGGAGTTCTCGACCAGCAAGCGGTACAGGGCTTTGGCTGGAGGATAGTCCCAAAGAGCGGCTTTCGGCGAGAAATCCAACCACACAGGGTAACCAGGTAGCCAGGTTTCAGGGAAGACGACAACCTCTGCCCCTTGATTGACTGCCTCCTCAGTGAGATCACGCGCTTTGAGAAGACTCTGCTCAATGTTCAAGAACACCGGTGCTTGCTGGATCACAGCCACCTTCACTCGCATCACTCACTCCTAAGGAGAGGCGGGGGAAGCCGCCACCCGAAAGCCGAAGTAGCTGATTCGAACGTCCGGGGCGCCCCCGTAGCGATCAACGCAGCGGGCGTCCCCCTCATAGCCGGACCACGAGCCGCCCCGCACCACCCGCCTCTCCCCGGAATCGGGGCCTTGAGGATTTCGCTCAGGTGCTTTACTGTAATAATCGGCGCCATACCAATCGGCTACCCACTCCCAGACGTTGCCAGCCATGTCATAGGCTCCGTAGGGGGTCTTTCCAGCCTCGTAATGCCCAACGGGTGCTGTATCAGCGTATCCATCGTCTACGCTCGAATCCTTCCAAGCCTGCTCACAGTTCACGTCGCAGTAGTTCAGTTTGCTCCCGTCCGGCGCACTGTTCCCCCAGGGGTACTCTCTTCCATCGGTGCCCCGCGCCGCCTTCTCCCACTCTGCTTCCGTGGGAAGGCGCACGCCCGCCCACTGGCAATAGGCGTCGGCGTCGTTCCAACTGACTTGAACGATGGGATGATCCATCTTGTCCTCGATGCTACTGCCCGGTCCCTGTGGATGACGCCAGTCGGCCCCTTCCACTTCCTCCCAATCCTCGCCTGTCCAGGCCCACCCCCATCCTGCCGTCTCAGCGTCGGTGGTGTAACCAGTGGCATCAACAAACTGCGAGAATTGCTCGTTGGTCACCTCATATTTGCCGATGTAGAAAGCATCGAGGTACACCGTGCGCTGGGGATGCTCATTGTCAAGGCCCTCACCCTCTGGACTGCCCATGATGAACTCCCCGGCGCGAACGAAGACCATGCCTTCTGGAGCACCTACAACTGTTTGGGTCGCCTGTACAGTCGGTGTGGTGGACTTCGTGGGGGTTACGGTAGACGTCGTCGGGATCGAGGTGGACGTCGTCTTGACTTCAGTTGCGGCACTGGTGGGCGTTATCGTCCCATCCTGGGGGATGATCAACTCCTGGCCTATCTGCAACCGCTTGGGATCTGAGATGGCGTTGACCTCTTGGAGAGCCTCGACTGTAACCCCGTACTGCTTGGCGATCTCGCTCAGAGTATCTCCTTCCTGAACCACATAGACCCCCGGTGCGATGGTCGGTGAGATGGTTGATGTGGCTGTAGCCACTACCTGTCTCTGGGGAATGACGAGCTCCTGGTCTATCTGTAAACGTGCGGGGTCGGAGATAGCGTTGATTTCCTGGAGGGCTTCCAGGGTGACTCCGAACTCCTTGGCGATCTCGCTCAAAGTATCGCCTTCCTGAACCACATAGATCACTGGCGTAGGGGTAGGCGGGACAGGCGTCAGAGTGGGAGGTATGGGCGTTGCTGTTGGTGTAGGGGGCCTGGGCGTTGCTGTTGGCGGGACACGTGTTGGCGTAGGGGGCCTGGGAGTCGCCGTTGGAGGGACAGGCGTCCTGGTGGGCGGCATCGGCGCGGTAGCGGTAGCCGTCGGCGGGACAGGGGTTGGAGTCGTTTGCACAGGTTCTGATGTTGGCGTGACTTGTGCAGGCATTGGAGTTCGCGTACAGGCTGTTCCGGCGAGGATGATACTCAGCGCTACCAGCAAGAGTCCTAGCTTGTTTTCTCTCATTGCAAAACCTCCTTTTCGTGTGGCGGGCAAGTTAGGAAAGGCTGCTCCCTTGCCCAGGAAGCGGCTTTGTGCTATGATCCTCTCGCCCTGTCCCTGGGCCATTCAGGAGTAGATGTTGGGACTACCAGAGACACGACTTTGTAATCCCTTTTCTATTTGGCTGCTAAACAAGTATACCACATCTCAGTTTGTTTGGCAACACCCCAAAGCCACCTTGCGGTTGACGCAGGAGGCTTTTCTCCTGTTTGCTAGTTGTGCTCCAAACACACCGCCGTCCCACAATGTCACGAAATTCGTAAATCTACCCCATCCCAGAATGATAATTCGTCATCAGATTTGACCTTTTTGCGAAATTCGGCTATAATACCACAGGGTAGTCACGGACGATAGGATAGAAGGAGGGCGAGGGGATGGCACACTTAGACGAAACTGATCGGGCTATCATCGCCCACCTGCAATACGACGGGCGGATGCCGCTCACCGACGTCGCTGCCGCGTTAGGCATCTCCGAAGGGACGGTGCGCCGTCGCGTCAAGAACCTGACCGAGAGCGGGGTGCTGCAAGTTGTCGCTGTGGTGGAGCCGCAGTTCCTGGGATGGAACGCGGCGGGGATGATCGGGGTCGCTGTACAGGCGGGGGAGATTGACGCCGTGGCTGATCAGCTCGCCCAGTTCCCCGAAGTCAGCTACCTCTTCATGGCCTCCGGTGAATTCGACCTGTTTGTGGAGGTCTTCTGCAAAGACAGGGAGCATTTCGTCTCCTTCCTCAATCACAAGCTGCACCAGGTTGCGGGGGTGCAGCGCACCCAGACCTTTATGATCCTCAAGATTTACAAGCTGTCGTACCGCTGGGGGGAAGCTGAGCCGCCACGGGCGGGGCATAGTCTTCCCATTCAACTGGAGGGGTAGGGTTTCGGGTTTGGAGTTTCGGGTTTCGAGTTTGCAGTTGGCGAGCCGTATGCTTGATTCTACTGCTGAGTTGGTGCACGGTAAATCAGTCGAGATCTTGAGCGAGGTGGGCTTTTGTGTGCCGGAGCGGGATGCCTTGGCCCGCCTTGAAGCGGCGGGTTTCCCGGTGGACTGGGAGTCGCAAATGGTTCGGGTGACGCCCGAACTGCTGGAGACGGCCCTGACCCGCCTACCTCGCGATGTCAGGCTCTACGACCGGGCCGGAGAGACGCCAGCGCCTTTCGAGCGAACCCCTTGCTTCATGGGCGCGGGCACGCCGGTGAATGTGTTTGATCTCCAGACCGGCGTGCGGCGGCCAGCCACCCGCCAGGACGTGCACGACCTGGTGGCGCTGCAGGATGCGCTGCCGCAGGTGGACATCGTCCGCCCCACGGTCACTGCCACTGACCAGGGAGAGGGCTCAGACCTGGTGGAGATCGCTGAGCTGCTGCGCCGCACAGGCAAGCCGCTGGTGCACCGCACCCTTTCTTCGGAGCGGGTGGATGCGGCGGTGGAGATGCTGGCCGCGGTAGCCGGCGGAGAGGACGCCTTCCGCGCTCGGCCCAACTTCGCCACGCTCTATTGCCCCATCAGCCCAGGCTACTTCACGCCGGAGAACGTGCGCTGTATGCTGCGCTGGGCCGAGCACGGCGTCCCCATCACCATCCTCAGCATGGCCATGGGCGGCGCGTCGGCACCAGCCACGCTGCTGGGCGAGTTGGTGGTGATCAACACCGACGTCCTGGCCTGGATCGTGGCCCTGCAGATCCTCTACCCAGGCACGCCCCTGCTGTATGGCAGCGTGTCGGCGGTGCTGGACATGCGCACCGGCCTGCTGCCCCTGGGCGCGCCGGAGCGCGGGATGATCAACAGCGGAGCCGCGCTGATGGCGCGCTACTACGGCATCCCGTCCATGTGCGGCGGGCTTTCGACGGACGCCAAGGAGGTGGACGCCCAGGCCGGTTATGAGAAGGCGGTCACCGTCGTCCCGCTGCTGCTGGAGGGCGCAGACATCATCTACGGGGTGGGCGCCGTGGACGCGGGCTCGTCCATTTCGTATACCCAGATGGTGCTGGACGACGAGCTCATCGCCGGGCTGCGGCGCATGATGCAGGGCATCACGATTCACGACCTCGAGGAAGAAGTGGCGCTGATCAAGGCCAACACGCCACGCGGCAATTTCCTCAAGGCCCGACACACCCGCCACACCTTCCGCCAGCACTGGCTGCCCGGCATCCTCAGCCGCGACACTTACGAGACTTGGCAGGCCAAGGGCGAGACCATTGAGCAGGTTTGCCGCCGCAAGGCCCAGGACATCCTGGCCCACCACCAGCCGCCGCCATTGCCCGCTAAGGTCGAGGCGGAGCTGGAACGCATAGTGCGGCACTACCTGGGGCCAGACTTTCACTGGTGAATTCGTAAATCCGTGGACTCGTAGATTCGTAAACTCGCTGACTCGCGGACGAATCTACAAAGTCACGAATCTACGAACTTACGAACTTACGAATTTACGAACTAACGGCTCTGCGAGACTAGGTAACATGCCCAACATCCAGCCCATCCACCCCAAATTCCACCTGGCGGTACTGAACGCCGACCAGCGCCAGGCCATCAGGGCGGCCACGCTGCACGTCCTGGAACAAGTTGGGGTGCGGTTCCCCTCCCAGCGCGCCCTGCGCGTCTTTGCCGGGCACGGAGCTCAGGTTGACTGGAAGAGCGAGATTGTCCGGCTGCCGCCGGATCTGGTGACGGAGGCCATGAGCCACGCGCCGCGCTCCTACATCCTGTCTGGCCGGGCGGGGGGGACGGATCTGCTCCTCGATGGCGCGAGCAGCTATTTCGGAACCGACGGGTGCGGGACGCTGACCATTGATTTCGAGACCGGGGAGCAGCGCCACTCCTGCAAAGAAGACGTGGCCAAGATGGCGCGGGTGGCGGACTACCTCTCCTCGATTGCCTTTTACTGGCCGATGGTCAGCGCGCAGGACTACGGACGACTGGCCCCCCTGCACGAACTCGACGCCAGTTTCAACAACACCGCCAAGCACGTTCAGACTGAGACCGTCATGGGGGAAAAGCCAGCCCAGTACGCGGTGCGCATGGCGGAGGTCATCGCTGGCGACAAGGAGAAAATGCGGGCGCACCCTCCCTTTTCCGTCTTGATCTGTACGATTGCACCTTTGGGTCAGGATCCGGAGGGCATTGAGGCGGGGATGGTTTATGCGGAGGCGGGCATTCCCGTTGGCTTCATGTCTATGCCGAACATGGGGTCCAGCGCACCGGCGGCTCCAGGCGGGGCCCTGGTGTTGGCCAATGCCGAGGTAGTCAGCGCCACGGTGCTGATGCAGTTGGTCGCCCCTGGCGCGCCGGTCTTCCACTCCATCCTGGCTTCGGTGATGGACCCTCGCACTGCCGACTACGTCGTCGCCATACCGGAGAAGTACTTGTGCAATGCTGCGGCCGTGCACTTGGCTCACGACTGGGGCGTTCCGGCGCTGGGCGGCGCGTTTGGCATGGATAGTCCTGAGCCCGCCACCTGGCAACTGGGCAGGGACAGCGTCTACACCACGCTGATGGTTCCCCTGGCCGGCGCGGAAATGGTAACCGGAGGGGGCATGTTGAAAGCCTCGACCCTGTTGGTGCCGGAGCAGATCATCTTCGACGACGAGATCTACCACACCCAGCGCCTTCTCGTGGAGGGCATTGACGTCAGCGCCGACAGCCTGGCGCTGGATGTGATCGGCGAGGTGGGGCCGGGCGGGCATTTCCTGGCCCAGGAGCACACCCGCCAGCACCTGCGGGAGATATGGATACCTGGGTTGACCCGGCCGCGGCCACCGTTGGACGGCAAGCCCCTGCCCGACATCCGCCAGCGGGCCAGGGCAGAGTTCGACCGCATCCTGAGGGAGCACGAGCCTGAGCCGCTGGAGGATGCAGTTCGGGCTGAATTGCAGGCTATTTTGGATGCCGCCAAGCAAGAGTTGGGTGCTTGATACTTTGCTCGCGTTGGATCATCAGATCCAACGCTTGGCCGACCAATCCTACTCAATCTGGGGCGGTCGCGGATCTGGCGATCCGCTCTGAGCGTGTGAGGACATCCGCAAATTTGCTAGGAGGAGAACATGTCAAAGGAAGAGCTTTTCGACAAACTAGCACAGGTAGTGATAGACGGTGAGCCGGAGGACGCGGAGGAGCTGGCCAGACAGGCGCTGGCTGCGGGTCTCGATCCTCTAGCTTGCATCAACAAAGGGCTCACTCCGGGGATGGACCGCGTAGGCGAGCTGTTTGCCAGCGGGGAGTACTTCTTGCCCGACCTGATCATCGGCGGCGAAGCGATGAAGATGGCCCTGGCCGTCCTGGAGCCAGCCCTGACCGGGGGGCAAGAGCGGGAGGTGCTGGGCCGGGTGGTGCTTGGCACGGTGGAGGGCGACCTGCACGAGATCGGCAAGACGTTGGTGGGGACCATGCTCGCCGCCAATGGCTTTCAGGTCACCGACATCGGCATTGACAAGCCAGTAGATGATTTCGTCGCCGCGGTCAGGGAGGCTGGAGCGACGCTGGTCGGCGCCTCTGCGCTGCTGACGACCACGATGCTACAGCAGCAAAGGCTGGTCGAGGCCCTGGAAGAGGCCGGCCTCCGCGATCAGGTGAAGGTCATGGTCGGCGGCGCTCCCGTCACCCAGAGCTGGGCCGACAAGATCGGCGCCGACGGCTACGCTGAGGACGCCATCTCCGCGGTCGCGGTGGCCAAGAAGCTCGTCGGCGCTGCGGCATAACCTGCTCAGAAACCAGGTTTTTGGCTGAAGAATGTGGCTTTTCGCACGGCAGAGAGCTTCAAAGCAATGAGTCGTTCATTCAGGTAGCGAAAAAACCTGGTTTCTTCCAAAGTCGTTATGTTGGGAAAGGGGGGATAGCTATCGCACAAAAGCATTGGATTCTCGCGTTAGTCTCAAAACACAAAAAAGGAGGTAAAAGAATGTCTAAGAAGATGCTTATTAACCTGGTCCTAGTGCTCACAACGTTGCTGACTCTAGTGAGTGCGGCCAGCGCTGCTCCTCCGACCCAGGAGGAGCTGACCTACACGGTTAAACTGGGCGATAATCTCTGGACCCTGGCGGAGAAGTACCTGGGCAGTGGCCCGGCCTATTGGGCCATCGTCGGCGCTAGCAACGCCAAGAATGCCATAGATTCCAGCTTCGCCAACATCGAGAACCCCAGCCTGATCCATCCTGGTTGGAAGCTCCTCATCCCCAGCCCCGATGAGGCGGCGAAGTACACCGAGCTCGCCAAACGCACCCCGACGAGCGTCGTTATCCTCTCCATGGAGGATCCGCCCAGCTTCAACCACTGGCTGACCGACACGGGGTACGAGAACCTGGTGGCGGAGATGACCCTGCTGGGCATGGCCGACATCGGCCCGCGGAGCGAGATTTATCCAGAGTTGGCCGCCGAGCTGCCCAGCGAGGAGAACGGCGGGGTGGTGATTGACTGGGACGAATGGACGATGGAAGTCACCTGGACGATGCGGGATGACGTGTACTGGGAGGACGGAGAGCCGGTCACGGCCGACGACGTGCTCTTCACCTGGAACGCGCTCGCCGACCCCGAGACAGGCATGTGGGTGCCAGGGATAGACTACACCGACAGCGTCGAGAAGATTGACGACTACACGTTTGTGGTGTACTACAACTCGGTCTATCCGGACTACCTGGAGCAGTTCGGTGGGTTCTACGGCGCCATCTGGCCTGAGCATTACTGCCAGGGGGAGGGCATCGGCAACTGGGACTGCAACCGCGATCCGCTGAGCAATGGCCCCTATATCCTCAAGGAGTGGGAGGCGGGCGATCACCTGACCTTCGTTCGCAACCCCAACTACTACGAGGAGGGCAAGCCCTACATAGACACAGTGTACGTCCAGATCGTGCCCGAGGAGACCGTGCGCCAGGAGATGATGCTGGAGGGGGATGGCGACGTTGACTTCTGGATCATCCAATCCGTGCTGGAAGCGTACGAAGAAGCATCGAACGTGGACGTCAGTCGAGCTGCCTTTGGCCGCTGGCTGGTGCGGCTGTGGCCCAATCAGGCGGCGAGGGGAACCATTGACTCGGTAGAGACTCCGCATCCCATCTTCAGTGATGTGCGCGTGCGCCAGGCCATGCGTATGGCCATCAACGTAGATGAGATTGTCGCTGGGATCTGGGGAGACGCTGGAATGATGACTGCGCAGTGGACGGATTTCTACCGCGAGCCCTACGCGTGCGACGTCCCCAAACCGGAGTACGATCCCGACGACGCTCGAGCGCTGCTGGAGGAGGCCGGGTGGACCGACACCGACGGTGACGGCATCCGCGAGTGTCACGGCTGCACCACTGGCGCCGACGAGGGCTACGTGATGACGACGGAGTTCCTGGTCTACTCGGAGTGGGGTGAGACCCTCGAGCTGGCCCACCAACTCATCGCCGAGGACCTTAACGCAGTCGGCCTGGGCACGGAGTTGGGCATGGTTGAGGGAAGCCAACTGTGGGGTACCTACGACGAGGGCGGTATCGAGCAGAACGGTAACTTTGACCTCAATCTGTGGGACGATGGCTATGCCGGCAACCAGCTCACCGACTTCCTGTGGGTGTACTACTCCACCGCCGCCCAGGAGCCCGACTACGGCTGGAACGTGGAGCGCTGGTCGAACGAGGAGTTCGACGCCCTGCTGGATGAGACCTACACGACGGATGAGGATTACCGCAAGGAAATGTTCTGCCAGATGGCCGAGATCCTGGACGAAGAGCTGCCCTGCATCCCGCTGTTTGTGTCGGTCGAGGCCGCGGGCTACAACGTGCGAATCAAGGGTATTGACGACAACGCCAATGACATGATCACCTGGAACGTCGCTGACTGGAAGGTTGTGGAGTAAGCGGCAGACTGGGCAACTGGTACACTGGTAGATTGGGAAACTGGTAAGTCCGTGGATTCGTAAGTTCGGAAATTCGCACATTCGTTGACTGGTCCACGAATCTACGAATTCACGAATCTACCAGTGTACCAGCCCCACCAACCCGGAGAGTGACATGAGTCGTTACGTAATCAGACGCCTGCTTCAGGCCATTCCGATGCTGTTTCTGATCAGTGTCGTGCTGTTCACGCTGGTCAACATCGCTCCCGGCGACCCGGTGGCTGCGCTTAGCGGGCGACGGCCCAGGCCACAAGCGCGCGAGAGAATCAGTCGCCAGTTCGGGCTGGACAAGCCCCTGCCGGTTCAGTATGTGATCTGGTTGGTCGGTAACGACTGGATGAGGATTGACGCCGATGGCGACGGGATTGCCGAAAGCTATGGCGAGCGCCGGGGCATCCTGCGGGGGGACTTTGGGTTTTCGTTCCAGACCCGCCAGCCGGTTTTAGAGGAGATCGGAGACCGACTACTGAATACGGTCTACCTGATGGTCGCCACCCTCGTCGTCGTTCTCATCCTGGCCATTCCGGTTGGCATTATCTCTGCGGTTAAGCAGTATTCCATCTTTGACATTGCCGTGACGACCTTTTCCTTCATCGGGCAGGCCATCCCTGAGTTCTGGCTGGGCCTGATCCTGATCCTGGTCTTCTACGCCTGGCTGAACAATCCGCTTACCGGCGAGCCGCTTCTGCCCGCTGGTGGTATGCGGACGTTGGGTATCGGTTTCTCAATCTGGGACCGGGTCAAGCACCTGATCCTGCCGGTCACCATGGGGATGGTGGGTTGGGTGGCGTGGTATTCGCGTTTTCTGCGGTCCAGCATGCTCGATGTGCTTCACATGGACTATATTCGCACCGCCCAGGCCAAGGGCCTTTCCGACCGCATGGTGATGTTCAGACACGCGCTCAAGAACGCCGCCATCCCGCTGGTGACGATGTTTGCGTTGGATCTACCCGTTATCTTCGCCGGATCGCTCTACGTCGAGCTTTTGTTCTCGTGGCCCGGCATGGGACGGCTGTACTACCAATCCGCACAGAACCGCGATTATCCTGTGTTGATGGCTATCCTGATCATTGGATCTGGCGTCATGATCTTTGCCAACTTGCTGGCAGACATTGCCTACGCCTACTTCGACCCCCGAGTGCGCTACGACTAGCAAAGGGTGCCCATGAGACAGAGTCTTGACAGCCAGAATAATCGAAGTACTAATAGTAGGCCAAACGGAGTTTGGCACGCAGCCTGGGAGGAACGCCCTCCCGAAGGCATGGCGACCATGGTCTGGCGCCGATTCCGTCGCCATCCGGGAGCCATGGTCGGCTCGCTTGTCTTGTTCATCCTGGTGCTAAGCGTTATCCTGGCCTCCTTCTTGCCTTATGACCCAGAAAAATCGAGCATGCCCGACCAGAGACAACCTCCCTCGTTGAGACATCCTTTCGGTACCGACCTGCTGGGGCGAGATATGTTGACTCGCGTCCTCTACGGTGGCCGCATCTCCCTGAGGGTCGGTTTGCTGGTAGTGGCGATCACGCTTGCCATCGGTGTCCCGGTTGGGGCTATGGCTGGCTACTTTGGCGGCTGGGTGGATAATGTCCTGATGCGCATCACCGATGCTGCCTTAGCTCTTCCCGCGCTGATGGTTCTGATCATGCTGAGCGCTATTGTGCGAGAGATCGAGCTACCGTTCTTCCAGCGCAACAACGTGGCGACCATCGCCCTGGTGATCGGGTTGCTTTCGTGGATGACGGTGGCGCGCCTGGTGCGGGCCTCTTTTCTCACCATTCGCGAAACGGAGTTCGTCACTGCTGCCCGCTGCGTGGGGGTGTCGAGCCGGCGGATCATGGTGCGCCACATCCTGCCCAATGCCGTTGGCCCCATCATCGTCGAATCCACCCTGGAGCTAGGGTACGCCATCATGGAGGAAGCGGGCTTGAGCTTCCTGGGCTTTGGCATCCAGCCACCCACGCCGAGCTGGGGCAACCTGCTGAACTACGCTCAGGCGCACCTGACCAAGTATCCCTGGCTGGCCATCTTCCCTGGCCTGATGATCTTTTTGACCATCATCTCCATCAACTACATCGGCGACGGGCTAAGGGATGCCTTTGATCCGCACAAGTTTCTGAAGAAGATTGGGGAAGTGTAGGGAGCCGTAAACTCGTAGATTCGTGGACTCGTAAATTCGGAAGTGACGAATCTACGAGTCTACCAATCTACTATCCATAGGAGAATAGCAATATGCCGGTAGAACGCCCACCCATCGAGCCTCTTCGAACCACGTACAAACTCCGGCTCCTCAGTGACGAGCAACTGGATCAGCTACAGGATGCCACGCTCCGGATTCTGGAAGACGTTGGCGTCAAGTTCCCGTCTGAGAAGGCGCTGGCGATTCTTGCCGATCACGGCGCCAGCGTGAACCACGATACCCAAATCGTCAAGATTCCGCGCGACCTGGTGCGCAAGGCCATGGCCACCGTTCCCCGCTATTTCCAGGTGGGCGCCCGCGACCCAGAGTGCGATTTTCACCTTGAAGACGGAGTGACCTATTTCACCACCGATGGATGCGGTGTGGAGACCATAGACTTCGAGACCCGCCAGCAGCGGCCCTCGTGCAAAGCGGACGTGGAGCGCACGGCCCATGTCTGCGACTATCTCTCCTCCATCGCTTTCTACTGGCCTATGGTCAGTGCCCAGGATTATGGCAAAACGGCGCCGCTGCACGAACTGGACGCTTCCTGGACCAACACCGTCAAGCACGTCCAGAGCGAGACGCTGATGGGCGAAGGGCCGGCCCGTTACGCCGTAGAGATGGCAACGGTGATCGCCGGAGACCGGGACGAGCTGCGCCGACGTCCGGTGTTCTCGCTGGTAGTCTGCACCATCGCCCCGCTGGTCCAGGACAAGGAAGGCATAGAGGGCGCCCTGGTCATGGCCGAGATGGGCATTCCGGTCGGCTTTCTGGCCATGCCGACTCTGGGCACCACGGCGCCCGCCAGCTATGCCGGCGCCCTGGCCATGGCCGATGCCGAGATCATCAGCGCGACGGTACTGATGCAACTTGCCCACCCAGGAGCGCCGGTCTTTCACTCCCTCATGCATGCCTGGGCCGATCCCCGCTCCGGCGCCTACGTGGGCTACCCTCTCGACAGCCGTCACCGCTTCGCGCCGGTGGAAATGGCCCACCATTGGGGCATGCCCACGCTGGGCGGCGCTTTCGGTACCGACTCCAGCAAGCCCGGCACCTGGCAATCAGCAGTGGAGGTGACCATGGATCCCTACTTGGTAGGGCTGACCGGCGCCGAATGGGTGACGGGGATTGGGCTGAACGACACCTACACTTTGCTGTATCCCGAGGCCATCATCCTGGATGACGACATCTATCACCGGGCAAGGTACGCTCTCTTGGATATGGAGATCAGCCCTGAGACGCTGGCCGTTGATGTGGTTCGCGCCGTGGGCCCTGGCGGGCACTTTCTGGCCCAGAAGCACACCCGCAAGCACATGCGCACGGCGATGAAACCCGCCGTTACCCAGCAGGTGGGGCCAGACGGCAAGTATCGCGATCCCCTGGAGGTCGCTCGCGAAAAGGTGGCCTGGATCCTCAACAACTACCAGCCAAAACCACTGGAGGATGCCAAACAGGCAGAGTTGACCCGGATACTGGAAGCCGCCGACCGAGAGTTGGGGTAACCCAATACCCAATCTCTAGTATCCAATCCTGAGAATGCCATGCCCCTATCGCTGACACCTGCCCTGACCCGCCAAGACGTTGAGCGAATCCACCAACATAGCCTCGACCTGTTGGAACGGGTGGGGATTGACTACAAAACGCCGCGAGCGCTGGAGATTCTGGAAAGGCGCGGCTGCACCGTTGATTATGATCGCACCTGGGCCAGTCTGCCACGCGACTTGGTGGAGTGGGCGCTGCAGCAGGCGCCGCGAGTGGTGAGGCTGTGCGCCCGCGACCCGGCCCGTGACGTGATTCTTGACGGCCGTCGCCCGCATCACACCACCGACAGCCAGGGTACGCAGGCCATTGTTTTGGAGACCGGCGAACGTCGCCCTTCCACGACAGAGGACCTCAGGCGGGGCCTGCTCTTTGCCGACGCCCTGGACAAAGTCGAGATCGTAAACGTCATGGTCGCCGCCAATGATGTGCCGTCCCACCTACGCACCATCCGCCACTTCGCCCTGGCCTTCACCCAGACCAGCAAGCACGTGCGCACCGGCGTGCTCCACGCCGGCCAGGTGCCCTTTATCGTCGAGATGGCCAAAGCTGCTGTGGGGAGCCACGAGTTCCGGCCCATCTTTTCGACGGTGGACTGCACCATCTCCCCACTGATGCACGACGGCCCCATGACCGAAGCTTGCATTGAGTTGGCCAAACTGCGCGTGCCAATCATGGTCTACCCCATGCCATTGGCAGGCGGTACCTCGCCCGTCACCCTGGGCGGCACCATCCTGCTCCACAACGTCGAGTTCCTCAGCGGGTTGGTGCTGTTTCAGGTGGTCAACCCCGGCACGCCGATCATCTACGGCACTGGAGCCTCACAACTGGATATGCACACCGGGAGCTACGGTGGCAGCGCAGATGGGCAGGGCCTGCAACTTGGACTCTGCGAGCTGGCCCGCTTCTACAACCTGCCGGTGAACCTGGGCGGTCTCTTTACATCGTCCTACGAGCTGGACGCGCAGTACGGCTACGAAGCTACCACCTCTTGCCTGCTGGCCTACCTGGCTGGCGCGGACGAGATTTACAGCATAGGACTGCTGGGATCCGCCCAGATCCTGTCGTTGGACAAGATGGTGCTCGACAACCACCTGGCCCACCAGATTGAAACGATGGTGAAACCCGTCCTGGTGGACGAAGAGCACCTCCAGGCCGACCTCATCGAGCGCGTCGGCGTCGGCGGGCACTACCTGACCCAACGAGAGACCCGCGACTTCACCCGGCGGGAGTATGTGCCCGTATGGCCCCCGGCAGGCAAGACGATGCTGGAACTGGCCCGCGCGGAGGCGCTGGACATCCTGCACAACCATCAGCCGCCTCCGCTGCCAGAAGGTGCCGCGGAAGAGATCGAGGCAATCGTGGCCGAAGCGGACAAGGCGTTGGCTTAGATGTGAGGATTAGGTGGACAAACAACCTCCGGAGAGAATCAAATGTCGCCAGAATTGATATCCGGCAATGCGGCCATCGCCAGGGGAGCCTGGGAGGCCGGGGTAGTCTTCGCAACGGGTTATCCGGGCACGCCCAGCACAGAGGTGTTGGAGCGCCTGGCTCAATACGACGAGGTTCGCGCCCAATGGTCTGTCAACGAGAAGGTGGCCTTTGATGAGGGAGTGGGGGCGTCGCTAGGTGGCCTTCGCACAATGGTGGCCATGAAACACATGGGACTGAATGTGGCTGCGGATGCCTTCATGGTCTTGCCCTACACTGGCGTCAACGCCGGCTTCGTGGTGTTGGTGACCGGTGACCCCGGTATGCACGGCTCTTTGACCGAGCAGGACATACGCTTCTTCGCCCGTGTGGCCAAGATGCCTATGGTGGAACCCAGCGATTCCCAGGAGGCTAAAGACCTCGTCAGTGTGGCCTTCGAACTGAGCGAGCAGTTTCGGACGCCGGTGATGTACTACTACACTACTCGCATCGCCCACACCAGGAGTCTGGCAGAATTGGGAGAGCGTCGAGAGATACCCCAGATCAGACACGAGATCAACGTGCAGCAGTTCTCAGTGATCTACCGTCGCCGCCTCCGCTCAGAGCTGGAAGCCAAATTGGAGGAGCTGCAAGCATACGCCGAGGAATTTCCCCTCAATCGTGTGGAACAAGGCAGAACTCCACTTGCGGGCGATCCCCAATCCTCACCCATCGGCGTCATCACCAGCGGCATCTGTTACCAATATGTGCGCGAGGCGCTGCCTGAGGCCACGGTATTCAAGCTGACGATGACCTATCCTCTCCCTATGCGCAAGCTGAGGGCTTTCTGCCGCGAGTTCGAGACGGTTTATGTCGTTGAAGAGGGAGAGGGGTTTTTGGAGGAACAGATCGCCGCCGCTGGGGTGACCAATCTGGTAGGTAAGGGACTCTTTGGCACCATCGGCGAATACAGCCCTCAGCGTCTGGAAACTGCCATCAAAGGCACCCAGTTTCCCACAGATTTCGGCCGAGAGATCACCATCCCACCCCGCTATCCCACCTTCTGCGCCGGTTGTCTGCACCGGACCGTCTTTCATGTTCTGCGCGATCTGAATGCTACAGTAGCGGGCGACATCGGTTGCTACACTATGGGCGCGCTGCCGCCCTATGAGATGGCTCGTGTTACCTACTGCATGGGTTCTGGCATGGGCAACGCCTATGGCTTTCAGCAGGCAGGTGTTGAGAGAGCAGTGACCGTCATCGGCGATTCTACCTTCATCCACGCCGGCATCCCCGGTTTGATTGATGCGGTCTACAACCAGGGCAAGCATACTATCGTCATCCTCGACAACAATACCACTGCAATGACGGGACAGCAGCCCCATGCGGGCACGGGAGTCACCCTCAAGGGCGAGCCGACCGTCAAGTTCGACTTTGCTACCCTGGCTAGAGCGGTGGGTGTGACGCATATCTCCGAAGTGGACGCCTGGCAGATGTTGGAAGTGAAGCGGGCTCTCAAGGAGGCAATGCAGTACGATGGCGTGGCCGTGGTAGTGGTTCACGGTCCTTGCCAGCGGCTGCCAGAGATGAAGGAGCGGGATATCGCCCCCTACTCTGTTGACCAGGAGGTCTGCTATGGATGCGATCTATGCGTGGCACTCTATTGCCCGGCCATCTTGAGGGACAAGGAGGGTAGGCCCCGCATCCTGCAACACGAGTGCGTGGCCTGTGGCATCTGTGCCCAGGTCTGTCCGGTGGAAGCGATTCATCAACAGGTCGAAGCGCCGGAACAATTTCCTCCTCCCCGCGCTACGTGTTGAGTGGTCTCTCTGGGGAATAGGATGTGGAAATGAACGAGACGACCAATGTGATCTTGACTGGTGTGGGCGGCCAGGGCGTGGTCCTGCTCAGTGAGCTTTTGGCTATGGCCGCCGTCAATGCCGGCCACGACGTTAAACAGACTGAGGTACATGGCATCAGCCAGCGAGGGGGCAGCGTCCACAGCCACATTCGCTTCGGGGATGTGGTGTACTCTCCATTGATCAAGCCGGGCGAGGCCGATGTGCTCACAGCTACCGAGAAACTGGAGGGCCTGCGCTTCGCCCACTATGTGCGGGAGGGTGGGGTCATCGTGATGAACTTGCATGAGTTGCCACCTATTGGGGGCGAAGGTCGCTATCCCCACGAAGCTGCTGACTTTTTGCGAGGCAAGGGTTACCGTGTGCTTGCCTTTGACGCGACGGAGCAAGCCATTGCGCTGGGCAATTATCGGGTGTCCAACGTAGTGCTGTTGGGAGCCGCATCCCTCTACCTGGACATCCCACAGGAAATCTGGAGAGCAACGCTGGAGGAGCGGCTGCCGGCAGGGCTTTTGGAGATCAATCGCAGGGCCTTTGCCGAAGGGATGCAGATTGCGAAACAGGCTCGTTCCTGAGAGAGGTCCCTGTCACCCGCGATGGGTCCTCGAACGTGGATCGCTTGGGATAAAGGAGAAGACGGATTGAGTGCAGACCAACTGACCTCAAGAGCGGGAACGGGTGAGCCTCGCCGGCGGCTACTGGCGTTGGTGAAGGCAGAGGCGTTTGCGCCCTACGTGCAACGTCAGGGTGAAGGATACAGACTGAATGTGGGCGACGCACTTTGGTTTCAACAGAACGTCAACTGTCAGGCGGCGTGTCCGGTGCATACCGATGTGCCACGCTACATTGCCCTCATTGCTGGTGGCGACTACGATGCGGCCTACGCGGTCAACCAGCAGGCCAACGTTTTCCCAGATATCCTGAGCCGAGTGTGTCACCACCCCTGTGAGGATGCCTGCCGTCGGAGCCTGCTGGACGAGCCGGTGGCCATTTGTTATCTGAAACGGTTCGCGGCAGACCGCAAATCGCAGGTGTCGGATCGCACGTTGCCAGTGGAACGGAGCAGCCTCGACAGGCGAGTGGCTGTCGTTGGATCGGGGCCGGCGGGGTTGGCAGCGGCGCTGGATCTGGCTGGATGGGGATATGGAGTGACCATCTGCGAGGCACTGGAGAAGCCCGGAGGGATGCTGGCTGTGGGCATCCCCCCCTACCGGCTGCCGCGTCGCCTCGTTGATCAGGCTGTGGAAGCAGTGAAGGCCCTGGGAGTTGAGATCCGACTGGGGGTGCGCGTTGGTGGGGATTTCTCCCTCTCCAAACTGATGGCCAACCACGACGCCGTGCTGCTGGCTGCTGGGGCCCACACCCCCCTTCGACTGAACGTCCCCGGTGAGGATTCCGAGGGAGTGGTGTATGGGCTGCCCTTCATGTACGAGATAAACGCCACTGGTGCAGGAGAGAAACACTCTGCCCTGGCGCAAATCGAGGGCCAGCGCGTGTTGGTCGTCGGTGGGGGACACACGGCCATAGATTGTGCCCGCTCGTCGGTGCGGCTAGGAGGCGAGGTAACGTTGGTCTACCGGCGCTCGCGGGCGGAGATGCCGGCCATCGCGGCCGAGGTGGAGGCCGCGATAGAAGAGGGTATCCAGTTTCAGTTCCTGGCTGCACCAACGCGAGTACTGGAACAGGACGGGCGCGTTGCCGGGCTGGAGTGCCTTCAGATGGAACTGGGCGAACCAGACGAGAGCGGTCGTCGTCGTGCTGTGCCGCTTCCCGGCTCCGAGTTCATACTGGACGCGGATATAATCATCATCTCCATTGGCCAGCGCCCAGCTCTAGACCCACTTTTCGACGACGAAGGGTTGGCGAAAACCGGTCGAGGCGCCGTAGTCGTGGACCCTGAGACCCTGGCTACGAGGCGGCCCGGCCTCTTTGCAGCGGGAGACTGCGTCACCGGTCCGCTGAACGTGTTGGATGCGGTGGCGGCGGGCCGCCAGGCGGCCGCCGCTATGGACCGCTACCTGCGCGGTACCGGCCATAGGGACGAGGAGCCGCTCTTGCCCCCGCCCCCTCCTGATTGGTTCCGTGACCTCCTGGCGCGGAGGCCGGCGAGCGACGATGGCACTGAAGTCCTCCGGCATCCGATGCCCGCCTTATCCTTGGAGGAGCGGCTGGATCTGTACCGAGAGGTGGAATTGGGCTATGCCGAGGAGCAGGCCCGGCTGGAGGTACAGCGTTGCTACCAGTGTGGATTCAACGTTTTCATTGAGGCCGAGCGCTGCACCCTGTGCAACAAATGCGTGGAGGTGTGCCCCCAGAAGTGTCTGGAAATCATCGCTTTCGACCGGGTGGAGAACGGCGATGACCTGCCGGGGGTTGAGACGGCCAGGCGATGGTTGGACGGCGGGGCGGTGCTCATAGACGAGACTTTGTGCACCCGTTGCAACAAGTGTGTGGAGGTCTGCCCGCCGCAGTGCATGGAGATGAAGCACATTCAGGCTTCGTTGTGAGCCTGTCCTGAGCTTGTCGAAGGGCTCAGCCGAACGGCGTCAAGCAGGTCAAGCTGAGGAGAAGAAGGAGGCAACGAGATGCAAGGAATGTGGATTGGTGGCGCATGGGTAGATTCAGCTTCCGGGCAGGCAATCGAGGTCACGGATCCTGCCACTGAAGAGATATTGGACACAGCACCGGAAGGCACGTCGGAGGACATCGAGCGGGCAGTGGCGGCGGCAAAGCAGGCCTTCCCCGCCTGGCGGCGGACCACCGCCGTGGAGCGGGCGCAAATGCTGCACCAGGCCGCAGCAAAGATGCGCCAGCACTTCGACGACCTGGTGCGGCTGCTAACCCTGGAGGAAGGCAAGCCCATCCCCGAAAACGAGGAGGAGATTGACTGGTCGCTGAACACCCTGGACTATTACGCCGAGCTGGGCCGCCACATCCGGGGCCGAGTGCTCCCCTCCCCCGACGTGGGGCAACTGTCACTCGTGCTCAAAGAGCCTTACGGCGTAGTCGGCTGCATCGTGCCCTGGAACTATCCCATTTTGCTTCTGGCGTGGAAGATCGCGCCGGCGCTGGCGGCGGGCAACACCGTCGTCGTCAAGCCTCCTAGCCTGACTCCGCTCACCATACTGAAGATGGTCGAGGTGGCCTTCGACCACTTCCCGGCGGGCGTGATCAACGTGGTCACCGGGCGGGGCAGCGAGGTGGGAACCGCGCTGGTGACCCACCCCGACGTGCCGGTGATCGCCTTCACCGGCTCCACTGCCGTGGGACAACAGCTCGCCCAGCTCACCGCTGGCCTTATTAAGAAGCTTCACCTGGAGCTGGGGGGCAAGGACCCCTTTGTCATCGCCGACGACGCGCCGCTGGAGGTGGCCGTGGAAGCATTGGCCTACGCTGCCCTCATCAATACTGGGCAGGTGTGCACCAGCACCGAGCGGGTCTACGTGCCGCGCTCTATGATGCCCCAGTTGGCCGAGGCGCTGGCGGAGCGGGTGAGCCAACTGCGGCTGGGGCCGGGCATTGAGCCGACCACCGACGTGGGGCCGATGATCGGCGACTCCTACCGCGCCAAAGTGGAGGAGCATGTGGCCGATGCAGCGGCGAAAGGGGCCAAGGTTCTGGCCGGCGGAAGGCGTCCGCTTGACAAGGAACGGGGCTTCTTCTACGAGCCGACGGTGCTCGTTGATGTAGACCACTCGATGCGCATCATGCGCGAGGAGACCTTTGGGCCGACCATTCCCATCATGGCCTACGAAACCTTCGACCAGGCCATCGCCCTGGCCAACGACACCGAGTATGGGCTGGGAGCCTGTCTCTACACCCACGATGCCCGCAAGGTGCGCCAGTTTTACGAGGAGGTGCAGGCCGGCACCATCTGGATCAACGACCCCCTCACCGATAATTATGCGGGGCCCTTCGGCGGGATGAAGATGAGCGGCCTGGGCCGGGAGTTGGGTATTGAGGGTCTGGAGGAGTTCTGGCAGACCAAGCACGTACATTGGGACATCGAAGGTGGCGTGAAGGATTACTGGTATCCGTATTGAGCTGCCGGAGCGAGCGCCGGTTGAGTAGCGGCTTGGGCTGAGTAGCGAAGCATACCGAAGCCAGCGTATCGAAATCAAGCGAGCGGCTTTGCCTGGCTAACCCGCTTGGCTTCGATACGGCCCTCCGCTGCGCTCCGAGCCTACTCAGCCGGCGCTAGTCTTGTCAATTGAGTGTCGCTGAAGGCCGATTGAGTTCATGCCAAACGAGAGACTCTACACAGTTTGTCTGACGTTCGATTTTGATGCTCTCAGTGTCTGGCTGGGTGGTCGCCCGTCCCCCACTCCGGCGATGCTCTCGCGCGGAGAGTTCGGGGCCAGGGTCGGTGTACCCCGCATCCTGAAGCTGCTGGCGGAATACCAGATACCTGCCACTTTCTTCGTCCCTGGTCATACGGCCGAGTCCTTCCCCGACGCAGTTGAGGCGATCCTGGCCGCCGGGCACGAGGTGGCCCATCACGGATACGGTCATGAGGACCCCAGCACCCAGACTCCCGCCGAGGAGCGGCGCAGCCTGGAGAGAGGCATGACCGTCTTGGAACGCTTCATAGGTCATCCGCCCCTGGGCTACCGCTCGCCGTCGTGGGACTACAGTACAGCGACCCTGCCCTTGCTGGTCGAGTACGGCTTTCTCTACGATTCCAGCCTCTTCGCCGGTGATTTCCACCCCTACCATCCTCGACTGGGGGACCAGGTGGGAATGGAGCAACCACTCCAGGCCGGGCAAGAGGTGGCCCTGTGGGAGTTCCCGGTGGCCTTCTTTCTGGACGACTGGCCGCACTTCATGTTTGACTTCGAGTCCATGCCCTACGGCCTTTCTGCCCCGTCTAAGGTCTTGGAGATCTGGGCTGGTGAGTTCGACTACATGGTCGAGCACGAGGAGAGCGGCGTCTTTACTCTGACCATGCATCCCCAGGCCATCGGGCGCGGCCACCGCATGGCCCTACTGGAGCGCTTCATCCAGCACGCCGCGCAGAGCGGGGCGCGCTTTGCGCGGATGGGGGATGTGGCACAGGAATTGTCTGCGCTAGAATCGTCAACCATGGGTCATCGGTGAGACTCAATGGTCTCAAACCGCTCTAAGGGGATTGCCAAATCCCCGCTGTTGGCCTGGATCTGGCGATCCAGGCTGAGCAAGTTTGGATATACTGAGACTGGTGCCCTCCGGCACCGAAGCAAAGAGGCCAAATGCATTCCGAGACTCCCGACATCATCCCCTTCACCTCGCCCTTCAAGAGCGAACTGCTGACACAGGAGCAGCTCGACATCCTGAAGGCGGGCACGCTGCGCCTCCTGGATGAAGTCGGCGTGCACTTTCCATCCCGCCGGGCGCTGGAGATCTTTGCCGACCACGGCGCGCGGGTGGATTGGGAGAAAGAGATCGTCCGCATCCCGCCCGATTTGGTGAAAAAGGCCATGTCCGCGGCCCCTCGCGCATTTGTGCTGGGAGGCCGTGAGGAGCGCTTTGACCTGCTGCTGGACGGCAGTTGCTCCTACCTGAGTACCGATGGCACCGGCGTGCATGTAATTGACCCGGAGACCCGCCAACTGCGCCCCTCGCGCAAAGCGGACGTGGCGCTGATGGCGTGGGTGTGCGACGCCCTGCCCCTGATCAGCTTTTACTGGCCGCTGGTCAGTGCGCAAGACTATGGCCTCACCGCGCCGCTGCACCAGTGCCACGCCGGCCTGACCAACACCCTCAAGCACGTGCGCGGGGGGATGACGGTGCCCCCACAGTTAGCGCCCTACGTCGTCGAGATGGCGACCGTGGTGGCCGGCAGCGACGAGGAGCGGCGGCGACGGTCGCCCATCTGCGCCAACTTCTGCACCATCGCCCCGCTGGCTCAGGATGGCGACAGCATCGAGACGGCGCTGGTCTACGCCGAGGCGAACATTCCCACCAGCTTCATGGCCATGCCAACCATGGGCTCCACCGCGCCGGCCACTCCCCTGGGCGCGTTGGTGGTCGGCGATGCTGAGGTGGTGAGCGGTATGGTGCTGCTGCAGTTAGCGTACCCCGGCGCGCCGGTGTTCCACTCGAACCTGATCTCGCTCATGCACCCGCGTACGGGTGGCTATGTCGGGGAAGTGCCGGTGCCTCTCTCCATGATGGCCGTGCAACAGGCCCACGCCTGGGGAGTGCCCAGCCTGGGCGGGGGCAGCGTCAGCAGCGATGCCGCCGACGTGGGCTGGCAATCGGGTATGGAGGGCGGGCTGGGCGCGGCCTTCATCCCGCTGTGCGGCGGCGAGATCTGCGGCTACATGGGGTTGCTCGATAGCTCGATGATCCTCTACCCTGAGCAGGTGATCCTCGACCACGAGATCTGTCAGTATGCGTACGATCTGCTGCACGGGTTCGAGTTCGACGAAGCAGACATGGCGCTGGACGTGATCGCAGCCGTGGGGCCGCGCAGCCACTTCCTGAAGCAAAAACACACCCGCCAGCGCATCCGCGACTTTCGACTGTCCAAGTTGCTGCGCCGCAAAGGTCCGGATGGCAGCTTGCGCGACCCGCGTGAGGTGGCGATAGAAGAGTTCAAGCGCATCAGCGAGACGCACCACCCCAAGCCCCTGCCCCAGGAGGCGCTGGCTGAACTGGACCGCATCCTGGCGGCAGCCGAGCACGAGGCGGAGCGGATTGGGTAGGGGACACAGGCACCGTGGCGGTGACGTACTTCCAGGTGGGAGAATGCCCGTCTGACATGTCCGACAAGATATTAGGTTGTTTGAGATCATTTGGAGTCAGAAACTATCATGGGCTAAGGCCGCACGGCGGCGGTTGAACCGCAGGCAGTTACGCGCTAATGATGGATGAAACATATCGAGTGGATACACTGATAGGGGGAACAATGAAGATCAGAACAGATTTTGTCACAAACAGCAGTTCAGTAAGCTATATCTTAACAATGCACAAGGAAATGGTGGACACACAAATAAGTTTTTGGGGGGAGTCCTATGGTAAGTTAAATCTGAAGGTAGCTGCACACTTACGCGATTTGATGCAGAAGGAAGGTACACGCTGCATGCTCGAAGGAGAGGATATCTATTCAAAGAAGATCACTTTTAGGACCGATGAGACATTGACCAAGGATACTTTGGATATTCCGGAGGAAAAACTGGACTTTGCCAAGCTTGATGATGATGAACTCTGGAGCTTTATATGCGGCGAATACATCATGAATGGGCAAGTAAGCTCACTGCGTGGATTCGGTGCAACTCAGGTGGAGACCTACTAGCGTGAAGGTGCGTCGGCATAGCGATCATTACAACTTCATTGGTGATACAGATACAGGTGTTACATTCAGATGGGGGAAGACACTCGATGATGATCCGGCAATCGCACCTTGGCCAGAACTCGCCGATATTTCCATTTCCAATCACTGTTCGAATCACTGCGAGTTCTGCTATCGGAACAGTGGAGAAAACTACACATTCATGAGTGTCCAAGACTATGAATTCGTATTGGACAACCTTTATCATCCAGAGTGGGGCACCGTATTCCAAGTTGCACTGGGAGGAGGTGAACCCCTGGAGCATCCGGGCTTTCTCGACATTGTTGAGCTGACGAACCAACACGGTGTTGTCGCCAACTTCACAACAAATGGTATCTATCTGACAAAGGACTTAGTCTGGGCGATAGAAGGCAAAGTTGGCGCAGTGGCTCTTTCCACACACAACATTCTGACCTTGCCGGAAAAAACATTGTCCCTACTAAAGAATTCGTCAATTCGGACTAATCTGCATTTTCTTTTGGGGCGTGAACAGATCGCGCAAGCTATAGAGATTCTAAAAGGCAACTACAATGATCTTCTGGCTGGTCTTAATGCCATTATTTTCTTGACGTACAAGCCTGTTGGACGGGCAAAGCGCGAAGACGGTCTGAAATGGAATGATGATCTGAGAACGTTTGTCGAATTGGTCGATCATCACAGATGTTCTGCAAGAATAGGATTTGACGCTTGTTTCGTCCCAATGCTTCTGCATACAACGGGAACGCCGCAGGAATTCATTGATCCGTGTGAGTGCGCTTTTTTCTCAGTCTACATCGACGAAAACCTGGACGTGAAGCCCTGCTCATTTTCAAATGGTGATGACTGGATGTTCAATATGAGAGAATGCAATCTTGTGGAGATTTGGACTAACAAGTTTGCTGACTATCGCAATATGGTGCGGAATAACTGCAGGCGGATGTGTGTGAACCATTCTCTATGTAGAGGGCGCTGTCCGTTTTTTGAAGAGATAACTTTCTGTTACAGTACTGAAGTCGAGGAGCCGCTTCTGTCATGACCAGCATTTCATGGCATCAACTCAAGCTCAATATGGCATCAAGAGAAATAAGCTTCGAGAGCTTCAATTTTCAGATCGCATGGCAGAAGTACTCAGCGTTTGGCGAATTTGAATACGATTATAACACTCCTGGCTCAGAATTCTACCTAACGTTACATACAGACTGCCCTGAATTGAATGCCAAAGCAGGGGATGTTGTTGGATGGCAAGCTAAATTCTGGTTCACCCAGAAGGATGCTGATTCTGCTCCTTTGGATGCTCAGCATCGCTCAGAACTTGTTGAGGGATTGAGGAAATCACTACAATATAAGAAGAACCTTAAGACTTGGATAATTTGCACTCCAGGGCAACCCTCGAATACAGAACCTCATAAAGTCAAGGACAAGCTCTTGGAGGAACTCGCGCAGGTTGACGACAACATCATAACTGTGAGGTTCTGGAACAAACCGATTTATGAAGCTTTCTACCATGATCAGCCAAATCGTTTAAACCATGTTTTCAAACACTACTTCTCTTCTCAATTCATTAGTATTGAGTTTCTCCGCAAACAGTCTATGAGCCGAATACAGGTACTCAAAGAAAAATACGACACGGATGTATATACACCTGGAGAAGCTGACGACGAGATCTATGAGTTAATAGATTTTTCCAGGTTGTTAACCCAATGCTCACACGCCGTGCAGCAACTGAAGCAGACCGTCAAGAGGATCAAAGATAATGCTCCTGAGGATATTCACGAGTGGCAATTTGACAACGCAACGTATGCTGCTCACACCGTTGAGCTCCTAAGAAGCTTGGTAGCCGTGTGTGAGGAGGCAATCGATGCTTTCGAGAAACAACAGTCCCTCCCTGGGTGTGAAAACCTTCTTGTGATATTCGATACGCACAGGGTACACATCAACGAGTTGATTCGCGCCAGGCAAGAATCGGAAAAACAGCAGAAACACAATGGGATAGAAGACCGATATCATCGCTACATGGAAGTCTCGATCTATGAATGCCTTGACCGTGTGAGGAAGCTAATCGTAGCCTTGGATAGGACTGTCCAACAAGTCATCCATGTTTTCGGGGATGCAGGTTTTGGAAAAACGAATCTAGCATGCTCGATCTGTGAGACGCTTTTGGCTAGAGACGTACCGGTAGTATTGATTCTCGGTTCTGACTTGCGCGGTGATGCCAATCTGAGAAAACAGATTGTCGAGGGAATGTCTGTCGATCAATCAATGCAGTTTACAGAGTTCCTCGGCGCTTTGGACAACCTAGGTTTCTTGAGAGGGGGCAAGATCCCTATCGTGATTGATGGTCTCAACGAAACGGTTCCGACGGCGGGCGTTTGGCACCACCAACTCCAGTACATGATTCAGGATATTCAGGAATATAGACATTTGATTCTCATTACTACGTGCCGAAATAGTTATGTCCAGCAGATCTTTGGGATTGGCGCACGGACGCCCTCAGATGTCCCCGACAATTTGATCCTGGAAGGTTTCGATGAGAGCAACATAGATGAAGTAATATCGAAGTACTTCACGAAGTACGATATCACTATTACGAATGAGAGTTATCCGAAGGATTTGCTCAAGAATCCACTCCTTTTGAAGATATTTGCAAGGACGAATCAGGGTAAAACCATCGAATTCAGTGAGCTGAACATCTATGAATCGATCGAGGAATACCTCAAGCACCTAATAATCAAAGTGTCTACACAGAACAATGCCATAAACCCGGTCTTGGAGCGAAACGTCAGGGAAGGAATAAACACCTTCGCCAAGACGATATGGGACATCAATTCGCGAGGGGTAAGATATCCAGAGGAGTTTGTGGGAGTTTTCGATCCAGGATACGATGGTGAAACGAACTGGCAATCGACAAAAGCGTACAAGGTTCAAGATGAGGGCATCTTCATTTGTCGCAAGATGGTGTCTGGCCAAGAATATGCCGAATTCACGTACGACCTTTTGGGTGGCATGTGCATTGCGAAGGCCGTGGTGTTCAGTTCAGTGGAGCCTGACACCTCGCTGAAGATCCTGACTTCGCCGGATGTGATGGCGAAGCTGACAGATGCTAGTGAATCATCGATAAGGCATCCACTTCACGAAGACGTTATTAGATGTATCATTTACCTTCTGCCCAGACATATGGGCAAGCAGATCTATGAGGTGGTGGATAACGAAACGGTTGCACAATACGCAGCTTTCATGCTGGATATCATTTTCGAAACCGAAAGTGGTGCGAAAAGCTACTGTCTCTACATCGACAGCATGGATGTGAACAGGCCAGCTATCCAATACTTCATTGATAGCGCGTTGGAAAGCATATTGCGCAGGAGGAGTCTCAAGGCGGTGCCATTGCTTGTACGTACTCTGATGCGAATGAGTGCTCCGGAAATCGACCTGAAATGGAGCGAGAGCATTCGGCGGCACTCAGCGGAGATACTCTCATACCTTGACGAACTCATCGCCTCGGGGGATAGGAGAAATGCGATTTCGAGTGGTGATGTAAAGCACGTGTTTCTCTTCGTCGCATTGCTGCTGTCTTCCACAGTCAGGGAATTGCGAGACACCGCGACGAAAGTGCTGGTGCAGCTAGGGCTTGATGAGCGTTGGCTTCTTTTCGAGATATTCAAAGATCTATCTTCGTTTGCAGATATCTATGTTGTGGAGAGGCTGCTTGGCGCGTTGTGTGGTGTCATCCTACGAGCCAAAGATAAAGACTTCTCTATCAGCGTCGCGATGTTCTTACGCGAAGAATTTCTCAATGGGCTGGAAACTACTCACATCTTAATCTTAGACTACATTCACCTGATTCTTGAGTTTGCAGCCCATTCGTATGGTTTCTCTGCTTCAGATTCGTGCTTTAATAGCTGCAAGACTCTGGATTGGCAGGAGGACGAAGACTGTCGCAAGGAGATCACCGGGGACGGAAGGGCCACATGGGGATACGGTCCTGTTCATATGGACTTTGCCAAGTACATAATTGGCTCTCTTGCGTCACGAGGCTACTTCTCGGAGGAGAAAAACACGCCAACGCTAAAAGAATGTTTGGCAATGGTGATATGGCGGATAAAGGATCTGGGTTATTCTGAGGATCTCTTTGGGGATATTGACAAGGAAATCGCCACTTCCCGTTCTGGGAATTACGATAGGTTCGATAAGCGCTCATCCACGGAGCGTTATGGGAAAAAGTACTCATGGATCGCCTATTTTGAGCTTTACGGCTATTTCATGCTACACAAACTGATCACTGCTGAGTATGGTAGCGGGTTTCGAGTTCATTCAGTTGACATTGATCCGACGTTCCCTGCGAAGCCTTTCAAAACACAGCTCGTTAACGCCTGTTTTCTGCCAGAGGAAGATGAAGTTATCCAAGACTGGATAACGAAGGATACCGGTCCGTATCTTACTGATTTCTATCTGCGCTCATTCCCGGACAGTGAGGATGATTGGGTAATGCTAAGGGGTTATTTGGAGCAGGCAGGCCGTGGGAAAACAAGATTCACGCTTTGGTTAGACACAATATTAGTTGAGAGAACAAACGCTGAAAGAGTACGGGATTGGTCTCGTAGGAACTATCTCGATGATAGAGTTTCCGAATACTACTATCTTCTGGGCGGCGAGATTCCTTGGAGTAGAAACTTGCTCGAGATGGACTTCAAGATGCGAATCGGAGACACGGAGATTCCGTTCATCATTCCCTACACCTTTTACGCTTGGGAATCTTATCACTCGAAGTGCAATGACATCGGTAATGTACCGTTTGTGTGCAAGCGAATTGCAAGGGAATGCGATCTGGTTTTTGATCCCTCATGTATGTCCTACTACACGACTTCCGGCACATTGGCGACAAGGTTCTTCTGGGATGACTACTCGAAGTATCTGTACATGCGGAGGGACATTTTGGACTCGTTTGCAGATTCGCTGGGCCTTGTTCTGCTGTGCATCGAACAGCTGTCAAAGTACGGTGATTTTGGAGAACACAATACATCTCTAAATCCATCCTTTGCTGACTTCCGGCATGCACAGTATTTGGTGTGACAGATGAGGGATTTTGACGCAAATGGGCACACAACCATTGCATACATGCGGATGCGAAGCTGAGCTGTATCGCATCCTGGTCGCGGCGGAGCGCGAGGCAGAGCGGATCGGGTAGGGGGCAGAGGCACTTCGGCGTAGACTACAGACCCATGCCGTTGGAGGAGGTCTATATGAGCAACAGCGCAGCAGCCGCGCTCCAGAACGCTGAGACAATCGATGTGAACGAATCTTGGTTCGAGGTATTGTCATTGCCAAATGACGTTTACTCGATTGCTGAACCTCGCCACTGGCAAGAAGTCATCTCCTTCCTGATCATAGGTTCCCAAAAGGCCGTTCTCTTTGACACGGGGATGGGAATAAGGGATATCTCGAAGGTTATCAGCCAGTTGACCGATCTCGACGTGATTGTCGTAAACAGCCACACCCATTTTGACCACGTCGGGGACAACCACCGCTTCTCCAGGATCTTTGTCTATGATGACGAGCTTGCGGTTGAACGCCTGATAAATGGGATGCCGAATGATGCGCTCCAGTTTGACACCAGACCAGACGCCTTTCTTGATGGATACCCAGAGGGATTTGATCCGAAGAGATACGAGATTCGACCTGTGAGCGGGGAGAAGATCAGCCTTCTTCACGATGGCGACGTCATTGACCTTGGCAGCCGCAGATTGGAGGTTCTGCACACCCCAGGGCATACCTTTGATAGCATCATGCTGCTGGACCGTGACCACAGGTGCTTGTTCACGGGAGACACATTCTATCCCGATCGGCTGTTCGCCTTCATGGATGAGCCTCTTGGGAAATCGGATGTTCAGGTCTACGAGCAGACTATGCGAGAACTCGCCAAACTCGTACCAGAGCTAGACTATCTCTACTGCTCTCACACCAAGCCGCTCGTTGACCCAGTGGTTCTGTATGATGTCGCCAAGGCGTTTGAGGCAGTAAACAAGGGTGGAGCGCAGTATGAGCACGCAGAGCTGTATGGTCAAGAGCTCAAGGTCTATGAATTTGATGGATTCGCAATCGCAACAGGTTGAATGAGGAGCGTGGGCGAACTATGACGAAAACGCCTGCCGAAGCCGGGTTCCGTTTGCCCGCCGAATGGGAAACCCACGAGGGCACCTGGCTGCAATGGCCGCACGACGAACCCTATCCGGGCAACCAGATGCGCCTGGAGCACATCTGGCTGGCGATGACGGAGGCCCTGCACCAACACGAAACCGTGCACATCGTCGTGACGGATGAACGCGGGAGGGATCACCTTCAGCGGCAGATAGCGTACTATGGATTCGATCAGAGCCGTCTTGACGTTCACGTCTTCCCCACGAACGATGTCTGGGCGCGGGATAGCGGCCCCATCTTCCTGGTGAATGGCAAGGGCCAAGTGGCGGCCACCGATTGGAACTTCAACGGCTGGGGGGAGCGCTATCCCTTCGAGAAGGATCGAAAGGTTCCGGCGGGAATCGCGGAGATGGTGTCCGTACCGGTGTTCACCGCTCCGATAACTCTTGAGGGAGGCGGTATTGAGGTAAACGGCAAGGGGACGCTGCTCGCCACTCGCAGCTCGATCATCAACCCCAACCGCAATCCCGGCAGGACTCAGGAGGAGATCGAAGACGCGCTGAGACAGTACCTGTGTATCGAGCACATCATCTGGCTTACAGGGAAAGTGGGGCTTGGGGATACGGACATGCACATTGATGGCGCCGCGCGCTTCGTGGATGAGGCCACCGTGCTCTACAGTTGGACCGACGAAACATCTCACCCGCGCTACCCCTACTTCAAGCGACACTTGGATGAGCTGAAGAAAGCCGTGACCCAGTCTGGTGAGCCCCTGACTCTGGTACCCGTGCCAGTGACCGAGGCCAGAGTCTATTCCACCAGGAATGCCTCTACTGTTCCGCCCTTCGAGTCTGTGCTTTCGCTGGGGCTCTACGCCAATTTCTACGTAGCCAACGACGTCGTGCTGGTGCCTGTGTATGGCGACGTCAACGACGCTGTGGCGAAGGGCATCATAGCCGAGCACTTCCCTAGTCGGGAGATCATCGGCGTACACGCACCGCTGGTGGCCGAACTGGGGGGCATGATGCATTGCGTCACACAGCAACAGCCTGCGCCGCGCGGGAATGAATCCCCGCGCTGAGAGAACAAAGCCCCCCTTCGGCAAGCTCAGGACATGCTTCGGGGCTGGGATTCTAGCCCGTAGGGCTTCGTTCTTTTAGCCCCGAGCTTTAGCTCTGGGCGATGCTTGAGAGCCGCGCAGGCCGATTGAGGATGAGGTTATGGGTGAGAAGGTGACAAATCATCAAGACTACCGTATGCCCGCCGAATGGGAAACGCACAAAGGCACGTGGCTCCAGTGGCCGCAAGCGAAGCTATACCGAGACTACGAGATGAAGCTGGAGAGAATGTGGCTGATGATGGTGGATGCTTTACACACCCACGAAGACGTCCACCTCATAGTTGCCGATGAGGTGCAAAGGGACCACGTCGCCGATCAACTCCGATACTTTGGCATCGGCCTGGAGAATGTGGACTTCTACATCATCCCCACCGATGACGTTTGGGCGCGCGACAATGGCCCTATCTTCGTCGTCAATGCCGATGGCGATGTCGCCATCACGGACTGGGAGTTCAATGGTTGGGGCAACCGATTTGGCTATCAGCTCGATAACCAGGTGCCATCCATCATCGGAGAAGAACTGGGACTGCCTGTCTTCAAGCCGCCTCTGGTTCTCGAGGGGGGAGCCGTGGAGGTGAACGGCACGGGCATGTTCATGGCCACCAAGCCATCCATCATTGACCCTCACCGCAATCCAGGCCAGAGCCAGGCCGAAATCGAGCAGATATTGAGCGACTACCTGGGTGTCAGGCATTTCATCTGGCTGACCGGCGCGGGCAGGGGCGAGTGCGAAAAGTGGGGCGACGAAACCGATTCGCACATTGACATCGTGGCGCGCTTCACCGCCCAGTCTACGGTGCTCTATAATTGGCCCGATGACGAAGACGACCCTCGCTACCCCATGTTTGTCAAAACCCGTGAGGAATTGCAGGCTGCGACGACGGAATCTGGCCAGCCCCTCACCCTCGTGCCTCTGCCCGTGCCGCAGGTCTACCAGACCTCGCGGGCGATCAGTTGGCGCAAGTCTACGCTGACGGATGCGGCCTACAGCAACTACCTGGTCGCCAACGGGGTGGTGTTGGTCCCCGTCTTTGGCCACGCCCACGATGAACGCGCCAAGGTCATCATCGCGGAGCAATTCCCGAACAGAGAAGTGATCGGCATTGACGCCGTGAGTCTGATCGAGCACGGCGGCGCCATAGGCTGTGTCACGCAGCCTCAACCTTTGGGAGCAGAATAGGATTTTCGAGGGGATGGCATGAGAAAAACGGTCAACATCGGTCTGATTCAAATGGCGTGCAGTGACGACGTTGAGGAGAACTATCAGAAAGCCGTTGATCATGTAAGAAGGGCAGCAGGTCAAGGTGCGAATATCATATGCCTTCAGGAGCTCTTCAAGGCGCGCTATTTTCCCCAGGTCGTGGATAGCCAGATGTTTAGCTTGGCGGAAGAGATTGACGCAGACAGCCCCACGCTGCGGCAGCTCTGCCAACTGGCAGCCGAGCTAGAGATCGTCCTCATCGCCAGCTTGTTCGAGAAACGGGCTTTGGGTCTCTACCACAATACGGCCGTCGTCATAGACGCCGATGGCCGCTTCTTGGGCAAGTACCGCAAGATGCACATCCCCGATGATCCGCACTATTACGAGAAGTACTACTTCGCCCCTGGCGACCTGGGATACCGGGCCTTTCGTACCAGGTATGCCAACATCGGCGTGCTGATCTGCTGGGACCAGTGGTTCCCCGAAGCGGCCAGGCTGACGGCCATGAGAGGTGCCGAAATCATCCTCATCCCCACAGCCATCGGCTATAGCGGGCCAGAGCCAGACCCCGGGCATCTCGACACCTGGCAAGTGGTGCAAAGGGGCCACGCTGTCGCCAACGCCTGCTATCTAGCCGCTGTCAACCGCGTCGGTTTCGAGGACAGCCCCGACGGCCAGGGAGGTATTGACTTCTGGGGCAGCAGCTTCGTTGCCGACCCTGATGGCAAGGTATTGAAGGAGGCGTCCGAGAACGAGGAAGAGATAGTGGTATGCCCTGTAGATCTGGCCCTTGTTGAAGAGGTCAGGACCGCATGGTCGTTTCCCTTCCGCGACAGAAGGGTGGATAGCTACGGTGGCTTGACACAACTGTACCTGGGTTCCGAAAGCTGACGATGCGGAGATTTCTCGCTCAAGACGCTCTCTGGGCACTGGAACTGGCCAAGAGAAAGCTGGAAAAGCATTTGCTGCTGCCGCGCATGTCCATCCCGTCGCAGACGCCGGACCTCCACGACGAGATTTCGGTCGAGAGGAACGTGGCCATCCCAGCGCGCGATGGAATCCGACTCTATGCAGATGTCTACAGTCCAAAGGCCGCGGAGAGGTTCCCAGTCATCTTGACAAGGCTGCCGTATGGCAAGGGTGAATCCTACTGCTACCTGCCCGCTGTCGGCAGATTCTGGGCCAGGAAAGGGTACGCCTACGTCGCCCAGGATGTCAGGGGAAAATGGCGCTCTGAGGGCAAGTGGGACCCGTTTGTGAACGAGGCCAGCGATGGCTATGACACCCTCGACTGGATTGCCAGACAGCCTTGGTGCGATGGAAACATCGGGATGATGGGAGAATCATACTATGGGTACACGACCTGGGCCGCGGCGACGACCGGCCACCCCAACCTGAGATGTATCGCACCCTGCACCACCGCCATGGACATCTATGGCACGTGGATCTACAACCAGGGCGCATTCTGCCTGCAAACGATGGGCACCTGGGCGATTGAGATGAACGCCAAAGAGTACAGGAATCCGCTCAGGCTGGACTATTGGCACCTGCCCCTGGTATCCATGGACGACGAAGCCGAGTTTCCCTGCGACTACTACAAGGACTGGCTCAGACATCCCACCAGGGATCCATATTGGGAGCAGATCAATCTCCACCAGAAATACGCGCAGATCAAGATACCGGCCCTGCACTTTGGTGGATGGTATGACGTGTTTTTGAAAGCAACCATTGAGGACTGGTTGGGCGTGAGAGAGCACAGTGAAAACGCCAGCGCGAGGGAGAACCAGTGGCTTGTGATCGGCCCGTGGGATCACGAGTTCTCGACGGATGACACCCATCGCATCGGCCAGCTCGACATCGGCGACGCCAGCGCGACGACCTACTGGGATCAGTGCCAGGCTTTCTTTGATTACTGGCTCAAAGGCGCCGGCAATGGCTTCGGCCAGACTCCCAGGGTGCACCTGTTCACCATCGGCGACAACGAATGGCACTTTGAAGGCGAGTGGCCCCCAGCCGGGACAACCTATCGCGACTTCTACCTTCATAGCGATCGTGTGCTCAATCAGAAGCCCCCGACTTCAGCCGAGCCGCAGGATAGCTACGCCTATGATACTCTCGATCCCATGGCCTTGACGGCGGATGTGGATCTCTGGTCCCGTACCAAGTTCCTCCGAGATCGGGCGCAACTGCCAGAGCGGTCGGACGTGCTGGTGTACGACACGACGCCACTCGAAGAGCACCTGGAAATCACGGGGCCGATAGTCGTCACCCTGTACGCTTCGTCGTTGGCTGTGGATACTGATTTCACGGCGACATTGGTTGATGTCTTCCCCGATGGATACGCCCACCTGATTCAGGAGGGCATCATTCGCGCCAGCTACCGCGACCCTGATCGGGATCCGTCGCCCATTGAGCCGGGGCGGGTGTACGAATACACCATTGACCTGTGGGCGACGAGCTACGTGGTGAAGGCAGGGCATCGAATTCGGGTTGAGATATCCAGCAGCAACTTCAACCGCTACGACAGGAATCCGAACACCGGAGAGCCATTTGGCACGGCCGTGAATCCCATCACCGCCAACCAGCAGATATTCCATACCGCCGAATATCCGTCGCGAATCGCGCTGCCAATCCATCCCAGATAGGTAATTGCTCGCTCCCTCCCCCTGCGAGGGGGAGGGCTGGGGTGGGGGTGGGAGTTTGTGGACCAGAACGAGTCGAGTTCACAGAGAATCTTGTCTGTTTGTGGGGATCCACCCTCCCCCTGCCCCTCCCTGAGAGGGAGGGGTGAATGCTTACCCAGATAGAATCGAGGAGGTGAAGTGATGCATAGCGAAACACCCCAACTGCAACCGATTGTCCCCAGCTACCACTTGTGTATCCTGGACGACGAGCAGGTGGATCAACTCAAGTCGGCCACGCTAAGGATTCTGGAGGAGACCGGCATCCACTGCCCTTCGGAGAAAGCGCTCGCCATTTATGCTGAGCATGGGGCGCGGGTGGATTTCGAGAGCCAGATCGTCAAACTGCCGCCGGATGTGGTGTTGGAGGCCATGTCCCACGCACCACGCTACTACACCATGGGCGCGCGCTCACCGTCCCACGACCTGAAACTCAATGGGGCGACCTTCTACTGCGCCACCGACGGCTGTGGGACAAAGACGATTGATTTTGAGACCCGCGAGCTGCGGCGTTCGATGAAAGAGGACGTGGCCAAGATGGCGCGCGTGGCCGACTACCTGTCCTCCATCAGCTTCTATTGGCCCATCGTCAGCGCCCAGGACTACCCGGCCATAGCGCCTTTGCAGGAATTGGACGCCTCGTTCAACAACACCGTCAAGCACATCCAAACCGAAACGGTGATGGATGAGCCCATGGCCCGCTATGCCGTGGAGATGGCCAAGGTCATCGCCGGCGACGAGGCGACGATGCGCCAGCGCCCGCCTCTCTCGTCGCTGATCTGCACCATAGCTCCCCTGGGGCAGGACCCAGGTGGCATGGAGTCAGCGCTGGTCTTTGCCGAAGCCGGCCTGCCGGTGGGCTTCATGTCTATGGCCAACACAGGCTCGACCGCGCCGGCAACCTTTGCCGGGACGGTCGCCGTGGCTGATGCTGAGATGGTATCGGCGATGGTGCTGATCCAGATGGCCTACCCCGGCGCGCCAACCTACCACTCGATGATGCCGGGTATTATGCACCCGCGGACGGGAGCCTACCTGTGCGCCGCCTCGTACATCTACGCAGTGGGGGTCGAACTGGCCCACGCATGGGGCGTGCCCACCCTGGCCGGCACCTTTGGCGGGGATGCTCCTGAGCCTGGCTGGGAGATGAGGGATGGTGTTGGCATCATGCTGTGCGCGCTGTGTGGGGCGGAGACGGGGAGTGGGATGGGGCTGCTAAAGGGCAGCACGGTGCTCTACCCTGAGGCCATGGTCCTGGATACAGACGTCTACCACCACGTTCGCAGGGATCTCGCGGGCCTCGACACCAGCCAGGAGGAGTTGGCGCTGGACGTGATAGAGGCAGTGGGGCCACGCGGGCACTTTCTCCATCACCCCCACACTCGCGACCACTTCCGCCAACTTTGGTTCTCCGACCTGACTACTCAGCCTACTCGTGGGGGTGACTACCGCGATCCCATTGAGGTGGCCCGCGAAAAAACGAACTGGATTCTGGAGAACTACCGCCCGAAGCCGCTGGGGGAGGCGCAGCGGGGGGAATTGGCCAGGATACTCCAGGCAGCGGAGCGGGAAATAAGTCCGTAAACTCGTAGATTCGTAAATTCGTAGGCGAATTCACGAATCTACGAAGTTACGGATCCACGAATCTACGAGCCTACGAACCTACCAGGGAGGCAAGCTGTGCGAACGGTGTTGCAGGTTCTTTCCGAAGACGAGCGGGCGCAGGTGCACGAGCGCACGCTGAACATTCTGGCCAAAACCGGCCTGCGGGTGGACACAGCCCAGGGTCGTCAGATCCTCAAGGATGCTGGGGCGGAGGTAGACGAGAGCACCAACATGGTGCGCTTCCCACGGACGCTGGTTGAGGAGTCGCTTCGCTCCGCGCCCACGGAGTTCACCCTGGGGGCACGCAGGCCGGGCTGGGACTTGCACATGAATGGCGGCGATTGTACGCTGCTGGTAGATGGCGAGGCCATGTTTGCCCTCGATCGGGAGACCGGAGGGCGGCGTCCTGGTACGCTGAGCGACTGGCTGGAGGCGACTCGCCTGATAGACGCCCTGGACGAGGTCGGCGTCTACTGGGCCATGATTGAAGCAAGCGATCGGGGCGACACGATGGCCGACTACGTCCGATATTTGCGCGATGTCTTCGGCAGCTTTTCCAAGCACATGCAGGATGCGACCAGCAGCCCTGAGCACGCGCCGTGGCTGCTGGAAGTGTTGCAGGTGATCTTTGGCGACAAGGAGACCATCCGGCGCCAGCATCCGCTGTCGTTCCTGCTTTGCCCGCAGTCGCCGCTGGTCATCGAGGGGCCGTACACCGATGCCTACCTGGCGCTGCTAGGCTGGGACATCCCGGTGGCCGTCATGCCCATGCCGCTGATGGGCGCCACGGCCCCCGGCAGCCTGATCTCCACCACCGTGCTCGGTAATTGTGAGGTGTTGGCCATGCTCTGCATGGTGCAGGCTGGTGCGCCGGGCACGCCGTTCATTTACGCCCCTGCGCTATCTACCATGGATCCACGCTCTGGGCGATACAGCGGTGGCGCCATTGAGAACGGGCTGATGAGCGCTGCCGCCGTCGAGATGGCCCGCTATTATGGCCTGCCGGTAGAGGGTACTGGCGGAGGGACGGATCACTACGTCCCCGGCATCCAGCCCGGCTACGAGAGGGCGTTGAACGTGATGCTGCCGCTGCTGTCCTGGCCAGACATCCTGGTAGGGCCCGGTTTGTTGGGCGGCTCAATGATCCTCAGCCTGGAGCAACTGCTGATTGACGTTGAGGTTTTTAGAATGTGCAAGCGGGCTAGCCAGGGCATCGCCTCCGACGAGGGCAAATGGCTGGAGGACGTGATTCACGGCATTGGCCCAGGCGGTAGCTTCATAGCCGAGCGATCCACAGTGAAGGGCCTCCGTGGGGGCGAGTGGTGCGTCCCCCAGCTTGGCTGGCACGATACCTTTGAGGCGTGGGAAGCCGCTGGCCGGCCCATGCTGCTGGAGGAAGCCCGCGAGAAAGTGGACCATCTCCTGGCGACTCACCAACCGCTGCCTCTCGATGAGGATGTCGAGCGAGAGCTCGACCGCATCCAGAAACGCGCCCAGATGGAGGCTCGACGTGGCTGAGCACGTTCACGACTGCCTGGCTGACGCCGTCGTCGGTGCAGGGCCAGCGGAGGTCAGCGCTGGTGCTTCAGTCACGGCTGAGCACGTTCACGACTGTATCGTCGTCGGTGCAGGACCAGCGGGCGCAGCGGCGGCGCTGCAACTGGCCCGCGATGGCCTGGACGTGGTTGTCTTTGAGCGTGGGAAACGGCCCGGCGAGAAGAACGTGATGAGCGGAGTGCTCGTCACCCACAGGTTGCATGCCCTCGTCCCCGACTTCCGCCAGCGGGCCCCGTTGCAACGCTGCATCACTGAGGAGATCATTTGCATCCTGGGCCAAGATGAAGTGCTGCGCCTGCCCGCCCTGCGCAACTACCGCCGTCTCTCGTACGATCATCCGGGCTTCACTGTGTTCCGCTCCGAGTTCGACGCCTGGTTTGCGCAGGAGGCGGTGGACGCCGGCGCGGAGCTAATCCCCGCCACGCTGGTCGAGGACCTGATGTGGGAGAATGGGCGTGCGGCCGGAGTGCACACCCGGCGGGGCGATCTGCGGGCGCGGGTGGTGATCGGCGCGGACGGCGTGAACTCGACGGTGGCGGAAAAATCGGGCCTGCGCTCCCCACCGCAGCCTGCCGAGGTCTCATTGATCGTGCGTCAGGTGCTCGACCTGCCCGCCGAACAGATCGAGGAACGCTTCGCCCTACAGCCAGGCGAGGGAGTCATTCTGCAATTTGGCGGCCTCGTAAGCGGAAGCGGCCTCGTCTCCGGCCCCACTGGGTGTAAGAAAGCATACTATACAGAGCTCTATACGAACCGGGATTCGCTCTCCCTGACTGCCGAGGCGCCGCTCGACGTGTTGCAGACGTGTGGTGTACCTCTTTACGATGTATTGGCGGCACGCGAGCGCCACCCGTACATCGCCCGCCTGATCCAGGGTGCAAAGCTGCGCGAGTACCAGGCGCATCTCATCCCCTGGGGCGGTGTGGATGATCTGAGTTGCCTGTATGGAGACGGCGTGCTTCTGGCCGGGGACGCAGGCAAGTTCACAACTGAAGACGGAGTGGGATCCTGGCCGGCGATGGCCAGCGGAGCAGCAGCGGCCCGCGCGGTAAAGCACGCTTGCGAAAAGGGCGATTTCTCCAAGACCACGCTGGCTGTCTATCGAGACTTTCTGGATGAAGAAGGGCTGATCGAAACGCAGCGAGAGGCTCGCCATGCCTGGCAGCGCGAAGGCTGGTTTGATGAAATCCGTCATCGGTATCCGGACCGTCTGCTCCGCATTGCCAGGCGCTATTTCGACCGCTGGGTGATGGGAGAGGGCCAGCATTCCTATTCCCTATGGGGCGAGTTCTATCACAGCCTGGTCAAGCCAATGGCTCCTTGGTACGTCCGCTGGCCGCTGGGGTTAGCCACCTGGGTAGACACCTTTCGCTGGCGCAGACAGCAGGCGCGGAAGTAGGAGATGCCGATGGAAGCCCACCTGGATGCAAAACTGGCCACAGTGATCTCCAAACCCGATCCCGAACCGCACATCGTGATCCAGACAGAGCTGTGCCTGGCGTGCGAGGAACGCCCCTGCACCATCGTCTGCCCGGCCGAGCTGTACTGGTGGGGAGGCGGCCAAATGGTGTACAATTGCGAAGGCTGTCTGGAATGTGGTTCGTGTCGAGCGGTCTGCCCTCACGGAGCCATCACCTGGCGCTATCCGCGCGGGGAATATGGCGTGCGCTACCGATGGGGCTAGGACTTGAGGTACAATATGTCCAAACTATCATTTCCCCGAGTTCAAGTGAGTGGTGGGGCCTTTGAGCGCGGTCAGCAATATGGCACGCAGGCCGCACAACGTATCAGGCACAACGTCGAGGTCTATCGAGAGATCTTCGAGCACTATGCCGGATGGGACTGGCCGAGCGTCGTCAAGCACGCGCACACCTACGCGCCGGCTATCGAAGCCTACCGTGCGCATTTTCTCGACGAAATGCGTGGCATCGCCAAAGGCGCCGGCCTGGCTTTTGGCGACATTCTGGCGCTGAACGTGCGCACCGAGATCATGTTCGCTGCCGTGGCCCGCGCCGCAGCCCACGAGTGCACGGCGTTCGTGGCCCTCCCCGAAGCCACCGCCGACGGGCATACTCTCGTTGGACAAAACTGGGACTGGAAAGCAGAAGCCGCTGAAACCGTCATCATACTGGAAGCCGAGGTTGCTAAGGGCGCCGATTTCGTCACCGTGGTCGAGGCGGGCTTGCTGGCCAAGACCGGCATGAACTCGGCCGGCATCGGTTTGGTGACCAACGCATTGGTGACGGATCAGGACAAGGGCAAACCGGGCGTGCCATACCACGCCATCCTGCGTGGCATCCTGGAAGCCGAGGCCATGGCCGGCGCGCTGAGCGCCATCACGTACCATCCGCGGGCCTCGTCGGCCAACTACTTGATTGCCCATCGCGACGGGGAGGCCATCAACGTCGAGGCTGCGCCGGGAGACTATTCGCGGGTGTTCATAGCCTTCCCAGAAGGTGGCGTCTATGGCCACGCAAACCACTTTGTCTGTCCCGGTTTCAACCTGAAGGATGTAGAGCTCTGGAATGGGCCTGGTAGCCTCTTTCGTCACCGCCGTATGAATCGCTTTCTTGAACAACACCGCGGCGACTGCGACGTGACAGCCCTGAAGGAGATACTGGCCGACCACTTTGACCGGCCCAATTCCATTTGCTCTCACCATGATTCGCGGTTTCCGCAGGTAGAGCAGTACGTCACCGTCGTTTCAATCATCATGGACCTGGATACCGCCGATGTATGGTTGGCCGACGGCAACCCCTGTCGGACCCAATATCAGCGGCTACACACCAAGCTACACCAATGATTTCTCAATCCGCTGTAGTGTGAAGGAGACCCGATGTTCAACAATGACCTTGCGCTTTGCAATACCAACCTGACAACAATGAATCCGCAACAGCCCCGAGCCGAGGCGCTGGCGGTGCGCGATGGCCGCATCGTCGCCGTAGGGACGTGGGGAAACGTTGCACCCCACGCCGAGGGCGTGAGGGTGCTCGATCTGACCGGCAAGACGGTGTTGCCCGGTTTCATTGACACCCACGCTCATTTTCTCTGGACCGCTCTGAGCCTGGCCGCGCTGGATGTGAGCGCGGCCAACGATCACGCGGCCCTGCAAGCCATCATTCGCCAGGCCGTGGCTGAGATGCCGCCCGGCGACCCCATCCTTGGTATGGGCTTCACCGAATACGCCCTGAATACCGAGAAGTTCAGCCCGATCATCGAAGCGCTGGACGCCGTCGCCCCGGATAACCCGGTCTGTTTGATTGGTGTGACAGGGCACGCTTCCGCCGTGAACGGCCGTGGATTGGAGCTGCTGGCCTTTCCCGAAGAGACCCCCGGCGTGATGCGCGACGTCAGGGGACGACCCAACGGTCTGCTGGCTGGCCAGGCCAACAACCAGGCATTCGCTAGGTTTGGCGAGCACTTCGGCACAGATGAGAAAGCTGCCGCGATGGTCGCTCAGGCGATTGAAAAGGCCCATTTAGTGGGACTTACCACTGTCCACGCACTGGAGGGTGGTGCTGGCGGCGACAATGAGGCGGCCGAGGAGTTCCTGGCCGCTATCCCGTCGCTGCCGCTGCGATTTGTGTTCTTCTATCAGATCACCGATGTGGATAGGGTGCTCGAGCTGGGCCTGCCGCGTATCGGCGGCTGCATCCTTTTAGATGGCGATGTCGGCCCGCACACCGCGGCCCTGTCCGAGCCCTACGCCGACGATCCAGAGTGCTGCGGCACGCTATACTATTCTCAGGAAGTGGTTGACGCTTTCGTGCTCAAGGCGCACAAGGCAGGGTTGCAGGTGGCCATGCACGCCGTCGGAGACGCGGCAGTGGAGCAGGCCCTCAATGCCTACGAAAAGGCGCTGGCCGCTCACCCCCGCGACGACCACCGCCACCGCATCGAGCACTGTGAGGTCATCCGCGAAGAACAGATCCAACGAGCTCAACGGTTGGGGGTGGCCCTGGCTATCCAGCCGCCTTTCAATCACTACTGGCCCCACACCACGTATTACACCGCCCTGGGCAAGGAGCGCGCCTGGAGAGCCGATCCCGTCTGTACCCTGATGCGCCCAGGATTGCTGGTCGCCGGCGGCTCCGACAGCACCGTCACGCCGCTGGGCCCCCTGATCGGTGTGCACGCTGCCGTCAACCACTCCAATCCAGCCGAGCGGGTGGGCATGCAAGAAGGGCTGGAGCTCTACACCATCAACGCGGCCCGCATCGCCTTTCAGGAGGCAGATCGGGGCTCGCTGGAAGTGGGCAAGTTGGGCGATTTCGTTGTGCTGGGGGAGGATCCCTTTGAGGTCGAGCCGGGTCACATCAAACACATCCCCGTCGAGATGACTGTGATTGGGGGAGACATCGTTTACCAACGAGCCCGGTAGACCGTGCCAAACTCCGTTTGGCCTATCGCTCTGGATGGGAATGTACTTTGCTTCGAGGGGATTCATACCGAGAAGTCTTCGCCAACCGCGATTTCCGCGCCCTGTGGCTGGGACAGGCCCTGGCTCACTTGGGACAGTCCATCGCCTACGTGGCGGTGGCTCTCTACGTGTACGAGCTAACCGGGTCGGCACAGGAACTCTCCTTTGCCTTGGCCCTGCAACTGTTGCCCTGGGTGGTGATTGGCCCCGTGGCCGGGTTGCTGGCCGACCGCCTGGAGCGCAAGGCGGTGCTGGTGGTCGCCTATCTCGTCCAGACCGGCTTGCTGGCCCTGTTACCCTTTACCTCCACTCTGGGGCAGGTGTACGCCCTGGTTTTCCTGAGCAGCCTGTTGGCTCCGGTGGCCCAGATCGTGCGAGCCGCAGCCCTGCCCGCTGTCACCGGGCAGAAGTTATTTGTGCGGGGCTCCTCCCTGGACATCGTGGCCTACAACGCGGCCAACGTCGTGGGCCCTCCCCTGGGTGGCTGGCTGGTCAGCCTGGTGGGAGCCAAACCGACCTTCTTCGTGGTCGTGGGTTGCTTTCTGGCAGCCACCGTTTTCTCCCTGAGGGTGGTCATCCCCGACCCGTCGGCGGGGAACCGGGGGAGTCTGGGATTGCAGATGATCTGGCGCGACCTGCGGGAGGGGATACGAATCCTGGTCGGGACGCCGGTGTTGCGCTATCTGGTGCTATTGAATTGCATCTCTGCTGTGGGCTGGTCTGCCCCCGACGTGGCCGCCGTCGTCTACCTGACCGACATCCTGGGGCTGGGCGGACAGGAGTTCGGCCTGTTGCGCGGGGCTATCTCCCTGAGCATGGCCTTGGGGGTCTACGTCCTGGGCCGCTATGCCCGCGTGTTGCCCCGCCAGCGTCTCCTGGTGGGAGGCGTGGTGCTGGCTGGCCTGGCCTACGTGTCAGTGCTGGGAAAGCCAGGGCTGGTTGCCCTCTTGTTCCTGTGGTTCGCCAGCGGGATAGGTTGGGGAGCCAGTTGGTTGATGGACAATGCTTTGTGGGCTGAGGTCACCCCTGACGAGGTGCGAGGGCGCGTCTACAGCCTGGCCGAGGCGGTTGTCTCCCTGGCCGAGGTGGGCATGGCCCTGCTGGGCGGCTGGCTGGTCAACGCCCGAGGGCCTGTCCAGGCCCTGGCTATCATGGGCGTAACCATCGGTCTGGGAGGCATCGCCCTCTCAGCACTTACTGGAGGATACAGAGCCGTTGCCGATTTTGACAAGGGGTGAGCATTCACCCCTCCCTCCCAGGGAGGGGCTGGGGGAGGGTGGCCCCCGCAAGCGGGCAAGATTCCCTGAGTTCGGCTCATTCTGGCCTTCGAAGTCCCACCCCCACCCCAGCCCTCCCCCTGCGAGGGGGAGCGAGCGAAGGGCCACGAGAAAAGAAAGGAGTGAATCATGAAAGTACTATCCCTGGGCGGCGCTGGCGCCGTCTGCCAACACGCCACACGCGATCTGGCCGAGTTCTCCGACTTCGACGAAGCGGAAGCCATCGTCATCGGCGACTACAACGTCGCCGCGGCGGAGAAGCTGGCCGCTGAGATTGGCGATCCACGGGTTAAAGTTGTCAAGGTGGACGCTGAAGACTACGATGGCCTGGTCAGGCTGTTCAAGAACTTTGATGTGATTCTCAACGGCCTGCCCTGGAAGTACGACCTGGCCGTCACCAAAGCCTGCGTCGAGGCTGGCGTCAGTGGGTTGGACGTCTCTACCGAGGAGACCCAGTGGGATTACGATGCTGCGGCCAAAGAGAAGGGCATCGTCTTCATCCCCGGCGTCGGCGCCACGCCCGGCATCACCAACGCCATGGCCCGACGGGGGGCGGATCAACTGGACGAGGTGGACGAGATCCAGATCAACTTCGCCGCCTTTCGCTGCCCGGCTCCCGCCCCTGGCCTGCTCATCACCTTCCTCTGGGAATTCCATCCCGAAATCGAGGAGCGGCTGTACTACGAGGACGGTGAGTTCCACCTGGCTGGCCCATTTGAAGGTCTCAAGACGGTGAACTTCCCCGGCCCCATCGGCGAGCAGGAGGTCTGTTACATCCCCCATCCGGAGACCCGTACCATGCCCAAGAGCCTGGGGGCCAAGGCCGTGTCCGTGCACGGCTGCTTCCCGCCCCACGCTATGCGGCTGGCCAAGGCATTGCTAGAAGCGGGCTTTTACAACGAGGAGAAACTCACCGTCAAGGGAATCGAGACCACGGCGTTCGAGATGGTGTATGAGTTGCTCCTCCAGTTGCCGGCCAGCAAAGAGACTCCGTTGTGGGCCTACGGTCTGGTGGTGGAGGTCTATGGCAGGAGGGACGGGCGCGACGTGAAGATTAAGCTTTGGAACCGCCATCCGTCAATGGAGGAATGGGGCGGCCAGGCAGCCTACTACAAGAACATTGCCATCCCACTGAGCATCGGCGCGCAGATGATCGGCCGGGGCGATGTCAAAGTGAAAGGCGTCGTGCCACCGGAGACGGCCATTGATCCCGGCATCTTATTCGCCGAGCTGCGCAAGCGGGGCATCGAGATCCACGAGCGAGTGGAGGAGTACCATGTGGTAGGGAGAGGGGGACAATGACAGTGACTGATTCCCTTCATCCACCCCATAGGTATCTCTGGAGTGGGTTGACTAGCGACAATGCCGCTTCGCTCACGGCCGCCGAAGTGGGTGTGCTGGGAGTGCCCTTCGACGGAGCGGCGAGCTTCCGTCGCGGAGCGGCCTTCGCCCCCGCCAGGCTGCGGGAGTTGTCCTCTCACTTGTCTCCTTGTGCTGAGGAAGGGCAGCCGCTCAGCCTGCGGGTGCGAGATTATGGGGACGTCCCTCTCGATCTGGAGTGGCCCCGCTATTTTCAGGCGGTGGAAGACCGGGCGGTGGAGGTGCTCCAGCATCCTCTAGCCCTCTTCCTGGGCGGGGACCATTCGGTGACCATCCCTCTGATGCGGGCCTTCAACCAGGCCGTAGACGGGCCTTTTGGCGTCCTGCACTTTGACGCCCACCCCGACCTGTTCGACATCTACGAAGGACACCGCTGGTCCCACGCCTGTACGGCGCGGCGCGCTCTGGAGTTGTCCGGCCTGGAGCCTGAGCATCTGGTTTTCGTTGGGCTGTGTTCGTTTGCTCGGGAGGAGTGGGACTTCCTGAGGGCGCACCCCGAGATTCCCTACTACACCGCCCGCCAGTGCTACCGGCGGGGCATAGAGGCGATCGCTGAGGAGGTGGTGGAGAAGCTAGGGGATGTGCAATCCGTGTATCTTACCCTGGACATTGATGGCCTGGGCCCGGCCTACGCCCCTGGCACCGGCTATCCGGAGGGGGTTGGGCTGACCACCCGGGACCTGCTGGAACTGGTGCGAGTGGTCTTCCAGGGACTGCCAGTACGGACCATGGACGTCGTAGAGGTAGCCCCACCACTGGATCAATCAGACATCACCTCCTTCGCCGCCCTCAAGGTCATCTATGAGGCATGGGGAGTGGTGCAGGGAAAGAGGTAACAAGTGAAAGCAAAAAGCATGCTTGGAGGGAAACTATGGAAAAGAACATTGCGGATTTGATTTCGCCCGTCTGGAGCCGTATCACCCCCATCGTGGCGGAGCGGGCAGAAGGGACCTACGTCTACGACCAGGATGGCACCCGCTACCTGGATTTCACCGCCGGTATCGGCGTGACCAACACTGGCCATTGCCACCCGAAAGTGGTCCAGGCCATCCAGGAACAGGCGGCCAAGCTCATGCACGGCCAGGCCAACATCATCTTCCACCCGCCGCTCTTGGAGCTGGCGGAAGAGCTGCGGACGATTGTGCCGCAGGGGTTGGACTCCTTCTTCTTCTCCAACAGTGGCGCGGAGGCGGTGGAAGGGGCGGTCAAGCTGGCCCGCCACGCCACGGGCCGGCCTAACGTCATCGTCTTCCAGGGCAGCTTCCACGGTCGCACGGCCCTGGCGATGGCCCTCACTACCTCCAAGACCATCTACCGCGCCGGCTACCAGCCCCTGCCAGCCGGGGTCTTTGTCGCCCCCTATCCCTACGCCTACCGCTACGGCTGGAGCCCGGAGGAAACCGAGGCCTTTTGCCTGCGGGAACTAGAGCTGCTGCTGAAGTCCCAGACCGCCCCCTTCGAGACGGCGGCCATCCTGGTGGAGCCGGTGCTGGGGGAGGGCGGGTACGTGGTGCCGACGCCCGGCTTTCTGGCGAGCCTGCGCCGCATCTGCGACGAGCACGGCTTTCTGCTCATTGCCGACGAGATCCAGTCAGGCTTTGGGCGCACCGGCAAGTGGTTCGCTATCGAGCATTTCGCCGTCGAGCCGGACATCATGACCATGGCCAAGGGGCTGGCTTCGGGACTGCCGCTGTCAGGCATCGCCGCCCGGCGGGAGTTGATGGAGCGCTGGATCCCTGGCTCTCACGGCGGCACCTACGGCGGCAACGCCGTCGCCTGCGCCGCTGCTGTGGCCAGCATCCGCGTCATCCGGGAGGAGGGCCTGCTGGAGAACGCGCAGCGGATGGGCGCGCTGTTGATGGAACGGCTGCGGGCACTGCAAAGTGACTTCCCCGTCATCGGCGATGTGCGGGGGCTGGGGCTGATGGTCGGGGCCGAGTTCACCACTCCCGATGGCGCCCCTGCCACAGATCTGGCGAAGGCGGTGGTGAAGGGCTGTCTCAAGCGGCACCTGCTGCTCCTCACCTGCGGCCCATGGGACAACACCGTCCGCTGGATCCCGCCGCTGGTCGTCACCCAGGAGCAGATCGAGGAGGCGCTGGGGGTTTTCAAGGACGCCCTGGTGGAAGTGATTTTCTAGAGTTGAAACCAGGTGGAATCATTGACGCCCTCCCCCTGGCAGGGGGAGGGTTGGGGTGGGGGTGGAAATCCCTTCTGCCGAGACCCACCCTCCCCCGGCCCCTCCCTGCGAGGGAGGGGGGAATTCTTACACTGGGAGGACACCGTGCCTGTGCCGGAATGCATCCTATACCTCACCGAATCGGACGTCCAGCAGACCCTGACCGTGGCCGAGGCGGTGGACTTGGCCGAGAAGGGCATCGTGGCCGACGCGGCCGGGCGGGTCGGCGGCGACAAGTTTTACATGAACGTGGGTGAAGCCGGCTTCATCAAGCCCTTCTCTGGCTATCTGGCCGGTGAGGAGTTGGCTTTCGTCAAGACCTTTAGCTTCTTCCCAGGCAACCCAGAGCGGTTCGGCTGTCCCACGACCTCGTCGGTGGTACTGTTGTTCGACGCCGAAACGGGCCTGCCGGTGTGCTTGATGGAGGCCGGGTGGGTGACGGCCCTGAAAACCGGCGCCTCGACCACTGTGACCGCCGCCTATCTTGCCCGCCCCGATTCGACGACGGTAGCCATCTTCGGCGCGGGGACGCTGGGGCGGATGCATCTGCGTGCCTTGACCCACCGCTTCTCTCTCCGCCGCGCCTACATCGTGGACATCCTGCCCCAGGCAGCAGCAGCCTACGTGGCAGAACTGGAGCCGGAGCTGGACTTCCCTGTCGAGACTGTCCCGCTGGCGGAACGAGAGCGAGTGGTGCGCGAGACCGACATCGTCATCACCGTCACCACCGGCGACCAACCCTTGGTGGAACGGGCCTGGCTGCGGCCCGGAGCTTTCGTGGCTCGACTGGGCTCTTATCAAGAAGTCGCCCTGGACGTCATCACCGGGGCCGACAAAGTGGTGGTGGACGATTGGCACTACGTCCGTCCCCGCATCCCGGAGTTGAAGATGCTGGCTCAGGAGGGACGGTTCGGGGCCGAGGGCGTCCACGCCGAGTGGCCCGACATCGTGGCGGGGCGGAGACCGGCCCGAGAGTCGCCCCATGAGGTCATCGTCTACATCGCCCTGGGCATCTGGGGCGAGTACGCCGCCATCCTGCCCGAGGTCTATCGGAAGGCAAAGTCGCTTGGGTTGGGGCAGCGGCTATCTCAGCGCAGTCCAACGTAAAACGTGAAACGTAGGGCTCACGCATCATTCGCATATCAAAGGAGGAGGCAAAATGACACGCAATTTGACTCAAACGCACGCTTTGTTTCAGAAGGCAAAGCAGTTCATTCCCCACGGCGTCAACTCCAACTTTCGTTACTGGGGGGACGAACATACCCTGGTGGTGACGCGGGGAGAGGGGGCATGCATCTGGGACGCCGACGAGAACCGTTACATTGACTACCGGCTGGCCTTCGGCCCCATCATCCTGGGGCATGGCTATCCGCCGGTGGTGGAGCGGGTGGCGGGAGCCATCCGCGACGGTACGCTCTTTGCCTGGACCGCTCCCCTGGAGATCCGAGTAGCGGAGCGGGTCGCCCGCATGACGGGCGTGGACAAGGTGCGCCTGGGCAACACCGGCACCGAGGTGACGATGCACGCCCTGCGCATCGCCCGGGGCTACACAGGACGGGAGCGGTTCATCAAATTCGAGGGCCAGTACCACGGAATGCACGACTATGTCCTCTTCAGCACGGCCGGGACGCCGGTCGGATCCCTGGGCTCCCGTCGCAGCCCCATCAACGTCCAGATGAGCTCCGGCATCCCAGAGGGCATCCGCCACTACGTCATCAACCTGCCGTTCAACGACTTCGAGCGGTTGGAGGAGACGGTGGAGGCCCGCTGGCACGAGTTGGCGGCCATCATGGTGGAGCCGCTGCTGGGCAACGCCGCCGGCATCCTGCCCAAGCCTGGTTGGCTGGAGAAGATCCGCGAACTGTGCGACCGTTATGGCATCGTCCTCATCTTTGACGAGGTGAAAACCGGCTTCCGCATCGCCAACGGCGGGGGGCAGGAGTACTTCGGCGTGCAGGCCGACCTGGCCACCTACGCCAAGGCCATGGGCAATGGCTTCCCCATCGCGGCCATCGGCGGAAAGGAAGAGGTGATGGGAGTCATTGGCTACGGTCAGGTAGCCCACGGCGGCACCTACAGCGGGAACGTCGTCGGCGCTGCGGCCGCTGACGCCACGCTGGAGATCCTGGAGTCCCAGCCCATCATCGAGAGCATCTTTAAGAATGGTCAGAAGTTGATGGATGGTATTGACGACATCCTGAGCCGCGCCGACATCCCCCACTACGTCATTGGCCTACCGCCCATCTTCGGCCTGCTTCTGGGGACGGATGAGGAGCCGACCGATTTCCGCGAATATTGTGGCGGCGACGATGCCCTCTACGAGCGGCTGGCAATGGCCCTGATCGAGCGAGGGGTGATGCCCGACGGCGACGGCCGGGAACCCTGGTTCCTCTGCTACGACCACGGCGAGCCGGAAATCGCGGAGACGCTGACGGTGTTTGAAGACGCTGTGAAAAGCGTGAAATGAGCTGTCGAGACGGAGTACGCAACACGCAATACGTCGCCGTGTTGCGCATTCCGTCTTGTCATAACCCAACCGAGGAGGTGACTTATGACCTACGGATACCACAATAGGATATTGCACGTTGATTTGACAGCAGGGGAAGTGAAGGTAGAGGAGCCCGGCGAGGCCTTCTATCGCAAGTACATGGGCGGGAGCGCGATGGGGGCTTACTATCTTCTGAAGCATACCTCGTCCGGCGCTGACCCGCTGGGCCCAGAGAACACCCTTAGCCTGATGGTGGGCGTGGTCACTGGCGCGTCCTTCTCTGGGCAATCGCGCGTCTGCGCTACGGCCAAGTCCCCCGTTACTAGCCTGGTGGGCGACTCGCAGTCCGGAGGCTTCTGGCCAGCGGAACTCAAAGCCGCCGGCTTCGACGGCATCGTGATTCACGGCCAGGCCGAGCGACCCGTCTACCTGTGGGTGCACGGTGGCGAAGTGGAGTTGCGGGATGCCGCTCACCTGTGGGGCCAGTTCACCGCTGATGTGGAGGACGCCATTCGCGAGGAACTGGGCGACAGGCGCATCCGAGTTCTTCAGTGCGGCCCGGCAGCAGAGAAGGGGGTTGGCTTCGGCGCGCTCATCAGCGACGCCAATCGCGCCAACGGTCGCACTGGCATGGGTACGGTGATGGCCTCCAAGAACCTCAAGGCGGTGGCCGTGCGCGGGCGAAACCGCCCCGAACTGGCCGACCCCGGCGCTGTCAAGGCCCTGGCCAAGTGGGGAGTTGACCACTTCGAGGAATCAGACATCTACGGGCTGGGGTTATCTGGCACCGCCGAGGTTCTTCTTCCCCAGAACAGAGCGGGTGGCCTGCCCACCCGCAACTGGGCCAGCGGCTTCTTCGAGGAAGCCGAGGCCATCAGCGGCCAGACCATGAGCGAAACCATCCTCAAAGAGCGGGACACCTGCTTTGGCTGTGTGGTCCGCTGCAAGCGGGTGGTGGAAGTGACTGAGGGGCCATATCAGGTGAACCCCCGCTACGGCGGCCCGGAATACGAGACCCTCAGCACGATGGGCTCCTATTGCGGCGTCTCCGACTTGGCGGCGATATCCCTCGCCAACCAACTGTGCAACATGTATGGGATGGACACCATCTCGTGCGGCGCGACCATCGCCTGGGCCATGGACTGCTTCGAGCAAGGACTGCTCACCCTGGATGACACCGACGGCGTCGAACTTCGCTTCGGTAACGCCGACGCGCTGGTAGAGATGGTGGAGCGCATCGGCAAGCGGGAGGGCTTGGGGCGCGTGCTGGGGGAGGGCTCCGCCGGTGCCGCAGAGATCCTGGGGACGGGGCAAGACCTGGTGGTGGCAGTGAAGAATCACGAGCTGCCCGCCCACATGCCCCAGGTCAAGCGAAGCCTGGCCCTCATCTACGCCGTCAACCCCTTCGGCGCCGACCACCAGTCCCACGAGCACGACCCCTCTTATGAGCTGGAGAAGGACTGGGAGTACTATCAGGGTCGCCTAGCCGAGCTGGACCTGCTTGATCCGCAGCCGGCGGGCAGTCTGGGAGCAGAGAAGGTGCGCTATGCTCTCTACACGCAGTACCTGTACAGTCTCATGGACAGCCTGAGCGTGTGCCAATTCGTCTGGGGACCGGCCTGGCAGCTCTTCGGCCCCAGCCAGTTGGTGGATGCGGTGCGAGCGGTCACCGGCTGGAACGTGAGCTTGTGGGAGTTGATGAAAGTGGGCGAACGGCGGCTGAATCTGCTGCGGGCCTTCAACGCCCGCGAGGGAGGCGGCGCGGAGGCGGACACGGTGCCGCCCAAGTTGCTGATCCCGCTGCAGGGTGGCGAGAGCGATGGGGTGGCGGTCACTGCCGAGGAGGTTGAGTCGGCAAAGGCCATCTACTACCGGATGGCTGGTTGGGATGAGGATGGCCGCCCGACGCGGGGCAAGTTGGAGGAACTGGCTCTGGGCTGGGTAGCGGATGAGCTGGGTCTGTAGAAGCAAAGACCCGAAGGGTTTCGAAAACCCTTCGGGTCTGAGGATCGTCATCCAGATACCAGGACCACGGCTTTCTCATAAAACCTGAGTTGGCAAAGTAGACGCAGTGGCATATACTGA